>NZ_JBIAKA010000004.1:431522-550604 GCF_042872225.1 Streptomyces sp. NPDC005374 | reverse complement strand
CACCGAAGTGGTTCATCGTTCGACTTGCATGTGTTAAGCACGCCGCCAGCGTTCGTCCTGAGCCAGGATCAAACTCTCCGTGAATGTTTACCCGTAATCGGGTGCACACATCACGAGAGCGGAACAACCACCGGAATAAGGCGGTCGTTCACAGCGTCCTCGCTGTGTATTTTTTCAAAGGAACCTCATCCACGACCATGAAGGCCGGGGACGGGGTATCAACATATCTGGCGTTGATTTTTGGCACGCTGTTGAGTTCTCAAGGAACGGACGCTTCCTTTGTACTCACCCTCTCGGGCTTTCCTCCGGGCTCTTCCCTTCGTTGTTCCAAACTCTATCAGTGTTTTTCCGACCCTCTGACCACCGTTCTGCAAGCATGCAGAAGATGATCCCGAGTTAGGATCTGACAAGTTGGATGCTGCCAGGCCAGGACACTTGATCGCGTCGCTCGGCCTCAAGCAGGAGTACGACTGTACACGGGGCCGCGAAGAGGGTGCAAATCCATGGGGCTGGTGGTCTAGACCACTTAGCGGTATCTTCCATGCGGAACCCGTACTTCATCTGACATACGCTGCTCGAAAGCGCCGTCCGAGCCAGGCAGTGACGGCACATACACGCAGCTCCACCCCTGGGAGGCTTCCCATGACCACCGTGACGTCCCCTCTTGCAGGACGCGCCATCGGATTGGCCGCCGTGCCGGATCCGGTCTTCTCCGGAGCCATGGTCGGCCCGGGTACCGCGATCGATCCTGTGCGTGAACCGTCCGAGGCCGTCGCGCCCGTGGACGGAGTGATCGTCTCTCTGCACCCGCACGCGTTCGTCGTCGTGGACGAAGAAGGGCACGGCGTGCTCGTCCACCTCGGCATCGACACCGTGCAGTTGAACGGCGAAGGGTTCGAGCTGCTGGTGAACAAGGGCGACACCGTCACACGCGGGCAGTCTGTCGTGCGCTGGGACCCGGCCGCCGTCGAGGCCGCCGGCAAGTCCGCGGTGTGCCCGGTCGTCGCACTGGAGGCCACGGCCGAGGCTCTCTCCGAACTCCGTGACGACGGCGACGTGAAGTCCGGCGACAGCCTCTTCCTCTGGACGTGACGTCAGTGTGCCGTCATGCACGGCACTGGCGGGATGACAACCACCGCGGCGGCGGGACCCGCCGCACTATCGGAGACGGGTGAGATGGAGACAACGCTGCGAGGCGTCGGCGTGAGCCACGGTGTGGCGATCGGCGAGGTTCGGCACATGGGAACGGCGGTGCTGGAGCCGCCTGCCAAGCAGATTCCGGCAGAGGACGCGGAGCGTGAACAGGGGCGCGCTCGCAAGGCTGTGGAGGCCGTCGCCGCCGACCTTATGGCGCGCGGCAATCTCGCGGGCGGTGAGGCCCAGGCGGTGCTCGAGGCACAGGCCATGATGGCGCAGGATCCCGAGCTGATGACCGACGTGGACCGACGTATCGCCGTCGGCAGCACGGCTGAGCGTGCCGTGTATGACGCGTTCGCGGCGTACCGCGAGCTGCTGGCCGGCGCCGGGGAGTACCTCGCGGGACGCGTCGCCGACCTCGACGACGTGCGGAATCGTATTGTCGCCCGTCTGTTGGGCGTGCCCATGCCGGGTGTTCCGGACAGTGACGAGCCGTATGTTCTGGTGGCGCGTGATCTGGCGCCCGCCGACACCGCTCTGCTGGATCCGACACTGGTGCTGGGCTTCGTGACCGAGGAGGGCGGTCCGACGAGCCACAGTGCGATTCTTGCGCGCGCGCTCGGTGTGCCGGCCGTCGTGGCGCTGCCCGGTGCCGGTGAGCTCACCGAGGGCACGGTGATCGCTGTCGACGGCAGCACCGGCGACATCTTCGTCAACCCGAGCGACGAGAAGCGGGCCGAGTTGGAGGCCGCGGCCGCCAAGCGGAAGGCCGCGCTCGCCGCGTCGACCGGTCCGGGTGCCACCGCCGACGGCCACAAGGTGCCGCTGCTTGCCAACGTCGGCGGTCCCGCGGACGTGCCTGCCGCGGTCGAGGCCGGGGCCGAAGGCGTCGGTCTCTTCCGTACCGAGTTCCTCTTCCTCGACGACAGCAAGAACGCGCCGACCGAGGAGAAGCAGGTCGACGCCTACCGGCAGGTGCTGGAGGCGTTCCCGGAGGGGCGTGTCGTCGTTCGTGTGCTGGACGCGGGTGCGGACAAACCGCTGGAGTTCCTGACGCCGTCAGACGAGCCGAACCCGGCTCTCGGTGTGCGCGGACTGCGGACGCTGCTGGACCACCCGGAGGTGCTGCGCACACAGCTGACGGCGCTCTCCAAGGCCGTCGAGGGGCTGCCGGTCTACCTCGAGGTCATGGCCCCGATGGTGGCGGACCGTGCCGATGCCAAGGCGTTCGCCGACGCATGTCGTGCGGCGGGGCTGCGAGCGAAGTTCGGCGCGATGGTGGAGATCCCCTCGGCCGCGCTGCGGGCACGGTCGATTCTGCAAGAGGTCGAGTTCCTGTCGCTGGGGACCAATGACCTTGCTCAGTACACCTTCGCCGCCGACCGTCAGGTGGGTGCGGTGTCCCGGCTTCAGGATCCGTGGCAGCCGGCGCTGCTCGACCTCGTCGCGATGTCCGCCGAGGCGGCGAAGGCCGAGGGCAAGAGCTGTGGTGTCTGCGGCGAGGCCGCTTCCGACCCCCTGCTCGCCTGCGTATTGACCGGTCTCGGGGTCACCTCTCTTTCCATGGGTTCCGCTTCCATTCCTTATGTCCGGGCGACCCTGGCGAAGTACACCCTGGCGCAGTGCGAGCGGGCGGCCGCGGCCGCCCGGGCGGCCGACAGCGCCGAGGAGGCACGCGACGCGGCTCAGGCGGTGCTGTCCGGCGAGTAGCCGGACGGCACCGATTGATCCGCTGTTCCTGGAGGGCGCCTCACCTTGTGGGTGGGGCGCCCTCCACGTGTTCAGTGACTGTGGCGCGTCGTCTGTCCCTCCGGTCCGAGGTCGGGTGGCACGCAGTAGTCGACGCCCGATTCCGGGGAGATCAGGTCGCCGGAGTCGATGTCGGTGCAGTAGGCGTCGAAGACTTCTCCGGCTGTGAGGGGTTCGAGGCCGTCACCGCGCAGGCGCCAGCCGTAGATGCGGTCGGTCGTTCCCTGGGCAGAGGTGCGCATGACGAGTCCGCCGGGGCTCTCGGTGGCCATGCCGAGTGCGAGGACGGTGGTGAACTCGAGGGCCTCGGTCTCGTCGAGTTGTACTGCTCCTTGGGTGTCCTCGTCGGAGTGGAGGACCGCGACGAGGGTCTCGGGAGTGCTGGTGACGCTGCACACTAGATGGTGGGTGCCGGGCTGGGCCGTGTCGAGGATCCGGACGAGCAGGTGCGAGGCCCGGGCGAAGGCCGCACGGCCGATGTCCTCCCCGCAGGAGGCGCAGGCACCGAGGCGGGCAAGGAGTGTCGTCGCGTACTCCCAGGTGGCCTGGCGGACGGCCTCGTCCACGAGGGCCGGTACCAGGTCGGTCAGGGGCTGGCCCTCGTACGGGAGCGCCGGTCCGGTGGTGGCGAGTTCCGCCGTGAAGCGTGTGCGACTCGACGGGATGTCGGGGTTGAGGCCCGCCTCCTCGCAGAACTCGGCGTACTCCTGGGGGTCGAAGAGGGCCACGGTCGTGTGGCCGCCCTGTGAGGCGCGGGTCCTGAGGAGGTCTTCGACCTGTTTCAGGTAGGTCGCGTGGTCGGCGAAGGTGAAGCTGCGGTAGCGCCGCATGGCGCGGAAGTCGTGTTCGTCGGTGAGCAGGCCGATGGTGCCGGCGATTTCGCGGCGCAGGACGCGTCGCATCGTCTGGTGGTCGGTGTGCGCCATGTTTCCCCCTGAACGCAGTCGATCAATGCTCACTCACAGTAACCGGCGCCACTGACATCGGGGTCCGGCTGAGGCGTCCTCGGACCAGGCGGTGCTGGACTGCGCAGGTCAGAGCGATAAGGGTGCCGAAGACGAGCCATCCTGCCGGGCCGTTGGCGATGGCCGCGGTGACCGCGAGTGGTCCGAAGCTGCGCTGCACGGACTGGGCCAGGCCGTGGACCCCGAGATAGGCGCCCTGCGCGGTGTCCGGGGCCAGGGCCACGGAGAGTTCCCAGGAGACGGTGGCGTGGAGCATCTCGGCCGTGGTGAAGGCGGCCGCTGCGGCGGTCAGGAGCAATGTGGCGGTGACGGCTCCGCCGGTTGCCGCCAGTGCCATGGAGACGCCGCCCAGGGCGAAGGCGACGGAGAGCGGGATGAGCAGGTTCCGGGCGGCCGCTGTGGTGGTGCCGAATCGGGCGAGCGGGATCTGCAGGGCTACGACCATGACGTTGTTGAGAACCATGAGGAGCGGTGCCAGGCCGTGCGGGGCGTTGCTCGCGTGTGCGATCCACAGGGGCAGGCCGACTTTGAACATGGCGTCGTCCAGGAAGAGAACGGCTTCGGTGCTGACGTACGCGAGGTAGGTGCGGTCGCGCCAGGGGTTGGCCGGTCTGGTCCTGGGCACCGCGTGCTTCGAGGTGGTGACGGTGCGGGAGGGGGCGTGTGGCTCGCCGCAGCGCAGGGTGAGGAGGGCGGAGGCAACGAAGGACAGTGCGTCGCCGGCGAGGAGCCACTGGTAGGCGGTGGTCGTGTCGACGGTCAGGGCCGCTGCGGCGGCGAGGCCGCCGATCGCCCAGCCCACGTTGGCGATGGTGCGGTGGAATGCCTGGTAGCGGATGCGGTCCGGCCCGGCCACTCGGGTGGCGTAGAGCTTGGTGAGAACGCTCGCGGCTCTGTCTCCGAGGCCGGCCACGGCCGAGGAGGCGACGAGCAGGGTGTAGTCGTGCGAGATGAGCAGGACACCGGAGGCGACGGCTCGCAGGAGTTGGACGACGAGAAGGACTCGGGTGAGCGGGAACCGGTCGGCGATCCTGCCGCCGAGCGGCGCACCGGCGATGCCGACGACGCCGGCGGCCGCGGCGAGTGTGCCGACCTGGGCGACGGAGAGCTCGGACACGTAGGTGAAGTAGAGGACGGAGACGGAGGCCCACAGTCCGCTGCCGATGCGATCGACGAGGGCGATGACGAGCATTCCGCGTCCGTCGCGTCCCCCTGGAACGCTTCTCGACCATGCTGCCGCGCGCCGTATCGGATGCACTGCTCCCCCTGTCTTCTTGCTTTTCATTTATGTACTGATACATACTGTGCAACGTGGCAACACAATATGCGATCATTGGTACGACGGCCAAGGGAATTGCCGCGTCCGTGGAGCGAGCCGTGGCGGACGGATCCTTGGCTCCTGGGGCCGCGCTGCCCTCGGTGCGGCGCCTGGCCGACGATCTGGCAGTGAGTCCGGGGACGGTCGCCACGGCGTACAAGGAGCTGCGGCAGCGCGGGATCGTGGTCACTCGGGGACGCGGCGGGACCGTGGTCGCACCGGCCCCGGCGGTGGCGTCACGGCGGCCGCCCAAAGTGCCGGACGGACTGCGGGACTTGGCGGGCGGTCACCCCGACCCAGGTCTGCTCCCCGGCCTTGTGCCGCCTTCACGGCTGTCACCCGGCGCTCGTTCGCACCGTTCGACGCCTCGGCTGGCCCGGCTCGAGGACGCCGTACGGGAGTGGCTGCGACCCGACGGGGTGCCGTTGGAGCACGTGACCTTCGCGCACGGGGCGCTCGATCTGGTCGGGCGGCTGCTCACCGTGGAGTTGCGGCCCGGTGATGCCGTCGCCATGGAGGATCCCGGGTACCACCATCTGCTCGATCTGGTCACGGCGTTGGGGCTGCGCGCGGTCCCCGTGGGCGTGGACGACGAGGGAGTGCGGCCTGAGGCTCTGGGTGAGGCGCTGCGGGCCGGTGCGCGGGCGTTCGTCTGCAGTCCGCGCGCGCAGAATCCGTACGGAGGCCGATTCTCCGTCGAGCGCCGGGACGCGCTGCTGTCCGTGCTCCTGGAGCACCCCGAGGTCCTGGTCGTGGAGAACGATCACGCGTCGGCTGTCGCCGGTGCTCCTCTGCGGACCCTCACGGGCGGCGGGCTGAAGCGCTGGGTGCACGTGCGGACGGTGAGCAAGTTCCTGGGGACGGACCTTCGGTGGGCGGCTGCCGCGTGCGATCCGATCACGTCGGCCCGACATGACGGGCGGTTGCTGCTGACCTCCGGCTGGGTCAGTCATCTGCTCCAGGAGACGGTGTACGGACTTCTCACCGACGAGGGCACGCGCGCGTTGGTCGCTCGTGCCGAGGAGACCTATGCGCTGCGCCGGAGCGCTCTGCTGCGGGAGTTCGCAGACCGGGGCACAGAGGCGTTCGGGGCGAGCGGGATGAACGTGTGGGTGCCCGTCGCTGACGAGTCGGCCGTGGTGAACGGGCTGCGGTCGTACGGCTGGTGGGTCGCGGCCGGGGCCCGGTTCCGGCTGTCGTCGGGTCCGGGTGTGCGGGTCACGGTCGCCGATCTCGAGCCGGCCGACGCGGCGCGGCTGGCCTCGGACCTCGCCGACGTGCTCGGGGAGTCCGAGGCCACCTACGGTGGTTGAGCCGCTGTCGTCAGGCGCGCTTGCGAGCCAGGTCCTCGTAGAAGTGGAGCAGGTCGAGGTTGTCGACGGAGCCCTGGTTGACCGCCTTGTCCAGGGGCGTGCCCTGGAGGAGCCGCTTCACGGGGACCTCGATGCGCTTCCCGGTGAGTGTGTGCGGGATGCCGGGCACCTCGATGACCTCGTCGGGGATGTGGCGTGGTGAGAGGTGTTCGCGGATGGTCCGTTTGATGCGGTCCAGAAGTGCCTGGTCGAGGACGGCTCCCGGGACGAGATGCACGAAGAGGGGCATCCAGTAGCCGCCGTCGGGCTGTTCGATGCCGATGACCAGGGATTCCTTGATCTCGGGGAGTCGCTCCACGGCCTCGTAGATGTCGGCCGAGCCCATCCGGACGCCCTGTCGGTTGAGCGTCGAGTCGGAACGGCCGTGGATGACGACCGAGCCACGTGCGGTGACGGTGATCCAGTCGCCGTGGCGCCACACGCCGGGATAGGTGTCGAAGTAACTGTCGTGGTAGCGGCTGCCGTCGGGGTCGTTCCAGAAGTGGATCGGCATCGACGGCATGGGGTTGGTGACGACGAGCTCGCCGACCTCGTCGGTCAGGGATTCGCCGCCAGGGCCCCAGGACTGCAGGTCGGTGCCGAGACCGGCCGCCTGGAGCTCACCGATGTACACGGGCAGGGTCGGTACGGCCCCCGCGAAGCAGGAGCACACGTCCGTGCCCCCGCTGACGGAGGCGATCCACAGGTCCTCGCGGACCTCGTCGTGGAGCCAGCGGAAGCCGTCGGGCGGGAGCGGTGAGCCGGTGGTGGCCACGCAGCACACCGTGGAGAGGTCGAAGTCGCGTCCTGGGTGCACGTCGGCCTTGCGGCAGGCCATGACGTACGCGGCCGAGGTGCCGTAGAAAGTGGCGCCCGTGCGTTCGGCGACCCGCCACTGGGCGCCGGTGTCGGGATAGCCGGGGCTGCCGTCGTACAGGACGACGGTCGTGCCCGTGAGGAGGCCGGAGACGAGGAAGTTCCACATCATCCAGCCTGTGGAGGTGTACCAGAAGAAGCGGTCCTCGGGGCCGAGGTCGCAGTGCAGGCCGAGCTGCTTGAGGTGCTCGACGAGGATGCCGCCCTGGGACTGGACGATGGCCTTGGGCAGGCCGGTCGTGCCGGAGGAGTAGAGCACCCACAGAGGGTGGGCGAAGGGCACCTGCTCGAAGACCGGCTCGGTGTCCGCGCTCGTCAGGGCCGACCACTCCAGGGCGCCTTCGGGAGCCTCGGTGCCCAGCAGCGGGATGTGGACGACGGCGCGCAGGGAGGGCAGTTCGCCGCGGAGTTCGGTCACCGTCTCCCGGCGGTCGTGCTCCTTGCCGCCGTAGCGGTACCCGTCGACGGTGAACAGGACCACCGGTTCGACCTGCTGGAAGCGGTCCAGGACGCTGCGGGCGCCGAAGTCGGGGGCGCAGGACGTCCAGACGGCACCCACGGCGGCGGTGGCGAGGAGGGCGACGACGGCTTCCGGGATGTTCGGCAGGTAGCCGCTGACGCGGTCTCCCGGCCGGACGCCGAGGGCTCGCAGCTCGGCGGCCAGGGAGCCGACCTGGCGGCGCAGCTCGGTCCAGGTCACCGGGCGGGGTTCATGGGTCTCGTCGACGTACAGCAGGGCCGGTTCGTCCGCGCGGGTCTCGGCCGCGCGCAGGGCGTGCTCGGCGTAGTTGAGGGTGGCGCCCGGGAACCATTCGGCACCCGGCATGGAGCGGTCGCCGAGTACGCGCGCGTAGGGCGTCGAGAACCGTACGTGGAACCATTGGGTGGCCGCTTCCCAGAACTTCTCCAGCTCGTCCACGGACCATCGGTGCAGGGCCGCGTAGCCTCCTTCGGCCGGGGCGCCGTGGTGCTCGGCCGCCCATGCCTGGAACCTGGTGACCTGGGACCGGGCGATGCGCTGCGGATCTGGCTGCCAGAGCGGCTGGGGGTTCACGGTCGACATGGGGCGGCTCCCGGACTGTGCGCGTCGTGTGCGTCACCCGCGCACGGGCAAGGGGTGTGCGCGTGACGCGGCTGACAGGGACGATGCCATGTGATCAACTTCAACGCCAGGGTGCGGCCCACATAGTCCGTGTCGTGAAGATGTGGTCCCGGCACGGGTGAACGGCAGTTGAACGGCACACGCGTGTGGGGCAGTGAGTGGCAGGGTGAGCAGCATGAACGGTCGTGACCTGGTGCGTTCGGTGAAGGCGGTTGGCTCGGCGGGGGCACCCCAGGGGTTGCGTACCGTACGGGCCGCGTGGCGCAGAAGGCGTACCGACGCCACCGGACTGCCGGCACGGGGGGCCGAGCGCGCGCGGGTGCCGGGCCCCGTGCAGAGCGTCGAGCCGGGGCCCGGCGGGGGCGTCGTACGGTTCAGCCGCTCCGAGCTGCGGATCACGGTCACGGTGAACGGGGTGGTGTTCTGGGGCTGGGACGGGGCCGGGCCCGAGCCGTCGTACGCCCTCGCGGGTCGTTGCCCGGAGCCTGATCCTCGCGCGGTCCTGGAGCCGGACAAGGACGGCGGCTGGCGGGTCGTGTCCGAGCGGGCGACGGTCGTCGTGTCGCGGCACGGCGCGGTCGAGGTGCGTACGCCCGGTGGGGTGACCCTGCGCCGGGATCTGCCGCCCCGGTGGTGGGAACCGGTGGAGGGCGGCGCGGCGCGGTGGATGCAGCGGTCGGAGGTGGCCGCCGACGCGCGGTTCTTCGGGCTGGGAGGACGGGCGTCGGGCCCGCGGCTGCGGGACGGAACGTATCGGTTGTGGAACACGGACCCCGGACGGGCGTTCGAGCCGGGCGACGACCCGCTGTACGTCACGATGCCCGTGCAGCTGGTGGTGGCCGACGCCGCCACCCATCTCGTCTTCCACGACACCTCGTGGGACGGCACCGTGACCCTGCGGGAGGGCGAGGAGGGCGCCGGTTCCGGGCACGACCGGGCGGGGACGTCCGAGTTGCGGATGGACGGCGGCCCGCTGCGCTGCTGGGTGATGGTGGGCACACCCGCGCGCGTGCTGCTCGCCTGGGCTTCGCTCACCGGTGCTCCCGCGCTGCCTCCGTCATGGGCACTCGGCCACCATCACGCGCGCCGGGGCTTCGGCAGCGAGCAGGAGGTGCGGCGGATCGTGGCCGGCTATCAGGAACGCGGTCTGCCGCTCGACTCCGTCCATCTGGACATCGACCACCACGACGAGCACCAGGTGTTCACGGTGGACCAGGAGCGCTTCCCCAAGCTGCCCCAACTGGCCGAGGAACTGCGGCGGGACGGGATCCGGCTGGTGTCGGTCGTCAACCCGGCGGTCGGGGCCGCACCGGGCAACGCCGTGTACGACAGCGGCACGGCCGAGGACGTCTTCGTGCGGGACGCGTCCGGGCGAATCGTGGAGGGGGTCGGGTGGGCCGGGGAGACGGTGTTCCCGGACTTCACGCACGCGCGTGTGCGTGCGTGGTGGGCCCGCCTCTACCAGGAGAGGCTCACGGCGGGGTTCGCGGGTTTCTGGCACGACATGAACGAGCCCACCTCCTTCACCGCCTTCGGGGAATCCACTCTGCCGCGCTCGGCCCGGCATGCCCTGGAGGGTCGGGGCGGTGACCACCAGGAGGCGCACAACGTCTACGCGCTGTGCATGGCCCGGGCCGGTTACGAGGGGCTGCGCGAACTGGTGCCCGATGAGCGGCCCTTCCTGTTCTCGCGCTCCGGATGGGCCGGCATGCAGCGCTACGGCGGCACCTGGTCCGGTGACGTGGCCACCGGCTGGCCCGGGCTGCGGGCCTCGCTGTCACTCGTCATGGGGCTCGGGCTGTGCGGAGTGCCCTACTCGGGGCCCGACGTGGGCGGCCACGACGGGAACCCCTCGCCCGAGCTCTATCTGCGCTGGTTCCAACTCGGCGCCCATCTGCCGCTGTTCCGCACACACGCGGGTCCGCGTGCGGGACGGCGGGAGCCGTGGGAGTTCGGCGCCGAGGTGCTGGAACACGCGCGCGTGGCGCTCGTGGAACGCCGTCGGCTGCTGCCGTACTTCATGACGCTCGCGCAGTTGGCCCGGCGTACCGGCGCGCCCTATGTACGGCCCCTGTGGTGGTCCGCGCCGGAGGATCGCGCGCTGCGGGACTGCGAGGACGCCTTCCTGCTGGGTGACTGTCTGCTCGTGGCACCGGTGCTCGATCCGGGCGGCGACCGGCGTGCGGTCCAGCTGCCGCGGGGCCGCTGGTACGACACGACCACGGAGCAGGCGTACGACGGGCCGGGGCAGGTGCTCGTCGACGCTCCGCTGTCGCGGATCCCGGTGCTCGCGCGCGCGGGTGCCGTCATCCCGGTGCGGGGGGACGACGGCGGTCTCGAGCTGGAGGTGTGGGCACCCGCCCAGGGGCGGAGCGGGGGCGGGCTGGTCGTGACCGAAGCGGGCGACGGGTGGGACGAACCGGAGATCGAACGCTATGTCGCCCGCTGGCAGGGCGGGAAAGTGGTCGTTCAGCTGGAGGGTGAGAACGGCGTGAGCAAGCCGTCCCACCCGGTGCGGCTGCGCGGGCTCGGAGCGCGCTGAGTCTCAGACGTAGCGGCCCTCGAACCAGGCCCGGACGGCCAGGGTGTGCAGCGGGAAGGCGAGTTCCTCCGGTCTGCGCAGGAGATGCCATCCCTCCGTCTCGTCCGTGGCGGCGGACGACGGGAGGCCGTCGGCAGGGCGCTCCGGGAGTGCCCCGAACAGCAGCAGATGCCCGTCGGACGAGCTCAGGGCGTCGACGAGCCGTACGTCGCGGCTCGCCGCCTCGATGCCGGTCTCTTCCCTGAGTTCACGGACCAGGGCGTGCCGCCAGTCCTCCCCGTCGTCGATGTAACCGCCGGGCAGTGCGATGCCCCCGCGCGCGGGGGCGATGGTTCGGGTGATGACGACCAGGGCGGCGCCCTGGGTGTCGTACACGGGCTGGAGTGCGACGGCGACCGGCAGGGGGTTGCGGTAGGCCACCGTGTCGCAGGCGGGACAAGTGCGGGGCCAGCCCGCTACGCCCTCTCCGTAGGGCGCTCCGCAGCTCGAACAGTGGGAGCCGCGCACGGAGTTGGGGATGGAGTGTTGAGTTTCGGACACGCGGCGGACTGTATCCGATCATCGGGAGTCCCGGTTCCGTCGGGCCCTCTGCCTCTTTGCCGCTGCGCGTGCAACACTTCTGACGTTCCGTCAGATCCGGTTCGGGGAGGGACTATGTCGCGTACGCGCACACCAGTGGTCGCCGGATGGTTCGCCGGCGACGGGGACGACTTCACTCTTCTCGGCACCCGCTGCTCCGACTGCGCCGCGGTCTTCTTCCCGCGCGAGGACGGCCATTGCCGCAACCCCGGATGCGCTGGTGGAGATCTGGCGGAGATTCCCCTTTCGCGAAGAGGCCGAGTCTGGTCCTACACCGACGGCCGGTACCGGCCTCCGTCACCGTATGTGAGCGATCCGGAACTTCCGTGGGAGCCCTGCACGTTGATCGCTGTGGAGCTGGCCGCCGAACGGATCGTGGTGCTGGGGCAGGCTGTTCCCGGGGTCACCGTCGCCGATCTGGCGGTGGGCGCGGAGGTGGAGGTCGTTCCCGGTGTGCTCCATGAGGACGGGCAGACGGTCTGGACGACATGGCGGTGGCGGCCGACGGGGGTGACGGCATGACGGGAGCGGTGGCGGTTCTTGGCGCCGGCATGCACCCCTGGGGCAAATGGGGCCGTGGCTTTGTCGAGTACGGGGTGGTGGCGGCCCGCGCGGCGCTGGCCGACGCGGGTCTGGAGTGGCGGGAGATCGGCTCGATCGTGGGCGCGGACACCGTGCGGGGCGGTTATCCGGGCTATGTGGCGGGGGCGACCTTCGCCAAGGCGCTGGGCTGGCAGGGGGCCCGCGTCACCAGCGTGTACGCGGCGTGCGCGTCCGGGGCGCAGGCGGTGGCGACCGCGCGGGCACAGATCCTCGCGGGTCTGGCCGACGTGGTGCTCGTGGTCGGTGCCGACTCTGCGCCGAAGGGTTTCTTCCGGCCCGCGGGCGGTGACCGGCCCGACGATCCGGACTGGCTGCGGTTCCGGGTTCTCGGGGCGACCAATCCCACGTACTTCGGGCTGTACGCGCGCAGGCGCATGGCCGTGCACGGGGATACGCCCGAGGACTTCGCTCAGGTCAAGGTGAAGAACGCGGCCATGGGCGTGCTGAATCCGTACGCGCGGTACCGCAGGCGGGTGACCGCGGAAGAGGTGGGGACCTCCGCCGTGGTGGCCGATCCCCTGCGGCTGCTCGACATCTGCGCGACCTCGGACGGTGGGGCGGCGCTGGTGCTCTCCAGCATGGAGTTCGCACGCCGGCGGGGCGTGGCCGATCCCGTGCGGATCAGCGCGGTGTCGACGGTGACACCGACCTATCCGAACACGGTGCTGGACCTGCCGGACATCGCGACGGACTCCGCCGCGGCGGCCGGGCCCACCGCCGAGACCTTCCGGGCGTCGATCGCGCACGCCGCCTACGAGGAGGCCGGAGTCGGGCCGGAGGACCTCTCGCTGGCCGAGGTGTACGACCTGTCCACCGCCCTGGAACTGCAGTGGTACGAGGATCTCGGGCTGTGCGGGGCGGGCGAGGGCGCGAAGCTGCTGCGTGAGGGGGCGACGGCGCCGGGCGGCCGCATACCCGTCAACACGAGCGGCGGCCTCGCCTCCTTCGGCGAGGCGGTCCCGGCTCAGGCGATCGCCCAGGTGTGCGAGCTCACTTGGCAGTTGCGGGGCGCCGCGGGTGACAGACAGGTCGAGCACGCGCGCGTGGGGATCACCGCGAACCAGGGGCTGTTCGGGCACGGGTCGGCGGTGATAGCCGTACGGTGATCACGGGAAAGGGATTTCCTCACGCTCCGTGAATACCTCGCGATTCTGCGTGAACGTCTCATGAACTGAACCTGGGCGTGCCCGAATGGCGCCACCATGCTGCCGTGCGCTCATGGACGGACACTCTCCGCTTCGCCTTCCAGCCGGTGGTCAACCCGGTCACGGGCGGGGTGGCGGGACTGGAGATACTCGCCCGTCCGGAGACCGGCGACATTCTGGCGGAGGCCCGGCGGGACCCCGAACTCGACGGTCGGCTGACCGTGTTGGCGGTGCGGGCGGCGGCCCGGACGCAGACAGTGCTGCCGCTGCACGTCAACGTGTTCGCGGGCACGCTCGCCGACCTCGGCGGGCTCACCCCGCTGCACCACGCGGTGCGTGAGGCGGGGCGGCTGCCGTGGGAGATCACGCTGGACGTGGGTCCGCCGTACACGCATGTGCCGCACCAGGCACTGCCGGAGGCGGTCGCGGAGTTGCGGGGGCAGGGCTTCCGGATCAGTGCGGACGGCATCGGGGACGGTGACGTACCGCTCAGGCTGCTTGTCGACATGTCGCCCGACCTCGTGAAGCTCGACGCGTCACTGCTGGTCCGGCCTTCGGCGGTTCGGGCGATGCGGACCCTGTGCGACGAACTCGGGGCGCTTCTCTGCGTCGAGGGCGTGGAGACCGAACTCCAGTACGCGGCCGCCCTGTCGGCCGGTGCGCAACTGGCACAGGGCGCGCTGTTCGCACCGCCGTCCCGGCTGCCCACGGCGGAGGTGTACATGCCGCCCCGCTCCCCCGCCGCCGCGACGCCCCCTCGGTCCGGACCGTCGGTACGGGAGTTCGTGCGCCCTGCCGCACTGCTGCCGGCCACCGCGTCGGCGGGGCAGGTACGGGCGCTGCTGACCGGGTCGCCCGATGTGTCCGGGGTGCTGCTGGTGGACCGGGACGGGGTGCCGTTCCGCTCGGTGCACCGGTCGCGTTTCCTCCTGTCGATGTCGGGGCGCTACGGACACGCCTTGTACGCCGACCGGCCCGCCGCCAAACTCGGTGATCCGCCACGGGTGGTCGGCATCGACGCCACCGCGTGGGAGGTCCTGGACGTGGTCGCGGTCGGGGGCGAGGACCGTACGTCGGACGACGTGGCCGTGGTCGACCGGTACGGCCGGTGCGTGGGGGTCGTACGGCTCGCGGATCTCGTACGGGCGCTGAGCGAGACCAGGGTGGAGGAGGCGGCCCGGCTCAATCCGCTGACCCGGCTGCCCGGTTCGGACGCGATCACGGCCGAGGTGGACCGGTGTGTCGCGGACGGGCGGACGTTCGCGCTGAGTTGGCTGGACGTCGACCACTTCAAGCAGGTCAACGACGGTGCAGGGTTCGCGGCGGGCGACGAGCTGATCCGATCGGTGGGGCGGGTGCTTCAGCACGCCGCGGCCGACGCCGTACGCGTGGGGCACATCGGCGGGGACGACTTCCTGGTGCTGGCGGATCCGGAGCAACTGGCTCCGCTGGCTGCCGCCGTTCTCGACGCTCCCTGGTCGGCGGGCGGGCGGCCCGTGACGCTCTCCCTGGCCACCGTGGTCTGCGTGCCGGGCAGTGTGGCCGACCACCGGGAGGCGGCGGCATGTCTGGCGCCGCTGAAGAAGGCCGCGAAGGCGCTCAGCGGGGCCAGTTGGGTCATCGGGCGGGCCGGCTCGCCCGGGCACGAGATCCGGCGCGGCACGGGGGCGGAGGCCGCTTCGACGGGGTATGCGGTGGCGGAGCCGGGGTGGGGTTGAGAGGGACGCCCGGGCACGGCAACGCTCGGCTCGGGCATGTTCCGGCTCGCCGCACGCCCGTGGAACGGGGACGCCGGGGCGGTCCGGGCAGCTCGCCCAACCGTTGTGGTCGGCTACCTTGACGCCCCCCGGGGCCCGGTGAACACTTCCGGTGTCAGTCGACATCGCCGTACATTCTCGGCGCATCCAGGCACCACGCGGCGCGGGCCCCCACGAGTCCAGGCCCATACCCCCACGGGCGATTCGGCTGCGACGGCACGCTCGTCGCGGACGCCGGGCGGGGCGCGGGATCTCCCTGCCCTCGGCAGTTCGCCAAGGGAACCGCAACCCTGCACGGAGCGCCGGGGCGGGAACGTCTCGGGCCAGGGCCTAGGAGCCGCCATGAGCAACGGAGACGTATTCCTCGGTGAGGTCATCGGTACGGCGATTCTGATCCTCTTCGGCGCCGGTGTGGTCGCCGCCGTCGTACTCAACCACTCCAAGGCGAAGGACGCCGGCTGGGTCGTCATCGCGTTCGGCTGGGGCTTCGGCGTGCTGGCGGGGGCGTACACCGCCGCCCCGCTGTCCGGCGGGCATCTCAACCCCGCCGTGACCATCGGGATCGCCGTCGACACCGGGGACTGGGACCAGGTTCCCGTGTACATCGCCGGGCAGATGGTCGGTGCCGTGCTCGGAGCGGTGCTGTGCTGGCTGGTCTACTACGCGCAGTTCCAGGCCAACGCCGAGGAGGAGCTCGCGCAGCCCACGCTCGGGATCTTCTCCACCGCGCCCGCGATCCGCAATCCCGTGGCGAACCTGATCACGGAGATCATCGCGACGGTCGGTTTGGTCCTGCCGATCCTGGCCTTCGGCCTGACCAAGGGACTCGGCGAGTCCGGTACCGCGGTCCTCGTCGTCGCCTTCCTGGTGGTCGGTATCGGTCTGTCGCTCGGCGGGCCCACCGGATACGCCATCAACCCCGCCCGTGACCTCGGCCCGCGCATCGTGCACACCCTGCTGCCGATTCCCAACAAGGGCACCTCGGACTGGGGTTACGCGTGGATCCCGGTGGTAGGACCGCTGATCGGCGGGGCGCTGTCCGGGGTCATCTTCAACGCGGCCTTCTGAAACGCGCCTTCTGCAACACCGCCTCCCGAAACACCGCCCTCGTGAAAGACAGCCTTGTGCAGGAACTGACGAAGGGGACGTCATGACGGACAAGTTCGTCGCCGCCATCGACCAGGGCACTACTTCCAGCCGCTGCATCATCTTCAACCAGGACGGCGCGATCGTGGCCGTCGACCAGCGCGAGCACCGCCAGATCTTCCCCAAGCCCGGCTGGGTGGAGCACGACGCCACCGAGATCTGGTCCAAGGTGCAGGCCGTGGTCGCCGGGGCGATCGCCAAGGCGGGGCTGCGTGCCGACCAGCTCAGCGCGCTGGGCATCACCAACCAGCGTGAGACGACGGTCCTGTGGGACCGGGCCACGGGCAAGCCAGTACACAACGCGATCGTGTGGCAGGACACCCGCACCGCGGCCCTGACCAGTCAACTCGGCGGCTCGGACGGGCAGGACCGCTTCCGCGAGCAGACGGGTCTGCCGCTGGCCACCTACTTCTCGGGACCGAAGGCAGCCTGGCTGCTGGACAACGTGCCGGGTCTGCGCGCGCGTGCCGAGAACGGCGAGATCGCGTTCGGCACCGTCGACTCCTGGCTGATCTGGAACCTCACCGGCGGCACGGACGGCGGACGGCACGTCACGGACGTGACGAACGCCGGACGGACCATGTTGATGAACCTCGAGACCCTCCAGTGGGACCAGTCCATCCTGGACGCGATGAACGTGCCGGACGCCGTGCTGCCCGGGATCCGGTCGTCCGCCGAGGTCTACGGCACCGCGGTCGGCCAACTCGCGGGTGTGCCGGTGGCGTCGGCGCTGGGTGACCAGCAGGCCGCGGTGTTCGGGCAGGCCTGCTACGACGTGGGCACGGCGAAGAACACGTACGGCACGGGCTCCTTCCTGCTGCTCAACACGGGCAGCCGGCCGGTCCCGTCGAAGAACGGGCTGCTGACGACGATGGGCTACAAGATCGGCACCGAGGCGCCGGTCTACTGTCTGGAGGGCTCGATCGCCATCACGGGCGCCCTGGTCCAATGGTTCCGCGACCAGCTCGGCATCATCCGTGACGCCGACGAGATCGAACCCCTGGCGGCGAGTGTCGACGACAATGGCGGCGCGTACATCGTGCCCGCCTTCTCCGGTCTGTTCGCGCCCTATTGGCGCTCCGACGCCCGCGGAGTCGTCACGGGTCTCACGCGGTACGTCACCAAGGCGCACCTCGCGCGCGCCGTGCTGGAGGCGACGAGCTGGCAGACCCGTGAGGTCGTGGACGCGATGTACCAGGACTCCGGCGTGCACATCACCACGCTGAAGGTGGACGGCGGCATGACGAAGAACAACCTGCTCATGCAGCACCAGGCGGATGTGCTGGACGTTCCGGTGGTCCGGCCGAAGGTCTCCGAGACCACGTGCCTGGGCGCCGCCTACGCGGCCGGGCTCGCCACAGGCGTGTGGAACGACCTCGACCAGTTGAAGTCGCACTGGCAGAAGGACGTCGAGTGGACGCCGAACATGGAGGCGTCCGTCCGGGACCGCCAGTACCACAACTGGCGCAAGGCCGTGGAGAAGAGCTTCGGCTGGGAGGAGGACGGCGAGAACTAGGCACGCGCGCGTGGTGCCGTCGGACCGCTGCCCGTACCCCTGTCGGCGGGGGTACGGGCAGCACCCGTGCCTCAGGTGATGACGGCCTGGCGGCGCCTCGCCGAGTACGCCATCGCGTGCTGGACGACTCCGACGAGGACGTCCTTCACCGACTGCTTGTCGCGGGCGTCGCACAGCAGGATCGGGACGTCGCCGTCCAGATCGAGGGCCTGGCGTACGTCCTCCTCCGGGTAACGGACCGCGCCCTCGAAGCAGTTGACGCCCACGACGAAGGGTATGGAGCGCCGCTCGAAGTAGTCGACGGCGGCGAAGCAGTCCTCCAGGCGACGGGTGTCGGCGAGCACCACGGCTCCGAGGGCACCCTCGGACAACTCGTCCCACATGAACCAGAACCGCTCCTGACCGGGTGTGCCGAACAGGTACAGCACCAGGTCCTCGCGCAGGGTGATTCGCCCGAAGTCCATGGCGACGGTGGTGGTGCGCTTGCTCTCCACACCGCTGATGTCGTCGACCGGGCGGCCCGCCTCGGTCAGCAGTTCCTCGGTGCGCAGCGGCCTGATCTCGCTGACCGCGCCCACCAGCGTGGTCTTGCCCACGCCGAAGCCGCCGGCCACCAGGATCTTGAGCGTGACGGGCTCGACCGGGGGCTTGCCGCGCTCAGATCGCCCGAAGATCATTGGTCTCTTCTCCTGCTTGCTGGGGGTGTGGAGTGGACGGCGGCCACAGCATCCGCCGTCGGGGGCTCGATGGCGAGTGCGTCGCGTGGGTCGACGTCCGCGGCACCCGGTGCACCGGGCTCGCCGCCCGCCATGCCGTACGGGGGCACCCTACGGTGCCTGGACGCAACCCGAACTCGTCGCGCCGGGGGCGGCCGGTTCGGGCACCGGCCCGACGACGCCGGGCGGGCGCGGACAGTCGCCGTGAAGCCGGGTGTCGTCGTCGGCCAGGAGCCGGAACACGTACAGGACCGCCGAGTTGACCACCGTGAGGGGAGCGTCGGCGCGAGAGGCGGCCTCATCGGTTCGCACAGGCGGCCGTCCGGGCGTCGCTCGACGATGTCGGCGAGGGTGCCGCCCGGGTCGACCGGGAACTGCCGGCCTGTCGTCACGTCCGTCTCCCCGATCGCACTGCTCGGCACCGTGTCCGCGGGCCGGTGGCCGGCCGTCCGCGGATGGTCGTCGACGATTCGTCAGATCATATCGGCAGGGTGTGCGGGCGCCCGCCACGGAACGGTGGGCGCTCCCGCCGTGCGCGTACGGCCCTTCTCGACTGTTCTCCGATGTCAGGCCACCGTGGTGAACGGACCGGGTCGGCGGGAGGGTTGGTCACAGGGCCCTGAGGCCGTTGATCACGTCGCGCAGAATGCTTTCGTCGGGGAGTTCGGCGGGCGGCACCGGCCGGTTCACATGGACCCACTCCGAGTTGACGAGGTCGCCTATGAGGACGCGTATCACCCCGATGGGCAGGTCGAGTTCGGAGGACAGTTCGGCGACCGACTGCGGGGTCTCCCGGCACAGGTCGACGATGTCCACGTGCTCGGGGGACAGCGAGTGGTCCCCTTCGGGGTCGTCCGTGTCCGGTTCGGCGACGACGACCGCGATGAGGTCGAGGCGGTGCTGGCCGGTACTCGTGGTGCGGCCGCGCGTCATGGCGTAGGGCCGGACCACCGGTCCGGCCTCGTCGTCGAACCAGTGGCTTCTTCCCTGACCTTCTGTGCTCATGCCATCTCACTACCCGCCCTGAGGCAGATCGGTGCGTGGGGCGGCGCCCAGATGCACACCGACCCGCTTGACCAGGAGCGTCATCTCGTACGCGACGAGACCCACGTCCGAGTCGGCGTCGGAGAGGACGGCGAGGCAGCTGCCGTCACCGGCGGCCGTCACGAACAGGAAGGCGTCGTCGAGCTCGACGACCGTCTGCCGCACGCTGCCCGCGTCGAAGTGCCGGCCCACGCCCTTGGCGAGGCTGTGGAAGCCGGACGCCACGGCCGCGAGGTGCTCACTGTCCTCGCGGGTCAGGTCCTTGGACACGCCGGTCGGGAGGCCGTCGCTGGAGAGCACCAGGGCCTTGCGGATACTCGTGACACGGTCCACCAGGTCATCGAGGAGCCAGTTGAGCTCGCCGGACTTGTCGGTCGCCTTCGGTGCGGTCATGGACCGTCCCCCTTAGTCGTTCGTTGTGCTGCTGTGCCGCCGGACGTGTCGTCGTCCTCGGCATTCTCCTCACGGCCGCGCTGCCAGCCGCGTTGGAGTGAGGCCATACGGCTGCGTACCTCGTCGGCGTCCCGTTCGGCGGGCCCCGTCTGGTTCTGCGGGCGTCGCTCAGGACTCTGCTTCAGCTGCGGGGCCAGGTTGGCCTGCCGCACCCGGCGGGGCAGCGGGGCGCTGCCGGAGGCGGCGTCCTGTGGCCCACGGGCGGCCTCAAGGGCCGGCCTGTCCGAGCCGGACACTCCGGAGCCGGCACGGGCGGAGTCGCCCCGGCCGGGCCGTACGGCACCGCCCGGGGCGGAGTCGGCCGAACCGTCCCTCCCGAGAACGCCCGGAGCGGAACCGACAGCGGGCGCGCCCGAACCCGGCCCGTCGCCGGCGCCGATGGCGGAGTCGTCCGGGCCCGCGCCGCTCGACGCGATCTCGGCGCGCCGGGTGCGCCGGGGCAGGGCGGGAGAGCGGGCCGCGCCGCCGAGTTCACGGCTCGGGGATGCCGACGAGGCCGGAGCCTGCGGCATCTCGTCGAGGCGGTCGGCCACTCCGGTGCCCCGGCGCAGTGCCGCGGCACGACGTCGGCTCGGCAGCGTCGCAGGCTCGGAGCGCGAAAGCCCTGAGGAGACCGGGGGATTCGGCTGCGACCGGGTTCCGCCCGGGCCGATCGCCGGTGGTTCCTGCGCATCGACGCGTCCCGGCCGTTCGTCGGTGACCGGGCGTCCGTGGGAGCTGACCAGCTTGGGAGTACGAAGACGGGGCAGCGGCACCGGTGCGTCCGGGTCCTCGTCGCCGATGACCGTCGCGTCGGTGTCCGGGCCTTCGTCGTCGACCTGGGCCAGGGAGCGGCGCGGGCGGAACAGACCGCCGCGCTCGCTGTCCTCGGAGTCGAGCGCGCCAGGGAATTCGTTCAGGGCGTCCAGGTCGACGGGCGCCTCCAGTTCGACCGGACCGTCCAGGATCGCGGGCGCCATGCCCGGCACCTGGGGCGACCCCTTGGCCAGGAGGACCCGCTTGGACTCCTCCAGGGCGATCTCCTTCGGCGGCCGGGGGCGGTCCAGACGGAAGCCGATGCCGTTGGTGTCCGGGACGTCGTCGGTCAGCAGCGCGTCGGGGATGAAGACGACAGCGGTCGTGCCGCCGTACGGCGAGGGCTGGAGCGAGACCCGGACGTTCTGCCGCTGCGCGAGCCGGCTGACCACGAACAGGCCCAGCCGGTCGGTATCGGACAGCTCGAACTCCGGTGTCTCGGCGAGCCGGAGGTTGGCGTCCAGCAGCGCGTCGGCGGCCATACCGAGCCCGCGGTCGTGGATCTCCAGCGTGAAGCCGTTGGCGACGCGCTCGCCCACGACCTGGACGGCGGTGTGCGGCGGGGAGAACACGGTGGCGTTCTCCAGGAGTTCGGCCACCAGGTGCGTGAGGTCCGCGACGGCCGGTCCGGTCACGGCCACCCTCGGCAGCCGGCGGACCTCGATGCGCTCGTAGTCCTCGACCTCGGCGACGGCGGCGCGGACGACGTCCATCAACTGGACGGGTTTGCGCCACTGCCGGGACGGGGCGGCGCCGGAGAGGATCACCAGGCCCTCGGCGTGTCGGCGCATGCGGGTGGTCAGGTGGTCCAGGCGGAACAGGTCGGCGAGTTCGTCGGTGTCCTCGGTGCGGCGCTCCATCGTGTCGAGCAGGGTGAGCTGCTTGTGGAGCAGTACCTGACTGCGGCGGGCGAGGTTGACGAAGACCTCGGAGACACCGGCCCGCAACTCGGCCTGTTTCACGGCGGCTTCGACGGCGGCGCGCTGGAGGGTGTTGAGTGCCTGGCCGACCTCGCCCATCTCGTTCTTGTCGTACTCCAGGCGCGGGACCTCGGTCTCGACGTCGACCTGCTCACCCACGGAGAGGCGACGCATGACGCTGGGCAGCCGTACGCCGGAAGCCTCGTGGGCCTCCAGGCGCAGTTGCCTCAGATCGCGGATGAGGCCGCGGCCGACACGTACGGACAGCACGAGCGAGAAGAGCAGGGCGATCAGGCCGAGGACGCCCACACTGGCCGCCTTGATGATGACGGCCATCGCGTCCGGGCGGACCCGGTCCTGAAGACGGTCGCCGGCCTGGTCGTCGAGCTTGGCGAGGTCGGCGAGCACACTGCCCCCGGCGGCGTCCCAGCTCTTGGCGCTGACCCTGTTGAAGGTGCCGGGATCGGCGGAGGCGACGGACTGCTCGGCGGAGCGCAGTGGAGCGGTGCCGGCGTTCTTCCAGAAGCTCTCGTAACGCTCGCGCTCCGCCGCTGGCAGTACCGCGAGGCTGATGTCGTACATCATGGTGCGCTGGGCGACGAGGTCGGAGACGTCACGGATCTCGTCGTGGTTCAACTTCCCCACGACCAGGGCGGAGCTGAGCAACGCGTCCTCGCGGGACAGCAGTTCGCGGGCGCGCGTGATGTTCACCAGGGCACGGGCCTGCTTGTCCAGCTCCACGCTGTCGACTCCGTCGACGGTGGCGAGGAGGGAGTAGCAGGGGTCGACGAGCCGGTTGTACTGGTTGAGGGCCTGGAGGCGGGAGACGGTGCCCTCCTCCACGGTCCGGCGCAGCGACTCGATGCCGTCGAACGCGTCCAGTACGGCGGTGAGCCGCTCGTCGTCGTCCTGGTCCAGGCCGTCGCGGACATGGGGATCGTGCGCGTTCCGGCGGAGCTTGGCGATGGCGTCGTCCGAAGCGGTCCGTGTGCTGCGCAGGTCGGACAGGGCGTCCGACGCGCGCGGGTCGGCGAGGTAGACGAGGGTCTGGCGGCGTTCCTGCTGGAGCACGCGAACGGTGTCCTCGGTGGGATAACCGAGCTTCTCCGTGATGGTCGACACCTGGAAGAGCTGGGCGACCTCACGTCCCGTCAGCACCGTGGCGAAGCCCCATACCGCGATCAGGGAGAGCAGCGGCACGAGAAGCAGCGCCACGATCTTCCGGCGGATCGACTTCCCGCGAAAGCGCATGGCCTCCCCCAGCTCGACCCCCGTCGGCCGGGGGTACACATGTACGTCAACAAACGGCGCGAGCCT
Organism: Streptomyces sp. NPDC005374; assembly: GCF_042872225.1. NCBI lineage: Bacteria > Bacillati > Actinomycetota > Actinomycetes > Kitasatosporales > Streptomycetaceae > Streptomyces > Streptomyces sp. NPDC005374. The sequence continues at coordinate 527,572 of NZ_JBIAKA010000004.1, read as the reverse complement.
ACTACTGACGCACCCGTAACTCGAAGCTCCGTCCGGAATCCGAACTTCCGCCCCGGCACCGAGACATACGGAGTTGTCCGGCCATGGCGGGAGATCGCCCCCTGCGATCAGGCAGTCCATGTCGGGCCGGAACCGATCGACCAGGACAGGTGGTTGGCTGGATTTTTTCGTTTCTTTGACGTCGGGCGGGAATCTTGAAGGGGTCCTGTACGTACTTCTCTTCGGGAAATGGCGGTGGATTCGGCCACAGGAGCCGCATCTGCAACTGGGCGGCGTAAAGCAGCGCAAGCCGGGCAGCCACCTTGAAGCCCGGTCCACGGGCATCGGGCGGGAGGTCTGCCGGCGGTGGGGAGTGACACGGTGATGGGCACGGCGGAACGGCAGGAGGCGCCGGAGAACGGCGTGAGGACGGTGCGTACGACGGCACCGCGGCGCCGCGCGGCGCCGGTTCACGGCATTCCGGCGGGGCCGGACATGTCCGGAGGACGCAAGGCGGTGCGGGAGGAGCCGTACCGGCCATTGTGGGTCGAGGAGCCCGCGCGCAGGCGTCGGCTGCCGGACCCGGTGCGGACCTCCGCGGTGCGGGCGGTACTCATCATCGCCGTGACCCTGCTTCAGGCGATGGTGGCGTTCCTGTGCACCCTGGCCGGTTCCTGGCTGGCGTTCCCGATGGTGCTCAGCAGCGTTGCCAGCACCGTGGTGGCCACCTGGGGCGCCCTGGACGTCTGGGTGACCCGCCAGGTGTGGAACCAGCGGCACGGCGTGGTGTCGACCCCGAGCAGCACGGCGCGCGCGCTGCGGCGCGAGCGGCGCAAGGCGCGGCGGCAGGTGCGGGTCACCGAGCGGGCCCAGGAGCGGATACGGCGCCAGGGCGGCGGCACGGGGCAGTTGTCGCACCCCTGAGTCCGGACGGACACTTCACCCAGGAACTCAGGGGTGCAGGTTCCGGGCCTCTGCAGGCCCGGGCCTGCTACGGAGCGACGGGCGCCGGACGCTTGAACATACGGGTCGCCGTGATCTCGCTGTGTCCCGCCTCGCCCGCCTGGGGCTGTTGAGGCAGGCCCGGGCGGAGGTGCTCCTCCACGCTGATGTATTTCAGGCCGGCCCTGAGGTCCGCGTCGTTCCGCAGGCGGATCACCAGGGGGAACTCCGCGAGTGCCGTCGTGTCGAACAGGCCGGTGGTGTAGAGGAGTTGGACGCCCAGGGCGTCCGAAACCGCTCGCTGGAGCTCCAGCAGATAGGTCGCGTTGGCGCGGCCGATCGGGTTGTCCAGGAACAGCGTGCCGGCGTGCCGGTGCTTGTCCCTGCCCCGGTCGTTGGAGCGCAGGGCGGCCATCGTGCAGTACAGGGCGATGGCCGCGGTGAGCAGCTGACCGCCGGAGAACACGTCTCCCATCTGCCCGACGGGCACACGCTCGGCGCGCAGCACGGCGTCCGGCTTGAGGATCTCGACGGCCACGCCCTTGGGCTGGAGTGCGGCGGCAACTCCCCGCAGCAGCAGGGACATTCCGTCGCGTCGCAGGTCGGAGTTCTTCTTCACCGCTGCCCGGGTCGCCTCGTCGACGACCTCGCCGAGCCGCTCGGTCAGCGTGGCCTGGTCGGGCTCCTCGAAGCGGATCCGCAGGAACTCCTGCCCGGACCACTCCCCCAGCCCCTCGGGCAGCCGGGACAGCCGCTGGGCGGACCTGAGCGTGGCGAGGGCGGACTCGACGAGCCCCCGCAGCCGGTCCACGATCGAGTCCCGGTTCCGCTCCAACTGCGCCAACTCGTCGGTCAGCACCCGCAGTCGGGGCGCGAAGGCGTCCGCCCACTTCTGCGCGTGCTCGGGCAGCGCGGACGCGGGAAGCTCACGGATCTGCTGCCGTGCGGGGGTGCGGACCTGCTCGTAGCGCGTGGAGTTCGCGTGCCGGACGAGCACATCGCTCGCCTCGCGCACGGCGGACTCGGCGCCGGAGAGGTCGGCGGCACATCCGCGCAGCGAGCGGCGGGCCTCCGCGGCGGACTGCCGGGCCTCCTCGGGGCTGCCCGGATAGGGCTCCGGCTCCTCCTGCTCCTCCTCCGAACCGTGCTCGCGCAGCAGGTCACGGAGCATCGCGGCGATCTCGTCGAAGCCGCCCGCCGCGTCCTCGGCGGCCCGGTGGGAGCCGAGCAGTTCCGCGTGCGCCTCCCGGGCCTGCGTCAACGCCTCGGTGCGGGACGCGAGTTCGGAAGTCGCCGTGCGCAACAGCGCCTGCGCGTGTTCGGCGTCGCGGGGCTCGGACTCCTCCGGCAGCCCGGTGTGCGCCTCACCGTCCTCGGGCGCGAGCCGCTCGGTCTCGCCGCGCAGCCGGCCGAGCTGCTCGCTCGCGGTCGACATACGGGTCTCCAGGAGCTGGACCAGCTCCTCGGCACGGGCGACGGCGGCCTGCCGGGAGGGCCCGTCGGAACCGTCGGGCGACTGGAGCAACTGCTCCGCGCGCGTGCGGACCTTGTTGCTCAGCCGGTCCAGGTCGGCGAGGGCCCCGCTCTCGTCACTCTCCGCGCGGGCCTGCTCGGCCCGCAGGTCGGCGCCGACACCCACCTTCTCGTACAGCTGGGAGGCCGCCCGGTAGGCCTCGCGCAGGGCGGGCAGGGACGCCCTGGAGGCCTCGGAGTCGGTGTCCGGTACGTCGTCGGGCGCGCCCGCGATCTCGGCGCGCTCGGCCCGCAGCGCACGAGCGGTGCGACGGGCGTCGTCGGCGGCGCGCTGGGCGCCGCGCCGGTCCTCGTCGGCGGCGCGGGCGCGCTCCAGGCAGGTCTGGGCGCGTGCCTCCGACTCGGTTGCCTCGTCGGCCAGTTCGCGCAGCTTGACCTGCCAGCCGGCCCGCTCGCGCAGGCGGAAGGCGAGTCCGGCGAGGGCGTCGGCGGCACGCCGGGCCTTCTGAGCGGCCTCCTGCCGCTCGTCGCGCGTCCGCGCGGCCTCGGCGGCGACCTCGTCGGCCTCCGCCCGCACGGCGCGCGCCTCGGCCAGCTCGGCCTCCGCCTCCTCGGCGAACGCGCGCGTGTCCCGGGCCGCCTGCGCCAGTTCGACGAGCCGGCCGGCCGGACATCCGGTGCGCCAGGAGGCGAGCCGGGCGGCCAGCTCCCGGTCCTTGCCGAGCCTGGCCGCGAGTGACCGGATCTCCTCGTCCCGCTCGCCGGCCCGCGCCCGCAGGGCCTGGCGCTCCTCGTCGGCGGCGTGCTCGTCGTGCATGGCCGGGTTCGGCGGTACGAGGAAGACGTCGGAGCTGCGGGAGTCGGCCCCTGGAGTCGGCGCCAGCAGCGCGGCGGCCGTACCGACGGCGACCGCGGACCGTGGGAGCAGGGCCGCGTCGTTCAGGGCCTCGCGGGCACGCGCGTGCGTGTCGGGGTCGGTGATGATCACGCCGTCGACCAGTTCGGGCCGGGCGGCCAGCACGCGTGCGTGGTCCGCCGGGTCGACGGCCTGCGCGAGATAGCGCCAGCCGGGCAGCGCGGGGATGCCGTTCTCGCCCAGGAACTCGACCGTGGCCAGGACGTCCGGCCCCGGAGGCAGCAACCCGCCGTCACCGAGCGCACCGAGGATCCGCGCATCGTCGGCGGCCGCGGTGCGCAGCTCGAACAGCTGGCGTTCGGCGGAGGACACGGAGTCCTCCAGCAGCTCACGGAGTTCGCCGGCGAAACGGTCAAGGTCCTCGGGGGTGAGTGTCCCGTCGTCGGCCGAGCCCCCGTAGGAATCCGCGTCGGTCCTCCTCGTGGCGCCCGCGTCAGACTTCTTGGCTCCCTCGGCGCCCGTCCGCGGCCCCGGCACTCCCCCGCCGGCTCCGGTCAGGCTCAGCAGCTCCGCGAGCCGCTCCTCCCCGGCCAGGCCCTCGGCGAGGCGGCGTTCGGCCTCGTAGGACCGCTCGGCCGCCGTGGCGGCATCCTCCGCGCGGGCGGCCGTGAGCTCCGCGCGGGACTCGGCGGAAGCGGCCTCGCGTGCGTGCTCGGCGGCCCGGTGCGATGCCTCGCGAGCGGTGTCCCAGGCGGCCACCGCCGTCTTTTCGGCGTCGCTCGCGGCAAGGGCCGCGCGGGCGGGGTCGGCGTCGGGTGCGCTGTCGTCGAGCCAGCCCGCGCGGACCGCCTCCGCGGTCTCCTGCTCGACCTCGCTCAGACGCTGGCGCAGGTGCCCGACCTCACTGCGGGCGCGCTGTGCCTCGGTGGCGGCCGAGGTGGAGTCCCGGTGAGCCGACTCGCTGACCTCCTGGAGGGCGGCGGACCGCTCCTCCCCTTCGTTGGCGAGGGTCTCGGCGTTCCCGGCGGCCACGTGCAGGGCCCGGACGAGATCGGCGGCGGCCTTGGCGCGGGCGGCGAGCGCGGGGGCCGCGTCCCGCTCGGCCACCTGGATGGCGGCTGCCACGCGCGCGACCCGGTCGGCGGCGGCCCGGTGGCGCAGTACGGCCTCGGCGGCCTGCCAAGCGGAATGCAGGGTGCGTGCCTCGGCGAGCTCGCGCTTCTGGGCGGCTGCCGACTTCTCGGCGGCCGCGAGCGCCAGGGAGGCGTGCCGGTAGGCGAGTTCGGCGGCGATCAGCGCGCTGCGCTCGCGGCCCGCCTCCGCGTGGGTGACGGCGTACGCGGCGGCGGTGACCCGCTGGGCCAGGTCCGTGGCCCGTACCCGCTCCTGGACGCCCCGCGCGGACAGACGCCGGGCCAGCGCCCGCGTACGGCGTTCGGCCCCCGTGTGGATGTCACGCGCGCGTGAGCGCGCCTCGGCGGCCTCGACGATCCGTCCCAGAAGATCCACCGACCCGGCGGTGAACTCCCGTTCGGCGATGAGTTCGGCGCGCCGCCCCAGTTTGTTGCCGAAGCCTCCGACCAGGTCGGCGAGCCCGTCGGTGTCCCGTGTGTCGGTCACGGCCCGCAGCAGCAGGTCGGTGAAGTCGGAGTCCTTCTTCACCGCGAAGAGGCCGGCCGCCTCACCTTCGTCGGCGTTCATCTCCCGCTGGTAACGGAAGAGTTCGGGGTCCAGACCGAGCTCGCCAAGGTGCTCGATCCACCGGTCGTGGATCTCCTCCCAGTGCACTTCCAGGTGCGGGTACGCCTTGCCCGCGTCGGTGATGGCGTCCCGGAAGCCCTTCATGGTGCGGCGACGGCCCTGCGCACCCGACTGGCCCTCGACGGACGGCCGTACGCCGGTGGCCTCGGCGACGGGCAGGTTGTCGAGGCTGAGCCCCGGGCCGGGGCGGAACGAGTACCAGGCCTCGGCGAACTTCCGGGGGTCGTTGGAGACCTGGCGCCCCCGCCACTCGCTCACCTTGCCGACGACGACGCACTCACCGGTGAGGGTGTGCTGCCATTCCAGGGCCACATGTCCGCAGTCGTCGGCGAGCAGGAACTTCCTGAGCACGCCGGAACTGGCGCCGCCCAGCGTGTTCCGGTGGCCGGGCAGCATCACCGAGAAGATCAGTTTGAGCAGGACGGACTTGCCGCCGCCGTTCTCCAGGAAGAGCACTCCGGCGGGCGCGGGCCGGCGCGGCGGGCCGACGGGTTCGTCCTCGAAGAACTCCGCCTGGGTGGGCGCGGGGTCGGGCACGACATCGCCCACACCGCGCAGGTCAAGCACGGTGTCGGCGTAACGCGCACCGGCGGGACCGATGGAGTAGAGGCGGACCCGGGACAGCTCGTACATGGCGGACTCTCGTAAGTCTTCGGCAGATCGGGACAGTTCAGGAGTGGAACGGCAGCCCGGCATCGGCCGCCAGCTCCAGGTCGTCGCCGTCCGCGGCGGGCAGCAGCGTCGGCGTGCCGTCGGTGACCGGGACGACGCCCAGTTCGAGGAGTTCGGCCATGGCGGCGCTGCCGGCCATGTCGCGCACCTGGAGCTGGTAACGAGCCGTGGTCCGGTAGGTACCGCCGTTGTCGTCACCGGTCCGCTGGAGGAACCCGGAGTCGGTGAGGAAGGCGGCGGCCTTGCCCACGATGCCGGTCGTGGACCCGGCCAGCCGGCGCGCGTCCTTGGTCGCACCGGCCGCGCTGCGTCTCGCCCAGATCCGCCAGGCCGCCTCCAGACCCGGCGCGTCCGTGGCCGGGTCGGTGTTCTCGCCGACCTCCTCGGCCCGCTCCTCCAGGCGCCGGCAGGCCTGCCGCACGAAGGCGTCGACGCCGTTGACCGAGACGCGCCCGATGTACCCGTCGTCGGCGAGGTCCTCGGGCCTCGGGAACGCCATGGCGGCGACGGCGAGGTGGGCCAGTCCGTGCAGGAAGCGGTCGCCCCCGTCGGCGGACGTACGACGCGCGTAGTCCCCCATCCGCACGGCGAACACGGAGTCCTCGGCGGCGGTCACGGCCATCCCCGCGCGCGGGGACACCTCGAGGACCACCAGACCGAGTCCGGCGGCGACGGCGTCGGCGAGACGGGCGAACGGCGGGTCCTCCCGGTACCGCCGCAGCAACTCGGCGTACTCCTGGTCGCGTGCCGGCTGAAGCTTGGGCTGCAGCCCGAAGGCGACGAGCCGAGCGGCGTCGGCGGCATCGGCGGGGGTGACGGCCGCGGGCGCCGACGGGGCCGGGGCCTGCGCATCACTCCACTCGGCATGCTCACTCACGGCTGGGGCTCCTTGTCACGCTCTTGCTCACTCATGCTGCTTCCGTCCGGTCCGCCGCCATCCCCGCGGCGTCCAGCAGGGCGGTGCCGACGATGAAGTCGGCACCGCCGAAGTCCGGATCGTCCAGTTCCGTCCCGTCGTCCACCGCGAAGAGCAGCTTCTGCTCGCCCTGCCGGTAGGCGGTTCCGACCGCGGGGCTGGCCGCGTGGACCGCCAACAGGGCCACCAGATAGGCCAGGTCGAAGCCACCGGTGTGGCGGGCCTCCACGAGCAGCCCCGAGAGCCGTCGCGGCGCGTCCGCCGGCAGATCCAGCAACTCCTTCGCGGTCGCGAGCTGTTCCTCGGTGAACCGGCTGTCGTCCGGGGTGGCGATGAGGTCCGGCTCCGGCATCTCGGCGCCCAGGTGCTCGCGCTCCATCGGGGGCGTCAGCAGTATGTCGACGAGATCGCCCACCCGCACCGACACCGGCGTCCGCAGCCCGGTCCCGCGCGCGAAGAACGCGTCGGTGACGCGCGTGGCCTGCTCCAACGGCAGCGGCAGCACCGGCGCGACGAGGTGGCCGTACAGGTCTATCCCGGATGTCGTCATCGGTGTGGCGAAGGCCTGGCGGTCCTGTTCGGCGCGGAACAGGGGCCCCGCCTCCAGGAGCCGGGACTGGAGCTGGGTGTGGCGCCGGATGCAGTCCTTGACGATGTCGACGAGTTCGGCGGCCCGCCGCTTCTGCTCGGGGTCCTCGGACTCGTCCCGTGCCTTGCGGATGTTCGTCAGGATCGCGTTCTCGTGGCGGTACCGGTCGGCGACGTGGTCGAGGGCCTCGGCGATCATGTCGGGCACGGAGTTGAGCCAGTCGACGGCCCGGACATTGCGCCGGGTGGCGTCCAGGGCCCTGCGCAGGGTCTCGGAGTACTGCACGGTCCGGTACCGCGCCTGCTCGGCGGCGAGCTGGGCGTCGGCGAGGCGGCCGCGGCTGATCAGCACCTCCAGCTTGACCTCGGCGGCGATCTGGGCGCTGGTGACATCGGTATCGAGGGCGCCGACCAGGACGTTGACCGCCTCGTCGGTCGTGCGGAGGTACACCGAGCCGCCGGGGCCGGGGACCTCCTCGATCAGCTTGAAGTCGTAGTCGCGCCGGACATAGGTGCCGTCCGGCGCGAAGGTGCCGTAGACCGCCCGGAAACCGCGGTCGACGCTGCCGACGTTGATCAGGTTCTCCAGGACCCAGCGGGCCACCCGGTCGTGCTCGGCGACGGGGCGCTGCGGGGCCTGGGCGGCGATGCGCGGGATGAGGCGGGCCACGACCTGGTCGTGGTCGGCGCCCGTGTCGAAGTCCATGTTCAGTGTGACCAGGTCGATGCCGGAGAGGGCCACCTCCGCCATGCCGTACACCGAGTACTCGCCCGCGAGGTTCGCCTTGCGAGCGTCCAGGTCGTGCAGCGGCGCGGTGCATGCGAGCGCGCGCAGCCGACGCGCCAGTCCCTCGTCGGCGGCCGGGCCCGGTGCGGGGCGCGGCCCCGCGCTGAACTGGGGCGGAACGCTGTCCGTCGATGCAGGCGAAGTCACGGTGCACAGACTAGGTCCTGGGTCTGACAACTCCCCAAACGGCGCGGATCGCCTCCGGCGGTCGGGCGGGGGACTACCGGTTGTTCGTCATCTGATCGCCGGTGGGGGCTGATCGCGCGCACCCGGCGGAGCCGCATGACCAAGTACCGCCCCGCGCCCCTGGCTAGGAGTCCTCGCCGACCCTTCGCCTGTACACCTCGACCACTCGCTCCAAGGAGTCGGCGAGGTACACAGCGAGCAGCTTTTCGGCCTCGACCCTGTCACCCGCCTGCAGAGCCCGGAGGATCTGCTGGTTGCGGGCCAGGTACGGCTCGTGCAGGGCCTTGGGGTCGTCCACGACATGGAAGGCCAGGCGGAGTTCGGCGAAGACGCTGCGCATCAGTTCGTCGGTGCGGTCGCTGCCCGCCAGGGCGACCACCTCCCGGTGGAAGTGGATGTTGGCCGTGCCCAGCGCTTTCCAGTCACCTTCGCGCACTGCCCGCTGCCCCTCCTCGACCGCCTCGGCGAGCGCGTCCAGGGCGTACGGCGGCTCCCCGAGTCCCCGTACGACGGCGCACTCCACCAGCGCGCGCGTGCGGTAGATGTCCTCGACGTCCTCGACGGTCAGGACCCTGACGAAGACGCCCCTGTTCAGCTCGTGGACGAGCAGTCGTTCGTGCGTGAGCAGCCGGAAGGCTTCGCGCAGGGTGTTGCGGGAGACCCCGAGGGCGCCCCCGATGCTGTCCTCCGAGAGCCGGGTGCCGGGCGGGAAGTAGCCCTCCGCGATGCGACTTCTGAGGATGTCCGAGACCCGCTCGGCCGTGCTGGTACGGCCCAGAAGGGCGCGGTCGTCGGCCAGTCCGCTCAGCTGCTCTGCCATGCCCGGAATTCAACCGCAGAGAGGAGAACGAAACAACAGAGGTATTGAAGGATCGTTGAACGATCCTCTACGTTGGGACCACCGCACGGTTCAGCTCCGCACCCTCCGTCCTCCCACTGCGAGGTGCCCATGAGCACGATCCCGCCAACCCAGTCCCTCACCACCGACCCCGCGACGACCGAACGCACCGACGAAGACGGGGCGTTGAGCTGGTTCCGGGCCCTCGGCCCACGCGGCCGCCGCGCGTTCGCCGGAGCCTTCGGCGGCTACGCCCTGGACTCCTACGACTACTTCACGCTCCCGCTGAGCATGGTCGCGCTGGCCGCGTACTTCGGGCTGGACAGCGGCCAGACCGGTCTCTTCACCACCGTCACCCTGGTGGCCTCCGGAATCGGCGGGGCGCTGGCGGGGGTGCTGGCCGACCGGGCCGGCCGGGTCCGGGCGCTGATGATCACGGTGATCACCTACGCGGTCTTCACCGTGGCCTGCGGCTTCGCACCGAACTTCGAGTCCCTGCTGGTCTTCCGCGCCCTTCAGGGCCTCGGTTTCGGCGGCGAGTGGGCGGTCGGCGCGATCCTGGTCGCCGAGTACGCGAGCACCCGGCACCGGGGCCGCACCCTGGGCGCGATCCAGAGCTCGTGGGCGGTGGGCTGGGCGCTGGCCGTGATCGTGTACACGCTGGTCTTCTCGGTCTTCGACGACGGCACGGCCTGGCGCGTGATGTTCTGGACCGGCGCACTGCCCGCACTGCTGGTCGTCTGGGTGCGGCGCCAGGTCCAGGACGCCCCCGAGGCGATCGCGGTGCGCGAGAAGAGCGCCGGCAAGGGCTCGTTCACGGCGATCTTCAAGCCGGACCTGCTGCGTACGACGATCTTCGCGGTGCTGCTGTCCACCGGCGTCCAGGGCGGCTACTACACGCTCGCGACCTGGGTGCCTACGTATCTCAAGAGCGACCGCGGACTGTCGGTCGTCGGTACTGGCGGCTATCTGACGTTCCTGATCTCCGGCGCTTTCCTCGGCTACCTCACCGGCGGCTATCTCACCGACCGGCTGGGCCGCCGGCGCAACATCTGGCTCTTCGCGCTGCTGTCGGCCGTCTGCATCGTGGCCTACGGCAACATCCCGCACGGAGCCGACACCCTGCTCCTGGTCCTCGGGTTCCCGCTCGGGTTCTGCATGTCGGCGATCTTCAGCGGCTTCGGGTCCTATCTGAGCGAGCTGTACCCGACCGCGGTGCGCGGCTCGGGACAGGGCTTCACGTACAACACCGGCCGCGCGATCGGCGCGGTCTTCCCGACCGCCGTCGGCTTCCTGGCCGACAGTTGGGGCGTGGGCGGGGCGCTGGTCTTCGGCGCCATCGGCTACGGCATCGCGGCACTGGCCCTGCTCGGACTCCCGGAGACGCGTGGAAAGGAACTCGCGTGAACCGTCCGGCGCAGACCCGCGGAAAGGAACTCGGATGAACCGCACGGAAGACCGTCCTCTGACCCTCGTCGACGAGCACGCGCACGCGTGGAGCCCGGCTCAGGCCCGCACCCGCTTCCGCGCGGGCCTGACGGGCCCCACCGCCGGGGTCGCGGCCGGCCACACCCAGGTCAACCTGATCTCGGTGCCCGCCGACTGGGCGTACGACATGCTGCTGTTCTGCCAGCGCAACCCCAAGCCCTGCCCGGTCCTCGACGTCACGGACGCGGGCGACTGGACCACCGTCCTCGCCGACGGCGCGGATCTGCGCACCGATCTGCCGCGCTACCGGGTGTGGGAGCACGGCGAGCTGGTGGACGAGCCGACGGACGTGCGCGCCCATTGGCGCGACGACCTGGTGTCGTTCCTGATCGGGTGCAGTTTCACCTTCGAATGGGCGCTTTCCGAGGCGGGCGTCCCGATCCGGCACATTCAGCAGGGTCGGAACGTTCCCATGTATGTGACCAATCGCCAGTCCCGCCCCGCGGGAAGACTGCACGGCCCCATGGTGGTGTCCATGCGCCCGGTGCCGCCGCAGCACCTCGCTGCCGCCATCAGGGAGAGCAGCCTGCTGCCCGCGGTGCACGGCAGTCCCGTCCACTGCGGTGATCCCTCGGGGCTCGGCATCGACGACCTCGGCCGACCCGACTTCGGTGATCCGGTGACCGCCGAACCGGACGACATCCCGGTGTTCTGGGCCTGCGGGGTGACGCCCCAGGCCGCGGTGATGGCCTCGCGCCCACCGTTCGCCCTCACCCACGCGCCGGGCCAGATGTTTCTGACGGACGCCCGCGACGAGCAGTACCGAGTGGCCTGAGAAGCCCGGAAGGAGACACGAGACGTCCATGAGCTCGATCGATCTGAACGCCGACCTCGGCGAGGGCTTCGGCCGCTGGCAGCTGACCGATGACGAACAGCTGCTGTCCGTCGTCACCAGCGCCAACGTGGCCTGCGGGTTCCACGCCGGAGACGCGGCCACCATGCGGCGGGTGTGCGAGCTGGCGGCCGCGGGCGGGGTCCGGGTCGGCGCGCAGGTCTCCTACCGGGACCTGGCGGGCTTCGGACGGCGCGCGATGGACGTGCCGTCCGCCGAGCTGACGGCCGAGGTGGCCTACCAGATCGGCGCCCTGGAGGTCTTCGCCCGGGCGGCGGGCACGCGTGTGTCCTACGTCAAGCCGCACGGCGCGCTCTACAACCGGATCGTGCACGACGAGGAGCAGGCCGCGGCGGTCGTCGACGGCGTGCTCCTCGCGGACGCGACGCTGCCGGTGCTGGGTCTGCCCGGCTCGCGTTTCCTGGAAGCGGCCGGGAAGGCGGGCCTGCCCGGCGTCACGGAGGCCTTCGCGGACCGCGCCTACACCGAGGAGGGCACGCTGGTGCCGCGCGGCCAGGAGGGCGCGGTGGTCACCGATCCGGACGCGGTCGTGGAGCGCTCACTGGGCCTGGCCCGGGACCGCGCGGTCCTCTCCCGCTCCGGCGCCCGCATCGAGGTCGCGGCCCGCTCGCTGTGCCTGCACGGGGACACCCCGGGCGCGGTGGAGCTGGCCCGCCGGGTCCGGGATCGGCTGGAGGCGTCGGGCGTCCGGGTGGAGGCGTTCGTATGAGGGCCCTGCCGGTCGGGACCGACGCCCTGCTCGTCGAGGTGTCCTCGGGCGAGGAGGCCCAGGCCCTGCATGCCGAGCTGGTGCGCCGCCGCGCTGAGGGCTCGCTGTCGGTCCGCGAGATCGTCCCCGCGGCGCGCACGGTCCTCCTCGACGGCCTCGCGGAACCGGGCCGCCTGGCCGCCGAACTCTCCGCCGCCGAAGTGCCGCCCGCTCCTCCCCACGCGCGCGCGGCGATCGAACTCCCGATCCGCTACGACGGCCCCGACCTGGCCGACGTGGCCGCGCACTGGGGCGTCTCCCCCCAGGAGGTGGCCCGCATCCACGCCGGCACCGAGTTCACGGTCGCCTTCTGCGGATTCGCCCCAGGCTTCGGCTACCTCACCGGCCTGCCCGCCCGCTACGACGTCCCGCGCCGGGCCACCCCGCGCACCTCCGTCCCGGCGGGTTCGGTGGCGCTCGCGGGGCCGTACACGGGCGTCTATCCGCGCTCGTCACCGGGCGGCTGGCAGCTCATCGGCACCACGGACGCCGTGCTGTGGGACCACGCGCGCGTGCCGGCCGCACTGCTGTCGCCCGGGACCCGCGTCCGCTTCGTGGAGTCGGCATGACGGACCGCGCCCTCTCCGTCGTACGTGCCGGAGCACTGACCACCGTCCAGGACCGGGGCCGGCCCGGCCACGCCCATCTCGGCGTCCCCCGCTCCGGTGCCCTCGACGGCCCCGCGGCGGACCTCGCCAACCGGCTGGCCGGCAACCGCTCCGACGCGGCCGTCCTGGAGACCACGCTCAACGGCTGTGCGGTACGCCCCCGTTCGGCGGTCACCGTGGCAGTCACGGGCGCCCCCTGTCAGGTCACGGTGGACGGCCGTCCGGCAGCCTGGGGTGCACCGGTGCGCGTACCGGCCGGAGCCGTGCTGGCCATCGGCACGGCCGTACGCGGGGTACGCAGCTATGTGGCCCTCTCCGGCGGCATCACCGTGGAACCGGTCCTCGGCAGCCGCTCCACGGATCTCCTGTCCGGACTGGGCCCGACCCCCCTCACGGACGGCGCGGTACTCCCCCTGGGGGCCCCGGAACCCTTCCACACACGCGTGGACGCGGCCCCGCAACCAGCGCCTCCCGCTGAACTCGTCCTACGCGTCACGCTCGGACCACGGGACGACTGGTTCACAAGGGCATCGGTGAGGATCTTCACCTCGGGCACCTTCCGGGTGTCCTCGGCGAGCAACCGCATCGGCCTGCGCACGGAAGGACCCGCCCTGGAGAGAGCGTTCACAGGCGAACTCCCGAGCGAGGGCATGGTCCTGGGCGCGGTCCAGGTGCCGCCCGACGGCAGACCCGTGGTCTTCCTCGCCGACCACCCGACCACCGGCGGATACCCGGTGATCGGTGTGGTCCACGAGGCCGACCTCCCTGCGGCGGCCCAGGCGGTTCCGGGAATCCCTGTGCGCTTCGTAGCGGTACGACGCCGCTGACCCACCCAGGGGCGCGGGGAACTGAGCGACCAGCCCCACCTCCCCGCGCCCGGCCACGCGCTCATGCCGCCTCGGGCCGTTGCTCCTGAACGGACAACGACGTCAAAGCCATGGACACCGCGTGCGCGGCCCGCAGATCAAGCCGCCCGCTGGTCCCCCGCGCGCGATGCCGCATCTCGTCCACGGCCAATGTCACCAACTGCGGCAGCAGATCCGTGCACCGCCGCACCACCCACCCGGTCCCCGCAGTGGCCAGCCACCACAGACTCGCCGACTTCGTCGGCACGGGAAACTCCGGCTCGGCCGAGGGCGCGGTCCCCGTCGCCACGCCGCGTTCCACCAGCACCTGGTGAAAACGCACCGCCAACTGCCGATGCCCCCGCTCACTGGGATGCAGCCGATCCGAACTCCACATCGCACGCTCGGTGGTCCAACTTCCCTGGGCGGCATGCAGATGCACCGCTTCATAGCGCTCGGACAGCGCGTGCACCACGGCGTTGACCGCCCGTTGCCGCCGGGCGAGCGGCCGGGCCAGCGCACCGGGCAGTCCGAACATGGTGCCCGGGTCGGGCAGGCACGCGGTGAGCAGCACCGCGCCCTGCTCGCGGAAGGCCGCATAGATCGTGTCGAGCCGTGCGGCCATGGCATGGATGTCGAAGGTGCAGCGCAGGGTGTCGTTCACCCCGACGACCACCGACACGACGTCCGGCCGCAGGGCGAGCCCCGCGGGCAGTTGCCGCTCCAGCACGTCCCGGGTCTGCGCCCCGCTCACCGCGAGGTTGGTGAAGGCCACCTCCTCGTGGGAGAGCCCGTCGGCGAGCAGCGCGGCCCAGCCGCGCCACCCGTCCCCGACGGGGTCCCCCACGCCCTCGGTGAGTGAGTCACCGAGGGCGGCGAAGCGCGGGCCTGTCATGCCACGCCACCGGGCACGGAGCGCCGTACGGAGGCGTCCGCGTCATGCGCGGCGAGGAACGCCCGTACCGCCGTGTCCCACCCGAAGCACTCCGCACGCGCGCGTGCGGTCTCGCGGCGCTCGGGCTCGGAGCGTTCGAGCAGCATGTCCACGGCGTCCGCGAAGGCGTCGCCCCGGTCGGCGGCGACGGCTCCGGCCGAGCCGATCACCTCGGGCAGCGCCGAGGAGGCGCTCACCACCACCGGCGTGCCGCATGCCATCGCCTCCAGCGCGGCGAGCCCGAACGTCTCGGCGGGCCCAGGTGCCAGGCACACGTCGGCGGAGGCCTGGAGCGCGCCGAGCAGTCCGGGGTCGGAGACATGGCCGAGGAACCTGACCGGGAGCCCCCGCTCCCGCGCCCGCTGCTCCAGGCGCGGCCGCAACGGCCCGTCCCCCGCCACCACGAGCACCGCCCGCCGACCGCGCCGTACGAGCGCCTCCACGGCGTCCAGGGCCGTGCTCGGCCGCTTCTCCACGGACAGCCGGGTACAGGTCACGAGCAGCGTCTCGCCCTCGCGCGCGTATCGGTCCCTCAGGCCCGCGTCGCGCAGGGCCGGACGCCGCTCGACCAGATCGACGCCCAGCGGGGCCCGTACGACGTTGCGGGCCCCGATTCGCACGAACTCCCGCTCCGCGAACTCCGTGGTGCACACCACGCGCGCGTACGTGTGCGCCGTACGGACGTTGAGGGCGTCGGCGGCGCGCCGGGCAGCCCCCTCCGACAGGCCCCAGGTGCGGAGCACGCCGTCGGCGGTCTCGTGGGAGACCATCACGGCCGGGACCCGGGCCCGCCGGGCCCACTTGCCGGTCCACCTGAGCGTCGTACGGTCGGAGACCTCCAGCCGGTCCGGGGCGAGTTCCTCCAGGAGCCGGGCCACCCGCCGCTTGTCGGCGAGGACCCGGTAGCCGCCGGTGCCGGGGAGCAGCGGGCCGGGCAGGGTGATGATCCGTCCCTGCTCGGTCCGGCGGTCGCTCGCGCGGTCGCCGGGCACTACGAGCACAGGCTCGTGCCCGGCTGCCTGGTAGCCCTTGCCGAGCTCGCGCAGCGCGGTACGCAGTCCGCCCGAGGCGGGAGCGACGAAGTTGGCGAGGCGGACGATCCGCAGTGACTGTCCGCTCATGCCGCCACCGCCGTCTTCCGGCCGGAGAGCACGGCGGCGTACTTGCCGATCAACTGGTCGCCGACGGCCGCCCAGGTGCGTCCCTCGACCATGGCCCGCGCGGCGGCACCGAACGAGGCACGCATCGCGGGGTCGGCGGCCAGGGACAACACCGCGTCCCGTACGGCGGCCGGGTCGCGCGGCGGGACGAGGAACCCGGTGCGCCCGTGGGCGACCAGGTCCAGCGGACCGCCGGCGGCGGGCGCGACGACGGGCACGCCGCTCGCCATGGCCTCCTGCACGGTCTGGCAGAAGGTCTCGAAGGGGCCGGTGTGCGCGAAGACGTCGAAGGAGGCGAAGATCCGGGCCAGTTCGTCGCCCATGCGGCGGCCCAGGAAGACCGCGCCGGGGAGCGCCTGTTCGAGATGGGGAGCGCTCGGCCCGTCGCCGACCACCACGACCTTGACGCCCTCCAGTCGGCACGCGTCGGCCAGCAGTTCGATGTGCTTCTCGGGGGCGAGCCGCCCGACGTAGCCGACGATCATCTCCCCGTTCGGGGCGAGCTGCCGACGCAGCGCCTCGTCGCGCAGGTCGGGGCGGAAGCGGACGGTGTCGACGCCCCGCGGCCACAGTTCGACCCGGGGCACACCGTGCGCCTCCAGGTCGTGCAGGGACGCGCTGGAGGGGGCGAGGGTGAGGTCGGCGGCGGCGTGGACGGAGCGGATGCGGCGCCAGGCGGCGGCCTCGCCCGCGTGCACGTAGGTGCGGGCGTATCCGGCGAGGTCGGTCTGGTAGACGGCCACGGCGGGGACACCGAGCCGGGCGGCGGCGGCCATGCCGCGGACGCCGAGGACGAAGGGGCTGGCCAGGTGGACGACGTCGGCTCGGTGCTCGGCGATCGCCGCGGCCACGCGCCTGCTGGGGAGGGCGACGCGGACCTGGGGGTAGCCCGGGAGGGGGAGGGAGGGGACACGGACGACGGGGCACGGCGCGAGGGCGTCCACGCCGGGCCCGGGGCCGGACGCGGTGGCCGGCGCGACGACGAGCGGGAGGTGACCGCGATCTACGAGGTGCCGGGCGGTCTGGAGCGCGCAGTGGGCCACGCCGTTCACATCGGGGGGAAAGGATTCGGTCACTATGACGACACGCATACGGCTGTTGTCGCCGCGCCGGACGTGGTCACGTCAACGTGGATCTTTCCGGACGTGGAACGTCCCGTGAGCGTTGCGCTGCGCACCCGGGCAGGTCAGGCCGTGTCCATGCGTACCTGACCCGCGGGTCACCCCTGGTTCACCCCGCGGGCGTGACGGTGCCCACGGGGGCCGGTCTCACATGGCGGCCGCGTCCGGTCCGATCCGGCTGCGGACCACGGTCTGCACCTCGGCCTCCTCGGCCGGGTCGGCGGCGAGCCTGCGCAGTCGTTCCACGACCCTGGCGTCGCCGGTCTCGGCGTGCCGGGCGGCGATCTCGCGCGTGGACTCCTCGCAGTCCCAGAGGCACTCCACGGCGAATCCGGTGGCGAAGGAGGGGTCGGTGGCGGCGAGCGCGTGGGCGGCACGACCGCGGAGATGGGAGGAGGCCGTCTCCCGGTAGATGTGCCGCAGCACGGGGGCGGCACAGACGATGCCCAGCCGGCCGGTGCCGTCGACGAGGGTCCACAGGGTGGGCGCGTCGGGACCTTCACCCCGTACGGCCTCCCTGAGCGCGGCGAGCACGAGGTCCCGGTCCTGGGTCCCCCCCAGACAGGCGAGCATGCGCCCGGCGGCGGCGCCCAGGGGATCGGGCCGACGGGCCCAGCCGCGTGCCCGGTCCACGGCGGCGATACTGCGCATACGTTCGAACGAGTCGAGCGCGGCCTCCACGACGGCCGCCGAACCGGTGACCACGGCCGTCTCGATCAGGTCGAAGGCCTCGGGATCATTGCCGTCGGCGAGATAGCGCAGCGCGGTGCACCGCGCTCCCTCCGTGCCGTCCTTGGCGGCCGCGAGGATTTCGGGCCGGTCCTCGGTGCCCGCGACGGCGGCCAGGCAGCGGGCGGCGGGCACGTACAACGCGGCCCCCCGCTCGACGCCCTGCTGGGCCCACTCGAAGACGGCCTGCACGCTCCACCCCGGGCGGGGTCCGGCTGGTCGCATCTGTCGTTGCCAGCGGTCGAAACAGCCGGTCTCCTGAGCGGCACGCACGCGCGTGGAGACGGATTCGCGCGGATCGTCGGCCCACAGTCGCCATGGCCGGGGCTCGAAGGCGTCGCGGACGGCTGCGGCGAGTTCGGCCTCGCCCTCGGGATCGGTCCCGAAGCGTGCGAGGACGGGCGCGGCGAGGGAACGCAGACCGGCGTCGTCGTCCCGCAGCGCCAGTTCGTCCAGCGCCCAGGCCCAGTTGGAGCCCGAGGCGGCGTACCTGCGCAGCAGTTCGAGCGCGTCGCGCCTGCCGTAGGAGGCGAGGTGGCCGAGGACGGCGAGGGCCAGGCCCGTGCGTGACTCCTCGGTGTCGAAGACGTCGTCCACCTCGAAGAGGTGCGCCTCGATCTCGTCCAGCTCGCCGTTGAGGTCGAGGAAAAGACGGGCGTAGTACAGCGAGCGGTTCTCCACCTGCCAGTCGTGGCGGGGATCGCGCAGCACGCAGTGGTTCAGGGCCGCGAGCGCCTCGGCGCGCGGGGCGGTGAGCGCGTGCAGTGTGCCGTCGCCGCGGCCCCGCTGGAGCAGGCCGAGCAGCGTGCCGCTGGGCGCTATGACCGGATCGAACATGGGAAACAGCCTCACATCAAGCGTCGACGCAACCGGGGACCTGCATTACCTGGCCGCGTGACAACACGTCGGGGCGCCCGCCGTTTCCTGCTTGCTGTAAGCCATCTTCCTCTGCCTCTCGTCGGTGGCCCATGCGGACCCGCGTCACGGTCCGCGCGGTGCGGCATCACCTGCCCTGCCATCACGTCCGTGAACCACGACGTCATGATGACTCGGCACTTCCGTCTGCCGCGACCGAAATTTCGGCGGCCCTGTACCGCCTCCCCCGTTTTCTGTGTTTCAGCTGGTCAGAACATGCGGATCAGTGTGCGCCGAACAACTCGAGCAGTTCCGCCCGGCCGAACATCCTGGCGGTGTCGACGGCGGACGGGGTGCCCTCGGAGGGGTCGGCGCCACCCTCCAACAAGGCCTCGATGACATCCGTGGAGCCCTTGAAGACGGCTCCGGCGAGCGGTGTCTGCCCCCGGTCGTTGACGCCGCCGGCCGCCGCTCCCCGGGTCACCAGGGCGCGCACCGCGTCCGCGTGGCCGTGGTAGGCGGCAAGCATCACGAGCGAGTCCCCGCGGTCGTTGGTGAGGCCTGCCGGAACGCCCGCGTCGACGTACGCCACGAGAGCCTCGGTCTGCCCCTGCCGGGCCAGATCGAAGATCTTCGTCGCCAGCTCCACGACCTCGGGGTCGGGGGCTTCGCTCATCGGCCGGTCCGCCTCTCATACAACCGTTCAGGTGAATCGCAAGGGTACTGGCTCGCGCGGCAGATGACCCGAAGTGCCGGAGGTAAGGATCACCACGGCTCCGCCAACTTGGTGAAATCGACAGAATTTCACTCATTTGCACCTTTTGTCGTATGGATACATGCTGTGATCCTGGAAGTACTCATGGTGACTGTCCCCCGCGAACCAGGAGCACTCAAATGATCTTCTCCATCTCCGGTGTCGTACTGCTCGGCATCGTCGTCTTCATCTTCTTCCGCAAGGACGGACTCAAGGCGTCGCACGCCCTCGTCGCCGCCCTGTTCGGCTTCTACCTGGCCAGCACGGCCATCGCCCCGAGCATCAAGGCCGGCGGCGAGAGCCTCGCGAGCCTCCTCGGCGGCATCAAGTTCTGACGCCGTCCCTCCCGTCCGTACGCACCTTCAGGAGACAGCAGTGGTCCGCCGCCCCCTCCCCCGCATCCTGAGCACAGGCAGCGCACAGATCGCCCGGAGCCGGGAGCTGGCCCGGACGGCGGCCGACAGCGCCACCGACGTCCTCCATCCGCTGATCACGATCACCCGTGGCCTGCGCCGACTGGCCTCGGCCGGGCGGCGCAGGTGGGCGGAGACCCCCAAGGACAGGCGCGGACCGCTGCTTTTCCTGGTGGCCTCGGTGGTCCTGGTCGTGGCACTCGTGCCGTACGGCCCGCTGCTCGCCGTCATCACGCTGATGGCGGCGGCAGCCTGGCAGGGCCGGGACCGCAGACCGCCGGAGCCGGAAGGACCCGACGAGTCGCAGACACAGCGCCTCCAGTCGCTGTACGAAGCGCTCGTCCCGTACTTCTCGGCGGCCGAGGACCCGGCCCCGCTGTACACGCACGGCGGCGAGTGGGAGAAGGCCTTCCCCGCGTACGACTTCGACGGCACCGGCCGGATCACCCATCTGGTGATCCACTACCCGGCGTACTTCACCGACGGCGAGGCCCAGTCCCGGGCCCGCATCGAACAGTTGCTGCACGCCAAGTCGGGGCGTGGGCGCGAATACCACTTCGTCTGGGACGAGGAGGGCAACCAGCTCACGGTCTCCGTCCTCGCCCCGCTGCCCACCGACATCGCCGCCCAGCGTTTCGTCACCGCCCCCGGCGAGACGGTCCTCGGCTTCACGGACCCCACCCAGGTCCAGCGCACGCTCCCGCTCGGCTACGGCGACGAGCAGCGCGACGTCCCACCGGTCGTGTGGCGCACCGGCAGCCGCTCCACCGAACCGCACCTCCTGGTCATGGGCCAGCCGGGCAGCGGCACCTCGACCCTGCTGCGCTCGATCGCGCTCCAGGCCCTGCACCACGGCGACATCGTCGTCGTCGAGGGCGGCGGCACCGGCGAGTACGCGTGCCTGACCGGGCGGGACGGGGTTCTCGCGGTGGAGTGCGGGCTTGCGGGTGCCCTGGCGAGCCTGGAGTGGGTGGCCACCGAGACGGAACGCCGCCTGATCGCGACCAACCGGGCCCGCCAGGCCGGCCACCCGCCGCCGGACGACACCACCCGCCCGCTGTGGATCCTCCTCGACCGTCCGAGCGCCTTCACCCATCTGGCGGCCGCGGACGGCACCAAGGATCCGCAGTCCCTGCTTCAGGTCCCCCTGCGGCACGGCCGTGCGGCGAACGTCACCGTGGTGGTGGCCGACCAGTTCGACAGCGCCGAGGCGTTGAGCGATCCGGTACGGCAGCACACACGCGCGCGTGTCGTGCTGGGCCCGGCGACGCCGGACCAGTTGGAGGCCGTCCTGGGAACTCCCGCGCACACGACTCCGGTCACACAGGTCCCACCCGGCCGCGGCTACGCCCGCCTGGGCAACGGCCCGGTCCACCGCCTTCAGGTCCCGGCGACTCCGGATCCGTACGACGAGGCGACGAGCGAGGCGCATCGGCAGGCGGTGCTGTCGTTGCTTCCGCCGCGGACGGCACCGGCGGACGGGGAGACGGTTCCCGTGGAGGCGGAGGCGGTCCCCGCGGAAGCGGTGGTCGCGGAAGCGGTGGTCGCGGAAGCGGTGGTCGCCGAAGCTCCGTAGCCATCAGAGGGTGTCGTGCGGCTGCGGCTGCGTGGGGGTTGGTCGCGCTCACGCGGCCGTAGCCGCATATCGACACGGCCCCGCGACCACACTTCATTCACGCGACGAACGTACGAGGTGCCTCGCCGCCCCCGGATCCCCCGCTCTCCACCACCCGCGCCGCCGCCGCCAGCCGTGCCGCAGCCTCGTCGGCCACCGCGCCTCCCACCGTGAACGGGAGCCGCACATAGCCTTCGAACGCCCCGTCGACCCCGAACCGCGGCCCTGACGGGACCCGTACGCCCACCCGTTCCCCGACCTCCGCCAGCCGCGAGCCGGACAGCCCTCCGGCCCGCACCCACAGGGTCAGGCCGCCCTGCGGCACCTCGAACTCCCACGAGGGCAGCTCCCTGCGCACCGCCGTCACCAGCGCGTCCCGGTTCTCCCGGGCCTGCTCCCGCCGCAGTTCCACCGCCTGCTCCCACCCCCCGGTGCTGAACAGCCAGTTCACGGCCAGCTGCTCCAGTACAGGCGTCCCGAGGTCGGCGTAGGCCCGCGCGGCGACCAGGCTGCGGATCACGTCCGGTGCCGCCCGCACCCACCCGATCCGCATCCCCGCCCAGAACGCCTTGCTGGCGGAGCCGACGGTGACCACGGTGGACCCGGCCGGGTCGAAGGCACACACCTGCCGCGGCATCGAGACGTCCTCGTCCAGCCACAGCTCGCTCATCGTCTCGTCCGCCACCAGCACGGTCCCCGCGGACCGCGCCGCCTCCACCAGCTGCCGCCGCTGGTCCTCGTCGGCCAGCGCACCGGTCGGGTTGTGGAAGTCGGCGACCACGTAGGCGATCCGTGGTGCCGCGTCCCTCAGCACCTGCCGCCAGCGGTCCACGTCCCAGCCGGTCAGCCCCTGCGCCATCGCGACGGGCACGAGCCGGGCGCCGGCCTCCCGCATCAGCTGCAGGATGTTGGCGTACGAGGGCGACTCGACGGCGATCCGCTCGCCGCGTCCCCCGAACAGATGACAGATGGCGTCGATGGCGCCCATCGCCCCCGTGGTGACCATGATCTGTTCCGGCATGGTCGGGATCCCGCGCGCGCTGTACCGCTCGGCGATCATCGCGCGCAGCGCGGGCAGCCCGGCCGGGTAGTCGCCGTGCGTGTGGGCGTACGGGGGCAGCTCCTCCAGGGCGCCCTGCACCGCACGCGTCAGCCACGGCTCGGGGGCGGGCAGTGCCGCGCAGCCCAGGTCGATCATCGAACCGAGGGCCTCAGGAGGAAGGGGTTCCAGGCCTCGCGCGGGGAGGGGGTTGCCTGCCGGGACCGCCGTCCAACTGCCCGCCCCGCGCCGGGACTCCAGGAAGCCCTCGGCTCGCAGCGCCTCGTAGGCCGCCGCCACGGTCGTACGGCTGACGGACACGGAGAGGGCCAGCTCCCGTTCCGCGGGAAGCCGGGCCGCCACCGGAACCCGCCCTTCCAGGACCAGCAGGCGGATGCCGTCGGCGAGGGCGCGGTAGGCCGGCGGTCGGCGCGTGCCGGGGCCCGCCGGGCGGTCCTGCTGGGAGTTGAGCAGCCGGGCAAGCTGCGCGGCACCCACCGCCGAGGTCCACTGCGCCACTGAAATCAGTCCACCTTCCCCGAATTGGCCATGGATGACGTGTCATCCCAAGCCACAGGGTGTCATGCGTCAGGCCACTACCACCACAGGGGGACCCACCTTGTCCACGCAGAGCCGTCCGGGACGACGGTTGATCCAGCTGTACGTCGGACTCGGCCTGTACGGGGCCAGCTCCGCGCTGCTCGTCGAGGCGGGCCTCGGCCTGGAGCCCTGGGGCGTGCTGCACCAGGGGCTCGCCGAGCTGACGGGGCTGTCGATCGGTGTCGTGTCGATCATCGTGGGCGCGGCAGTGCTGCTCCTGTGGATCCCGCTGCGCCAGCGGCCGGGCCTCGGCACGGTCTCCAACGTCTTCGTGGTCGGCATCGCCATGGACGCCACCCTCGCCGCGGTGCCGGCTGTGCACGGTCTCGTCGTGCAGGTCCCTCTTCTCCTCGCCGGGATCGCGCTCAACGGTGTGGCCACCGGTCTCTACATCGCCGCCGGCTTCGGCCCGGGCCCGAGGGACGGTCTGATGACCGGTCTGCACCGGCGGACGGGACGCTCGATCCGGCTGATGCGGACCGCGGTCGAAGTGGCCGTCGTGGTCACGGGGTTCGCCCTCGGCGGCACCATCGGCATCGGCACCGTCCTGTACGCGGTGTCGATCGGACCGCTCGCCCAGCTCTTCCTGCGGGTGTTCGCCGTCCCCCCGGCATCCGAGGGCAGCACGGTCGTTGCCACCGGGCAACCGCAGGGAGCGATACTGCGTCCGTGACCTCGCGGATACGCCACCCCTACCTCGACCATCCCGGCCCCATCCCCTTCGCCCACCGGGGCGGGGCGGCGGACGGTCTGGAGAACACCGCGTTCCAGTTCCGGCGGGCGGTCGAGGCGGGTTACCGGTACCTGGAGACGGACGTCCACGCGACGGCGGACGGCAAGCTGGTCGCCTTCCACGACACGACGCTGGACCGGGTGACCGACGGCGCGGGCCGGATAGCCGACCAGCGCTGGGCGGCCGTACGGCACGCGCGCGTGGCGGGCAAGGAGCCTGTGCCGCTCTTCGAGGAACTCCTGGAGACCTTCCCCGAGGCGCGCTGGAACGTCGACGTCAAGGCCGAGCCCGCTCTCCAGCCGCTCCTGGAGCTCATCGAGCGTACCGGCACCTGGGACCGGATCTGCGTCGGCTCCTTCTCGGAGGCACGGGTGATGCGCGCCCAGCGACTGGCCGGGCCACGCTTGGCGACGTCTTACGGCACCCGGGGCGTGCTCAATCTGCGGCTGCGTTCATGGGGAGTGCCGGCGGCGCTGCGCCGCTCGGCCGTCGCCGCCCAGGTGCCCGAGGCCCAGTCCGGCATCCCGGTGGTCGACCACCGCTTCGTGCGCACCGCCCACGCGCGCGGGCTCCAGGTGCACGTGTGGACCATCAACGAACCCGATCGCATGCACCGGCTCCTGGACCTGGGAGTCGATGGCATCATGACCGATCACATCGACACACTGCGCAAGGTCATGGAGGACCGGGGCATCTGGGTCTGACCCCCGTCCGGCCCGTCCCTCCCCCGGCCCGCGCACGGCACCTTCACGGGGGAAGCGAGGGCACGGGTGGGCACCGACACCGTGCGGACGGGCTCGGCGGACGAGGCCGCCGAACGGCGGCGCGAGCAGCGCGGCTGGTACTTCTACGACTGGGCGTGCTCGGTCTACTCGACGAGCGTGCTCACCGTGTTCCTCGGCCCCTATCTGACGTCGGTCGCCAAGAACGCGGCGGACGCGGACGGATATGTCCATCCGCTGGGGATCCCGGTGCGGGCCGGCTCCTTCTTCGCGTACTCGGTGTCCCTGTCGGTGATCGTCGCCGTGCTGGTGATGCCCCTGGTGGGCGCCGCCGCCGACCGCTCCGGCCGCAAGAAGCCCTTTCTGGCCGCTGCCGCCTATACCGGGGCCGCCGCGACGACCGCCATGTTCTTCCTCGGCGGCGAGCGGTATCTCCTCGGCGGCATCCTGCTGGTCGTCGCGAACGCCGCGCAGTCCGTGGCGACCATGCTCTACAACTCCTACCTCCCGCAGATCGCCGCACCCGAGGAGCGCGACGCGGTCTCCTCCAGGGGCTGGGCGTTCGGCTACGCGGCGGGCTCCCTGGTCCTGGTGGTCAACCTCGTCCTGTACACCGGCCACGAGTCCTTCGGCCTCTCGGAGAGCGCGGCGGTCCGCATCTGCCTGGCCTCCGCGGGACTGTGGTGGGGCGCCTTCGCCGTGATCCCGCTGCGACGGCTGCGGGACCGCCGTGCCACCCCGGAGCGGGCGAAGGAGTCGACCGCCCCGGGGTTGCGGCAGCTCGCGGCGACCGTCCGTGACATGCGCCGCCACCCGCTCACACTCGCCTTCCTGCTGGCGTACCTGATCTACAACGACGGCATCCAGACCGTGATCTCCCAGGCGTCCATCTACGGCTCCGAGGAACTGGACCTCGGACAGTCCACGCTCATCGCGGCCGTGCTCCTGGTCCAGGTGCTCGCGGTGGCGGGGGCGCTGGCGCTCGGCCGACTCGCCCGGCTGTACGGGGCCAAACGCACGATCCTGGGCTCACTGGTCGCCTGGGCTGGGGTCCTGGGAGCCGGATACTTCCTGCCCGCCGGCGCGCCCGGGTGGTTCTTCGTCCTCGCGGCCGGCATCGGACTCGTGCTCGGCGGCAGCCAGGCCCTGTCCCGCTCCCTGTTCTCGCATCTCGTCCCGCCCGGCAAGGAGGCCGAATACTTCTCTGCATACGAGATGAGCGACCGGGGCATGAGCTGGCTGGGCCCGCTCCTGTTCGGGATCACCTACCAGCTGACGGGAAGCTATCGGGACGCGATCATCTCGTTGGTGGCCTTCTTCGTCATCGGATTCCTGCTGCTCGCAAGGGTCCCGGTGCGACAGGCGATCAGCGACGCGGGCAATCCCGTACCGGAAAGGATTTAGCGTTCAACACGAAAGCGCTGTAGTGTACGCGTTTGGCCTGCCAGGCGTACCGTTACTGCGCGTCAAAGATGCCGAAACGTTGGGTGATATCTGTTAGCAGATGTGACAAACCGGGCGCTGGTGGGTACAACAAGGGGCGGCTACGACGGCGACGCGTTGCCCGGGACGGGACCCGGAACGGGAATCTTTACCGCCGACCGGACGTTGACCGGATGACGACGACAGCGACACCTGTCCTGTGGGCGACAAGCCCGGGAGGCACGATTCATGAGTGAGCGAGCTCTTCGCGGCACGCGCCTCGTGGTGACCAGCTACGAGACGGACCGCGGTATCGACCTGGCCCCGCGCCAGGCCGTGGAGTACGCATGCGAGAAGGGGCATCGTTTTGAGATGCCCTTCTCGGTCGAGGCGGAGATCCCGCCGGAGTGGGAGTGCAAGGTCTGTGGGGCCCAGGCACTCCTCGTGGACGGTGACGGCCCTGAGGAAAAGAAGGCCAAGCCCGCGCGTACACATTGGGACATGCTGATGGAGCGACGCACTCGCGAGGAACTCGAAGAGGTCCTTGAGGAGCGTCTGGCGGTTCTGCGTTCGGGGGCGATGAACATCGCAGTTCACCCCCGGGACAGCCGCAAGTCGGCCTGAGCGGGACACAACAGCACATACGAGAACCCGCGGGCGCGGTACGTGATCTACGTACCGCGCCCGCGGGTTTTCCGCTGTCTGCCCCGCGGTCGGCTCAGCGTGTGAGCGGTGGGCGCGGTCCCTGCGGGGCGCCGTCGTCCGGCTGGTCGCGGACGATGACCTCGCCCTGGACCACCTTGCCGTCGGGGCGCTGCATACGGGCCTGCTGGAAGGCGTCGCCCAGGGTGCCCGGCACGGCCTCGCGCAGTTTGCGGTCGAAGGTCCGCTCGGCATAGCGGCCGACGGCCTTCTGAACGGGCGGGATCAGCAGGAGCAGGCCCAACGCGTCGGAGACCAGGCCGGGGATCATCAGGAGCAGGCCGCCCAGCATCATCAGGCCGTTGCCCCCGCTGCCCGAGCCCGACGGGGCGCCGCCCCGCTGGAGCGCCTCGTTCAGGTTCTGGAAGGCGCGGCGGCCGGCCCGCTTGATCACCACCGAGCCGAGCACGAAGCCGGCGACCAGCAGCAGGAACACCGAGAAGCCGCTCGCCGCGCCCGCGACCACGGTCAGCAGCCAGATCTCCAGCACCAGCCAGGCGGCGACGCCCAGCGGCAGGAAGGTGCGCAGTCGGGAACGGCGGGGCCGGACGGGGTACGTCGGAGTGGGAGCGCCTGTCGTCATACGTCCAGTGTGCCTGGGCGCGCCTCAGCACGGGATAAGGGGACGATCAACCGCGGCTGTGAGGTGGCAGGACTACGGCTGTGCGCGCTTTCCCCGGGCGGTGATCCTGCCGACCCGCTCCCCCACACCCCAGGTGGTGACCCGCCACAAGGCCTCGACGAGGATGTCGCGGCTCATCTTGGAGTCGCCGAGTTCGCGCTCGACGAAGGTGATGGGAACCTCGACGACGTGGTAGCCGGCCTTGACCGCGCGGCGCGCCAGGTCGACCTGGAAGCAGTAGCCCTGGGAGGCGACGTCGTCGAGGCCGAGGCCTTCGAGGGTCTCGCGGCGGAAGGCGCGGTAGCCGCCGGTGATGTCCCGCAGGGGCAGGTCGAGGGCGACACGGGAGTAGAGGCTGCCGCCGCGGGAGATGAACTCGCGGGACTTGGGCCAGTTCACGACCCGGCCGCCGGCCACCCAGCGGGAGCCGAGCACCAGGTCGGCGCTCTTGAGGGCGGTGAGCAGCCTGGGCAGTTCCTCGGGCTGGTGGGAGCCGTCGGCGTCCATCTCGACCAGGACGCCGTAGCCGTGCTCCAGGCCCCAGTGGAAGCCCGCGAGGTAGGCGGCGCCCAGGCCTTCCTTGCCCTTGCGGTGCAGGACCTGGACGTGGTCGTCCTCGACGGCCAGTTCGTCGGCCAGCTTGCCGGTGCCGTCGGGGCTGTTGTCGTCGGCCACGAGGACGTGCGCCTCCGGGACGGCCTTGCGCACCCGGCCGACGATGGCCTTGATGTTCTCCGCCTCGTCGTAGGTCGGGATGATCACCAAGGTCGTGCCGAGCGGGCCGAACCGCCTCTCCTGTGCTGTGAGAGTCCCGTCGCCGTCGTTCACCGCTGCCCCTTCGAGTCATTGCGCAGGCATCCACCATAGTGGGCACGGCCTGCGATGACGTGACAAGGCGTTCGTATGCTGGTGTCGTTTCCACAAGAGCGGGGTAAGAGTCCGATTTTCACCCTTGTGGATTCGTGATCCCTGCTGCGGATGGGGGCCCGGCGCCCTTCGGGCCGACCTGGGGCCCGCTGGCTGCGGGTCGACCGAAAGCCGTTGTCTACTGAGCGCCCGGGCCCCACCCGGGTCACACCTCCCCGGCCGGACGGAACGTTCCCTCGCCGTGGCGCGAGCGCTGAGCCTGGCTCCCAGTGGCGGTGCTCCGGTGCGGTACACCGTCCCTGACCCAGCGGCGCTGCGACGACTGGGTGGAGGTTCCCCGGTCGGGTGTCCGGTGGTGGACCCGGCCGAACCTACCGGCCTCCTGCCGTCGCCTGTCAACAGTCGTCCGACCTGCGCATCTGCCACCAACGTGCTGGTCAGCGGGGAGGATGCGCAGGTCGCGCGACAGGGGGCGGGCGGCCGATCGGTGCCGCGCCACCCCCGGAGATCACTCGCCCGGCCCTACGAAGACGGTCCGTCCGCCGACCACGGTGCGCAGGCAGACGGGGAGGTCACGGCCCGGCGTCAGGTCGGGCAGACCGGGGGTGCCGGAGCGGGGGTCGGTGGACCAGCGGGCGACCCGGTCGTCGGGGGCCTGCACGACCAGTTCATCGGTGCGCCAGACGGCGTAGTCGGCGGGGGCGCCGGGCACCAGGACACCCGCGTCGTCGCGGCCCACCGCACGCCAGCCGCCGCGGGTGTGCGCGGTGAAGGCGGCACGCACGGAGACGCGGTGCTCGGGGGTCCGGTGGAAGGCGGCCGCACGGACCGTGCCCCACGGGTCGAGGGGGGTGACGGGGCTGTCGGAGCCGAAGGCGAGCGGGACACCGGCCCGCAGAAGGGCCGCGAAGGGGTTCAGACGGCCCGCCCGCTCCCGGCCGAGGCGCCGGACGTACATGCCGTCCTCGCCGCCCCACAGGGCGTCGAAGGCGGGCTGGACGGATGCGGTGAGGCCGAGTTCGGCGAAGGCGGCCACGGCGTCGGGGGTGAGCAGCTCGGCGTGTTCGACCCGGTGCCGGGCGGCGCGGACGCGGGCGAGGCCGAGCTTCTCGGCGGCGGCGCGGACGCCCTCGACGACGGTGGTCACGGCCGCGTCGCCGATCGCGTGGAAGCCGGCCTGGAGGCCCGCCTCGGTGCAGGCGGTGACATGGGCGGTCACGGCGGCCGCGTCCAGGTAGGCGATGCCGGTGTGGCCGGCGTCGGTGTACGGCTCGTGCAGACACGCGGTGTGCGAGCCGAGGGCGCCGTCCACGAAGAGGTCTCCGGCCGCGCCGACCGCGCCGAGCTGCCGGGCCTTGTCGACGTCCTGCTCGGCCCAGTACCCGACGACCCGGGGTCCGGCCTCCTCGGCGGCCAGCCGCAGCAGGCCCGTGAAGTCGTCCTCGGAGGAGATCTCGGGCCCGGCGCACTCGTGGACGGTGCCGATGCCCAGGGAGGCGGCGTGGGCCAGGGCGGCGCGCTGGGCCTCGACGCGTTGGGAGGGGGTGACGGAGCCGAGGGCGGTGGCGCGGACGGTGTGGTGGGCGTCGGCGGTGAGGGGGCCGTCCAGGCGCCCCAGGGACGTCATGTCGAGCAGTGCCGTCGTCACGACCGCCGAGTGGACGTCGATCCGGCTCAGATACAGGGGGCGGCCGCTCGTCGCCTCGTCGAGCTCGGCGCGCGTGGGCGGGCGGCCGCCGGGCCAGCGGGCGGCGTCCCAGCCGTGCCCGAGCAGGACGCGGTCGTCGGGGCGGGCGGTCGCGAAGTCCCGTACGAGGCTCAGGGCCGCGTCCAGGGAGGGGGCGTCGGAGAGGTCCAGGCCGGTCAGGGCGAGGCCCGTGGCGGTGGTGTGGACGTGGGCGTCGGTGAACGCGGGGGTGACCAGGGCGCCGTCCAGGTCGACGGTCTCGTCGACGCCGTCCGCGAAGGCGTCCGCGGCGCCTTCCGAGCCCACCCAGGCGACTTGGCCCCGCTCCACGACCATCGCGGTCGCGAACGGGTCGGCGGGGCTGTGGACCTCGCCTCGGCGCAGGAGGACGGTCTTCGGTTCACTCATGGGGACAGTTTTGCAGGGGGCCCTCGCACCCCGGAGGTGCGGGTGCACGGCCGGATGCCGGTGCGTCGGCCCTGGTCGCGTCCGTGCGGCGGTGGTTCGTTCAGATGCGCGGCGGCCTTGCCTCGTACGGGGTCGACAGGACCACCGTGGTACGCGTGGAAACCCCTGCCAGTGACCTCAGGCGGGCCAGCAGCTCCTCCAGCTCGTGCGGGGTCGAGACCCGCACCTTGAGGATGTAGTTCTCGTCGCCCGCGACGCTGTGGCAGGCCTCGATCTCGGGGACGCCGGACAGGCGGTCCGCGATGTCGTCGGGGGCGCTGGGGTCGAACGGTTTCACCGAGATGAAGGCGGTCATGGGCAGGCCCACCGCCTCGGGGTCGACCACCGCTGCGTACCCGCGGATCACACCGCGCTGCTCGAGCCGTCGCACCCGCTGGTGCACGGCCGAGGTGGACAGGCCGGTGGCCTTGCCCAGGTCCGTGTAACTCATCCGCCCGTCCTTGACGAGCAGCTGCACGATTTGTCGGTCCAGCTCCTCCATGGCGCAAGAACCTACAGTGCGCCTGATCTCCACCGGTACCTGAGCGGCCCAGGTCATGCCCGGTTCGTGATGTGTCCGGGCGTTGCCCGTGTGCCGCCCGAGGGACAAAGCGACCGCGACGGGCACCTGCGAGTGGCATGTGACGAAGGCCACACCCCCGCGAGGGCCTCCGTGATGGTCTCGTGATTACCGCCATGACGGGGCGGGAAGTGCTTGCTGTGGTCGAGGCCGCAGTGCCTTCACGGCCCAGCCCTAGGGGGAGAACCCATGCAGAGTCTTAAGCGCCCTGGACGTACCGCACCCAAGCGACTCCAGGCGGTTGCCGACCTCGAACCGGAAGGCGTCGAACCCGACGCCCTCGACGACGAGGACTTCGACGTGTACGACACGTTCGAGATGTACCGGGTGATCTGCCCGGACTGCGCGCAGCCCATCGCCCTGCTGGCGGACGAGGAGAAGCTGCCGGAGCACGCACTGTGCGCTTCACCGTGGAACCCGTTCGGCCTGACCGTCTGCACCGGTACGGGCCGCAAGGCCTCCGAGGCCCGGTCGGCGGACGAGTCGGCGGAGCCCCAGGAGCAGGACACCGCCCTGCTGTTGACGCTCCCTCAGGGACTCGACTGGCGGACCCAGCCCTTCTCGCACGTCGGCGGCCCGGGCTCGCGCCCCGTGCGTGTCGTGCCGGTAATGCCCCGCCAGGCCGCCTGAGCCGCTCTCTTCAGTCCCAGTAGCTGCCCTGCACCATGGCTCGCAGGCTGCCGTGGTGCAGGATCAGTGTGTCCGGGTCCGCCGGTAGGGCGGTCTCTCCGAAGTGGACCTGGCGGTAGGCGATGCGCAGCATGACGATCGCGTGCCGCAGCGCGGCGTACAGCGTGAAGAAGTCCATGTCGTGCGGTGTGTGGCCGGTGAGGTCGGCGTAGCGGGCCTCGATCCGGTCGCGGCGCAGGAAGCCCGGCAGTCCGCGCTGGCCGAAGGCGACCGTCAGATCCTGGAAGAAGCGGTGCAGATAGACCGTCCAGCCCAGGTCGACCTCGCGCGGGGCCAGGGCCGCCATCTCCCAGTCCAGTACGGCGACCGGGTCGAAGCCGTCGTAGATCACGTTGCCGATGCGCGCGTCGCCCCAGTTGACGACGGGTGGGCCGGGATCGCGCGGCCAGAGTTCCTCCAGCCGGTCGAAGGACTGCTCGATGAGCGGTGAGCGGGCGAGTCCGTCGACCACCCAGTCGTAGTAGACGTGTTGGGCGGTGACATGACGGCGCAGTGCGTCGCCGTCCCCGGGCAGTTCCAGGAACTCGGCCTCCACTGGAGGCACTTGGTCGTGCAGTCGGGCCAACAGCCCCACCGTGGACGCCTCCAGGTGCTCACGCTCGGCGTCACTCGCGGAGTGCAGCCAGTTGCCCTCGTAGGTGTAGGGCATGACGTCCGGCGGCACACGCCCGGCCACGCGTTCCATGACGAAGAAGGGTGCTCCGAGCGGGCCGGGGTCCTCTTCCAGCCACTGCACCCTCGGCACGGGCAGGTTCGAGAAGCGGGCCACGGCCCGCATCGTGCGGTACTGGCGGACCATGTCGTACACCGGGAAGACCGTGTACGCCGACGGGTCCGCGGCGAGCCTCAACGCACAGGATCGCAGCGGCGGTTCGGGGTGTTCGATGTCGAAGAGCAGGGTCTCGCTGGACAGGCCGTTCGTTGCGGGGACGGTGACGCCGACGGCCTTCGCTCCGGGCAGCCGGGCGGCTAGCCAGGTGGTGAGACGTTGGGCGAGTTCCTCGGGGTCGCGGGTGGTGGTGCGGGGGCGGGGTGCCGTGGCCATATCGTCGTCTCCCTCCCGGAGAACACCTGAACTCCCTTATGGGGCAACCGAGTCGAAGCCGGTGAAGCCGCTCGGGTCGTGTCGGCCGAACGAGCCGTGCTCGAAGATGCCGTGACCGGTGCGGCCTTCCAGCCGGAAGCGGGCGGCATGGTCGGTGACGCCGTAGCCGGCCAGGGCGTGCGGCTCGGTGAGGTCGTAGGTGTGGCGGTCGGTCCAGTCGCGGCCCCGCCAGGTGCCGTGCTGCCAGTCGTCGGCGGGGGGATAGCCGGCGCCGAGCGCGAGCGGCGAGGAGGTGAGGACCTCCACGTCCAGCTCCATGGGTTTGCGGGGGTCGCCGAGGCGGACGAGGGCGCGTTCCGGGTGGCGGGTTCCGGAGCGGTAGGTGATCTCGGTCTGGGGCCAGCCGAGTTGGCGGTCACGGTGGCCGGGGCGGACGAGGGTCGCGTCGTTGAGGGCGCGGTAACCGTCGGCGTCCTCCTGGACGATCACCATGAGGAAGCGGTCCCCCAGGTGGACCGGGCTCCAGATCCAGTGGAAGCCCTCGGTCGGATGGTCCTCGGCGAGCCGGCCGCCGTCCTCACCGGGGACCGGGCGCACGCCCCAGCTGCGGTCGCGGGTTCCGGTCCAGCGGTTGGGGGTCAGCTGGATCTCCTCCCCGCCGACACGCAGCACGCCGTGACACCGGCCGGCCTGGACGAACCGTTTTCCCTCCAGGGTGAGGCGGCCGCCGCGCCGCTGCTGGTGGTGCGGCTCCCACAGCGGCGGGAAGTCCGCCGACCATCTGATCCTGAACGACAGTCCGTCCGGATCGTCGGGGTCCGGATCGCACTGCAGGACGAACTCGCGGAGCGGCTGCAGCACGCCGATGGTCACGGGACCGACCCGGAGCCGCATCCGGTCGTCGCCGAGCGCGTCCGAGGCGCGCACCGCGTGCAGGGTGTCGCCGAGGCGGAGCGTCGCGTAGGCGTCGATCACCCCCAGGTTGGGGTACACCCCGAGCCCGAGGATGAGCAGGGCGCGCCCCTCGTCGTCGATGACGTGGAAGATGCAGCGGTCGTAGGCGTTACGGTCCCCCGTGGCCACGTGCTTCATCGACAGGGGCACCTGGTGCACGGGGTACTCGTCGAGCGGTACGGGGCGGTCCTCGGACACCTCAAACTCCCTGTCCTGCAGCTGCGCTGACGGTACGTCAGACAGCTGACGGAGGCCAGATGCACGGCCGTGAACGCACGCTCGATTCCCGGAACCGGTGACCCCGCCGCGGGAAGCCGCGTTGCCCCGGCATGACCTCCGCATACGCACCGTTCGCAGAATCGGTTGCGCTGACTCCGCCCCTCGCGCCGCCGGCCCCGCCGCCACCGCCCCAGGACCCGCCCATCTACCGCGACCTGCTGCACACCTGGGCCAGCGGCGGCCGCACCCTGCCGGGACGCCACGACCCGGAGTGGGTCCGGCTGGCGGCGCCGCAGGTCAGGCCGGGTCATTTCGGCGCGTCTCCGGACCTGTCAGGTGCCGGGCGATGACCATCCGCTGGATCTGATTGGTGCCCTCGACGATCTGGAGGACCTTCGCCTCGCGCATGTACCGCTCGGCCGGGAAGTCCGCGGTGTAGCCGTATCCCCCGAGGACCTGGACGGCGTCGGTGGTGACCTTCATCGCGGCGTCGGTGCAGTGCAGTTTGGCCATGGCGGCCTGCTTGGCGAAGGGTCGTCCGGCGTCACGCAGCCGCGCCGCCGCGAGGTACAGCGCCCGGCCCGCCTCGATCTGCGTCGCCATGTCGGCGAGCATGAAGCGCAGCCCCTGGAAGTCGGCGATCGGCCGTCCGAACTGCCGACGCCCGGTCGCGTAGTCGACCGCCTCGTCGAGGGCCGCCTGGGCCACCCCGATCGCGCACGCCGCGATACCGAGCCGCCCCGAGTCCAGCGCGGACAGGGCGATCGCGAAGCCCTGCCCCTCGTCGCTGATGCGCCGCCCGTCCGGCACCCGCACCCCGTCGAAGTGGACCTGGGCGGTGGGCGAGCCCTTCATGCCCATCTTCTTCTCCGGCGCAGCCGCGCTCACGCCGTCCGCGTCGGCCGGCACCAGGAACGCGGTGATCCCGCGCGGGCCCTCCTCGCCGGTGCGCGCCATGACGGTGTAGAAGTCGGCGACCCCGCCGTGGGTGATCCAGGCCTTGGTGCCGGTGATCACCCAGTGGTCACCGTCCCGGACAGCCCTGGTGCGCAGCGAGGCCGCGTCCGAGCCGGAGGTCGGCTCGGAAAGGCAGTAGGCGCCGAGGAGTCCGCCGCCGAGCATCGCGGGCAGGTACTCGATCTGCTGCGCCTTGGTGCCGTAGGTGGCGAGGGCGTGGGAGGCGAGGGAGTGCACGCTGACGCCGAGACCGACGGTCAGGCGGGCGGCGGCGAGTTCTTCGAGGACCTGGAGGTAGACCTCGTACGGCTGGTCGGCGCCGCCGTGTTCGGAGTCGTACGGCAGGCCGAGCAGGCCGGTCCTGGACAGCAGGGTGAAGACCTCGCGCGGGAAGTGCCCGGCGTCCTCCTCCTCGGCCGCCTTCGGGGCGATCTCTCGCTGCGCGATGTCGCGGACGAGCGAGATCAGGTCCCGGGCCTCGTCCGTGGGCAGGTGCCGGTCCACCGGCTGCGGGGCGCGGTCGGGCATGGCGACGTTCTCCTCCCTGTGGGGGGCTGACGGACGCACGCCGTGGGGTGGGGCGGCTCCGCCGGGTCTCACCGGCGCCGGTCGCTGCTCACGTCTCCCGGATCACGGAAGCTGCTGACCAGCGGCTGCGCCCTGTGAGTATGCCCGACAGGAGGCAAGCGGTCACCGGTTGACGACCGTTTGCCCCAAAACAGCCCCGCCCACCGACAGCGGCCCGGATTGGTCCGAACCATTGACGAGGTGGTCTAGTCCTTCTACTGTTCCGGCAACGCTTTACCGCGTTCATGCCAATCAGCTGGCGTTCCCTCTCCCCCACGAGGAGACACCGATGCACCTTCCCCACCGCGCCCGCTTCCGGGCCCTGATATCGGCCGCGTGCTGCGCGCTCCTCGGCGCGGGCCTGCTGGGCGGCGCGAGCACCGCGACCGCCGCCGCCCCGGAGCCGACACCGAGGGCCGCCGGCTCCAAAGTCGTCGGCTACTTCACCGAATGGGGCACCTACGACCGCAAGTACTACGTCAAGAACGTCGAGACCTCCGGCTCGGCGGCGAAACTGACCCACATCAACTACGCCTTCGGCAACGTCACCGGCGGCAAGTGCGCGATGGGCGACGCCTACGCGGCGACCGACCGCACCTACACCGCGGCCGAGTCGGTGGACGGCGTCGCCGACACCTGGGACCAGCCGCTGCGGGGGAACTTCAACCAGCTGCGTGAGCTGAAGAAGAAGCACCCGGGCCTCAAGGTCCTCTGGTCCTTCGGCGGTTGGACCTGGTCGACCGGCTTCGGCGAGGCCGCCCGGAACCCGGCCGCGTTCGCGCAGTCCTGTTACGACCTGGTCGAGAACTCCAAGTGGGCCGACGTCTTCGACGGCATCGACATCGACTGGGAGTACCCGAACGCCTGCGGCAACACCTGCGACACCAGCGGCAGGGCGGCGTTCAAGAACCTGATGGCGGCGCTGCGTTCGAAGTTCGGACGCAGTTCGCTGGTCACCGCCGCGATCACCGCGGACGCCACGGCCGGCGGCAAGATCGACGCGGCGGACTACGCGGGCGCGGCCCAGTACGTCAACTGGTACAACCCGATGACGTACGACTACTTCGGCGCCTGGGACGCGTCAGGACCGACGGCCCCGCACTCGGCACTGAACTCCTACTCGGGCATCCCGAAGGCGGGCTTCCACACCTCGGCGACGATCGCCAAGCTCAAGGGCCTCGGCATCCCGGCCTCGAAACTGCTGCTCGGCATCGGCTTCTACGGCCGTGGCTGGACGGGCGTGACCCAGTCGGCGCCGGGCGGCACCGCGACCGGTCCGGCGGCGGGGACGTACGAGCAGGGCATCGACGACTACAAGGTGCTCAAGTCCAAGTGCCCGGCGACGGGGACGGTGGGCGGCACGGCGTACGCCAAGTGCGGGAACAACTGGTGGAGTTACGACACCCCCGCGACCATCGCGACGAAGATGACGTACAAGAACCAGCAGGGCCTGGGCGGCACCTTCTTCTGGGAGCTGAGCGGGGACACCTCGGGCGGTGAGCTGATCAGGGCGATCAACTGACCTGTCCGGCACCGGACTCGGGGCGGGGGACCACGAGCCTCCGCCCCGACCCGTCGGCCGTCAGTCCTCGCGGCGGGCCGGCGGCGGGGTCGGGTGGGCGGGGTCCATCTCCGCGATGGCGCGCATCGCACCGCCGAGCGACTTCACCAGGAGTTCGCGCATGGTGTCGCGGGAGAGCTGGGGCGGGCGGTCGATCCAGTCGAGGGTGGCGCCCTCGACGCTGCACACCCACGCGAGCAGGCCCATCCGCGCCAGCGGGGAGATGTCGGTACGGCCGTAGGCGCCTTCGGCGATGGTGGCGACGATCGCCTCGCGCACCCCGTCCCGGATGGCGTGCACCTCGGCGTCGAAGCCGACGCCCCCGCTGACGACGGTGCGGTAGGCGGCCTGGTTGTGCTCGGCGTAGCGCAGATAGCTGTCAAGGGTGCGGTGGACGCGGTCCACCTGCCCCAGTTCGAGACCGCTCGCCGCGTAGGTGACCAGGTCGGCGACGGAGTCCTGGATGATCGCCAGGTAGTAGCCGCGCTTGGACTGGAAGTAGTAGTAGATCAGCCCCTTGGCGACGTGCGCCTGGCGGGCGATGTCGTCCATGGAGAGCGCGTCGTAGGAGGTGTCCGCGAACAACTTCCGCCCGATGGAGATCAGTTCGGCGCGGCGCGCGACCGAGCGCTCGGTGCCGCGGGCCCGCGGTCGGGCGGCATCACGCTGTTCACTGATATTCAATATCGACCCTGGTCTCGGCTGGCGGCGGGACATCGGCAGTATGTCAGGTCACCTATGGATCGGGTCACAGTAGGCCGAGCTGCGTGACGAGCATCGCGATCACCGCGACGAGGGTCCAGCCCGCGACGTGTTCGAGGATGTGCGGGCCGTCGTCCTTGGGGCCGCCGGTACGGGCATGGGCGCGGGCGGCGGTGGCGGAGTGTGCGGTCATCGTGGCTCACTGATCTCGGATGGCCGTGGGAACGGCTGGACGGGCTGGCGGTCTCCCCCCACCGATCTGTCCACCTTGCCACCGACATGCGCCTTTGCGGCAGAGAGGTTGGTCACAGCGAACGGCCCCCGACGGATGCCGGGGACCGTTGCGGGGCGCCTCAGCGCACGCCCACCGCCGCGAGCGCCTTGCGCTGGCGCGCGGTCGGACAGGCCGGGAAGTACAGGTAGCAGACGCCGCCGGTGCCGGAGACGACCTTGCCGCTCGCGTTGTACCGCTTGGTCCGGAGCCAGATGTTCTCCCACTCACGCCGCTTGTAGACGCGCCGCACCGCGGTGTCGCTCGGCGAGGCCGGGTCGTTCGCGATCACGTCGCCCTCGGCGGTGAAGCCAATCACCGTCATCAGATGCCCGGAGGTGCCGTAACCCGCTCCCGTGAGCTCCTCCTTGAGGAACGACTGGGACGTTATGGCCGGGATGCCGGCCGCGATCAGCGTCTCCAGGTCCGTGAGCGAACCGAGCCGGGTGACCACGCCCTGGAGGTCGTCGAAGGTGGCCGCGTAGGCCGCGTTGAAGGGCCAGTTGCCGCAGCCCTCGTACTGGTGATCGTAGGTGTAGCGGGCCGCGTGGCAGACCTGCGGATCGGCGTACGACGGGTCGACCCAGGCGAGTTGCTCCGCGGTGAGCCGGCCGCCCCAGTACTCGATGATCATCTGCGAGGAGGTGGGGCTGCACCAGGCCTCGCCGCCGTTGTCGTACTCCGGGTACTGGCCAGCGTGAATCTCCTGCGAGTAGCGCGGGACGACCAGTTCCCGGGCGAGGCCGGGTGCGGAGGCGGGGACGGTGAACCGGTCGGGGACGTCCGAGCCCATCGCGCCCAGCCGCCACACGGTCGGCGTGGCCTTGGTGCCCGGCTTGCGGTGGAGGGTCAGCCGCAGCCGGTACGACGCGAGGCGCAGTCCGGTCGACGGGTCGTCGATCGCGAAGGTGTCCGTCCAGATCGTGCTTTTGCCGTCGCTCTGGTCGTCGACCGAGGTCCGCTTGATGTCGCCGTCGCCTGCGGCCCAGCGGCCCATCACGTACCAGGGGGTGGCCGTGCCGTCGGAGTACGTCCCCTGGAGCTCGATCTGGATCCAGGTGCCGGCCGGGGTGTGGGCGTTCCAGGAGGCGACCACCTCGGTCGAGGGCACGGCGAGCCGGTGGACCGGGGAGGTCCACGTCGCGTACTCCCAGGTGGCGGTGGTCCCGGTGTGCGGGTCGGTGTACTCGGTGGTGCCGGCCGGGGCGCCGATCACGACGCCGGGACGGCCGCCGGCGACGGCACGGGTGCCCTCGTGGGCACCACTGCGCCAGTCGCCGTACGTGATCCAGGCACGGTTGTCGACCGTGCGGGCGGCGTCGTCGTCGGGTTCCGAGCCGGTCGCGCTGCCGGCGGCGGCCGCGGCGCCGGTGCCGCCGGTCACCGTAGCGGCTGCGGCAACGGCTACGGCCAGAACGGTTCTGCGGGACGGCTGTTCGGCTCTGCTCATGGGTGGGAAGACCCCCAGGTCTGCGAGTCGGGGCGGGTCCGATGCACGGTAACTATGGATGAGGCGGCATGCTCCTGCCAGCACTTCGGCGCTTGCCACGCCTACCAATATTGGTCTCGTCCACTGGCATGACCTGGGAACCTGTGGTTCCGTCGTCGGGCGGGCCGTCACTGGACCGACCGCGTCGCACCGCACCCGCCCCTTCACCCGCTCCCAGGAACCGCCATCCACGACCTCGCCTCCCGGCTCCGCCGACTGCCCCCGTCCTGCGGTCCGGTCCGCCTGATCGGTGTCGACGGTCACGCCGGCTCCGGAAAGTCCACGTTCGCCGGGAAGTTGGCGGACGCCCTCGGCGGCGCCCCTGTGCTGCACCTCGACGACATCGCCAGCCACGACGAGCTGTTCGGCTGGACGGGGCGACTGCTGAGCGAGGTGATCGCACCCCTCGGCCGGGGCCGGACCGCGCACTACGCCCCCTACGACTGGCACGCCCGCCGCTTCGGACCACCCCGCGCCCTGCCCCCGGCACCGGTGATCCTGCTGGAGGGGGTCGGAGCGGGCCGGCGCGCTCTGCGGCCGCATCTGGCGCGGCTGCTGTGGATGGATCTGCCCCGTGAGGAGTCCTGGACGCGGGGGCGGTCCCGGGACGGGGCGGAACAGCGGGAGTTCTGGGAGGGATGGGTCGTGGCGGAACAGCGGCATTTCGCCGAAGACCCCTCCCGGCCCTTCGCCGATCTTCTGGTACGGCAGTGCCAAGAGGGGTACGAGATCTCCAGTGGGCCTGCGGGGACTGCTGGACCGGACCAGAATGTCACGCACGGTGATGACCCGACGCCGATGTGTTGAACCCGTGAAGACCCATCGGCGGGAACTTACCGGACTCCCCCAACTCGGCTTGACCGAGGGGCCGTACAGGTCTTACGTTCTCAATGAGCGGCCGTTCGAAGCCGCCCGCAGTCGCGAAGCCCCCGGTTGTTCCCCCGTGATCGGGGGCTTCGTTCTGCCCTCACCCGGTTTCCCGGACGCTGTGAGCCGCGATTCGCTCACACTCGGTCACCATGCGCGATGCGCCCCCTCTGCTCCCACCTCGCCAAACGGCCTGTGCGGCACCCTACGGCGGGCGACACCACCGCAGGTACGATGCCCTCGGTGCGACCTACGGACGGCTGGTCTGCGCACCGTTGCAACTCCGGTCCGCGGCACAGCGGTTGGACGAAGGCGGCCACCGGGCGACGGCCCGGTGGTGAAACCACGGGGGCACGGTTTGTGGGGGACGTGATGGATTTCGGCACGCAGGGCCCCGAGGCCCCGGCCGACCTCGCCTGGCTGCGAGGCGTGGACGCCTACACGATGGGCGCTTATCCGCAGGCCGAGGAGGAGTTCCGGGTCGCGGTGCGGATCGATCCGGGGATGGCCGACGGCTGGCTCGGACTGCACGCGTTGCGCGTCGACACGACGACCGCGCTGCTGCGGATGTTCCGGCACCGCGAGCGCTTCGGCGAACAGCGCGCCCGGCACCGCCGGACACTCAACTCCTGGTACTGGCTGGGGTGGTGGGTGCAGCCGGTACTGGAGAGCCCGCGTGACCTGCTCCTCGCGCACGCCTCGCACTGGCTGGACGGCCGCCATGTCCCCGAGCTGGACCGGGCCCTCGCGGGCCTGCCGCCGGTGGACACCGACCACCAGGTCCGCTTCCTGCACGCCTGCCGCGCCTATCTGGTCAAGGACTGGGAGCAGTTGGTCCGGCACACCGACCCGCTGATCGACGACGCCATGCTGGGCATCGAGGCCGGTCTGTTCGGCGGCATGGCGCGGGTCCGGCTCGAGACGTTCGGCCAGGCCGAGCCGCTCCTGTCGGCGGCCCTGATGCGCTGTCGCAGCGAACAGCCCCAGCGCAAGGAACTGCGCTACTGGCTGGCCCGGGCCCATGAGGGAACCGGCCGGTCGGCGGCCGCGCTCCCCCTCTACCGGGCCGTGCACCGTGTGGACCCCGCATTCATGGACACCTCGGCCCGGCTCGCCGCGATCGCCGAGAGCGACGGGTACGACGACCCCGCCGACCTCGCGGCCATCACGCTCACCGGGTTCGGGCAGGACGTCCTCGAAGGGCCCGACGGGGTCGATCCCCTGTTCGGCATCGAGGGGCGGGAGCTGAAGCTCTCCGAGCCGGAGCCGCCGCCCACCGGGCCACTGCCCTCGATGACCGACCCGGCCGGACGCGAGAGGTCCGGCACGCCGGTGGGGCCGCTGCCCGCCGGGCCCACCGACCCCGCCTTACTGGAGGAGGCGCTCACCGAACTGGAGCGCATGGTGGGCCTGGATCCGGTGAAACGCCAAGTCAAAGCCCTCTCCGCCCAGTTGAACATGGCCCGGCTCCGGACCGGGCAGGGCCTTCCGGTGCAGCCGCCCAAGCGTCACTTCGTCTTCTCCGGGCCCTCCGGCACCGGCAAGACCACGGTGGCCCGCATCCTGGGGCGCGTCTTCTACGCCCTCGGGCTGCTCGGCGGCGACCATCTCGTGGAGGCGCAGCGGGCGGATCTGGTCGGGGAGTACCTCGGCCAGACGGCGGTGAAGGCCAACGAACTGATCGACTCGGCCCTCGGTGGCGTCCTCTTCGTCGACGAGGCGTACTCGCTCTCCAACTCCGGCTACGGCAAGGGCGACGCGTACGGCGACGAGGCCCTCCAGGTGCTGCTGAAGCGGGCCGAGGACAACCGGGACCACCTGGTCGTGATCCTGGCGGGATACCCGGAGGGCATGGACCGCCTGCTCGCCGCAAACCCGGGGCTCTCCTCCCGCTTCACGACCCGCGTCGACTTCCCCTCGTACCGTCCGCTCGAACTCACCTCCATCGGCGAGGTGTTGGCGAGCGAGAACGGCGACGTCTGGGACGAGGAGACACTGGACGAGCTGCGCTCCATCGCCGGGCACGTGGTGGATCAGGGGTGGATCGACGAACTGGGCAACGGACGGTTCCTGCGGACGCTGTACGAGAAGAGCTGCGCGTACCGGGATCTTCGGCTGTCGACGTATCCGGGGATGCTGACGCGGGACGACTTGTCGACGTTGCGGTTGCCGGACCTGATGCAGGCGTATGGAGAGGTGCTGTCGGGGCGGGGGCCGCAGGATCCGTCGGCGATGTAGTTCGCTGGCTGCGGGCCGGTGGGGGCTTGTCGCGCAGTTCCCCGCGCCCCTGAGTGGGTGCAGTCAAGGATGTCCAGCTGCACCCACTGCTTTTAAGGGGCGCGGGGAACTGCGCGAGAAGCCCCACCGGCCCGCAGCCGTACGACGACCCCTATGACGCCAGCGCTTCCTCGCTGCCCCGAGGCTCCGCCACCCGGACCTCCGGCAGTTCCCGGTGTGCCGGGTCACGTACCTCGCCCACCAGCAGCTCCAGTACGTCCTCCAGTGCGACCAGGCCGAGCACCTTGCCGGAGCCGTCGGCCACCTGTGCCAGGTGTGTCGCTGCCCGCCGCATCACCGTGAGGGCGTCATCCAGCGGCAGGTCGGAACGGAGTTTCGTCATCGGACGCCAGATCTGCTGGGGCACCGCCCGCTGCGAGTCCTCCAGATCGAGTACGTCCTTCACGTGCAGGTAGCCCATGAAGGCGCCGTTGTCCGCGGCGATCGGGAAACGGGAGTACCCGGTGCGGCCGGTGAGTTCGATGATCCGGCCCGGGGTCACCGAGGGGCTCACCGTCACCAGGGACTCGCTCCTGAGCAGGACGTCCGTCACCGGGCGGGAGCCCAGTTCCAGCGCGTCCTCGAGGCGTTCCTGTTCCTCGGGGTCCAGGAGACCGGCCTGGCCGGAGTCCTCGACCAGCCGGTTCAGCTGTTCGCTGGTGAAGACGGCCTCGACCTCGTCCTTGGGCTCGACACCGAAGAGCCGCAGGATGCCCCGGGCGCAGGCGCCGAGGGCCACGGTGATCGGCCGGCACAGCCTCGCGAAGGTCACCAGGCCCGGGCTGAGCCACAGCGCGACCTTCTCCGGGGCCGCCATCGCGAGGTTCTTCGGGACCATCTCGCCGATGACCAGGTGGAAGAAGACGACCGCGGCCAGGGCGATCACATAGCCCAGCGGGTGGATCACGCCGTGCGGCAGGTGAATCCACTCGAAGACCGGCTCCAGCAGCTTGGCGACCGTCGGTTCCGCGACGGCGCCGAGTGTCAGCGAGCACATGGTGATGCCGAACTGGGCGGCAGCCATCATCTGCGGGAGCCGCTCGAGGCCGTACAGCACCTGTCGGGCACGCGTGGTGCCGAGCGGTTCGATCTGGCTGCGGCGCACGGAGACCAGCGCGAACTCGGCGCCGACGAAGAAGCCGTTGGCGAGCACGAGCAGCGCGGCGAAGAGAAGTTGGAGCACGCTCATCGGGCGGCCTCCATGACGTTCACCGCGGGGACCAGGCGGACCAGACGGACCCGCTCCGCGCGGTAGTGCCCGACCTGGCGCACGGTGAGCCGCCAGCCGGGCAGCTCGGCCCGGTCTCCGACGGCGGGGATACGGCCGAGCAGGTCGGCGACCAGCCCGGCGACGGTCTCGTACGGCCCCTCGGGCACGTCGAGTCCTATGCGCTGGAGGATGTCGACCCGGCAGCTGCCGTCGGCGTCCCAGGTGAGACGGCCGTCCTCCGACGGGGCGGCGGCCAGTTCGGGGACGTCCTGGCCGTCGTGCTCGTCGCGGACCTCGCCGACGATCTCCTCGACGATGTCCTCCAGGGTGACCACGCCGGCCGTGCCGCCGTACTCGTCGACGACGACGGCGATGGGCTGCTCGTTGCGCAGCTGGGCGAGGAGGGGCTGGACGGGGAGTGTCTCGGGCACCAGCAGCGCCGGGCGGGCGATACGGCTCACGGGGGTGCGCAGCCGGTCCCGCGAGGGGACCGCCAGGGCGTCCTTGAGGTGGACCATGCCGACGATCTCGTCGATCTTCTCGCGGTAGACCGGGAAGCGGGACAGCCCGGTGGCGCGGGTGAGGTTGACGACGTCCTCGGCGGTCGCGGAGGCCTGGAGCGAGCTGACCTTCACACGCGGGGTCATGACGTGCTGCGCGGTGAGGTCACCGAGCGACAGCGTGCGCACGAAGAGGTCCGCGGTGTCCTGTTCCAGGGCGCCGGCCTGGGCCGAGTGCCGGGCCAGGGAGACCAGTTCGCCGGGGGTACGGGCGGAGGCCAGCTCCTCGGCGGGCTCGATGCCGAGCGCGCGGACCAGGCGGTTGGCGACCGCGTTCAGGGCGGCGATCACCGGCCGGAACAGCACAGCGAAGACGTGCTGCGGTCCCGCGACGAACCGCGCGACCTGCATCGGCTTGGACACCGCCCAGTTCTTGGGCACGAGCTCGCCGAT
Source organism: Streptomyces sp. NPDC005374 (assembly GCF_042872225.1). Taxonomy (NCBI): domain Bacteria; kingdom Bacillati; phylum Actinomycetota; class Actinomycetes; order Kitasatosporales; family Streptomycetaceae; genus Streptomyces; species Streptomyces sp. NPDC005374. The sequence goes on along the minus strand of NZ_JBIAKA010000004.1, from coordinate 483,268 downwards.
CACCATCTGCACGGCGGAGGCCAGCAGCATGCCGACGACGACGGCCACGCCGGAGACCGCGCCCTCGGGGATGCCGACGGCCGTGAACGGGCCGTGCAGCAGTTCCGCGAGTGCCGGTTCGGCGAGCATGCCGACGACGAGGGAGGTGATGGTGATGCCGAGCTGGGTGCCGGAGAGCTGGAACGACAGCTCCTTGAGCGACTCGGCGACCCTGCGGGCCCGTCGGTCGCCTTCCGCCGCGGCCTTCTCGGCGTCCGTGGCCTCGACGGTGATCAGGCCGAACTCGGCCGCCACGAAGAAGCCGTTGGCGAGAATCAGCAGGAACGCCGCTCCTAGGAGCAACAGGGGGATGGTCATGCCGCCGCCTCGATATGCCGGGAGGGGGCGGCGCATGTACTACAGGACGATCCGTCCATCGCTGGAGGGAGTCACTCCTCGGGTAGCAGGAACAAGGTGCTGGAACAACGCAGGGCGGAGGCGCAAGGAAAACGCCTCCGCCAACAGATTAATCAAGACATGGGCACCTGCGGCAGGGTGAAAGCCCCTGAGTCAGCCCTGATCTTCGTCGGGGCGGGCCGTGGAGCGCGCCTCGGCGAGCGCACGCAGGGCCTTCGCGTCGGCGATGGCCTGCTGCTTCGCGATGCCCGGCTGGATGCCGAGGGCGGGCAGGCTGGTGCCGTCGCTGAGGTTGAGGAACACCCACGGATCGCCGGGGCGGAGGTTCACCTGGACGATCTCGGCCCACTCCAGACGCCGCCTGCCGGCGATGTTCTGGACGGTGACCCCGGACTCGTCGGCGACGACCTTCACCCTGGCCAGCAGGAACAGCACACCGGCGAGCAGGGCCGCCGTGAAGATGAAGCTCAGGCGCTCGCCGGGTCCCAGCTCCTCCAGCAGGAGCGCGATCACCGTGATCGTCACGAAGATGGCGACGCCCGCGGTGAGCAGCACCGCACGCGTGCGGCCCGGCCGGAACGTGACGGGAAGGGTGGGCAGTTCGGAGGACATCTGCGGTGCGCCCCTCAGAGACGGCAGGCGTGGATGGCCGTCGTGAGGATGGCCCGCGCGCCGATGTCGTACAGGTCGTCCATGATCCGCTGCGCCTCCTTGGCGGGGACCATCGCGCGGACGGCGACCCAGCCCTCGTTGTGCAGCGGGGAGACGGTCGGGGACTCGAGGCCGGGCGTGAGCGCGACGGCCTTCTCGAGCTGCTCGACGCGGCAGTCGTAGTCCATCATCACGTACGTCCGCGCCACGAGGACGCCCTGCAGGCGGCGCAGGAACTGCTGCACCTTGGGCTCGGCCTCGTCGGGCTCCGCGCCGGTGCGGCGGATCACGATCGCCTCGGACTTCATGATGGGCTCGCCGAACACCTCCAGGCCCGCGTTGCGCAGGCTGGTGCCGGTCTCGACGACGTCCGCGATGACCTGGGCGACACCGAGCTCGATGGCGGTCTCGACGGCGCCGTCGAGGTGGACGACGGAAGCGTCGATGCCGTTGTCGGCGAGGTGTCCCGCGACGATCCCCTCGTAGGAGGTGGCGACCGTCTTGCCCTTCAGGTCCTCGACGCCGTTCGCCTCACCGGGCTTGGACGCGAAGCGGAAGGTGGAGCGGGCGAAGCCGAGGGGCAGGATCTCCTCGGCGTCGGCTCCGGAGTCGATCAGCAGGTCGCGGCCGGTGATGCCGATGTCGAGCTGGCCGGAGGAGACGTAGATCGCGATGTCCCGGGGGCGGAGGTAGAAGAACTCCACGTCGTTGACCGGGTCGACGATCCGCAGTTCCTTGGACTCCCGGCGCTGCTGGTAGCCGGCCTCATGCAGCATGTCCGCCGCAGGGCCTGACAGGGAACCCTTGTTGGGGACGGCGATGCGCAGCATGAGGTCGGCTTCCTTTGCTCTCAGGGGTGGTTTCGGCGACTGGTTCACAGGTGGGCGTAGACGTCGTCGAGGGAGATGCCGCGGGCGACCATCATCACCTGGACGTGGTACAGCAGCTGCGAGATCTCCTCGGCGGCCGCCTCCTTGCCCTCGTACTCGGCGGCCATCCAGACCTCGGCGGCCTCTTCGACGACCTTCTTGCCGATGGCATGGACGCCCTTGCCGACCAGTTCTGCGGTGCGGGAAGTGGCGGGGTCGCCGTTGGCGGCCTTGTGCTGGAGCTCGGTGAAGAGCTCCTCGAACGTCTTATTGGACATGGTGGCACCCACTTTACGCGTAGGCCCGGGCCACCTAACGCCACGGTTCGGATACTGAGCGGAGGGTGGCCGCCGTGGCCACCGCCGCCGTCACCGCCTCGTGCCCCTTGTCCTCGTTGGAGCCCTCGATGCCCGCGCGGTCCAGGGCCTGTTCCTCGGTGTCGCAGGTCAGGACGCCCATGCCGACGGGGACGCCGGTGTCCACGGAGACCTGGGTGAGGCCCTGGGTGACGCCCTGGCACACGTACTCGAAGTGCGGGGTGCCGCCGCGGATCACGACACCGAGGGCGACGATCGCGTCGTAGCCGCGGCCCGCGAGGACCTTGGCGACGACGGGGAGTTCCCAGCTGCCGGGGACCCTGAGCAGGGTCGGCTCGTCGATCCCCAGGTCGTGCAGGGCGCGCAGGGCGCCGTCCACCAGTCCGTCCATCACCTTTTCGTGCCACTGCGCCGCGATGACGGCGACCCGCAGGTCACCCACATTGCGTACGGACAGCTCCGGTGCGCCCTTGCCGCTCACGTTCTTCAGTCTCCTCGGAGTGCTTGTGCTACTGGTTGCTGCAGGTGGACACGGGGGTGGTGTCCAGCCAGGGCAGGTCGTGTCCCATCCGGTCCCGCTTGGTGCGCAGGTAGCGGAGGTTGTGCTCGCCCGCCTGCACGGGCATCGGCTCCCGACCGGTGACCTTGAGGCCGTGGCGCAGGAGCGCGTCGGACTTGTCGGGGTTGTTGGTCATGAGGCGCAGGCTGTGGACGCCGAGGTCCTCCAGTATCTGCGCGCCGGCGCCGTAGTCCCGGGCGTCGGCGGGCAGGCCGAGTTCCAGGTTGGCGTCGAGGGTGTCGTGGCCCTGTTCCTGCAGTTCGTACGCCCGCAGCTTGGACAACAGGCCGATGCCGCGCCCCTCGTGGCCGCGCAGGTAGACCACCACTCCCCTGCCCTCGGCCTGGATGCGCTCCAGGGAGGCGTCCAGCTGGGGGCCGCAGTCGCAGCGCAGGGAGCCGAAGATGTCGCCGGTGAGGCATTCGGAGTGGACGCGGACCAGGACGTCCTCGCCGTCGCCGATCTCGCCGTGCACCAGGGCGACGTGCTCGACGCCGTCGACGGTGGAGCGGTAGCCGTAGGCCGTGAAGGCGCCGTGGGCGGTGGGGAGGCGGGTCTCGGCCTCGCGGCGGACCGTGGGTTCGGCGGCCTGGCGGTAGGCGATCAGGTCCTCGATGGAGATGATCGTCAGGCCGTGCTTGCGGGCGAAGGGAATCAGTTCCGGGAGGCGGAGCATACGGCCGTCCTCGCCGGCGATCTCCACGATCGCACCGGCCGGGCGCAGTCCCGCGAGCCGGGCGAGGTCGACGGCGGCCTCGGTGTGGCCGTTGCGGGTGAGGACGCCTCCGTCCTTGGCGCGCAGCGGGAAGATATGGCCCGGTCGGACGAAGTCGGTGGGCTCGGCGTCGCCGCTCGCGAGGAGCTGAAGCGTGGTCGCGCGGTCGGATGCCGAGATCCCGGTGGTCACACCGTGAGCGCCGGAGGCATCCACGGAGACTGTGAACGCGGTTTTCATCGACTCGGTGTTGTCGTCGACCATCTGCGGCAGCTTGAGCCGGTCCAGTTCGTCGCCCTCCATGGGGGCGCAGATCAGGCCGCGGCACTCGCTCATCATGAAGGCGACGATCTCGGGGGTGATCTTCTCGGCGGCGACGACGAGGTCGCCCTCGTTCTCTCGGTCCTCGTCGTCGACGACCACGATGGGGCGGCCGGCCGCGATGTCGGCGAGGGCCTGCTCGACCGGGTCCAGCGCGAAGTCCTCGAACCCGTCGGTGCTGTAGAGAATCGGTGCGGCGGTCATGCCGGCGCTCCTTCCAGGGCGGGCCGTGCGGACTCGCGGGAGCGCAGCCACCAGTCGCGCATGCCCCACAGGACGAGCGCGCCGTAGATGACGTAGACGAAGCCGGAGAAGGCGTAGCCGTTGGCGAAGTTGAGCGGGACGCCGACGAGGTCGACGAGGAGCCAGGCGAACCAGAACTCGACCATGCCGCGTGCCTGGGCGTACATGGCGACGATGGTGCCGACGAAGATGTAGGCGTCCGGCCAGGGGTCCCAGGACAGGGTCGGGTAGGCCTTGAAGAGGAGGGCGACCGCGACGGTGCCGGCGGCGGCCGCGCCGATCATCGAAGCGCGCTCGGTCCAGGTGGCGAACCGCGGGGCGATGTGACCGTCTCCGGACTGGCCCTTGTTGCGGTTCCACTGCCACCAGCCGTACAGGGCGACGACCATGACGACGGCCTGCTTGCCCGCGCTGCCGGTGAGGTGTCCGTAGAAGGCACCGAAGAGGATGAGGCCGGAGGCGAACTGCACCGGCCAGCTCCACAGGTTGCGCCGCCAGCCGAGCGCGAGGGCGATCAGGCCGAGGATGTTGCCGATCATGTCCGACCAGAGGATGTGCTGGCCGAACAGGGTGAAGGCCTCGGTGTTGAGGGAGTTCACTTCCCCGCCCCCTGACTGCTCGCGAGCAGGCGCTCGACGTACTTGGCGACGACGTCGACCTCGAGGTTGACCGGGGCGCCGGGCTGCTTGAGGCCGAGCGTGGTCAGGTCGAGGGTGGTGGGGATGAGGCTGACGGTGAAGTAGTCGGGCCCGGCGTCCACGACGGTGAGGCTGATGCCGTCGACCGTGATGGAGCCCTTCTCCACGACATAGCGCGAGAGGTCCGCGGGCAGCGAGATCTTGATGATCTCCCAGTTCTCGGAGGGCTTGCGCTCCAGGACCTCGCCGGTGCCGTCCACGTGTCCCTGCACGATGTGGCCGCCGAGGCGTGCGCCGACAGCGGTGGGACGCTCCAGGTTGACGCGCGAGCCGACGCCGAGGGCGCCCAGGCTGGAGCGGTCGAGGGTCTCGGCCATGACGTCGGCGGTGAACTCGTCGCCCTCGTGGTCGACGACGGTGAGGCAGACGCCGTTGACGGCGATGGAGTCACCGTGTTTCGCGCCCTCGGTGACGACGGGACCCCGCAGTCGGAAGCGACACGCGTCGCCGAGGTTCTCGACGGCGGTGATCTCGCCCAGCTCTTCGACGATTCCGGTGAACACGTCCCGGGTCCTCCCTGCCTCATTCGGGCACGGACTCCGGGGCTGTCGATGACGACAGAACGTACGGGCAGGGACACCGGGGGCGACGCCGGACGCACTCGTCCCTCGGGACGAACGGATACGACGGCGCGCACGAATGCCCGCCCGCCGCGCACTGCCTCCCATCCGGACTTTAACCGTCGGTCCAGGAATTTCACCTGGTCAACCGACCGCTGGAAGCGGTCGGGTCGCGGACTGTAACCGCCGGTTCGGACTTTCACCGACCCCGGAGTGCGCTGCTTCTGGTACAGAGTCAGTGTGCCACGCCCGATTGACGTCCATACGGGCGAACGGTGTGCCGTGGCTCACAACCCCTCCGACTCACTCTTGACCTAATGGTCTAGTCCTTTTTAGGCTCGCCGTGTGTGGACACCCGTAGAGACGGGCCCGGCGGCGGTGATGACGGCCCTTGCCCGCCGCCGGGTCTCCCGCGACCGCTGACGGGCGCGAGAACGGACAAGGGCGGGCCCGTGGGCATCTCACGCCCGAACACGCCGTGGCCAAGGGGACGTTCGAGAACTATCCGCGGGCCGATGGAGTCCGGTCGCGCCCCTGGCGGGGTGCGAACACGTCGTCCTGAGCCCTGTCTCTCGCCGTGAGCAGGGCTCCTCGCAGGACCGCCCCGCCTCCCAGCCTGCCGGCCCTCACCTCCGTGGACAGCGGCGACATACGGCGGACCCGGTGCTCCACCCGTGCCGCGAGGTCGGTCCCGCCCGCCTGCCCCACCTCGCCGGCCAGGACCAGGCAGCCCGGGTCGAGAACGGCGACGACCGACGCGACTCCTATGGCGAGGCGGTCGGCGAGGGCGTCGAGGAAGTCCGCCGAGGCGTTCGCCACGGCCTTGCGCACCACGCGCGCGGCCGGCGGCTCGTAGCCGTCGCCCTCGACCGCCAGTCCGTACTCCCCCGCGAGCGCCACGATCGCCGCCGAACCCGCCAGGGAGTGGAAACCTCCCTCGCAGTCCACCGCGGACGGCAGCCCACCCGTGCCCGGTACCGGCAGGAAGCCGATCTCGCCCGTGCCGCCCGAGGCACCCCGGCGCAGGGTTCCGTCCAGGACCACCGCCGCGCCCGTGCCGTGGCCGAGCCAGAGAAGGACGAAGGTGTCCCGGTCGCGGGCCGCCCCGTCCCGCTGCTCGGCCAGCGCCGCGAGGTTGGTCTCGTTCTCGACGTGCACGCGGGTCTCGGGGAACCGTTCCTGAAGCGCCAGCACCAGTCGCCGGTGCCATTCGGGCAGGCCGCCGGAATCGCGGAGTTCACCGGTGGCCGGGTCGATCAGGCCAGGGGCGCCGATGCCGACGGTGTGCAGCTGCGGCACCCCCGCCTCCTTCGCCGTCCGCTCGACCAGCGCGACCGCCTGTTCCACCGCGGGTCCCGTGCCGGTGTCCCCGCCGATGGGGACCGCCGCCTCGGCCAGCGCCCGCCCCAGCAGGTCGGAGACGACGACGGAGACGCCCTCCGTGCGGACGTCGAGGGCCGCGAGGTGAGCCTGGCCGGCGACGATGCCGTACAGCCTCGCGTTCGGGCCACGCCGCTGCTCCCCGGACTCCCCGACCACGTCGATCAGTCCGGCGGCGGCGAGGCGCTCGACGAGGTCGGCCACCGTCGGCCGGGACAGTCCGGTGAGCTGCTTCAACTGCCCTGCCGTCAGCGGGCCTTCCTGCTGGAGCAGACGCAGGGCGTGCCGGTCGTTGATGGCCCGGGCGGTGCTCGGGGATGCGGGCATGCCGGGCATCCTCTCAGATTCACGGTGCCGAATACACGCTATCTAACAGGCAGGGTTCCTGATAGTTTACGGCGGCGGTGTCGGAACGGCGAGGATCCGGGAGGGGCGGGAGCATGAGCGGTGTGGTGCAGGTATCGGCGGAGGTACGGCGGGCCCGGTATGCCGTGGCCGCCGTGTTCGCCGTGCACGGGGCCGTGACCGGTTCGTTCGCGACGCGGGTGCCGTGGATCCAGGACCACGCCTCTCTGAGCGCGGGGCAGCTCGGCTTCGCCCTGGCCTTCACGGCGTTCGGCGCGTCCTGTTCGATGCCGTTGGCCGCCCGGGTCAGCCACCGCTTCGGCAGCCGCACGGCGCTGCGCGCGCTGATCACCCTGTGGACCCTGTCCCTGGTCCTGCCGTCGATCGCGCCCAACCTCTACACGCTGTGCCTCGCGATGTTCGTGTACGGGGCGAGCGCCGGCATGGCCGACGTGGTCATGAACGCACTGGGCGTGGAGATCGAGAACCTGCTCGGCAAGTCGATCATGTCCAGCCTGCACGGCATGTGGAGCGCGGGCGCCCTGGTGGGCTCGGCGGGCGGCACGCTCGCCGCGCATCTCGGCGCGGACGCGCGCGTGCACTTCGCGCTGGCGGCGGCCTGTCTCAGTCTGCTCGGCCTGCTGGCCTGCCAGGGGGTCCTCGACGTACAGGCAGCCGAGGACGAGGAGCCGCCGCCGCGGTTCGCGCTGCCTCCGAAGTCGGCCCTGCTGATCGGAACGGTCGGTTTCTGTGCGGTGTTCGCGGAGGGCGCGAGCCTGGACTGGTCGGCGGTCTATCTGAAGGACCGGCTCGACTCCTCGGCAGGGCTCGCCGCAGCCTGCACGACCGGGTTCATGCTCACCATGGCGGTGGCCCGGCTCGTCGGCGACACCGTGGTCAACCGCTTCGGGTCGGTCCGCACGGTCCGCCTGGGCGGTGTCCTGGCCGCCGTCGGCGGACTGCTCATCGTCGTCGCGGGCCATCCGGGGGTGGCCATGGCCGGGTTCGCCCTGATGGGTCTCGGCATCGCCGTCGTCGTACCGCTGTGCTTCGCTGCGGCGGGGCGCAGCGGGCCCAATCCGAGCCAGGCGATCGCGGGCGTCGCGACCATCACCTACACCTCGGGGCTCATCGCGCCGAGCCTGCTGGGCGGCGTGGCCCAGGCCAGCAACCTGATGGTCTCGTTCGTCCTGGTGACCGTGCTGGCCGTCGGACTCGTGGCCTTCGCGGGCGTACTGCGCGCCGGTGACCGCGACCGGCCCAAGCTCAGTGCTCCGGCCGGCGCGCGGCCCTGAACTCCCGTTCCGCACGCCGCCTCCGGAGGGTCTCGGATCTACGGCGAGGCGAGCTCATAGGCGTACGACGGGCTGAACGTGCCCGGTGTGCCCTTGCAGCCGTCCGACTCCCCCGGCAGCTTCACCCAGAGGTAGCCGTCGATCCTCGCCTCGCCGGTGTCCAGGGTCGGGGCCCGGCCGATCTTCCGGCCCGCCGGGTCGCACCACTCGCCTTCCGCCGGGGCGCCGTTGCCGTTGCGGCTGGTGTCGATGACGGCACCCAGGCCCGACGGTCCGCCGAGGGCGGCGAGGACCTGACGGTCGTAGGCGATCTCGGCGGACGTGGTGTGGAAGTTGGAGACGTTGCTGAAGATCCCGTCGGATGAGGCGGCCGAGGCGGCGCCCGCCTGCTTCAGCAGGGAAGCCTGCGCGGCGACCGGGTTCCAGCCCGAGTGCCCGGCGTCGTAGTAGACGCGCGCGTTCGGGTCGGCGGCCTTCAGGACACGGCCCGCTCGGGCCAGCGAGGCGAAACGGTCCGCTCGCCGGTCGGCCGGCAGACAGTCCGACTGGGCGATCGAGTCGGGCTCCAGGACGACCACGACCTCGCCGGAGCCGAGCCCCGCGGCGAACCCGTCGATCCAGGCGTCGTACGCGCCGAGGTCCGGCGCCCCGCCCTCGGAGGCGCCGCCGCAGTCGCGGTCCGGGATGGCGTACGCCACGACCACCGGGACCCGGCCCTGCGCGGCACCGCCCGAAGTGACCGCGCGGACCCGGGAGGTGATGGTCGCCGGTGCGTAGTCGGCGAACCAGACCGCGGCCGGGCGGTCGGCGATACGGGACTCTATGACGTCGGTGCGCGAGTCGCGCGGGTTGTCCCGCACCCAGTCGAGCACCTGGGAGGAGGGGTGGCGGTAGAGGCGGGGGGAGGGGGTGGTGCGGGACTTCGCGGAACCGGGGCCCGTCTTCTCGGGAGACGGTGACGCACTCAGGTCCACCGAAGGCGAGGCGGAGGCAGAGGCAGAGGTGGAGGCAGGGACCGGCTCGGACGCCGACGGCACGACGGGCAGCGATCGCGGACCCGGGGAGCCGCTGACGGACCCCGGCCGCGCCTCGTCGGAGCCGTCGCGGTCCTCCAGCGCGGAGAGCATCCCGGTGGCCGTCCCCACGGCGACCACCAGGGAAGCCACCACGACCATCGCACCGCGGCCCACGGCACGCCTGCGTGCGGCGCGACGCGCGGACAGTCGCTGGGCACGTAAGCCTGACACCGTGCCGCTCCCCCCTCGCGCGGCGGGCGCGTTCCCCCGTTCTGGGGAAGCGTCGGGCCCGCCGGTACCCCGGCCAGCCTAGGACTGGGACCCTGCCGCTATGGCGCAATTGGAACAGTTCACCACTCCCCTCGACGCGGTCGTCTCCCGTATGCGCGCCCTGGACGCGGACCTGCCGGAACGGGACGGCGTAGCGGTGTTCAACCGTGTCTACCTCACCGTCACCGAGGCGGTCGACCGGTGCGTCGACAGGGGCCGGTTCGCGGACGCGCGAGCCGCGATCACGCTGGACGTACGGTTCGCCGAGCGTTATCTCGCGGCGGTGGAGACGGTCGCACGCGAACGCCGTCCACCCGCCTGCTGGCGGCCCCTGTTCCAGTTCCGCCGGCATCCCGGTGTACGTCCGATGCAGTTCGCGCTGGCGGGCATCAACGCGCACATCGGCCACGACCTGGCGCTCGCCGTGGTGGACACCTGCCGTAGCCTCGACTGCGAACCCGCCGACGTGGAGGACGAGTTCGACCGCGTGGGCGACCTCCTCGTCTCGCTGGAGGAGCGTATCCGCGAGGATCTGATGCCGGGTCCCGACCTCCTCCAGATCGCGGACCCGCTCACCCATCTGCTCGGCTCGTGGAGTCTGGACCGGGCCCGCGACGCCACCTGGACCGCGGCACGGGCACTGTGGGCGCTGCGCGGACTGCCCGACGTGGCCGGGGAGTTCACCGAACGCCTGGACACCGCCGTGGGGTTCGCGGGGCGGATGCTGCTCACACCGCTGCCGGACTGAAGCAACTCCCCCGCGTCCGGGTTACGTTGGCCGGTGAACCGCTCGATGCGAACCGACGCAAAGGAGCGTACGCATGGCCATCCGGCTGGGACTGAGCCTCCCCCAGGCACGGCAGTACGACCTCGGACGGGACGTGCCCGACGTGGCGCGCACCGCCGAGCGGATCGGTTACCAAAGTCTCTGGGTCTACGAACGCGCCCTGTTCCCGGACTCCCCGACGCAGGGCCTGGGCGGCATGGAGGGAGTGCCCTGGCCCGACCAGTACCGCGGTGTGCCGGAGCCCCTGGTCACCCTCACGCTGGCCGCCGCGGTGACCGAGCGGGCCGAGCTGGGCACCAGCGTTCTGGTGGCCCCGCTGCACGGCCCGTTCCAACTGGCCAGGTCCCTCGCCACGTTGGACGCGGCGAGCGGCGGCCGGGTCGTTGCGGGCCTCGGCACGGGCTGGTCGCACGACGAGTACGCGGCGGCGGGCGTGGCGCCCTTCGCGGAGCGCGGCCGGGTCCTGGACGAGATCATCGACGTCTGCCGGGCCGTGTGGGGGCCGGACCCGGTGCGGTACGAGGGCCGGTACACCACCATCGCCCCGGCCACCGTCGGCCCCAAGCCGGCCCGGCCGATCCCTGTCCTGCTGCCCGCCTACAGCAGGAGGGCGATGGTCCGGCTCGTCGACCGGGCCGACGGCTGGATGCCCATAGCCATGACGGGTGCGGAACAACTCGCCGCGGAGTGGCGTCAGTTGCGGGACCTCGCGGCCGAGCGCGGCCGCACCCGCCCGATCAGGGCGTCGGTCCGGGTGAACGCGCAGTACACCGCGAAGGCCTACGACGGCGCGGACCGGGCCCCCTTCCAGGGCAGCGTCGACCAGCTCGTGGAGGACCTGGTCGCGCATGCCGGGACCGGTCTCGAGGAGTTCTTCTTCGACCTCCAGGGTGGAATGCGGGACGCGCAGCTCAAGGACGTCGCCGCCGAACTGTTCGAGACGGCACGGGCCGCCGGGGTCTAGTCCTCGGGGAGTTCGACCGGCGCGATCTCCTCGTACACGTCCCCGGGCCCCGGGTTGGTCGCGTCGGTCCCGCCGCCGAAGTGGTGCATGACGCCCCAGACCGCGTTCAGCGCGGTCTGGACGGCGCCCTCGGCCCAGCCGGCCGTCCAGGAGACGTCGTCGCCCGCGAGGAAGATGCCCCGCTTGTCCTCGGGCAGCCCGTCCTGCATGAAGTGGGTGAACAGGCGCCGCTGGTAGCGGTAGTGGCCGGGCAGGTTGGCCTTGAACGCGCCCATGAAGTAGGGCTCGTTCTCCCAGGAGACGGTCACCGGGCTGCCGATGACGTGCTTCCTGATGTCGACCTTGGGATAGATCTCGCCGAGCGACTTCAGCATGACCTCCATCCGCTCGTTCGCGGACAGCGGCAGCCACTTCAGACTGTCGTCGCACCAGGTGTAGGAGAGGCAGATGACGGCGGGCCTGTCCGGGCCGTCATCGAGGAGGTAGGTCCCGCGCGTCATACGGTCGGTGAGCGTCATCGACATGACATCCCGGCCGGTGACCTCGTCCTTGTCCAGCCAGAACGGCCGGTCGACCGGGACGAAGAGCTTCGACGACTCCATGTAGTGCGTGCGCTCGATCGCCGTCCAGTGGTCGATCGGGAAGAGCGAGTCGTCGCAGGCGATCTTCGACAGCAGCATCCAGGACTGGGCGGTGAAGACGGCCGCCCGGTAGGTGCGGATGTCTCCGTCGGCGTCCGTCACGGTGATCCGGTTGCCGGCCGTGCGGTGCAGACGGGTGACCGCGGGGCGGGGTTCGCCGCCGACGTGCAGTGCCTTCAGCGAGGTCCCGTAGGGCCAGTGGACGATCTTCTCCGGCTCGCGTTCCCAGAGCCTGAGCGGCAGTTGCTGCGAGCCGCCCACGATGCCGCGGTGGTGGTCGTCGGCCTCGGTGTAGACGACGCGGAGGATCTCCAGGATGGAGTTGGGGAAGTCGGTGTCCCAGCCGCCGGTGCCGAAGCCGACCTGGCCGAAGATCTCGCGGTGCCGGAACGACCTGAAGGCCTCGGATTCGCAGAGGAAGCCGTAGAAGGTCTGGTTGTCGAGCTTCTCGACGAGCCGTGCCCAGATCTCCCGGATGCGCGGCACGTCCCGCTCCCGCAGGGCGCGGTTCATGTCGGTGAAGTCGGCCCCGTCCTCGAGGCACCTGTTCCAGGCCTCGGCGACATCGCGGTAGACCTGCGGGAGGTCGGCGATCGTCTCGGCGTAGTGGGACTCGCCCTTGAGGTCGACGACCGTCGAAGGGGTGGCCTCCGCAAGGGGGTTGGGGAAGGGGCGGGTCTCCAGGCCGACGAGGTCGATGTAGTGCTGGAGCGCCGTGGAGGAGGGCGGGAAGCGCATCGCGCCCATCTCGGCGGTCAGGGAGGGGTCGCACCCGTCGAAGCCCACCGTGCGCAGCCGTCCGCCGATCTGGTCGGCCTCGTACACGACCGGCTTGAGGCCCATCTTCATCAGTTCGTACGCGGCCACGATGCCGGAGAGACCGCCGCCGATCACCGCGACCTCGGTGCCGTGTTCGGTGGCCGGTATCTGGCCGAGTCCGGCCGGGTGCGCGAGGAAGTCGTCGTAGGCGTACGGGAAGTCCGGCCCGAACATGGTGATCGGCGGCAGTTCGGGCTCGTCTGCGTGCTCGACGGCGTTGGGCACGGTGGACGTCATGGGGTACGGGCTCCTTGCGATCCTTGCGAACCTTGCGAAAAGAAAAAGACGAGGTGGGTCTCAGACCAGGGACCCGTAGAGACCGGGACGGCGGTCCCGCAGATACGGGTTCGCCTCGCGGGAGGCGGCCAGGAGGACGGGGTCGGCGTCGGCGAACACCAGTTCCTCACCGCGTCCGGCGCGGGCGCGTGCCACCCCGTCGGGGCCTGCCAGCGTGGAGAGCCCTACGAAGTCGAACTCCCCTTCACGGCCGACCCGGTTGACGTAGGCGACGTACATCTGGCTCTCCCAGGCCCGCACGGGTACGAGGGACTCGGCGACGAACTGGAACGGGTGCATCTGGGCCGTCGGCACCACGAGGAGGTCGGTGCCGGCGAGGGCGTGGGCGCGGACGTTCTCCGGGAACTCGACGTCGTAGCAGATCATGAGACCGACCGTCAGTCCGCCCAACTCGGCCTGGACCACCGGTTGTTCGCCCGGCACGAAGTGCTCCTGCTCGAAGCAGCCGAAGAGGTGGGTCTTGCGGTAGCCGGCGAGACGGGCGCCCTCGGCGGAGATCAGCTGGACCGAGTTGTACACGCGCTCGCCGTCGCGCTCCGGGTATCCGTACGCGATCGCCAGCCCGTGCCGTTCGGCGATCTCCGCGACCGCGTCCGCCGAGTCGCCGTCGGCGGGTTCGGCGAGGCGGGCGGTGTCGTCGCCGATCGCGTACCCGGTCAGGAACATCTCCGGCGCTGCCAGCAGCGCGGCACCCGCGGCGGCGGCCCGGCCCGCGGCCTCGTCGAGGGCCTTGAGGTTCCCCTCGACGGAGCCGGGGCGGCCGGAGCTCTGGAGCAGGGCGGTGCGCATGCGTGATCCTCACCGGGGCGGAGGGTGGTTGTGGGGGCCACCTAGAAGGTACGGGCGGCTCACCGGGGCGGACAAGGAGGAGCCGTTGCGCGCCGGTGAGCGGTTCGTTGCGTGTCCGGGTCGACCGGCGGCGATTCGTTGCGTACGGTCCGGGGCCGCCCGGCGGCACTGCGCTGCACACGGCTGGAGGCAGCCTCATGGCGATACGCCGCAGGCGGCCGGAGGCGGCCCCTCCAGCGGCTCAGCAGGGGCCCCGCGTCGGCGAGGGCCGCAGTCACGGCTCCTGTTCCTGGGCCGGGGACGCCACCGATCACCCTCCCCGGTCCAGGGTCGAAGACGTCACCGATCACGGCCCCCGAGACCCAGCACCAGCGCCGTCACCAGATACGGCACCGACAGGATCACGAAGACCGTGCTCTGCGCCGCCTCCGTGCCGAGCAGGGCGTACAGGCCGAACACGGCGACCGTGACCAGTTCCGTGCCCAGGCTCGCCACCGAGGTCAGGGTGGCCCGGCGGGCGTCGCCGATGCGGTGCTGGAGGCGGACGTCGGCGAGTACCTCCGCGAGCTGGAACCCGGCGAAGGCGAGGCCGACCAGGACGATGCCGGCCGGGGTGCGGACCCCGGCGCCGACGGCCAGGGCGAGCGCGGCGCCCGCGATCAGCGCGGCCAGACCCCGGGTGCCGAGGCGTTCGGCCGGCCCGGCGAACAGGGCGCCGACGGTGACGGCTGCCCAGACCAGCAGGACCAGGTAGGGCACGGTCTCCTCGGCCACGCCGAGGTCGCGGATCAGCAGCGGGACGTACTCGTCGAGGGCGCCCCACACCGCGGCGACGGCCGGGACGAGCAGCAGGGCGCCCCGCACGGCCCGGTCGCCGCGGGCCTCGGCGAGCCCGGCCCGCAGGATTACCGTCCAGCGCGCGCCGCCCTTCCCGGCCGGCACCCGGTGTTCCGGCAGCCTGGTCGCCGTCATCGCGGCCAGCAGACAGGCCAGGACGCTCGCGGCGCCCACGGCCGGGTAGCCGCCGAGCGCGAGGACCGGCCCGGCGAGCCCCATCGCCACGACCGTGCCCAGCAGCCGGGCCGCCCGCGCCCGGCCCATCACCTGCGCGTACCGCTCGGCGGCCCCGAGCCGCTCCAGCTCGTCGTAGACGAGGGCTTCCAGCGCGCCGGAGCCGAGCGCGCCTCCGGCACCCCACAGGACGAAGCCCGCCGCGAAGGCCCCGTACGACGGGACGCTCACCCACAGCGTGAAGCCGACGGCCGTGAGCAGCGGGCCGATCCACAGCAGCCTGCGTCGCGAGACGGTGTCGGCCCAGGCGCCGGAGGGCACCTCGAGGACGACTGCCGTGACCGACCACAGGGCGAACAGCGAGGAGATCTGCCACAGGGGCAGGCCGGTGTCGGCGAACAGCAGCGCGTACACCGGGTAGAGCAGGACGAGGTCGTCGAGGAACGCGTAGCCGTACAGCGTGGTCGTCAGCCGGCGGGCACCGGTCGCGGGCACACGTGCGGGTGAGAGTGTCATGAGGCCTTCCCGGAGGGGCGGTTCGGACGTCGTGGGTACGGCGTCCGAGGCGGCCCCCGGGAGGCACGGCTGGTGGATCAATGTCGTCGGGTCATGACCCGATGCTAGAGAGTTCCGCGGCCGCTGCCCAGTGAGAATGTGGTGATCACGGCGGCATGGTCGGACGGCCAGTCGTTGTCCTCGATGTCCGGCCAGGTCCGCGGAGTGCCACAGACGTACGTCCGCGAGTCGAGGACCGCGAGCCCCCGGTGCAGGACGAAGTCGATGCGGTCCTGCGGCTCCGGGTGGGCGTGCACCGGCGACCAGGTGTGCCCCGGGTCCCGTACGGCATCGGGGCGGGCCTCCCGGAAGGAGTCACGGAAGCCGGCCTCCTCAACCGCTTCCGTGACCGGCCACGCGAGGTCCGGCGAGTCCAGGTGGGAGGGGCTGTTGAAGTCTCCGACGAGGACGACGGGCCGTACGCCACCGATCCTGCGCAGGGTGTCCCGTATCTGCCCGAGCCGTACCTCCTCGTGGGCGAGCGGCTCGGACTCGTAGGGCCCGTACCGCTCGGAGTCGAGGTGGGCCGTCCAGATCTCGACCTCCCCGTCCCCTACGGCGATCCGCGCGCCGGCGGCCCCGTAGAAGCCGACGTCCGGGTCACCGAGCACGGCCGTGATCGGGAACCGGCTGATGATGCCGAGGTTCTCCCCGGCCCGGTGGGCGTGCCAGCCGAGCGCCTCGGCGAGTTCCTCGGCGGCGCTGCCGTACGTCTCCTGGAGCCCGACCACGTCCACGTCGGTCTCGGCGATGACCTTGAGCTGCTTGGCCCGGTGGTCGTGGACCTTGGTGCCGCCGTACCAGAGGTTCCAGGTCATCACCCGGAGCCGGTGCGGCAGCAGGGCACGCAGTCGTGCCGGGGTGACGTCCTCCAGTCCCGCCAGGACGGTACGGCCCGGGGCCGCCTCGATGGGGGCCAGCGAGGGCACCGCGAGGACCGCGCAGCCGGCCGCCTCGGCGGAGGCGACGCCGGTCTCGGTGTCCTCGACGGCCACGCAGCTCGCCGGGTCCACGCCGAGGGCGCGGCAGGCGGCGAGGTAGGGGTCGGGGGCGGGCTTGGTGTGCTCGGTGTCGTCGGCGGTGACGGAGACGGCGAAGCGGCTCGCGCCGCCCAGGGCTTCGAGGACGGTGTCGGCGACGGACCGGGGGGACGCGGTCACCAGGGCGGTGGGGACGCCCTCGTGGGCCAGGGCGTCGAGCAGGTCGAGTGCGCCGGGGCGGGGCACGACACCGGTGCGGACGCGGTCCGCGAACTCCCGGTGCAGGGCGTCCGCGAGGTCCGCGGCCGGGGCGCCCGTGGCCGCGGCCAGCCAGGTCGCGGTGTACTCGACCGGACGGCCGAGCACCTCCGGCCGGTCCGCCTCGCCCAGGGCCCGCCCGGCGACCTTCTCCACCGCCTCCCACCACACTCGCTCGGTGTCGACGAGCGTGCCGTCCATGTCGAACAGCACGGCCTGGAGCGGGAGTCGGGTCACGGTCGTCTCTTTCGTGGGGGGATGTTCATGGGGGGATCTTCATGGGGGTCAGCCGGCGCGTTCCGCCACCAGTACCGGTCGCTCGGGCAGCGACACGCTCACCGAGGCACCCGCGGTGAACCCGGTGGCCTCGTGCGCGGGCAGGTCTGCCTTGACCTCGGTGCCGTCGGCGAGCCGGACGGTGACGCGGACGGCCGCGCCCAGGAAGGACGTGGCGGTCACGCGCGCCTCCCCCTCGCTCCCGGCGTGTACCCGCACGGCCTCCGGGCGCACCAGCACGTCGACCTCGGTCACGGACGGCACCGGGCCGTCGACCGGCAGCCGCTGCCCGAGCACCTCGACGGCGCCCTGGGCGAGCCGCCCCGGGATCCGGCTCATCGTGCCCACGAACTCGGCGACGAAGGCGGTGGCGGGGCGGCTGTACAACTCGCTGGGCGCCGCGCACTGTTCGAGCTTCCCGGCCTGCATCACGGCGACCCGGTCCGCCATGGACAGGGCCTCCTCCTGGTCGTGGGTGACGAACAGCGTGGTGATGCCGAGCTCCTGCTGGAGGCGGCGGATCTCCTCGCGGAGCGTGAGGCGCACCTTGGCGTCCAGGGCCGACAGCGGCTCGTCGAGCAGCAGTACGCGTGGCCGCAGG
This sequence comes from Streptomyces sp. NPDC005374, assembly GCF_042872225.1. Classification (NCBI taxonomy): domain Bacteria; kingdom Bacillati; phylum Actinomycetota; class Actinomycetes; order Kitasatosporales; family Streptomycetaceae; genus Streptomyces; species Streptomyces sp. NPDC005374. The sequence goes on along the minus strand of NZ_JBIAKA010000004.1, from coordinate 465,655 downwards.
GCGAGCGCGCGGGCCAGCGCGACCCGCTGCTGCTGGCCGCCGGAGAGCTGGTGCGGATACTGGCCGCCCTTCTCGGCGAGTCCGACCAGTTCCAGCAACTCGGCGGCCCTGGACCGCCGTTCCGCCGTCCTGACCTTGCGCATCCGCAGTCCGAAGGCCACGTTGTCGAGCGCGTCGAGATGCGGGAAGAGGCTGTACGACTGGAAGACCATCCCGGCGTCACGGCGGTGCGCCGGGATCCGGGTGACGTCCTCGCCATCCACCAACACCGCACCGGAGTCCGGGTGTTCGAAGCCCGCGAGCATCCTGAGCGCGGTGGTCTTGCCGCAGCCGGAGGGGCCGAGCAGGGCGAGGAGCTCTCCTGGCCGCACGGTCAGGTCGAGTCCGTCGAGGGCGACGGTCGAGCCGAACTCCCTTCTGAGCCCCCGGAATTCGACAGTCGCCGCCGTCACCGCTGTTTTTTCGAGAACGGTCATGGTTCAACCCCGGGAGGTAGTTCGGGTACGCCCGCCGAAACCGGCCAGGACGAGGAGCAGCATCCACGTCACGAGCAGGCTGAGCACGGACACGGCGACGGACAACTGGGCCTGCGAGCCGCTGACGTTGACGATCCACACGGCGAACGGCTGGAAGCCCAGCAGCTGGGCCACGGTGAACTCGCCGAGCACCAGGGCCAGCGTGAGGAACGAGGCGTTGAGGAGGGCGCCGCGCAGGTTGGGCAGTACGGCCCGGACGAGGGCCTGCGGCCAGCCGGCACCGCAGCTGCGGGCGGCCTCGACGAGGGTGCGGGCGTCGACGGCACGCAGGCCGGCGTCCAGCGCCCGGTACACGAACGGCAGCGCCATCACGACGTACGCCAGGACGAGGACGACGGGGAAGTCCGGGTTCTGGATGGCCACGAACGTCTCGAACAGCGGGGTGCGCGAGAGGTGTTCGGGCCCCCACTTGAGCACGGTGATGATGCCGGCGACGAAGGCGATCGGCGGGACGACCAGCGGCAGCGAGCACACCACCTCCACCACCGGCCGCAGCCTGGGCGAACCGAGCCGCAGCGCCACCGTCGCGGGCACCATCAGCAGCAGGACGACGGCGATGGTGACGACGGCCAGCTCCAGGGAGAGCACCAGGCTGGAGACGAAGCCGCCGGTCGAGAAGATCTGGCTGTAGGCGTCGAAGGTGATGCCCTGCCCGGGAACGTCGACCGTGAAGACGACCGAGGCGGCGAGCGGCACCAGGAAGTACAGCCCGGCGAGGACGAACACCCCCCACCGCCACAGGTTCAGGCGAGCCATCGCGCGCTCCGTCGTTGCAGGGGCAGGTACACGGCCATGACGAGGCCCGCGATCAGGACCATGTCGAGGCTGAGCGCGAGCGCCACGTTCTCCTGGCCGACGAGCACGTTGCCGGAGAGGGCGTCGGCGATCTGCAGGGTGATCAGCGGGATGGAGCTGCCCACGATCGCGGCGGCGGTGGCGTACGCGGCGAAGGCGGTGCCGAAGAGCAGCACCAGGCCGCCGAGCAGCGAGGGCGCGAGGACCGGGAGGGCGACGTGACGCCAGTACTGCACGCCGGTCGCCCCGTTGTTCTGCGCGGCCTCACGCCACTGGACGCGCAGCCCCTCCAGGGCGGGCGTGATGGTGAGGACCATGAGCGGGATCAGGAAGTACAGGTAGACGATGACCAGTCCCCAGAAGCTGTAGAGGTCCCAGCCCTGGTCGGTGAGGCCGAAGCGCCGGGTCAGCACACCGGCGTTGCCGAGTGTGGCGACGAAGGCGAAGGCCAGCGGGACGCCGCCGAAGTTGGCGAGGACCCCGGAGGCGGTGAGGACCGCCTCGCGCAGCGCGCGGTGGGGGGAGGTCACCACGGCCTGGGCGAGCGGCAGTCCGAACAGCACGGAGAGTCCGGCCGCCACGGCGGACAGTTTGACGCTGCCGAGGAGCGCCGTGAGGTAGGCGCCGTTCAACGAGGCCGTCAGATTGCCGAGGGTGTACCCGCCGGGCCCCGTGAAGGCACCGTCCACGATGGCCCAGGCCGGGACCCCGAAGGCGACCGCGACGAACGCGAGCAGCGGGACGACGGCGACCCAGCCGAGGGACCGGCGCCGCCGCTTCACCTGAGCGGCGGGCGCCGTGTCCGCCCGTACGGCGGTGGCCGTCATCCGGAGACGGCCTTCGCCCAGCCCTCGCCGAGCACCGTCTTGGCCTTGTCCTGCTGGGCCTCAGTCGGGAAGGACGGGGTGCCGGAGACCTGGGGCAGCTTGGCGGCGGCCGTCTTGTCGAGGGTGCCGGCCTTCTCCATGGCGGTCATCAGGACCGGGCGGGCGTATCCCTTGAGCCACAGGTTCTGGCCCTCGGTGCTGTAGAGGTACTCCTGCCACAGGCGGGCGGTCGCGGGGTGCGGGGCGTCCTTGTTGATCGCCTGGGAGTAGTACTGCGAGAACTGGCCGTCGCTGGGCACCGCCACCTTCCAGTCGACTCCCTTGGAGTTGAACTCGTCTGCGTACCCGGCGTTCAGGTAGTCCCAGTCGATGCTGATCGGCGTCTCGCCCTTCTCGACGGTGGCCGGGGTCGACTCGACGGGCGTGTAGTTGCCGTTCTTCTTCAGCTTGGCGAAGAAGTCGAGGCCGGGCTGGATGTCGTCGAAGGAGCCGCCGCTCGCGAGCGCGGCCGCGTAGACGCCGCCGAAGGCCGAACCGGACTTGGTGGGGTTGCCGTTGAGGGCGACCTGCCCCTTGTACTGCGGTTTGAGCAGGTCCGCGAAGGTCGTCGGGCAGGTCTTGACCCGCTTGGCGTCGCAGCCGATGGAGATGTAGCCGCCGTAGTCGTTGTACCAGCGGGCCTGCGGGTCCTTCTGGCCGGTGGGTATGTCGTCGAACGACGCCACCTTGTACGGCGCGAGCAGCCCCTGCTGGGCGGCGCTGAGCGCGAAGGAGCTGCCGAGGTCCAGGACGTCGGGGGCGCGGGTCTGGCCCTTGCGGGAGGTGACGGCGTTGATCTCGTCCTGGCTGGTGCCGTCGGGGTTCTCGACGGCGACCTTGATGCCGTACTTCTTCTGGAAGCCGTCGATGAGCGCGCCGTAGTTGGCCCAGTCGCGGGGCAGCGCGATGGCGTTGAGCGTGCCCTCCTTCTTCGCGGCGGCGACCAGCTTGTCCAGGCCGCCGAGGTCGGCGGCGGAGGTCGCGGTGGCGATGTTCTTGCCGTCGGCGGTGGTCGACGAGGTCTCGGGGGCGGCGCCACAGGCGCTCAGGGTGAGGGCGGCGAGGACACCGAGGGCGGCGGTTCTCGGCAGGGACACGGTCACGGCTTCTCCAGGGGACGCGCGAGGGTGCAGGAGCCAAAGGGAGAGAACTTGTCTGAAGAACTTGTCTGAACAAGTTGGCCTCAGTAAGGCTGCCGCTGGTGTCGTGTTCGTAAACACTGGCGAAACACCAGACCCTGAATTCCCGCACAATCCGATGCTCCGCAGTGCTCCGTCACATGTCGACTACGCTGGTCACGCTGTGCACAGTGATCGACTCGGAGGGGGAGCATGGCGGCGCGACACGAGAAGATCGCCGATGAGCTGCGCCGGGCGATCGACCGCGAGGAGTACACCGTCGGCAGTCTGCTGCCCGCCGAGACGGAACTGGCGGCGCACTACGGCGTCTCACGCGGCACGGTCCGCCAGGCGGTCGCGACCCTGACGGCCGAAGGGCTGATCGGCTCGCGTCAGGGCGCCCGCCGCGTGGTCCTCGCCAGCCGCCGCAGCCAGAGCTTCTCCGAACTGCGCAGCTTCGCCGAGTGGGCGCGGGCGATGGGCCGCGAAGCGACCGGACAGGTCGTCGGCCAGGAGTACCGTCCGGCCGCGAAGGAGGACTCGATTCGCCTCCAACTGGCCGTCGGTACACCGGTGTTGCACGTCCTGCGGGTCCGCGGCCTGGACGGCGAACCGGTGTTGCTGGAGCGGACGGTGTACGCCGACTGGATCTCCCCCACCGTCGAGGCCATCGAGCCGCAGTGCCCTTCGGTCACCCAACGCCTGTACGACGACACGGGGTTGGTGTTCGCCTACGGTGAGCACGTCATCGACGCGGTGGCGGCCGGCGCGCAGGACGCGGAGCTGCTGGGGGTGCGTCGGACGAGTCCGCTGCTACGGGTCCGACGGGTGACCACGACCCGTGAAGGGCGCCCTGTGGAGTGGTCGGACGACCGTTACCGCTCGGACGCGGTGAGCTTCAGCGTGCACAACTCGATAGGGAACAACGCGTTGGCGAGGAAGACCGCGGAGTAGGGGGCGGAGGGGAACGGCTGTATGTCCCCGCGCCCCTGAAAGACGTCACCTGGTCCCACCCAAGGGGCGCGGGGAACTGCGCGACCAGCCACGAACCACCCGCACCCGGCGACGCACCGCACCCCCGGGCCCTACCCCGGCGCCCCGGACGAGAAGCGGCGCAGCAGGGGCGAGAGCACCAGGACCGACTTGGTGCGCTCGACGAACGGCTCGCCCGCGATCCGTTCCAGGACCCGTTCGAAGTGCCGCATGTCGGAGGCGAAGACCTGGACGACCGCGTCCGCCTCACCGGTGACCGTGGAGGCGGCCACGACCTCCTGGTAGCGCTCCAGGCCCCGCTGGATGGTCTCCGGGGAGGTGTTGCGCCGGCAGTAGATCTCGACGAACCCCTCGGTCTCCCAGCCGAGGGCCGCCGGGTCCACCCGCACCGTGAATCCGGTGATGGCTCCGGTGGCGCGCAGCCGGTCCACCCGCCGCTTCACGGCGGGCGCGGAGAGACCGACGATCTGCCCGATGTCCGCGTAGGAGCGGCGGGCGTCCTCGGCGAGGGCGTGCACGATGCGTTCGTCGAGATCGTTCAGCACGGTGGGTCGATCAGCCTTCGGGTGGTGCGGGTCGGGACCGGCGATGGCCGTAACCGAAGTAGAACACGAGCCCTGCCTCCCGGGGCGGCGGGGACCGACGGCACTCCGCGAGCAGGAACCCACCGAGCGGGGTCCCCGCCGCGCCATGTACAACGCTTGGCCCTCGTCGCGCAGGGTCCGATCAGAGCAGGTCCTTGACCAGGAAGGTGCACTCCTCGACCCAGTCGTGCAGCACACCGTCGGGGTCCTCGTACGACCAGCGGTCGTGGTAGTCGGTCAGGGGTGCGTACCCGAGTCGTGCGTAGAGCGTCGCCGCGCGGGGGTTGTCCTTCGCGACGCCGAGGCCGACGGCCGTGATCCCACGTTCCAGGGTCAGCTCCTCGGCGGTGTGGATGAGGGCCGTGCCGATTCCCCGCGAGCGGAGCTCCTCGGGCCACACGCCGAGTCCGTTGATCTCCGGGCATCCGGGTCGTGCGGCCCGGACCGCGGCGGCGTCACAGCCGACCCAACGCAACTCCGCGTGTCCTACGGGCCGTTCCGCCAGCCAGGCAATGAGATACGTGCTCTCACCGCGCTCCTGGCGCGCGAACCGACGGGCATGGAAGGAGAGGGCTCCCGGCGAACCGATGTACCGGTCGAGCAGCTCCACGTCGCCCGCTCCACAGACGGTGATCTCCATGGACCGACGGTAGCCGCCAGGACATACGTACGGCCCCCGAATTTCGACGGGGGCCGCACACGACGGACTCAGCTCCAACTGGCGTGCAGCGGCTTGCCCTCGGCGTAGCCGGCCGCGCTCTGGATGCCGACGACCGCCTTCTCGGCGAACTCCTCCAGGGAGCCCGCACCGGCGTAGGTGCACGAGGAGCGGACGCCCGCGATGATCGAGTCGATCAGGTCCTCCACACCCGGGCGGGCCGGGTCGAGGAACATCCGGGAGGTCGAGATGCCCTCCTCGAACAGCGCCTTGCGGGCCCGGTCGTACGACGACTCCTCCGACGTGCGGTTGCGCACCGCCCGCGCGGACGCCATGCCGAAGGACTCCTTGTAGAGCCGTCCGCTCGCGTCCTGCTGGAGGTCGCCGGGCGACTCGTAGGTGCCCGCGAACCACGACCCGATCATCACGTTGGACGCGCCGGCCGCCAGCGCCATGGCGACGTCGCGCGGGTGCCGGACCCCGCCGTCGGCCCAGACGTGCTTCCCGTACTTCTTCGCCTCGGCGGCGCACTCCAGCACCGCCGAGAACTGCGGCCGGCCGACGCCGGTCATCATGCGGGTGGTGCACATGGCGCCGGGACCGACCCCGACCTTGATGATGTCGGCGCCCGCCTCGACGAGGTCGCGTACGCCCTCGGCGGCCACGATGTTGCCGGCGACGATCGGGACCTGCGGGTCGAGGGCCCGGACCGTCCTGATCGCGGTGATCATCGACTCCTGGTGGCCGTGTGCCGTGTCGATGACGAGGGTGTCGACGCCCGCGTCGAGGAGCTGCTTGGCCTTCTCGGCGAAGTCGCCGTTGATGCCGACGGCGGCGGCGATGCGCAGCTTGCCCTGGGCGTCCACGGCCGGGGTGTACAGCGTGGCGCGCAGGGCGCCCTTGCGGGTGAGGATCCCGGCGAGGCGGCCGTCCCGGTCGACGGCGGGGGCGTAGCGCCGGTTGGCCGCGTCGAGGCGGTTGAAGGCCTCGCGGGGGTCGATGTCCGCGTCGAGGAGCAGCAGATCGCGCGACATGACCTCGGCGAGCTGAGTGAAACGGTCGACCCCGGTCAGGTCCCGGTCGGTGACCACACCGACCGGCCGCTGCTCCTCGTCGACCACCACACCGGCGTTGTGCGCGCGCTTCGGCAGCAGGGCCAGCGCGTCGGCGACGGTCTGGTGCGGGGCCAGCATGATCGGGGTGTCCAGGACGTGGTGGCGGCTCTTCACCCAGGAGACGACCTCGGTGACGACCTCGATCGGGATGTCCTGCGGGATGACCACGAGGCCACCGCGCCGGGCCATCGTCTCGGCCATGCGGCGACCCGCGATGGCGGTCATGTTGGCGACGACCAGCGGGATGGTGGTGCCCGTGCCGTCCGGGGCGCTGAGGTCCACTCCCTGCCGCGAACCGACGGCGCTGCGGCTCGGGACCATGAAGACGTCGTCGTACGTCAGGTCGTACGGGGGCTGGATGTCGTTGAGGAAACGCACGTGCTGCACATCCCAGTCGATCAGAGGTGGCCCCCGGACAGATCAGCCAGGGGGAAGAGCACGTACTTCATTGTCCCATGCCGGGCCCGATACCATCCCTCGGATCATCGTCCAGGCAGGTCGAGGGCCTGTCTGGAGGAACGTCCGACAGAGTCCCGTGGTTCGTGCGCGGGCAGCCTTCGGCACACCTCGCGCATCGAACACGCATGGCTTCCCACCGCACGTCCCTCGCCGCTCCGGTGCTCGTCCGCCGGTCGGTCGATGTGACCCGGGCGTCTCCGACGGCGGGGCGGACGGGCCCGTGCCCCCGAACCGGACGTTCGTCATCGGTGCTCGGGGCCTGTCGGGCATCGCGGTGCCCGGACCGAGGTGCGCGACCCACGGGCAGGTCTGCACCTGAGTCGCCGAGGCGCCTGCCCGGTGACTCGTCGCCGGCGCGGTAGCCGGAACCGCCCTTCCGGCACCGCGATCCTCGTCCCCCGGCGCCGGGGACGTTCCCACTGGAGCAGGGGGTCAGTAGAGGAATCGGTGCAGCGGAGCGGACTCGGTCAGCAGCATGGTGACCCGGTGGGCGAGACGCTGCCACGCCTCGTCCTGCGCATAGGTCAGTCTCACGTCCTCGCCGTCCGCCGCCTCCAGCACCGCGAAGAGCGTGGCCGTGTCGGCGTCGGGTGCGAGGTCGACCAGCGAGAGGATCCGCGCCAACGCGCCGACCAGGCCGACGCCGGTCTTCTCGGGCGTAAGGACGGTGGCGCGCACCGTGGCGACGACGCCCGCCGGGTCGGGAAGGTCCGGCGGTGCCACGAGCATCCCGGACAGCTCCCGCAACAGCGCGTACAGCAGGTCCGTCTGCTCGGTGGGCAGATCGACGATGCGCAGGCCCTCGTGCTCCCAGCGGCCGTTCGGCGTCCACACCCGCGGCCCCCGCGCCACCGCCTCGGCGAGGACCTCCCGGACACGCCGGAAGGCCGGGAGACCGTCCGTGAGAAGTGCGTGCCCACCCGCTCCGTCGACGGCCGCGGCCAGGGGCGCCAACAACTGCTCCTCGACCCGGTCGCACTGCGCACCGAGGTCGGGGTCGACGACAACGAGGCGAACCGACGTGCGCTGCTCCTGCTGCTCCATGGCGAACACTCTGCCAGCAGCCTCGGACATTCGAGCAGGAGGGCGATCCGCTCCCCCCGGCCGGCTCCCTAGTGGCCGGGCCCGCCGAGTGCCAGCACCACGGACAGCGTCGGAGTCCCGTCCACCGCCGCGTCGAAGACCTCGACGGCCGTCTCCCACTCGTCCGGCCGCCCCTTGGCGTACGGCCGCCAGTTCCGTACGACGACCTCCAGCCCCTCCTCGGTCGCGCCCTCGGGCCACACCGTGTGGTCGGCGAGGGAGTCGGCCAGCGCGTCCCAGTTGCGGCCGAACCAGTCCGGCAGCCCTAGGGCCTCGGCGATGCGGTCCATCAGGCCGGCCTTGTCCGTGACCCCGTCGAGGTCGACCACGATGAGGGTCATCTCAGTACCGTCCTGAACGAGTCGTAGTGATCATCGGTGTAGTAGATCTCCCCGCCCTGCCCGGTGACAATGCGCCGGGCCCCGCGGTCGCGCGAGCCCGGCGTGGTGACGGTGTACTCGTGGTAGTAACCGCGCGCATGCGCGGGCAGCAGCCGCTCGAAGTTCCCGAACACGGCGCCGTCCTTGGCGTACGGAAAGGGGCCGCCCCTGTCGATGAGGGCGAGGGTCTCCCGGGCCTGCTCCGGAAGCTGCGCCTCCTGGACCGTGGCCGGGCCGTCGGCCCGCGCGGGACCGTCGGTGCCCGTCGACGAACATCCCGTCAGGAAGAGCAGACACAGAAGCACTCGGGAGACGAACCGCAGCAGCATGGACTTGATGCTGCCACGGCCGCCCTCATCCGATCCTCCGTCAGGGCCCGTCCGGGTCCGTCCTGTTCAGCGCGGGCTTCGGCGGAGTCCCCGCCGTCATCAGGTAGTCCGCGGCGGAGGTGTCCGTCACCAGGCTGGTGACGAGCCCGGACCGCAGCACCGCGTCGATCGCCGCGGCCTTGCGCTGCCCGCCCGCGATCGCGACGACCTCGGGGACCCGGCGGAGCTGGTCGGCCTTGACGGTGATGCAGCGCTCGCCGAGGTCCCGTCCGACCCGGCGCCCCTCGGCGTCGAAGAGGTGCGCGGACATCTCGGCGGCGACCCCGAGCGAGGCGTAGTGGCCGCGCTCCTCGTCGCTGAGCATGTCGTGCACCGTGGAGATGCCCGGCTCCCAGGAACCGATGGAGACGCAGGCGACCGTGACCTTGTCGAAGTAGTCGAAGGCCCGGGCGATACCGGTCTGGTGGCGCAGCGCGACCGCGGTGGCCGCGTCCGGCAGCAGCATCGGCGCGTAGATGGGGTGGGCGTCCCCGCCGGACACCTGGGCGGCCCGTCGTACCGCCTCCACCGAACCGCGCTCGGCGGTCCCGGCGTCGTACACACCCGTCAACTGCACCACCGTGCACGGCGCGAGCCGGTCGAGGGCGGCCGCCATGTGGATGGTGGAACGGCCCCAGGCAAGGCCCAGCACGTCCCCTTCGTCGACCAGCTCGCCGAGCAGGTCGGCAGCCACTTCTCCCAGGTTCTCGGGGTCGGGCGAGTCCTGGGCTTCGGCCGGGGACTCGACCACGACGGCGTGCCTGAGGCCGTAGCGGGCGCGGAGCGCGTCGGAGCGCTCGGCGTCCAGTTCGGCCGGCACGCGGATCTCGATGCGTACGAGGTCCCGTTCGAGGGCGGTCTCCAGGACCCGGGCCACCTTGAAGCGGCTGACGCCGAACTCCTCGGCGATCTGGATCTTGGACTTCCCCTCGAGGTAGAAGCGGCGGGCCATGGCCGCCGCCTGCACCAGCTCAGCGGGTCCCATCCGCATGGCTGACCGGCCAGCCGACATACCCGACACGGCGATCTCCTCACTGCTGTTCACACTCTGGACTCGCCGTTCATCCTTGCAGATGCGGCGCACTTGATCAGCCCTGATGAGAGCCGTTCACGTTCCCTTGGTTCAGTGGCCGCATGCCCAGGAGGCCTTGACCGTCGCCCCCTCGGCTTGCTTGCGCAGTGCACGGACCGCCTCGGCCGGGTCGTTCGCGCCGTACACGGCGGAGCCCGCGACGAAGACGTCGGCGCCCGCGTCCGCACAGCGCTCGATGGTCTCGGCCGAGACCCCGCCGTCGATCTGGAGCCACAGGTCGAGGCCGTGCTTGGTGATCAACTCGCGGGTGCGGCGAATCTTGGGGAGCATGATGTCGAGGAACGGCTGTCCCCCGAATCCGGGCTCGACCGTCATGATCAGCAGCATGTCGAGCTCGGGGAGCAGATCCTCGTACGGCTCGATGGGCGTCGCGGGCCTCAGCGCCATGGACGCGCGGGCACCCTTGGCCCGGATCTCCCGGGCGAGCCTGACCGGAGCGGCGGCCGCCTCGACATGGAAGGTGACGGAAGAGGCCCCCGCCTCTACGTACTGGGGCGCCCAGCGATCGGGGGCCTCGATCATCAGATGGCAGTCCAGAGGAGTGTCCGTCGCACGGGCCAGCGACTCTACGACCGGCACACCGAGCGTGAGGTTCGGGACGAAATGGTTGTCCATGACGTCGACGTGGAGCCAGTCGGCTCCTTCCACCGCCTTCGCCTCGTCCGCGAGACGAGCGAAGTCGGCGGACAGGATGCTGGGGTTGATCTGCACGGCCATGCCCCAAGCCTCCCATGCCCGGGCACCAAGAGGCGCGCCGGTCCAGACCTAAGCCGTTCATCGGATGTTGTGAACGAGCCGCGCATGTCATGCTGGGCGGCCGATCGGCTCGACAGATGGCACCGGGGGTGGCCATGAGCGGCAATCGGGGTATCGCGCATCTCGTCTGCGGACGGCGTGCCAAGTGGCTGGTGCTGGCACTGTGGCTGGTGGTGCTGTTCCTGACGGCGCCTCTCGCCTCCAAGCTCACCGACGCCCAGGACAACGACGCGGCCTCCTGGCTGCCGGGCTCCGCCGAATCGACCCAAGTCCTGCAGCTGTCCGAGGACTTCAGGCCTGAGCAGATCCCAGCGGTCGTCGTCTACGCGCGCGAGAACGGCCTCACGCCGCAGGAACAGGCCACCATCGCCAAGGACGTCGCCGAGATCAGGCAACTGACGGCGCACGGAATCCGCGGCTCGGAGACCCGTGGCCCGGTCTACGACCGGCAGAGCGACCCGCGCGCGGCCCAGATCCTCGTCCCGATCACCATGGACGAGAAGGGCTGGGAGGAGATAGCGCCCGCGGTGGACTCGATCCGTGACGTCGTGGGCAAGGGCGGCGACGGCCTCGCCGTGCACATCACCGGGCCCGGCGGCACCTCCGCGGACTTCTCCGAGGCCTTCGAGGGCATCGACTCGACGCTGCTGCTGTCCGCGATGGCGGTCGTCGTGGTCATGCTGCTCATCACCTTCCGCAGCCCCACCCTGCTCCTGGTCCCGCTGCTGTCGGTGATCGCCGCGCTGTTCACCGCGCAGGCCTTCATCTACCTGCTCGCCCAGCACGCGGGCCTGACGGTGAACGGCCAGAGCGCGGGCATCCTCACGGTGCTCGTCTTCGGCGCGGGGACCGACTACGCCCTGCTGCTGGTGGCCCGCTACCGGGAGGAACTGCACCACCACGAGGACCGCCACGAGGCGATGGCCCTCGCCCTGCACCGCGCGGGCCCCGCGGTGCTCGCCTCCGGCGCGACCGTCGTCCTGAGCATGCTCGTGCTGCTGGCCGCCGAGATGAACTCGACCCGCGGTCTCGGCCCGGTCGCCGCGATCGGTGTCGCGGTCGCCCTGCTGGCGATGACGACCCTGTTCCCGGCCCTGCTGGTGATCTTCGGCCGCTGGATCTTCTGGCCGGCGATCCCGCACTTCGGCGCGCCCGACCGCATCGACAGCGGCATCTGGGCCCGCACCGGCCGCCGTATCGCGCTCCGCCCGCGCATGGTCTGGGCGGTCACGGCACTGGTCCTCGCCGTTTGCTCGCTCGGACTGATCCAGCTGCGCGCCGAGGGCATCGGCAACGCGGACGCGTTCACCGGGAAACCGGACTCGATCGTCGGCCAGGAGGTGTCCGCGAAGTACTTCCCGGCGGGCAGCGGCGACCCCCTGGTCATCGTCAGCGGCCAGGCGCAGGCCCGACAGGTGGGCGAGGCGGTGGCCGGCACCCGCGGGGTCGTTCCGGAGTCCCTCGGCCTGCCGCCGGGCACGAAACCGTCGTACGAGGGCAAGGTGCTGTTCGAGGCCACGATGACCGCCCCGGCCGACAGCGAGGCCGCGAAACAGACGGTGGAGCGGGTCCGTGACGCCGTCCACGCTGTGCCGGACGCCGACGCCAAGGTGGGCGGCGGCACGGCCTCGCTGCTCGACATGGACAAGGCGACGACCCACGACAACATCGTGATCATCCCGTTGGTGCTCGTGGTGGTCCTGCTGATCCTGTGCGCCCTGCTGCGCGCCCTGATCGCGCCGCTGCTCCTGATCGGAACGGTGATCCTGTCCTTCGCGGCGGCCCTGGGCATCAGCGCCCTGGCCTTCCGCCACCTGTTCGACTACGCGGGCGAGGCGACCGACTTCCCGCTGTTCGTCTTCGTCTTCCTGGTCGCCCTCGGCATCGACTACAACATCTTCCTGACCACCCGTATCCGCGAGGAGGCGGCCCGCCAGGGCACGCGGCCGGGCGTGGTCACCGGCCTGGCCGCGACCGGCGCGGTCATCACCTCCGCCGGCCTGGTCCTGGCCGGCACCTTCGCCGCCCTCGGCACCCTCCCGATGGTCGCCTTCGCGGAGATCGGCTTCGCGGTGGCGCTGGGAGTCCTGCTCGACACGTTCATCGTGCGGTCGGTGCTGGTCACGTCCCTGTTCCTGGACGTGGGTCCAAAGGTGTGGTGGCCCCACGGTCTTGCCAAGGAGGGCGATGAGTCGACCCACCCAGGGGCGCGGGGAACTGCGCGACCAGCCACGACGGCGCAGCAGACGCACGACTAGCCGGTCCTGCGAATCACCGCCAGATACATCGCATCGGTCCCGTGCACATGCGGCCACAACTGAACGTCGGGCCCGTCCCCGAGTTCCGGCACACCGGGCAACAGGGCCCGCGCATCCACAAGCTCCGCGGCCGGCCACTGCTTCAGCACATCCTGGACAACGGCCCGAGTCTCCGCCAGATGAGGGGAACAGGTCGCATACCCCACCACCCCGCCCACCCTGACGGAGTCCAGCGCGGTGCTCAACAAATCCCGCTGCAACGGCCCGAACCCCTCCAGGTCCTCCGGCCGGCGCCGCCACCGTGCCTCGGGCCGGCGCCGCAGCGCACCCAGCCCCGTACACGGCACATCCATCAGCACCCGGTCGAAACTCCCGGGCCGCCACGGCGGCCGGGTCCCGTCCGCGGCGATGACCTGGTACGGCCCGGGATTGCCGCGGAGCGCCTTGGCGACCAGCCCGGCCCGATGCGGCTGCTTCTCGGAGGCCAGCAGCACGGCGCCCCGCTCGGCGGCGAGGGCGGCGAGCAGCGCGGCCTTCCCGCCGGGCCCCGCGCACCCGTCGAGCCACTTCTCGTCCCGCCCGTCGAGGGGCGCGTTCGCGAGGGCCAGTGCGACGAGCTGACTGCCCTCGTCCTGCACCCCGGCCCGGCCTTCGCGTACGGCGTCTACGGCCCCGGGCTCACCGCCCTCCGCCAGCCGTACGGCGTACGGCGACCAGCTGCCCGGGACGGCGGCCTCCTCGCGCAGCAGTTCCCCGGTGGTGGACCGACCCGGCCGGGCGACGAGGGTGACTTCGGGCCGCTCGTTGTCGGCCGCCAGCAGTCGCTCGATACCGGCCCGGCCGCCGCCGAGGGAGTCCCACAGCGCGGAGACGATCCAGCGGGGGTGGGAGTGCACGACGGAGAGATGGTCCTCGGGATCGTCGTCGTAGGGAGGAGCGACCTTCGCGATCCACCCGTCGAGATCGTCCTGCGCGACCTTCCGCAGTACGGCGTTGACGAACTTGGCCCGCCCGTCGCCGAGCACGACCCGCGCGAGCTCCACGGAGGCGGACACGGCGGCGTGCGTCGGGATGCGCGTCCCGAGCAGCTGATGCACGCCGAGGCTCAGCACGTCGAGCACCGGCGGGTCGACCTCCCGCAGCGGCCGGTCGACACAGGCGGCGATGACGGCGTCGTACGTCCCCTGCCGCCGCAGGGTGCCGTACACGAGCTCGGTGGCGAGCGCCGCGTCCCGGCCGTCGAAGCCGCCCTTCTCCCGTGCCTTGCGCAGCAGGGGCGGCAGGACGAGGTTGGCGTACGCGTCCCGCTCGTCCACTGCGCGCAGGGCCTCGAAGGCGAGGAAGCGGACGGGGTCCTTCTGGGGCCGGCGGTAGGGCTTGCCGGGCTTGCGGGGCCGACTGGGCTGGTCGCTCACGAAAAAGGTGCTCCGGATGTAAGGACTGGATACGCCCCAAGCGTACGTCCGCCACGGGTCCCCTCACCCGCCGAGGGCCCGGCCGATCTGGCGCTCGGTGCGTGAGCCGGCGGAGGCGGGGACGTCGTGCGTCCCGGCGGCCCCGGGCGACGCGGCGGACATCGGTCCACCCGCACTCCCGCGCCCCACGCCACGCACTCCTACGGCGCCGGGGACCGCCCGGCGCTCCGGCAGCTCTCCTGGGGACCGGCGTCACCCGCCGGCGCGCGTACCGCCCCGCCCCGCGTCACCCGCCGACGGTCTCCCCGTCCGCGATCCTGACGCCCCGCGCCCAGTCCGCGGCCTTCATCGGCTTCTTCCCCTGCGCCTGCACCCACAGCATCTCGACGCCGTACGAGCCGGTACCGACGTGGACGCTGTTCTTGCCCACGGAAAGCGCGCCCGGAGCGAGATCGGTCCGGTCGGGCGCCGGCCGGACCTGGATGAGCTTGAGCCGTTCACCGCGGAACGTCGTCCAGGCGCCGGGCGCCGGGTGGCACCCGCGCACGACCCGGTCCACCCGCAGCGCCGGGGCGGCCCAGTCGACCCGCGCGTCCTCAACGGTGATCTTCGGGGCGACGGTGATGCCCTCGGACGGCTGCGGTACGGCCTTCAGCGTGCCGTCCGCGATCCCGTCCATGGTCGCGGCGAGCAGCCCGGACCCGGCGAAGGCGAGCCGGGTCAGCAGGTCGCCGCTGGTGTCGGTGTGCCGGATCTCCTCGGTGACGGTGCCGTACACGGGCCCGGAGTCGAGCCCCTCCTCGATCAGGAAGGTGGAGGCCCCGGTGATCGCGTCGCCCGACATGATGGAGTGCTGGACGGGAGCCGCCCCGCGCCAGGCCGGGAGCAGCGAGAAGTGCAGGTTGACCCAGCCGTGGGCGGGGATGTCGAGGGCGACGCGGGGCAGGAGGGCGCCGTAGGCGACGACGGGGCAGCAGTCGGGGGCGATCTCGCGAAGCCGCTCGAGGAACTCGGGGTCACGCGGCTTGACGGGCTTCAGCACCTCGATCCCCGCCTCCTCGGCCCGCTCCGCGACGGGGCTCGCGACCAGCCTGCGCCCCCGCCCCGCCGGCGCGTCGGGCCGCGTGACGACAGCGGCGACCTCGTGCCGCCCGGAGGCGATGAGAGCGTCCAGAGCGGGAAGTGCGACCTCGGGGGTACCGGCGAAGACGAGCTTCATGGGTGGGCGGGGCCTCTCGGAGAGGGATGACGACGGGCAACGCACAAGTCTATGGCGAGGCACGGCCACCGCCCGAAAGGAACCCCCACGGGCGATGCCCGCCCACCTGGTCAAGGCGCGCACCCCCCGCCCCCGGCGCACGCATATGCCGGTACGCCCCCACTGCGTGACCAGCGGCGCGTAAACGCGTTGGTCAAGAAAGAGTTGACCACAACGGGCCGCGATGGCGGCCCCATCCTTTTTCAACGCCGGTTCGAGAGGCTTGTTCATGGCCGACCACGCAACTCACGACGCCCAGGCTCGGGCCAGCCTGCACTTGCTGGTGCGGGACATCGAGCGGGTCCGCCGGCAGGTGGACGCGCTGCGCACCCTGACCGCCCAGTTGGGCAACGTCTACCGCCCGCGCCGCTCCGGCCCCTCCACGGGCTTCGTCGTCTACGGACGCGCTCCCGCCCCCACGGTCCGTCTCGCGCAGGAACTCCGGGACAGCGTCGAGACCCTGGTGACGGCCGCGGTCGACTTCGACCGCTCGCTCGGCTTCTCGTGGGACGCGGTGGGCTCCGCCCTCGGGGTCACCAAGCAGGCGGTCCACCGCCGCTACGGCGCCCGCCGCGCGGTGGCCCCGGCGCCGGCCGAAGCCGAACTGACCACGGAGGCAGCGGCCACCCGCACGGTCAGCGTCAACACCGGCATCCCCTCGGTGCCGGCGGTCCCCACGGTCCCGGCCGCCCGCTCCATGCCGACCCAGCCCACTGCGGGCAGCCCCGTCCTCCGCGACGAAGCAAGACCCACAGCGTTCCCCGGTCCCCGCAACGGCTGACCCGTACCGCCCCTCCTCTGCCCTCCCGAGCCGCCTCCGGGAGGGCAGACGCATTTCGCGCCCTGCCGACACGCGAACGGGACTCATCGCCCACCGCCCCACACCTCTCACCCGATGTCGGGCGGATCGATCCGCACCCACACCGCCCCGTCTCCCCCGCCCCCACCCCGCGCCATCCGCGCAGCCTGCGCGGTCTTCAACGAGGCGGCCAACGCCGCTCCCCTGCCCGGCGGAACCCGCACAAGGACCCGCTCCCACCGCTCCCCGACAGGCGGCGCCCCCGCCCGCCGAGGCCCTGCGGCCACCGTGACCGGCAACGGCACAGGCCCCAACAGCTCCGCCTCCTGGGGCAGTTCCACGGCTGCCAGAAACCCCGCGAGAGCCTCCGGCGTCCCGGACACGGAGGCCATCCGCGACACCGGCGGGAACCCCAACTCGGCCCGCTCCCCCAACTCCCGCACCGCATGCCCCACGGGGTCCCACCGCACCAACGCCTGCACAGGCCGCAACGTGGGCTCGGCGACCACCACCACCGTCCCCCCGGCCTCCTGCGCCCGCACCAGCGCCGACGCCCCGATCCAACGCCGCAGCGCGTCCTCCCCCGCCCGCAGGTCGGGCCGCCCGAGCATCGCCCATCCGTCCAGCAACAGCGCCGCCGCGTACCCGCCCTCGGCGACCGGCTCCGCCCCCGGGGTGCTCACCACCAGCGCCGGTGTCCCCGGCACCGTGTCCAGCACATGCTCACGCCCCGACGTCCGCACCGGAACAGCGGGAAACGCCCGCCCCAACTCCTCTGCCGTACGCCGGGCTCCCACGACCTGTGCCCGCAGCCGGAACGCCCCGCACTCCGGACAGTGCCAGGCCTCTTCCTCCCTGCCGCACCACCCGCACCGCAGCGCCCCGGCGTCCTGCCCTTCCAACGGCCCGGCGCAGTGCCGACACCGCGCGGGTTCACGGCAGTTGGCACACGCCATCCGCGGCACATAGCCCCGCCGTGGCACCTGCACGAGCACGGGCCCGTGCCGCAGCCCCTCCCTGACGGCCTGCCAGGCGAGTGTGGGCAGCCGGGCCGCGCGGGCGGCCTCGTCCCTCGCGAGATCCTGGTCCCCCACGGTCCGCACCAACGGGGCGACGGCCCGCACCTGCTCCCGGGAAGCGACGAGCGGCCGGGCCCACCCGGTCTCCACCAACTGCGCCGCCTCGACGGTGCAGCTCCAACTCCCCAGCAGGAATGCGCACTTGTCCTGCGCGGCCCGCAACAACAACACCTCGCGCGCGTGCGGCTGCGGAGCATGCTGCTCACTGTGGCTGTCGTCGCCGTCGTCCCACAGAGCGACGAGCCCCAGATCCCGCACCGGGGCGAACATGGCCGCCCGGGTCCCCACCACGGCCCGCACGGCTCCCCGCCGCACGGCCAGCCACTCCCGATACCGCTTCTCGGGCCCGGCGTCGGCGGTCAGCACCGCATGCCGCCCCTCCCCCAGCACCGAGGTCAGCGCGGCGTCGACCCGTGCGACGGCCCGCCCGTCCGGTACGACGACCAGCGCACCACGCCCTGACGCCAGGGTCGCCGCGACGGCCCGCGCCAGGTCCTCACTCCACTGCGGCCCGGGCAGGGCGTTCCACACCGCGCGCGGCGCGCCTCCCGAGGCCAGCGCCTCCAGAAACGCGCCCCCGTGCTCGTACCGCCTCCAGGGCCCCGTCTCAGGCACCGCCGGTGGCGGCAGGGGGGCGGGCGCGGGCCGCTGTTCGGCCCGGGCACTGCGCGGCGGCACAGCTAGTTGCAGCACATCGGCGAGACTCCCCGCGTACCGGTCGGCGACGGCGCGGGCGAGCCCCAGAAGCTCCTCGCTGAGCACCGGCTCGGGCGACACGACCTGAGCGAGCGCGGCCAAGGGCCCCGAGTAGTCCGACTCGGCGAGCCGCTCGACCAGGAACCCGTCGATCAGCCCCCCGCCCTCACGCCGCCCTTCCCGCACCCGCCCGCGGCCTGCCCCGAACCGCACCCGCACCCGCACCCCGGGCTGGGCATCCGCGTCCAGCTCCTCGGGCACCGCATAGTCGAAGTACCGGTCGAGATGCAGCACTCCCTTGTCGACCAGCACCCGCGCGACCGGCAGTTCCTTGGCCAGCGCGGCTCCCCGCCACGTCCGCGGCTTGGCCTTCGGCGCCCTGGCCTTGCGCACGGTCTCCCGAATGAACGCAAGCTGCTCCGGCGCCCCGGCCTCCGCGGAACGCTCCGCCCCCTCATCCTCGCTGCTCACAGCATCATTGGTACCAGACCGCACTGACACAGGACGGGGCCGCGCCACCCTGCGGGGGCGCCGGACAAGGCCGAGGCCCGGCCCCCGTCGGGGGCCGGGCCTCGTACGGAGCAGGGGCCGCTTACAGGCCGGCGGCCTTGCGCAGCGCGTCCACGCGGTCCGTCTTCTCCCACGTGAACTCCGGCAGCTCGCGGCCGAAGTGGCCGTACGCCGCCGTCAGGGAGTAGATCGGGCGCAGCAGGTCGAGGTCGCGGATGATCGCGGCCGGACGGAGGTCGAAGACCTCGTCGATCGCCTTCTCGATCAGGTCGGCGTCGACCTTGGCGGTGCCGAAGGTCTCCACGAACAGGCCGACGGGCTCGGCCTTGCCGATCGCGTACGCGACCTGGACCTCGCAACGGGAGGCGAGACCCGCGGCGACGACGTTCTTGGCGACCCAGCGCATCGCGTACGCGGCCGAACGGTCCACCTTGGACGGGTCCTTGCCGGAGAACGCGCCGCCACCGTGGCGGGCCATGCCGCCGTAGGTGTCGATGATGATCTTCCGGCCGGTCAGACCCGCGTCGCCCATCGGGCCGCCGATCTCGAAGCGGCCGGTCGGGTTCACCAGGAGACGGTAGTTGTCCGTGTCCAGCTTGATGCCCTCGTCCAGGAGCGCCTTGAGCTCCGCCTCCACGACGAACTCGCGGATGTCGGGGGCCAGCAGGGACTCCAGGTCGATGTCCGACGCGTGCTGCGAGGAGACCACGACCGTGTCGAGGCGGACGGCCTTGTCGCCGTCGTACTCGATGGTGACCTGCGTCTTGCCGTCCGGGCGCAGGTAGGGGATGGTGCCGTTCTTGCGGACCTCGGACAGGCGCTTCGCCAGGCGGTGCGCCAGGAAGATCGGCAGCGGCATCAGGGTGGGGGTCTCGTCGGTCGCGTAACCGAACATCAGGCCCTGGTCACCGGCGCCCTGCTTGTCCAGCTCGTCCTCATCGCCCTCGACCCGCTTCTCGTAGGCCGTGTCAACGCCCTGAGCGATGTCCGGGGACTGCGCGCCGATGGACACCGAGACGCCGCAGGAGGCGCCGTCGAAGCCCTTCTTGGAGGAGTCGTAGCCGATTTCGAGGATCTTGTCGCGCACCAGCTGGGCGATCGGCGCGTAGGTCTTGGTGGTGACCTCACCGGCCACATGCACCAGACCGGTGGTGATCAGGGTCTCGACGGCGACCCGTGAGGTCGGGTCCTCCTTGAGGAGCGCGTCGAGGATGGTGTCACTGATCTGGTCAGCGATCTTGTCGGGGTGGCCCTCGGTGACGGACTCCGAGGTGAACAGGCGACGGGACACAACGCTCCCTGGGGTTGCAGCGGCTGCTGGCTGATCATTGGCGGACGGGCTCGGGAGCTGCGCCCGGCACCGTCCGAGAACACTTTATCGGTCGCGCTCGGCCACTGGCCCCCTGTCTCGCCACTCGGGAGTGCCGTGACCTGCGGCACGGGCATTGTGCACAGCTCCGAAGGGGCTTGACCAGGGGCGCCACGCCTTATCGGCAGTGCTTCGCGTGTCCTGAGGGAACCCGGAAGCGGACGAGGTGTTCAGCCGAGGCGCCGCGCCACCAGGTCCCAGACGATGTCGGCCAGGGACTCCTTCGGGCCGTACGGCACCGGGGTCTCGCTGCCGTCGGCGCCCAGCACCACGGCCTCGTTCTCCTCGGAGCCGAAGGTCTTGCGCTCGCCCACCTCGTTGACGACGAGCAGGTCGCAGCCCTTGCGCTCCAGCTTCGCACGGCCGTTGGCCAGGACGTCGTCGGTCTCGGCGGCGAAGCCGACCACCACCTGCCCGGGGCGGGCGCGCTCGGCCGCGATCTCGGCGAGGACGTCCGGATTCCGTACCAGGACGACGGGTTCGGGGTCCTGGCCGTCCTTCTTCTTGATCTTTCCGGCCGCGTACGTCTGCGGACGGAAGTCGGCGACAGCCGCCGCCATGACGACGGCGTCGGCGTCGGCCGCCGCCTTCAGGACCGCCTCGCGCAGCTGTACGGCCGTCCCCACGGGCACGACGTCCACGCCGGCCGGATCGGGCAGAGCGGTGTTCGCCGCGACGAGCGTGACCCGGGCGCCGCGCGCGGCCGCGGTGCGGGCGAGGGCGTAGCCCTGCTTGCCGGAGGAGCGGTTGCCGAGGAAACGGACCGGGTCGAGGGGCTCGCGGGTACCGCCGGCGCTGACGACGACATGCCGGCCCTCGAGGTCGGGCTCGCTGACGCCCCGGGCCAGTACCCGGCGGCAGACCTCGAAGATCTCGGCGGGGTCCGGCAGTCGCCCCTTGCCGGTGTCGACGCCGGTCAGACGGCCGACGGCAGGTTCGATCACCAGGGCACCGCGGCGGCGCAGCGTCGCCACGTTCTCCTGGGTGGCCGGGTGCTCCCACATCTCCGTGTGCATGGCGGGTGCGAAGACGACCGGACAGCGAGCCGTGAGGAGGGTGTTGGTGAGCAGGTCGTCCGCCAGGCCGTGGGCCGCCTTGGCGAGCATGTCGGCGGTGGCCGGGGCCACGACGACGAGGTCGGCGTGCTGTCCGATGCGGACGTGCGGGACCTCGTGGACGTCGTCCCACACCTCGGTCGAGACCGGCTTGCCGGAGAGAGCGGACCAGGTGGCGGCGCCGACGAAGTGCAGTGCGGAGGCGGTGGGGACGACGCGTACGTCGTGGCCGGACTCCGTCAGCCTTCTGAGCAGCTCGCAGGCCTTGTACGCGGCGATGCCTCCGCTGACACCCAGCACGACCTTCGGCTTGTCCACCGTCTCTCCCCAGCTCGGCAACGTACGGGTCCATCACACACCACAGGCCCGACAGTCGCGCTGCCGGGCCTGTGGATAAGTCAGCAAAAAGCTGAAAGTACTACTGCGCCGGGCCCTCAATGGCCTCGGACGTCAGCAGACCCGCGTTGATCTCGCGGAGGGAGATCGAGAGCGGCTTCTCGTGGACATGGGTGTCCACGAGCGGACCGACGTACTCGAGGAGGCCCTCGCCGAGCTGCGAGTAGTACGCGTTGATCTGGCGGGCCCGCTTGGCCGCGTAGATCACGAGGCTGTACTTCGAGTCGGTTGCCTCGAGGAGCTCGTCGATCGGCGGGTTGATGATGCCCTCGGGCGCGGAGATGGAAGAGGACACGCTCTACCTTCCGATGGATGGGAAAGATTCAGTGTGAACGATCGAAAACGATCACACAACGTCCATCAAGGCTAGCAGCTCGCGCGCCACGTCCTCGACGGAGGTGTTGACCAAGGTCACATCGAACTCGGGTTCAGCCGCCAGTTCGACCTTCGCCGCCTCCAGGCGGCGTTCGATCACGTCCGGCGGTTCGGTGCCACGTCCGGTGAGTCTGCGCACGAGCTCCTCCCAGGAGGGCGGAGCCAGGAACACCAGCTGGGCGTCCGTCATGGACTCACGGACCTGCCGGGCACCCTGGAGGTCGATCTCCAGGAGGACGGGTTCACCCGCCTCCAGCCGCTCCAGCACGGCCGCACGCGGCGTGCCGTAACGGTTGCCGGCGAACTCCGCCCACTCCAGCAGCTCGCCGTTGGCGATCAGCTTGTCCATCTCCTCGTCGGTGACGAAGAAGTAGTGGACGCCGTGCTTCTCGCCGGGGCGGGGCCTGCGGGTCGTCGCCGACACCGAGAGCCAGACCTCGGGGTGCTCCTTGCGCATATGCGCGACGACCGTGCTCTTGCCGACCCCTGAAGGGCCGGAGAGCACGGTCAGCCGCGGACGTACGTCCGGGGGCTCGGGGGTCGTCCCCCGGAATGTTGCAGCCATGCGGCGATTATTCCAGCAATCCCGGAGTGCCCGGGACTCCCCTCGCGGAGAGCACCGGTTCAGGAACCGGTGCTGCCGAACTCACGCTCCAGAGAAGCGATCTGGTTGGAGCCGAGGCCGCGTACACGGCGGCTTTCGGAGATGCCGAGTCGCTCCATGATCTGCTTGGCGCGGACCTTGCCCACGCCCGGCAGGGACTCCAGCAGCGCGGAGACCTTCATCTTGCCGATGACGTCGTTCTCCTGGCCCTGCTTGATGACCTCATGCAGGGAGGCGCCGGAGTGCTTGAGTCGATTCTTGACCTCGGCCCGCTCCCGGCGAGCCGCGGCGGCCTTTTCGAGCGCGGCTGCGCGCTGTTCAGGGGTAAGGGGCGGAAGAGCCACGCCTACGTCACCTCGGATGTCGAACTGTCGGATACGGACCGGTGAGGAACCTAGTGCCCCACACCTGGGGAGGTATGGGCAACACGCTCGCCCGTTCTCCCCCACTACCTGAAGGGTGTGGGGGTGCCCCCACCCGTCGGAGACTAGCGGCCAAGTCCGCCAGAGTCAGCGAGAACAGCGGAAAAGTCCTGGTCAGCCTCCGTCAGGTCGGACATTCCCGACATAATGCCCCGGATTTGAGAATGTATTCAGACTCAAGCGGGCCTCTCACCACTCGTCGGAGGACTCGAACGCGGTCATCGAACATCCGCGACGACCATCACGGACGCCGTATCCGGACCCCTGGGCGAACATCGGGTGACCTATGTCTCATCCGGTCGGCAGCGCGGACCGGATCTCCTCCGCGAACCGGTCGGCGGACGCGCGCAGCGCCCCGGCGTCGGGACCGTGCCGCAGCACTCCCCTGCTGACACTCGGGACGACATTGCGGATCGCCGCCCCGAAGACCCCGGGAAGGTCGGCCGGGGTGGCCCCCTGGGCTCCGACACCGGGCGCGAGGAGCGGGCCGTTGATGTCCAGGTCGTAGGACGACAGGTCGCCGAGCGTGGCCCCGACGACGGCGCCGAACGACCCCAGGGGCTCTTCCCCGGTGTTCTCGGCCGCCAGGTGGGCCAGCATGGTCGCGCCGACGTTCCGGCCGTCCGCGCGGACGGCGTGCTGGACCTCGCCGCCCTCGGGGTTGGAGGTCAGCGCGAGCACGAACAGGCCCGCACCGCTCTCGCGCGCCAGCGCGATCGCCGGCGAGAGCGAGCCGTAGCCGAGATACGGCGACACCGTCAGAGCGTCCGAGAACAGCGGGGAGTCCTTTCGCAGGAAGGCCTCCGCGTAGGCGGCCATGGTCGAGCCGATGTCGCCGCGCTTGGCGTCCATGAGGACCAGCGCACCGGCCGCCCTGGCCTCCTGGACAGTCGTCTCCAGCACGGCGACACCGCGCGAGCCGAAGCGCTCGAAGAACGCACTCTGGGGCTTGAAGACGGCGACGCGGTCCGACAGCGCCTCGACGACCGTGCGGCTGAACCGCTCCAGACCGGCCACGTCGTCGGCCAGGCCCCACTCGGCGAGCAGTGAGGCGTGCGGGTCGATCCCCACGCACAGCGGGCCGCGCTCGTCCATGGCACGGCGCAGGCGCGCACCGAAGGGCTCGGTCATACCGTCTTCCTCACGTCGGCGCCGACCGCGTCGGCGAGGGTGGCGTACGGGCTCGTGCGCAGGCGCGCGGCGAGGCCCTTGTGAACGGCGCGGGCCCAGAAGGGACCCTCGTAGACGAACGCGCTGTAGCCCTGGACCAGGGTGGCGCCGGCCAGGATGCGCTGCCAGGCGTCCTCGGCGTTCTCCACGCCCCCGACGCCGACCAGGGTGATCCGGTCGCCCACGCGTGCGTACAGGCGCCTCAGGACCTCCAGGGAGCGCTCCTTGAGGGGCGCCCCGGAGAGGCCGCCCGTCTCCTTCACCAGCGAGGGTCCGGATTCCAGACCGAGTCCCTCGCGCGCGATGGTCGTGTTGGTGGCGATGATGCCGTCCAGACCGAGCTCGAGGGCCAGGTCGGCGACCGCGTCGACGTCCTCGTCGGCGAGGTCCGGCGCGATCTTCACCAGGAGCGGGACATGGCGGTGCGCGACGATGCGGTCGGCTGCCTCGCGGACCGCGGTCAGGAGCGGACGCAGATGGTCGACCGCCTGGAGGTTGCGCAGGCCGGGCGTGTTCGGCGACGACACGTTCACGACCAAGTAGTCGGCGTACGGCGCGAGCCGCTCCGCGGACTTCACGTAGTCGCCGGTCGCCTCGGCTTCGGGGACGACCTTGGTCTTGCCGATGTTGACGCCCACGACGGTCCTGAAGACCGGCTCGCGGGACGCCAGACGGGCCGCCACGGTCAGCGAGCCCTCGTTGTTGAAGCCCATGCGGTTGATGAGCGCGCGGTCCTGCACGAGCCGGAACAGCCGCTTCCTGGGGTTGCCCGGCTGGGCCTCCCCCGTCACCGTGCCGATCTCGATGTGGTCGAAGCCCAGCATCGCCATGCCGTCGATCGCGATCGCGTTCTTGTCGAAGCCCGCGGCGAGCCCGAAGGGGCCGTGCATGCGCAGCCCGAGGGCCTCGGTGCGCAGTTCCTTGTGGCGGGGCGCGAGGGCGGCCGCGACGAAGGTGCGCAGCACGGGAATCCGGACGGCGAGCCGGATCCAGCGGAAGGCGAGGTGGTGGGCCTGCTCAGGGTCCATCCGTTGGAAGACCAGACGGAAGAAAAGCTTGTACATGTCGGTGTCCTCACGAAGAGGGGGACACCGTTTCCGGTGTCCCCCTCAGGGCTGCTAGTCGCGGGCCGCGGTCAGGTGTTCCGCGTGTTCCTGGAGCGAACGGACGCCCACGTCACCGTGGTTGAGGGCGTCGATGCCCTGGACGGCGGCGGCGAGCGCCTGGACCGTCGTCAGACACGGGACCGAGCGCGCCACGGCCGCCGTACGGATCTCGTAGCCGTCGAGGCGGCCACCGGTGCCGTACGGGGTGTTGACGATGAGGTCGATCTCGCCGTCGTGGATGAGCTGGACGACGGTCTTCTCGCCGTTCGGGCCGGTGCCCTCCGACTGCTTGCGCACGATCGTGGCGTTGATGCCGTTGCGCTTGAGGACCTCGGCGGTGCCGGAGGTGGCGAGCAGCTCGAAGCCGTGGGCGACCAGCTCGCGCGCCGGGAAGATCATCGAGCGCTTGTCGCGGTTGGCGACCGAGATGAACGCGCGGCCCTTGGTCGGCAGCGGACCGTAGGCGCCCGCCTGCGACTTGGCGTACGCCGTGCCGAAGACGGAGTCGATGCCCATGACCTCGCCGGTGGAGCGCATCTCCGGGCCGAGGACGGTGTCGACGCCGCGGCCGTGGATGTCGCGGAAGCGCGACCACGGCATGACGGCCTCCTTGACGGAGATCGGCGCGTCGAACGGAAGTTCCCCACCGTCGCCCTTCGCCGGGAGCAGGCCTTCCGCCCGCAGCTCGGCGACGGTCGCGCCCAGCGAGATCCGGGCGGCGGCCTTGGCGAGCGGCACCGCGGTCGCCTTCGAGGTGAAGGGGACGGTACGGGACGCGCGGGGGTTGGCTTCGAGGACGTAGAGGATGTCCCCGGCCATCGCGAACTGGATGTTGATCAGGCCACGCACACCGACACCCTTGGCGATGGCCTCGGTCGAGGCCCGCAGCCGCTTGATGTCGTGGCCGCCCAGGGTGATCGGCGGCAGTGCGCACGCCGAGTCGCCGGAGTGGATGCCGGCCTCCTCGATGTGCTCCATCACGCCGCCGAGGTACAGCTCCTGGCCGTCGTAGAGGGCGTCGACGTCGATCTCGATCGCGTCGTCCAGGAAGCGGTCGACCAGGACCGGCCGCGAGGGGCTGATCTCGGTCGACTCGGCGATGTAGGACTCCAGGCGGGTCTCGTCGTAGACGATCTCCATGCCACGGCCGCCGAGCACGTAGGAGGGCCGTACGAGGACCGGGTAGCCGATCTCGTCGGCGATGGCCTTGGCGCCGGCGAAGGTGGTGGCGGTGCCGTGCTTGGGGGCGGGAAGGCCCGCCTCGGCGAGGACCTGGCCGAAGGCCCCCCGGTCCTCGGCGGCGTGGATCGCCTCGGGCGAGGTGCCCACGACCGGCACGCCGTTGTCCTTGAGCGCCTGTGCCAGGCCCAGCGGGGTCTGCCCGCCGAGCTGCACGATCACGCCCGCGACCGGCCCGGCCAGAGTCTCCGCGTGGACGATCTCCAGCACGTCCTCCAGCGTGAGCGGCTCGAAGTACAGCCGGTCGGAGGTGTCGTAGTCGGTGGAGACGGTCTCCGGGTTGCAGTTGACCATCACCGTCTCGTACCCGGCGTCGGACAGCGCGAAGGAGGCGTGCACGCAGGAGTAGTCGAACTCGATGCCCTGGCCGATGCGGTTGGGCCCGGAGCCCAGGATGATCACCGCGGGCCTGGTCCGCGGGGCGACCTCGTTCTCCTCGTCGTAGGAGGAGTAGAAGTACGGCGTCTTCGCGGCGAACTCGGCCGCGCAGGTGTCGACGGTCTTGTACACCGGGCGCACGCCGAGCGCGTGCCGCACCTCGCGCACCACGTCCTCGCGCAGGCCGCGGATCTCGCCGAGCTGCTGGTCGGAGAAGCCGTGCCGCTTGGCCTCGGCGAGCAGCTCACGCGTCAGCTCCGGGGCCCCGGCCAGCTCGTCCGCGATCTCCTTGATCAGGAAGAGCTGGTCGACGAACCAGGGGTCGATCTTCGTGTACTCGAAGACCTCCTCCGGCGTGGCGCCCGCGCGGATGGCCTGCATGACGGCGTTGATACGGCCGTCGGTCGGCCGTACGGACTCCTCCAGGAGGGCGGTCTTGTCGCCGGGCTCGCCGACGAAGGTGAACTGGCTGCCCTTCTTCTCCAGTGAGCGCAGCGCCTTCTGGAAGGCCTCGGTGAAGTTGCGGCCGATCGCCATGGCCTCGCCGACCGACTTCATGGTGGTCGTCAACGTCGAGTCCGCCGACGGGAACTTCTCGAAGGCGAACCGGGGGGCCTTGACCACCACGTAGTCGAGCGTCGGCTCGAAGGAGGCCGGGGTCTTCTCGGTGATGTCGTTGGGGATCTCGTCCAGGGTGTAGCCGACGGCCAGCTTCGCCGCGATCTTGGCGATCGGGAAACCGGTCGCCTTGGAGGCGAGCGCCGAGGAGCGCGACACGCGCGGGTTCATCTCGATGACGATGACGCGGCCGTCGACCGGGTCGATCGCGAACTGGATGTTGCAGCCGCCGGTGTCGACGCCGACCTCGCGGATGATCGCGATACCGACGTCACGCAGCCGCTGGTACTCGCGGTCGGTGAGCGTCATCGCGGGCGCGACGGTGATGGAGTCGCCGGTGTGCACGCCCATGGGGTCGAAGTTCTCGATGGAGCAGACGACCACGACGTTGTCGTGCTTGTCGCGCATCAGCTCCAGTTCGTACTCCTTCCAGCCGAGGATGGACTCCTCCAGGAGCACCTCGGTGGTCGGCGAGAGCGTGAGGCCCTGTCCTGCGATGCGGCGCAGCTCCTCCTCGTCGTGCGCGAAGCCGGAGCCGGCGCCGCCCATGGTGAAGGAGGGGCGGACCACGACCGGGTAGCCGCCGAGCGTCTCGACGCCCTGGATGACGTCGTCCATGGAGTGGCAGATGACCGAGCGGGCGGACTCGCCGTGCCCGATCTTCTTGCGGACCTCCTCCACGACGCCCTTGAAGAGGTCGCGGTCCTCGCCCTTGTTGATGGCCTCGACGTTGGCGCCGATCAGTTCGACGCCGTACTTGTCGAGGGTGCCGGCCTCGTGCAGCGAGATCGCCGTGTTGAGGGCCGTCTGGCCGCCCAGGGTGGGCAGCAGGGCGTCGGGGCGCTCCTTGGCGATGATCTTCTCGACGAACTCCGGGGTGATCGGCTCGACGTAGGTGGCGTCGGCGATCTCCGGGTCGGTCATGATCGTCGCCGGGTTGGAGTTGACGAGGATGACGCGCAGGCCTTCGGCCTTGAGGACGCGGCACGCCTGGGTACCGGAGTAGTCGAACTCGGCGGCCTGGCCGATGACGATCGGGCCGGAGCCGATGACCAGGACGGACTGGATATCGGTGCGCTTAGGCACGCTGGCCCTCCAACAGGACGGTGTTCATCAACGAGGTGAAGCGGTCGAACAGGTAGGCGGCGTCATGCGGGCCCGCTGCCGCTTCGGGGTGGTACTGGACGGAGAAGGCCGGCTGGTCGAGCAGCTGGAGTCCCTCCACGACGTTGTCGTTCAGGCAGACGTGCGAGACCTCGACGCGTCCGAACCTGGTCTCGCTGACCTTGTCGAGCGGGGCGTCCACGGCGAAGCCGTGGTTGTGCGCGGTGACCTCGACCTTGCCGGTGGTCCGGTCCTGCACGGGCTGGTTGATGCCCCGGTGGCCGTACTTCAGCTTGTAGGTGCCGAAGCCGAGTGCGCGGCCCAGGATCTGGTTGCCGAAGCAGATGCCGAACAGCGGCGTCCCGCGCTCCAGCACCGCGGTCATGAGCGCGACCGGGCCGTCGGCGGCGGCCGGGTCGCCGGGACCGTTGGAGAAGAAGACACCGTCGGGGGCGACGGCGTAGACGTCCTCCGCGGTGGCCGTGGCCGGCAGCACATGCACCTCGATGCCGCGCTCGGCCATGCGGTGCGGGGTCATGCCCTTGATGCCGAGGTCGATCGCGGCGACGGTGAACTTCTTCTCACCGATCGCGGGGACGACGTACGTCTCCTTGGTGGCGACCTCCTCGTACAGCGAGGCGCCCTTCATGTGCGGCTGGGCCTGCACGCGCGCGACGAGCTCGGAGTCGGGGGCGATCGCCTCGCCGGAGAAGACTCCGGCGCGCATGGAGCCGCGCTCGCGCAGATGGCGGGTGAGCGCGCGGGTGTCGATGCCGCTGATGCCGACGATGCCCTGTGCGACCAGCTCGTCGTCCAGGGAGCGCTTGGCGCGCCAGTTGGACGGCACGCGCGCGGGGTCGCGCACGACGTAGCCGGAGACCCAGATACGGCGGGACTCGTCGTCCTCGTCGTTCCAGCCGGTGTTGCCGATCTGCGGGGCGGTCGCGACGACGATCTGGCGGGCGTACGACGGGTCGGTGAGGGTCTCCTGGTAGCCGGTCATGCCGGTGGAGAACACGGCCTCGCCGAAGGTCTCCCCCACAGCCCCGTAGGCACGGCCGCGGAAGATCCGGCCGTCCTCCAGGACGAGTACCGCGGGAGACACCTCTTTCCTCTGCGAGGCGTTCCCCTTCGTGGAGGTCGTCATCGTGCGCCTTCCGTTTCGGTCTTGTTGATCATGGAGTTAATGGCGTCGACCCACTCGGTGTGCTCGGCCGCGTGGTCCGAGCGGAACCCGGAGTCGATCAGCCGCTCGCCGTGGGCCCAGGTCACCAGGAGGAGCCCGCCCTCGGTGAGGACCTTCCCGGCGATGCCCTTGCCGAGGACGGCCTCGCGCAGGGCGTCGGCCGGGATGAAGAAGTCCGTCGCTCCGGGGCGTACGACGTCCAGTCCCGCGTCCGTCAGCGTGAGCTCGACCCGGCTGCGGGTGCCGAGGCCGTGGGCCACGATGCGGTCGAGCCACTGTCCCGCGGTGGTGGAACCGTGGTACCGGCCGCTCATGCCCAGTTTCGCCGGGCCCGGGTCGTCCGGCGCGGTGGGGAGCGGGGGCAGGTCGCCCTGGAGCGTGCCGCGCCACTTCCAGCCCTCGCGCATCAGCCAGTAGACGAGCGCGACGAAGAGGGCGAGGCCGACGAGCCAGCCGACGCGGGCGGCCCAGTCGGTGACCTCGGCCGACTTCCTGTCGGCGGCGAGACCGTTGGCCAGCAGGGTGAGTGATGTCACGTGAGCTTCCCGTCGACGAGCGTGGCCTTGCCCCGGAGCCACGTGTGCGTGACGCGGCCCGGCAGCTCACGCCCCTCGTACGGAGTGTTGCGGCTGCGCGAGGCGAAGCCCGCGGGGTCCACCGACCCACGGTATTCCGTGTCGACCAGCGTGAGGTTGGCGGGCTCACCAGCCGAGACGGGACGGCCGTGGCCCCCCGCCTGCCCGATCTTCGCGGGCTGGACGGACATGCGCTCGGCGACCCCGGCCCAGTCGAGGAGCCCGGTGTTCACCATGGTCTCCTGCACCACTGACAACGCGGTCTCCAGGCCGACCATGCCCATGGCGGCCGCGGCCCACTCGCAGTCCTTGTCCTCGTGCGGGTGCGGGGCGTGGTCGGTGGCGACGATGTCGATCGTGCCGTCGGCGAGCGCCTCGCGCAGGGCGAGCACGTCCCGCTCGGTGCGCAGCGGCGGGTTCACCTTGTAGACGGGGTTGTACGACCGCACCAGCTCGTCGGTGAGGAGCAGGTGGTGCGGGGTGACCTCGGCGGTGACGTCGATGCCGCGGGACTTGGCCCAGCGGACGATCTCGACGGACCCGGCGGTCGACAGGTGGCAGATGTGGACGCGGGACCCGACGTGCTCGGCGAGCAGGACGTCCCGGGCGATGATCGACTCCTCGGCCACCGCGGGCCAGCCACCGAGCCCCAGCTCGGCCGAGACGACGCCCTCGTTCATCTGGGCGCCCTCGGTCAGCCGCGGCTCCTGCGCGTGCTGGGCGACGACCCCGCCGAAGGCCTTCACGTACTCCAGCGCGCGGCGCATGATCACGGCGTCGTCGACGCACTTGCCGTCGTCGGAGAAGACGGTCACACCCGCCGCCGACTCGTGCATGGCACCCAGTTCGGCGAGCTTCTTGCCGTCCAGGCCGACGGTGACGGCCCCGATGGGCTGTACGTCGCAGTAGCCGTGCTCCTGGCCGAGCCGGTACACCTGCTCGACCACGCCGGCGGTGTCGGCGACCGGGAAGGTGTTGGCCATGGCGAACACGGCGGTGTAGCCGCCGGAGGCCGCCGCGCGGGTGCCCGTCAGCACGGTCTCGGAGTCCTCGCGACCGGGCTCACGCAGGTGGGTGTGCAGGTCGACGAGGCCCGGGAGGAGCACCTTGCCGGCCGCCTCGACGACCTCGGCGCCCTCTGCGGCGAGCCCGGTGCCGACCGCCTCGATGACGGGGCCGTCGATCAGGACGTCCTGCGGCTCGCCGCCGAGGACCTTCGCACCACGGATCAGGATCTTGCTCATGGGTCCTACTTCTCCTCGATACGGGTGTGGGAGACGGCGGGCACGTTTTTTGAATCGAACACAGCGCCACCGAGCAGCAGGTACAGAACGGCCATCCGGATGGAGACTCCGTTCGCGACCTGCTCCACGACGGTGCAGCGGTCCGAGTCGGCGACCTCGGCGGTGATCTCCATGCCGCGCACCATGGGGCCGGGGTGCATCACGATGGCGTGCTCCGGCATCCGCGCCATGCGGTCGCCGTCGAGGCCGTAGCGCCGGGAGTACTCGCGCTCGGTCGGGAAGAACGCGGCGTTCATGCGCTCGCGCTGCACCCGCAGCATCATCACGGCGTCGGACTTGGCGAGCGTGCTGTCCAGGGCGTACGACACCTCGCACGGCCAGGTCTCGACGCCGACCGGGACCAGGGTGGGCGGGGCGACGAGGGTGACCTCGGCGCCGAGGGTGTGCAGCAGGTCCACGTTGGAGCGGGCGACCCGGCTGTGCAGGACGTCGCCGACGATCGTGATGCGTTTGCCGGCGAGGTCCTGGCCGAGCCCGGCGTCCCTTCCGACGAGCCGGCGGCGCATGGTGAACGCGTCCAGCAGGGCCTGGGTCGGGTGCTGGTGGGTGCCGTCGCCGGCGTTGATGACGGCCGCGTCGATCCAGCCGGAGGTGGCGAGCCGGTAGGGGGCCCCGGAGGCGCCGTGCCGGATGACCACGGCGTCGACGCCCATGGCCTCCAGGGTCTGGGCGGTGTCCTTGAGGGACTCGCCCTTGGAGACCGAGGATCCCTTGGCGGTGAAGTTGATGACGTCCGCGGAGAGGCGCTTCTCGGCGGCTTCGAAGGAGATACGCGTACGCGTGGAGTCCTCGAAGAAGAGGTTGACGATCGTGCGGCCGCGCAGGGTCGGCAGCTTCTTGATCGGCCGGTCGGCGACCCGGGCCATCTCCTCGGCGGTGTCGAGGATCAGGACGGCGTCGTCGCGGGTGAGGTCGGCGGCCGAGATGAGATGACGCTGCATCTGTCAGGCTCCGTAAGGAAGTTCGGGAGATTACGGGCAGGCGGGGGCACGCCGGGGCGAGGCGTGCCCGTCGGCCTGCTACTGGGTCTGCTTCACGCCGAGCAGCACGGTGTCGCGACCGTCCTCCTCGGCGAGCTGGACCTTGACCGTCTCCCGCAACGACGTGGGGAGGTTCTTGCCGACGTAGTCGGCGCGGATCGGCAGTTCGCGGTGGCCTCTGTCGACGAGGACCGCGAGCTGCACCGCGCGCGGACGCCCGATGTCGTTCAGGGCGTCCAGGGCGGCGCGGATGGTGCGGCCGGAGAAGAGCACGTCGTCGACCAGGACGACCAGCCGGCCGTCGATGCCGTCACCGGGGATCTCGGTGCGGGCCAGCGCGCGCGGCGGATGCATGCGCAGGTCGTCGCGGTACATGGTGATGTCGAGCGAACCGACCGGGATCCTGCGGTCGGTGATCTCCTCGAGCTTCGCGGCGAGCCGCTGGGCGAGGAAGACGCCTCGGGTGGGGATGCCGAGGAGCACCACGTCGTCGGCGCCCTTGGCGCGTTCGACGATCTCGTGGGCGATCCGGGTCAGCACACGGGCGATGTCGGGGCCCTCGAGAACGGGCCGGGGATCGGCGGCTTGCGGGTCCTGCTGGTTGTCCATAAGAAACGGACCTCCTTCTCCGCCTCACGGGACGGACCTTAAAGGACGTCGGATTTGCGCCATCCACGGTAGCAGGCCCGGATGACGTCCCTGATCACCCCCTTGGCCCAATCGGCCACGCCTTCCACGGAAGAGTCGGTGTGGACCATTCGGCTTGACGCAGAAGAGTCACGCTGCGTAACCTCACAGTGAGTTACCAGACGCGTGGCTCGGGACCACTCAGCCGCGCCGATCCAGTGTCCGGGGAGCTATATGTCCAGCGAATACGCCAAACAGCTCGGGGCCAAGCTCCGGGCCATCCGCACCCAGCAGGGCCTTTCCCTCCACGGAGTCGAGGAGAAGTCCCAGGGACGCTGGAAGGCGGTCGTGGTCGGTTCGTACGAGCGTGGCGACCGCGCGGTGACCGTGCAGCGCCTCGCCGAGTTGGCGGATTTCTACGGGGTCCCCGTGCAGGAGCTGCTGCCCGGCACCACTCCGGGCGGGGCTGCCGAGCCGCCGCCGAAGCTGGTCCTCGACCTGGAGCGGCTGGCCCACGTGCCGGCCGAGAAGGCGGGCCCCCTCCAGCGTTACGCGGCGACGATCCAGTCCCAGCGCGGCGACTACAACGGCAAGGTGCTCTCGATCCGCCAGGACGACCTGCGTACACTCGCCGTCATCTACGACCAGTCCCCGTCGGTCCTCACCGAGCAGCTCATCAGCTGGGGTGTGCTGGACGCGGACGCGCGGCGCGCGGTGTCCCACGAGGAGAGCTGAGCCGCTCCCAGCCTCAGCAGAAACGTGCCGCCGGGGGGGGGCGGGGCAAGACCGTGGGGCCCCCCCCCGCC
>NZ_JBIAKA010000004.1:174622-431512 GCF_042872225.1 Streptomyces sp. NPDC005374 | reverse complement strand
GGGGGGTTGGGGGGGGGGGGGCGGGGGGGGGGGGGGGCCCCCCCGGGGCGGGCGCCCCCCCCCCCCCCCCCCCACCACCGGGGGGGGGGGGGGGGCCCACACCCCCGCGCCCCCCCCCCCCCGGCGGCTTTCTGCGCCCCTGGCGGGGCTGAGGCGTACGGGAACGCCTGAGGGCCCGCGGCAGTCACGCTGCGGGCCCTCAGGCGATTCGCGGCTCCATCGCCTCGGGTTACGCCTCGTCCCGGCGCAGCGACGGCTTGAGGTCCTTGAGACGGCCCAGCAGGCCGTTCACGAACGAGGGCGACTCGTCCGTGGAGAACTCCTTCGCCAGCTGCACCATCTCGTCGAGCACCACGGCGTCCGGGGTCCCGTCGGCCCAGATCAGCTCGTAGGCGCCCAGGCGCAGGATGTTGCGGTCGACGACCGGCATCCTGTCCAGCGTCCAGCCGACCGAGTACTGCGCGATCAGCTCGTCGATGCGCTTCGCGTATTCCGCGTAGCCCTCGACCAACTGCATCGTGTACTCGCTCACCGGC
This sequence comes from Streptomyces sp. NPDC005374, assembly GCF_042872225.1. Classification (NCBI taxonomy): domain Bacteria; kingdom Bacillati; phylum Actinomycetota; class Actinomycetes; order Kitasatosporales; family Streptomycetaceae; genus Streptomyces; species Streptomyces sp. NPDC005374. Next base: position 430,976 of record NZ_JBIAKA010000004.1, on the reverse strand, counting down.
GGCTGCCGGGTGTCTTCCCGGGAGAGCCGGATCCAGTCCGCGAGGACCGTCAGGACATCGACGCCGCGCTGGTCGCCCTCGAAGAGGATCTGGAAGGCGCGCTTGCGGGCCGTGTTGCGGGCAGCCACGGTTAGCTGTTCACCCGGCCGAGGTAGTCGCTCGTGCGGGTGTCGACCTTGATCTTCTCACCGGTGGTGATGAAGAGCGGCACGTTGATCTGGTGGCCGGTCTCCAGGGTGGCGGGCTTGGTGCCGCCGGTGGAGCGGTCGCCCTGGACGCCCGGCTCGGTCTCCTGGATGACGAGCTCGACGGCGGCCGGCAGCTCGACGAAGAGCACCTCGCCCTCGTGCTGCGCCACGGTGGCCGTGAAGCCCTCGATCAGGAAGTTGGCGGCGTCGCCGACAGCCTTGCGGTCGACCATGAGCTGGTCGTAGGTCTCCATGTCCATGAAGACGAAGTACTCGCCGTCCATGTACGAGAACTGCATGTCACGCTTGTCGACAGTGGCCGTCTCGACCTTGACGCCGGCGTTGAACGTCTTGTCGACGACCTTGCCGGACAGCACGTTCTTGAGCTTGGTGCGCACGAAGGCGGGGCCCTTGCCGGGCTTGACGTGCTGGAACTCGACGACGGACCAGAGCTGGCCGCCTTCGAGCTTGAGCACCAGGCCGTTCTTGAGGTCGTTCGTGGAAGCCACGGTTGCGGAATCTCCTGGACTGACGTGGACGACCCCGGCGCACGCCACTGCCTAGAGGGCGAGCAGCTCCTTGGTCGTGATGGTGAGTAGCTCGGGTCCGCCGTCCGCCTCGGGGCGAACGACGAGCGTGTCATCGATCCGGACACCGCCCCGGCCCGGGAGGTGGACCCCCGGTTCGACGGTGACCGGCACGCAAGCGTCCAGTTTACCCATGGCCGCGGGGGCCAGCTGCGGGTCCTCGTCGATTTCGAGTCCCACACCGTGTCCGGTGAGCGGCGGGAGGCCCTCGTGGTGGCCCGCGGCCTCCAGTACCTGACGTGCCGCACGGTCCACGTCACGGTAGGCCACACCCGGTGCCAGTGACTCGCGTCCGGCCCGCTGAGCGGCGAAGACGAGGTCGTACAGCTCGATCTGCCAGTCGGCGGGGGACGTACCGATGACGAAGGTACGGCCGATCTCACAGCGGTATCCGCGATAGTTCGCGCCGAGGCAGACAGAGAGGAAGTCACCCTCCTCGACGCGGCGGTCGGTGGGGTGGTGGGCCCGGCGGCCGGAGTTCGGTCCGGTGGCGACCGATGTGGCGAAGGCCGGGCCGTCGGCGCCGTGGTCGACGAGCCGGCGCTCCAGTTCGAGGGCGAGATGCCGCTCGGTGCGGCCCACGAGGATGGACTCCAGGAGTTCGCCCAGTGCCTGGTCGGCGATCTCGGCACCGATGCGGAGGCAGGAGATCTCCTCCTCGTCCTTGATGACGCGGAGCTGTTCGACCGCGCCGGCGAGGTCCGCGAGGCGCAGGCGCGGGACGACCGAGCGGATGGCCCGGTGCCGGGCGACCGTCAGGTGCTCCTCCTCCACGGCGAGGGAGTCCGCGCCCTGGCCTGTGGCGAGGTCCGCCGCGGCCACGGCGGGGTCCCCTCCGGCGCCGGGAAGGTGATGGACCTGCACGGCACTGTCGGGGCGTCCGACGCCGGGGCGGTCGTCCGGAGGGCCGGCGCACACCAGTTGGTCCTCGGTCCTGCCGAGCAGCAGCACGCTGCCCTGGGGGGCCGCACCCGTGAGGTAGCGGACGTTGGCCGGGCGGGAGATCAGCGCGGCCTGGCTGCCGCCGGCTTGGCAGCGGTCGCGTAGGCGGGCTCTTCGAGTGGCGTACACCTCTGGCATGAGTTGAGCGTAGGAGTTTTGCCGGTATGTCGCTTTTCGGGAGAGTCCGAGTGGGGAGGGTCGCCTGTCGTCTGCCGGCCGGTGGGGGCTGGTCGCGCCCACGCGGCGGAGCCGCGTATCGGCACAGCCCCGCGCCCCTTCAGGGCGCTACCAGCTCGGCGGGCTTGCCATCGACCTTGCCAGCACGTCGTCCAGGACCCTCGCCGTCTGGGGTACGTCCATCTGGCTGTTGTCGATGATCGGCAGCCCCGAGCCGTACCAGCCCGCCATCCGCCCGTGGATCCGCGCGACTTCCTCATCGGTCAGGCGGCGGTTGCCGGAGCGTTCGGCGTTGCGTTCCAGGACGATCTCCAGGCCGGGCAGCAGAACCACGGGCAGCAGACCGGGGCCCACGTGCCGCTTCCAGCCGCCGAGGCCGACGACCGGCCGGTCGGGGAAGACGGCGTCGTCGAGGATGCAGGAGATGCCGTTGGCGAGGAAGTTGCGGGCGGCGAAGCCGCAGGTGCGGCGGGCGAGGCGGTACTGGGCCTCGGAGTGGTCGTTCCAGCCGGACTGGGGGTCGGCGAAGCCCGAGCGAACCCACTCGCGTACGTCGTCGAGGCTGATGTGGGCGGTGGGGACCCGGCGGTGATCGGCCCAGAACTTGGCGACGCTCGTCTTGCCCGCACCGGCCGGGCCGATCAGCAGCACGGCGAGCGTGGTGCCCGCCGGGTCGGGCACGGCGGCGGGCGGCGCGCTGGGAGCGCCCACTGGGGCACCGGGCGGCAGCGGCACATGGCCGGTGGTGTCCGGTGCCGGCGCCGGGGAGTGCTGCGGTGCGGGCGGGACCGGAGCCGGGGTGAAGCCCGGTGCCGGAGGCGGTGGGGGCACCGGGACGGAGCCCTGGTGCACACCTGGGGGACGCGGTCCCGGGTGATGTGCGGCCGGCGACCAGCCTGCGGCCGGTCCCTGCCCCGGCTGATGGGGCGGCGGCAGCGGAGAACCCACTGCGTGCTGCATCCGGTGCCACTCCGTCTCGTCTTTTCGGCTCGTTCACCGCCGGGGCGCTCACGTCGGTGCCGGGAGCCCGACCGCGCTCGGCCCGCGAGCCTGCGCGCGTTCGTCCTCTCGTCCCCGACGCGCCCCTCCGGCTCCCTCGCGGCAGGCTGATTGGCGCTGGCCGGGGGGCATGTACCCCCTCGCAACCGAACGGTACCGCCCCCGGCCGTCGTTTGGTGAAACGGCCGGGGGCGGCCCGAAGTGCCCCTGCGGAAAGGCGAATCGGGCGGAACACCCGTCGGGGGACTTACTGGCCGACCTCGCCGTACGCGGCGAGCAGGACCGCCGGGTCGGGACCCTCCAGGACGGTGGGCTTGCCCAGTCCGTCGAGGACGATGAACCGCAGGAGATTGCCGCGGGACTTCTTGTCGACCTTCATGGTCTCGAGGAGCTTGGGCCACTGGTCGTAGCGGTAGTGCAGCGGCAGGCCCACCGACTCCAGGACCGTGCGGTGCCGGTCGGCGGTCGCGTCGTCCAGCCGGCCCGCGAGCCGGCCGAGCTCGGCGGCGAAGTGCATGCCCACGGCGACCGCGGCGCCGTGCCGCCACTGGTACCGCTCGTTCTTCTCGATGGCGTGGGCGAGCGTGTGGCCGTAGTTGAGGATCTCCCTGAGGCCCGCCTCCTTGAGGTCGGAGGAGACGACCTCGGCCTTGACCCGGATGGAGCGCTCGATGAGCTCGGCGGTGTGCGGGCCCGCCGGGGTGCGCGCGGCCTGGGGGTCGGACTCGATGAGCTCCAGGATCACCGGGTCGGCGATGAAGCCGGCCTTGATGATCTCGGCGAGCCCGGAGACGTAGTCGTTGACGGGCAGGGAGTCCAGCGCGGCCAGGTCGCACAGGACGCCGGCGGGCGGGTGGAAGGCGCCGACGAGGTTCTTGCCCTCGGCGGTGTTGATGCCGGTCTTGCCGCCGACGGCCGCGTCGACCATGGCGAGCACGGTGGTCGGGATGGCGATCCAGCGCACTCCGCGCAACCAGGTGGCCGCCACGAACCCCGCGAGGTCGGTGGTGGCGCCGCCGCCGACGCCGACGATGACGTCGGAGCGGGTGAAGCCGGACTGTCCGAGCGCCTTCCAGCAGTAGGCGGCGACCTCGGCGGTCTTGGCCTCCTCCGCGTTCGGGACCTGGATGGCGACGGCCTCGTAGCCCTGTCCGGCGAGATCGGCACGCAGTGCGTCTGCGGTGTCCGCCAGCGCCTCGGGGTGGATGACGGCGACCCGCTGGGCCTTCTCCCCCACCAACGCGCCGAGCTCGCCCAGGAGTTGACGTCCCACCAGGACCTCGTACGGCTCGCTGCCCGCGGTTCCGCCGACCTGGATGCGCGTCACTGCCTCGCTCATGCTTCCTTCAACTCCAGTGCGTCCAGCGCGTTCTGTGTGACTTCTTCGGGTGTACGGCCGTCGGTGGCCACGACCGCCGTGGCGATCGACTCGTACAGGTGGCGGCGGGCCTCCATCAGCTCGCGCCACTGTTTGCGCGGGTTGACCGCCAGCAGGGGACGGGCGGCGTTCAGGCCGGTGCGCTTGACGGCCTCCTCGACGTCCATCGAGAGGTAGACAACCTGCTGCCCGGCCAGCAGTTCACGCGTGTCCGCGTCCAGGATCGAGCCACCGCCCAGCGCGAGGACCCCCTCGTGCTCGGCCAGTGCCCGCAGCACCGCCCGCTTCTCGATCGCCCGGAAGACCGGCTCGCCCTCGTCGACGAAGATCTCCGCGATGCTGCGGCCCTCGACGGCGACGATGTCGTCGTCGGTGTCCCGGTACCCCACGCCGAGCCGCCCGGCCAGCAGCTGCCCGACGGTGGACTTGCCCACACCCATCGGACCGACCAGCACCACCCTCGGACCCGTCACCGGATCGCCAGGTTCTCGAGGTAGGAGCGCACATTGCGGCGGGTCTCGCCCACGCTGTCGCCGCCGAACTTCTCCGCCACCGCGTCCGCCAGCACCAGCGCAACCATCGCCTCGGCCACGATCCCGGCCGCCGGCACCGCGGACACGTCCGAGCGCTGGTGGTGGGCCTGGGCCGCCTCACCGGTGGTCACGTCCACGGTCTGCAGGGCACGCGGCACGGTCGCGATCGGCTTCATCGCCGCCCGCACCCGCAGCAGCTCACCGGTGGTCAGACCGCCCTCGGTACCGCCGGAACGGCCCGACACCCGGCGGATCCCCTCCGGCGTGTTCACGATCTCGTCGTGCGCCTTCGAGCCCGGCACCCGCGCCAGCTCGAACCCGTCACCGATCTCGACGCCCTTGATGGCCTGGATGCCCATCAGGGCACCGGCCAGACGGGCGTCCAGCTTGCGGTCCCAGTGCACGTGCGAGCCCAGGCCGACCGGGACACCGTAGGCCAGGATCTCCACCACACCGCCCAGGGTGTCGCCGTCCTTGTGGGCCTGGTCGATCTCCGCGACCATCGCCTTCGACGCGTCCGCGTCCAGACAGCGCACCGGGTCCGCGTCCAGCTTCTCCACATCCGCCGGGACCGGGTACACACCGGCCGGGGCCTTCGCGGAAGCCAGCTCGACGACATGGCTGACGATCTCGATGCCGGCCGTCTCCTTCAGGTACGAGCGGGCCACCGCGCCCAGCGCCACCCGGGCCGCCGTCTCCCGCGCCGAGGCACGCTCCAGGATCGGCCGGGCCTCGTCGAAGCCGTACTTCTGCATGCCCGCCAGGTCCGCGTGACCGGGGCGCGGACGGGTCAGCGGCGCGTTGCGCGCCAGCCCTGCCAGGATCTCCGGGTCGATCGGGTCGGCCGCCATGACCTGCTCCCACTTCGGCCACTCGGAGTTGCCGACCATGATCGCGACCGGGGAGCCGAGGGTGAGTCCGTGCCGGACCCCGCCGAGGAAGGTGACCTCGTCGCGCTCGAACTTCATCCGGGCACCGCGGCCATAGCCCAGCCGACGCCTCGCCAGGTGGTCCGCCACCATCTCCGTGGTGATCGGCACGCCGGCGGGAAGACCCTCCAGCGTCGCCACGAGTGCGGGACCGTGGGACTCCCCCGCGGTCAGCCAGCGCAACCTGCTCAACGGTGCTCCTCAGTGCTCGCGCCCTGGTACTGCCCTGCGTACGCGCGTCCTCGCGTACGGCAACGGCGCGACCAGGTGCGCGGCCCCGGCCCGCCACCTCCGATCCTCCCACGTCCGGTGGCGGGAGCCGGTCACAGGTCCAGCAGACGGACGTGGGCACCCGCGTGGAGCCCTTAGGCCATCCGTTGCGCCGCGCTCCTGATCGCCTCCCGGATGCGGAAGTACGTGCCGCAGCGGCAGACGTTCGCGATGGCGTCGATGTCGGCGTCCGTGGGGTTCTTCGTGCGCTTGAGGAGGGCGACGGCGGCCATGATCTGGCCGGGCTGGCAGTAGCCGCACTGGGCGACGTCCTGTTCCAGCCAGGCCTCCTGGACGGGGTGCAGCCGGTCGCCGTCGGCGAGCCCCTCGATGGTGGTGACCTCTCGGCCCGCGGCCTCGGAGACGGGGACCACGCAGGGGTTGACGGCCTCGCCGTCGAGGTGGCTGGTGCAGGCCTTGCAGACGTCGATGCCGCAGCCGTACTTGGGTCCGCGGATGCCGAGCAGGTCGCGCAGGGCCCACAGCAGGGGCAGGTCGTCGGGGGCGTCGACGGTGACGGACTTCCCGTTGACGGTGAAGGTGTGGGACGGCACGGACGGCTCCTCAGCGCGGGAACGGGGTGAAGTCGACGTCGAAGTTGACGGGGAAGCTGCGCGGCTTGGTGCCGGTGGCCCGGGCGTAGGCGTTGGCGACGGCACCCACCGCCGCGGGGACGCCGAGTTCACCCGCGCCGCCCGGCTCGTCGGCGCCTTCAATGACGTAGATCTTCACGTCCTTGGGGGTGTCCTTCTGGCGCGCGTAGTGGAACTGGGAGTAACTGCCCTCCAGCGGCAGGCCCTTGTCGATGTGCAGGCCGGCCCTGAGCGTGGTGGAGATGGCGTCCGTGAGCCCGCCGAGCAGCTGGGCCTCCAGGCCGCGCGGGTTGATCACCCGGCCCACGTCGGCCACGATCACCGCCTTCGTCACCCGGGGCTTCTTCGGGTCGGTGGCGTCGATCTCGACCAGGCAGGCCGTGCAGGACTTGTACTCGTCGTGAAAGCCGATGCCCTGGGCCCAGCCGGCGGGCAGGGCGCGGCCCCAGTCGCCCTCCTCGGCGGCACGGTCGAGGACGGTCCGCTGCCGGTCGGACTTGAGGAACGACCGCCGGAACTCCACGGGGTCCTTCCCCAGCTTGGCGGCCAGCTCGTCGACGACGATCTCCTCGGCGCCGCGTGTGTTGGCCGAGTACACCGACCGCCACGACCCGGTGTGCATCCTGAGCGGTATCTCGGTGAGGGTCTGGGTGGTCAGGCCGAAGTTGTAGGGGGACTTCACCGTGGTCAGGAACAGGGTCTGGGCAAAGGTCGCGTTGCCGAGGCCGGTGGGCAGGCTCGCGGCGGCGGCGGTGACCGCGTCGCCGAGTCCGTGCCGGAAGTCGGTCTCGACGGCCGCCACCTGGTGCTGGAAGGTGAGCACCTGCCCGGCCGCGTAGGTGGCGCGGACCCGGTGGTGGGTGGCGGGCCGCATCCGCCCGTGCCGCATGTCGTCGATACGGGACCACATCAGCCGCACGGGCCTGCCGCTCTTCTTGGACACCACGGCGGCCTCCAGGGCCGCGTCGTGGAACAGCCGCCGCCCGAAGGAGCCGCCGGACTGCACCACATGCATCGTGACCTTGGACACCGGCAGCCCGACGGCCTTCGCGACGGCCGCCTGGGCGACGATCGGCGACTTGAGGCCGGACCAGATCTCGGCCGAGTCGGACCGTACGTCCGCGACGGCGGAGTTGGTCTCCAGCGGGGCGTGGCTCACGAAGGCGAAGTCGAACTCGGTGTCGACCTTCTTGACCAGTGCCCCGAGCAGGTCGAGCGAGGGCGTGGCCGCCTTGAGCCTCGCCCGGATGTCGCTGTCCGAGAGCGTGTCGACACTCCCGCCGGCCCAGGTCACCTCCAGGGCGTCCTTGCCGTCGAGGGCCTGCCCGAACGTCTCCGCGACCACCGCGACGCCGGTGTCGATGACGACCACGTCGAGGACGCCGGGCATGGCCCGTACGGCGGCCTCGTTGTCGACCGACTTCACGGTGCCGTTGATGGTCGGCGGGCGGCGCACCATGCAGGGCTTGGCGCCGGGCACGTCGAGGTCGAGCGTGTACTCCTGTGTGCCGGTGACCAGGGCGCGGGCGTCGATGCGCGAGGTGGGGGTGCCGACGAGAGTGTGCTCGGACTCCTTCTTCGGCGTCACCGTGAGGGAGCCGAGGTCCAGGCCGGCCGCGGCGGCCGTGAGGGAGCCGTACGAGGCCGTGCGGCCGTCGGGTGCGGACACCACACCCGCGCGAACCGAGAGGTCGGCCGCCTTCAGTCCCCACTGACGGGCCGCGGCACCGACCATCCGGGCCCGCGCGGCCGCCGCGGTCCGGCGCACCGGGTCGTACAGCGAACGGACCGAGTTGGAACTGCCGGTGAGCTGGTTGAAGAGCAGCTCGGGCCGGGCGTTCTCCAGATGGACGCGGACCCGGTCGAGCGGGGTGTCGAGTTCTTCCGCGACCAGCATGGCCACGGCGGTGGTGAGCCCCTGGCCGACCTCCTCACGGGGCAGCCGGAAGTGGACGTCGCCGTCCTCGTCGACGCTCAGCACGAGCATGTCCGCGGTGGGCGCCCCGGCCAGGATCAGCAGGTCTCCGAGGTCGACCAGGTCGGCCGGTGCGGGAGGCGTCGGGATCGCCGCTTCGGCTCTGCCGGGGGCGTAGGCGTCCACGCCGACCCTGGTCGCTACGGCAAGGGCGGGCGCGGCCACCAGATAGGTGAGAAACCTGCGCCGGGCGTGACGGGTCATGGCGGCTCCGTTCGGCGGCCCGCCGGCTTTGCCGGGCCGTCCGCAGAGCATGACCTGGGGTTACTTCTCAGTACAGCGTTTTCACAGGATCGCCATGTCCCGCTTCGCCGACGGGCCTCAGCGGGCCGCCAGCGCGTGTTCGCCCGCCTTGCGCATGGCCTCCACCGGCGCGCGCTGCACACCGGTCATCTGCTCGACCTGGAGCACCGCCTGGTGCACCAGCAGGTCGAGGCCGCTGACCACGGCCCCGCCGATCATCGACCAACGGGCGGCGAGCTCGGTCGGCCACGGGTCGTACAGGACGTCGAAGAGGGTCGCGGGGCGCTCCGGTACGGCGTGGGCGAGGGCGTCCGTGGCCCCGGCGGGCGTGGTGGCGATCACCAGAGGGGCGCGCAGCGCCTCGGCCGCGTCCGCCCAGTCCGCCGTACGCACCTCGATGTCGAGTCGCCGGCCCCACTGCCGCATCTCGGCGGCCCGGGCCTCGCCGCGCACGTAGGCGACGACCTCGCCGGTGCAGATCCGGGCGAGCGCGGCGAGCGCGGAGGAGGCGGTGGCGCCGGCGCCGAGGACCGCCGCCGAGTCGACTTGTTCGATGCCTCGCTCGCGCAGGGCGGCGACCATCCCGGGGATGTCGGTGTTGTCACCGAGACGACGGCCGTCCTCGGTCAGGACGACCGTGTTGACCGCCTCCACCGAGGCGGCCGTCTCACTGATCTCGTCGAGCAGCGGGATGACCGCCCGCTTGAGCGGCATGGTCACCGACAGCCCGGCCCACTCCGGTCCGAGCCGCTCGACGAACCCGGGCAGTCCGGCCTCGTCGAGCTCGAAGCGGTCGTACGTCCAGCCCGTGAGGCCCAGCTCCTCGTAGGCGGCGCGGTGCAGCACCGGGGAGAGGGAGTGGGCGATGGGCTTGCCGAGGACGGCGGCCCGGCAGGCGTCAGCTGCCCGTGCTCTCATCGAACTTGTCCTTGAGCTTCAGGAAATCAGCGTGGGTCTTGGCGAATTCGGTCGTCTTCACACCGTCGGTCGCGACGAAGTAGTACCAGCCGTCGTCGGTCGGATCCAGGGCCGCCTTCAACGCGACATCACCCGGGTTGTCGATCGGTCCGGGCGGAAGGCCCTTCTGGGTGTACGTGTTGTACGGGTCCTTGTTGCTGTTGATCGCGGACTCGCTGATGTGAATGTTGCTCTCGCCCTTCAGGTAATTGAAGGTCGAGTCGAACTGGAGCAGGCCATAGGTCTCGGGGTTCGCGAGATTGAGGCGGTTGTAGACCACTTCCGCCATCTTGCGGTAGTCGTCCTCGGTCTTGCCCTCGGCCTGGACGAGGCTCGCGACCGTGATGACCTGCAGCGGGCTGTCCAGCTTGAGCGCCTTGGCCTTCGCCTCGAGGTCGTAGTCGTCGTATTTCTCGGCGGCCTGGGTGACCATGCCCTTCAGCACGTTCTCGGGCTTCATGCCCTTGGCCGCGGGATATGTCCCCGGGTAGAGGAATCCTTCCAGCGGGTCCTTGATCTTGCTGTTGTCGTTGGCCCAGCTCGGCAGCCCGAGACTCTTGTACTTCTCCTTGGCGATCTTCTTCGTGGTGCCGGAGGAAAGATCGAGTTTGTCGTCGATCGCCTTGTAGACGGCGATATTGCGCACCCCCGGTGCCACCACCACGTTGTTCTGACTGTCCGGGTCGAGCATCAGCACCACGGCACTCGCGGCGGACATCTGCTTCTTCAGCAGATAGGCACCGGCCTGGATCCTGTCGCCCTTGTCGTTCTGCTGCTGGGCGGAGACGAAGGCGTCGACGCTCTTGACGACTCCGGCCTCCTTCAGCCGTCGGCCGATCTCGTAGCCGCCCGCACCCTTGGGGATCTGGACGGTCACCTTCTCGCTGGTGCCGTCGCCCGCGTAGTCCGGGGCCGTGCCGAAACGATTTTGGTAGAACTGGTAGCCGAAGTACCCGACACCGCCGATACCGCCGCCGAACACCAGCAGCACCACCAGACAGGCGCAGCCGCTCTTGCGCTTCTTGCTGCCCTTGCCGCCACGGCCCCGCCGGTCGCCACGGCCGCCTTTCGGGTCGTCCGTGTCGTCCTCGTCGTCGTCCCCGCCACCCGCGAAGAAGGCATGTTCGCCCTCGTCCGGGCCGGGATCCCAGTCCGTCTGCTGCGGTTCCGGCTCGGCACGCCGACGGCTCGGCGGCTCCGGCGGCGGGTAGGCGTCCGGGCTGCCGTAGTAGTCCTGCTGTTCCGCGCCGTACGCGGCGGCCTGCTGGCCGTAGGGGTCGGACGGGTCGGCGGGGTAAGGGACCTGCCCCTGCCCCTGCGTGCCGTCCGCCCAGCCGTTGTTGTCGTACGACTGCTGCGGAGCGCCCTGATAGGCCTGCTGGTCGTACTGCTGTTGCTGTTGGTACTGCTGCTGGTGGTACTGCTGGTGCTGGTCGTACTGGCCGTCGTGCTGCGGGTACTGCTGCTGCGCCTGACCGTAGGCGGCCTGCTGGCCGTCGCCCCAGCCACCGTTGTTGTCGTACTGCGGCTGCTGCGGCTGCTCCGGATAGTGCTGCGGCTGGCCGCCGTAGGGGGACTGCTGACCCTCGGGGGCCTGCTGTCCTCCCCATCCGTCGTCCCCGTACAACGGGTCCTCCGGATGCCACGGTTCGGAGCCTTGGCCCCGGCCATACTCAGTCATCGATCCCCTAGAGCCGCGAGGTGGTGGTCGCCTTCTTCGACGACCCGGCTACCGGTCCGCCTCTTTCTGTGCGGTGGCTGTTCGAATGCCGCCGCATCGCGCGGAACGTTACCGTATCGCGATCAGATGACCACTTCGACGCCCTCGCCGGGTGCTTTACCTGACACCCGTTCGGATTCCAGGGCCTGCTGGAGGATGATCACAGCGGCTGCCTGGTCGATGACCGATCTGCCCTTTTTGGATTTCACTCCGGACGCGCGCAGTCCCTGACTGGCCGTCACCGTCGTCATCCGCTCGTCGACCAGCCTGACCGGGATGGGCGCGATCCCCCGCGCGAGCTCCTGGGCGAAGCCACGGACCTTGACCGCGGCCGGGCCCTCGCCCCCCTTGAGGGAGCGGGGGAGACCGACGACGATCTCGATCGGTTCGTACTCCTCGACCAGCTGCCTGAGCCGACGGTGAGCTGCCGGGACGTCCCGGCCGGGGACCGTCTCCACCGGAGTGGCGAGGATCCCGTCGGGGTCGCACGAGGCGACCCCGATCCGGGCGTCCCCCACGTCGATCGCGAGTCGACGGCCTCTTCGCATTACTTGGCCGTCTCCCCGACCAGGCGCTCCACGGCGTCAACGGCCTCACCGATCGCGGCCGGGTTCTGGCCACCGCCCTGGGCGACGTCCGGCTTGCCGCCACCGCCGCCGCCGAGCGTCTTGGCCGCCGTGCGGACCAGGTCACCGGCCTTGAGACCGCGCTCGCGGGCGGCCTCGTTGGTGGCGATGACCGTGAGCGGCTTGCCGTTGTTGACGGTGAAGAGGGCGACGACGACGGCCCGGCCGCCCTGGATACGGCCGCGCACGTCGAGGACCAGCTTGCGCAGGTCGTCCGGCGTGGTGCCGTCCGGGACCTGACCGGTGACGACCGCGATCCCGTGGACGTCCTTGGCGGACTCGGCGAGACCGGCCGCGGCCTGCAGGACCTTCTCCGCGCGGAACTTCTCGATCTCCTTCTCGGCGTCCTTCAGCTTGCCGAGCATGGCGGAGACCTTCTCCGGGAGCTCCTCAGGGCGGCCCTTGACCAGCTCCTGGAGCTGGGCGACGACCGTGTGCTCACGGGCCAGGAAGTTGTAGGCGTCCACGCCCACGAGCGCCTCGATACGGCGGACCCCGGAACCGATCGACGACTCGCCGAGCAACTTGACCAGGCCGAGCTGCGAGGTGTTGTGCACGTGGGTGCCGCCGCACAGCTCCTTGGAGAAGTCGCCGATGGTGACGACCCGGACCCGCTCGCCGTACTTCTCGCCGAACTCGGCGATGGCGCCCTGCTTCTTGGCCTCGTCCAGGCTCAGGATCTCGGCGTGCACGTCGAGATCACGGGCGAGCACCTCGTTGATCTTCTGCTCGACGTCGGTCATCACGGCCGTCGGAACGGCGGACGGGGAACCGAAGTCGAAGCGGAACCGGCCGGGCTGGTTCTCGGAACCGGCCTGCGCGGCCGTCGGACCGAGCGCGTCCCGCAGGGCCTGGTGGGTGAGGTGGGTGGCCGAGTGGGCGCGGGCGATGGCCGTACGACGGCGGCCGTCGATCGAGGCGAGGGCCTTGGCCCCGACGGTCACCTCGCCGAACTGGACGACGCCCTTGTGGACGTAGACGCCCGGTACCGGCTTCTGGCAGTCGCGGATCTCGATGACGGCACCGGAGTCGACCTTGATGCGGCCGGTGTCGCCGATCTGGCCGCCGCCCTCGGCGTAGAAGGGGGTGCGGTCCAGGACGATCTCGACCTCGTCGCCCTCGGTGGCGGCCGGGGAGGAGGCGCCGTCGACGAGGATGCCGACGATCGTGGACTCGCTCTCGGTCTCCGCGTAGCCGAGGAACTCGGTCTCGCCGGCCTGGTCGGCGATCGCACGGTAGGCGCCCGCGCCGGCGTGGCCGGTCTTCTTGCCCTGGGCGTCGGCCTTGGCGCGCTCCCGCTGCTCCTTCATCAGACGGCGGAAGCCGTCCTCGTCCACGGAGAGCCCCTGCTCGGCGGCCATCTCCAGGGTGAGGTCGATCGGGAAGCCCCAGGTGTCGTGGAGCAGGAACGCCTTGTCGCCGGCGAGGACCGTGCCACCGGACTGCTTGGTCTCGGTGACCGCGGTGTCGAGGATGTTGGTGCCGGCCTTCAGCGTCTTGAGGAAGGCGTTCTCCTCGGCGACGGCGACCTTCTCGATGCGCTCGCGGTCGGTGACGAGCTCCGGGTACTGCTGGCCCATCATGGCGATCACGGTGTCGACCAGGTCGAGCACGACCGGGCCGGTGGCACCGAGCAGGCGCATGTTGCGGATGGCGCGGCGCATGATGCGGCGCAGGACGTAACCGCGGCCCTCGTTGCCGGGGGTGACGCCGTCGCCGATGAGCATGACGGACGTCCGCATGTGGTCGGTGACCACGCGCAGGGACACGTCGGACTCGTGGGCGTCGCCGTACGCGACACCCGTCAGCTCGGTGGCCTTGTTGATGACGGCCATGGAGGTGTCGATCTCGTACATGTTCTGCACGCCCTGCAGGATCATCGCGAGCCGCTCGAGTCCGAGGCCGGTGTCGATGTTCTTGCTGGGGAGCTCGCCGAGGATCTCGAAGTTGTCCTTGCCGATGCCCTCGCCGCGCTCGTACTGCATGAAGACGAGGTTCCAGATCTCCACGTACCGCTCGTCGTTGACGGCGGGGCCGCCCTCGACACCGAACTCGGGGCCGCGGTCGTAGTTGATCTCGGAACAGGGGCCGCAGGGTCCCGGGACGCCCATGGACCAGTAGTTGTCCTTCATGCCGAGGCGCTGGATGCGCTCCTTCGGCACCCCGACGACCTCGTGCCACAGGCGCTCGGCCTCGTCGTCGTCCTTGTAGACGGTGATCCAGAGCTTCTCCGGCTCCAGGCCGTAACCACCCTTGTCCTGGGGGCTGGTGAGCAGCTCCCAGGCGTACTTGATGGCGCCTTCCTTGAAGTAGTCGCCGAAGGAGAAGTTGCCGCACATCTGGAAGAACGTGCCGTGCCGGGTGGTCTTGCCGACCTCTTCGATGTCGGGCGTGCGCACGCACTTCTGGACGCTGGTCGCGCGCGCCCACGGCGGCTTGACCTCACCGAGGAAGTACGGCTTGAAGGGGACCATGCCGGCGGGGACCAGGAGCAGAGTCGGGTCGTCCGCGATGAGCGACGCCGAAGGGACGACGGTGTGACCGCGCTCCTCGTAGAAGCTCAGCCAGCGGCGGCGAATCTCGGCCGACTCCATCAGTGGTCCTCATTCCGGTTGTACGAGTACGTCGTCCTGTCGCTGTCGACGGACTTCGGGTCGGTGCGGTTCTCGATGGCGGTGTACCGCCGGGGAGCGGGGAGTTCGGGGTCGGAGTTGATGCCCAGGGCCTCCCCCAGCTCCTCCTCCCGCTGGGCCATGTTGTCCCGGACGTCGAGCGCGAAGCCCACCGCTCGGTCCTTGATGCGGTGACCCGTCTCGATCGCCTTGTTCGCCGCGGTCGCGGCCAGGCTCTCGGGGGTCAGCTGACGCAGCTTGCGATTGACCTTGGTGGTGGCCCAGACACCGGCGGCGACGCCGGTGCCGAACCAGAAGGTACGGCGGAACATGCTGGCTCTCAGTCCCTCTTTCCGCGGAGGTTTCGCTTCTCTCGCCGGGAGACCGTGCGGCCCACGATCACGGTACGCCGGGGCTCCTTGGCGGGCATGTCGTCCTTGCGGCCGCTGACCGCCCTGCGCACGCCGTAGCCGAAGGCCGCGACCTTGACGAGGGGGCCGCCGAAGGTGGAGGCGACGGTGGTGGACAGCGCGGAGGCGTTCGACGTGACCTCCTGGACGTCCGAGGCGATCGCGTCGACCCGCTCGATCTGGGTCTGCGCCGAGCGCACCGCGGTGGAGGCCTCGGCCAGCAGCGGGACGGCCTGGTCGGTCACGTCCGCCACGAGTTTGGTGGTCGCCTTGAGCGTCTGGGCCAGCCTCGCCAGGGCGACGGCGAGGAAGGAGACCAGGATCGCCCAGAAGACGGCCACCAGGATCCCGGCAACCTCTCCACCGGACACCTGACACCTGCTCTCATAAACACCTGTAGATAACGCTGCCGAGCCTATCGCGCCGGGGATGGCGCTCCGCACCGGATTACCTCCCGCGGCCCTTCGGGGGGCGACGCGTGATTGTACGGAGTGAACACGCTTCAGTACGCTCCGTGTTCCATGCGTAGTCATCAGCCCGGCGGCACCGCGGCGCACGGCAATCTCCCCCTGGAACTCGACGCTTTCGTGGGCCGCGGTGCCGAACTGCCGGGGCTGGCGCGGGCGCTGGACACCGCGCGGCTGGTGACGGTGACGGGTCCGGGCGGGATCGGTAAATCCCGGCTCGCGGCGCGGGTGGCCGGCGGCTGCTGCGCGCTGCCCGACGGGGTGTGGCGCGTCGAGCTGTCGGTGGTGCGCGACCCGGAGTTCGTCGACCACGCGGTCGTGGAGGCGCTGGGCCTGACGGACCACACCGTCCGGCCGCCGCGCGAGTCGCTCCTCGCGCACCTCGCCGGGCGCCGGCTCCTGCTGGTCCTGGACGGCTTCGAGCACCTGGTGGACGCCTGCGCGGAGCTCGTCGCCGACCTGCTCGGACGGATCCCGGGACTGGCCGTCCTGGCCGTCGGACGCAGGCCTCTGTCCGTGGCCGGGGAGCAGGTGTTCGCGTTGGGGCCGCTGGGCGAGGACGAGGCCGTGGAACTGTTCGGGGAACGGGCCGTACGGCAGGGAGTGACGGTCGGCGACGATCCGCACGCACGGGAGCTGTGCCGGCGGCTGGACGGGATCCCGCTGGCGATCGAACTCGCCGCCGGACGGCTGGGAGCGCTGTCCCCCGAGCAGCTGCTGGAACGGCTCGACGACCGGTTCCGGGTGCTGACGGGCGGCGGCCGGGACGCCCTGCCCCGGCATCGGACGCTGCGCACGGCGATCGGCTGGAGCCACGAACTGTGCACGCCCGAGCAGCGGTTGCTGTGGTCACGGCTGTCGGTGTTCGCCGGGCAGTTCGACCTGGAGGCCGCCGAGTACGTGTGCAGCGGCGGCGGTCTGCACTCCGACGACGTCCTCGACGTCCTGTCCGCGCTGCTCGCCCAGTCCGTGGTGTCCCGCGCGGAGACCGCGACCGGCGTGCGCTACCGGATGCTCGACACGGTCCGGGCGTACGGCGCCGAGTGGCTGGAGGCTACGGGCGACGCGGTCCGGCTGCGCAGACGGCACCGCGACTGGTACGTGGGCCTTGCGACCTGGTGCGAACTGGACTGGTTCTCGCCGCGGCAGAACGAGGTGGCCGCACGGATCGAGGCCGAGCTGCCGAATCTGCGCTGCGCCCTGGAGTACTGCCTGACCGAGCCCGACGGGGCGGAACTGGGCCAGCACCTCGCGGGCTCCCTCTGGTTCTGCTGGGTCGGCTGCGGGCGGCTGTCGGAGGGGCGGCACTGGCTGGAACGCAGTGTCGATCTGGAGCCGGGTGCCGAACACGCCCGGCTGAAGGCCCTGTGGGTCCTCGGCTATGTGGCGGTCCTCCAGGGCGACACGGTGCCCGCGCTGGCGGCTCTGCAGGAGTGCCGGCAGGAGGCGGAGCGGTCCGGGAACCCTACGGCGATGGCGTACGCCGAGCACCGCACCGGCTGTCTGGCGCTCGTCTCGGACGACATGCCGCGTGCCGAGACGCTGCTGCGCTCGTCGCTGGCGCGCTATCAGGAGATCGGCGAGCTCAACAGCAACGTGCTGATGGGCCAGGTCGAACTGGCGATGGCCCGGGCGTTCCTGGGAGACCTGCCGGACGCGGTGCGGCTGTGCGAGGACGTACGCCGGGTGTGCGAGGACCACGGCGAGCGATGGGCACGTTCGTACGCGCTGTACGTCCTGGCGTACGCGGCCTGGAGCGAGGGTGACCCGGCACGCGCGCGTGAGCTGCTCACGGACTGCCTGACCTGCGCGCACGCCTTCCACGATCTGCTCGGTTCGGTCCTGTCCCTCGAACTGCTGGCTCTGGTCACGGTCACCCAGGGCGATGCGGCCGAGGCCGCGCTGCTGCAGGGCGCGGCGGCGTCGCTGTGGCCGTCGGTGGGTCTGCCGCTGTTCGGCTCGGCCCACTACAACGCCCCGCACGAGCTGTGCGAGGCGACGGCCCGGCAGCGGCTGGGCGACGAGCGGTACGAGACGTGCGTACGGCAGGGGGCTCGGCTGGACCGGGACGCGGCAGTGGCCCGGGCCCTGGGGCGTGGCGGGCGGGAGGCGGGTCTGGAGGCGCTGCGTGCCCCGCGCGGTCCGGTGCGGCATCCGACGGCGGCCTCGAAGACGCAGCAGCCCGCCGCCTCGCCCACCCGGAAGGGCGGGGAGACGGCGGGCTGAGTGGTGCGTGGTGCTACGGCCTGCTGGTGATCAGCGGGCGTAGTACTCGACGACGAGCTGCTCGTCGCAGATCACCGGGATCTCCTTGCGGTTCGGCTCGCGGTCCAGGCGGAAGGCCAGGGCGCCGAGGTTCACCTGCAGGTAGCGCGGGGTCTCACCGTCGGGGGCGAAGCCACCGGCGCGGGCGACCTCGAACAGCGTCTTGCTGCGGCTGCGCTCGCGGACCATCACGACGTCGTCGGGACGGACACGGAACGACGGCTTGTCGACCTTGCCGCCGTTGACCTCGATGTGACCGTGCACGACCATCTGACGGGCCTGGTAGATGGTGCGGGCGATGCCCGAACGCAGGACCAGGGCGTCGAGACGGCGCTCGAGCTCGATGACCAGGGCCTCACCGGTCTTGCCCTGGGTCTTGGCGGCACGCTCGTAGGCGCGGACGAGCTGACGCTCGGACACGTCGTACTGCGCACGCAGACGCTGCTTCTCCAGCAGACGGACCTTGTAGTCCGAGTTCTGCTTGCGGCCACGGCCGTGCTCACCCGGCGGGTAGGGGCGGGCCTCGAAGTACTTGACGGCCTTCGGGGTCAGCGCGATGCCGAGGGCACGCGACTTCTTGACCTTGGGGCGGGACTGGTTCGCCACAATCTCTCATTTCTGGTGTTCGGCTCGTCAGAGTTATGGGAGGTCGCATCCGCAGCCGGGGAAACCCGCCGGGTCCGCGAGGGACCTGGTGGGCAGCCGCTCCCCTGGTCTGGGCACATACGTGCAGCACGCGAGTGACCCACCGACCGGTGCCGCCGTACTCTCGTACGACGGGTGGTGATGGGTTGCCCGCGACACCATTCGAACGGTGCGCGACGCTCCTGGAACCCACTGGGGTTCCGGCCGGTTGTCCCGCTCTGACTGCGCGGGACTCGGCACTTCGAGGGATTCTACAGGGTGCTCAGGACCGCTTACGACCGAGGTGCTTGCGGGTCCACTCGACCGCGTCCGCGTACCGCGCCTCGGCCCCGTGCCGGGTGGGGGTGTAGTACTCCCGGCCCCTGAGCTCCTCCGGGGCGTACTCCTGGGCGGCGATCCCCTCGGGCAGGTCGTGCGGATAGACGTACCCCTGCGCGTGCCCGAGCTTGGCCGCGCCCTTGTAGTGCCCGTCCCGCAGGTGCATCGGCACGGGCCCCGCGTGGCCCTTGCGTACGTCCTCCATGGCGGCGCCGATCGCCGTGGTCGCGGCGTTGGACTTCGGGGCCAGGGCGAGGGCGATGGTCGCGTGGCTCAGTGTCAGCGCGGCCTCGGGGAAGCCGATCATGGCGACGGCCTGGGCGGCGGCGACGGCTATGGGGAGGGCGCCCGGGTCGGCGAGGCCGATGTCCTCGCTCGCGGAGATCATCAGGCGGCGGGCGATGAAGCGGGGGTCCTCGCCGGCCTCGATCATGCGGGCCAGGTAGTGCAGGGCCGCGTCGACGTCCGAGCCCCTGATGGACTTGATGAGGGCGCTGGCCACGTCGTAGTGCTGGTCGCCGTCGCGGTCGTACTTCACGGCCGCGCGGTCGACCGTCTCCTCGAGTGTGGTGAGGGAGATCTCCGGCTCGCCCTTGTCCAGCGCGGCGCCGGCGGCGGCCTCCAGGGCGGTCAGGGCGCGGCGGGCGTCGCCGCCGGCGATCCGCAGGAGGTGGGCCTCGGTGTCCCCTGGGAGGGCGACGGTGTTCTTCAGGCCGCGCTCGTCGCTCACGGCCCGCTTCAGGAGCCCTCTGAGGTCGTCGTCGGTGAGGGGTTCGAGGGTCAGCAGGAGGGACCGGGACAGCAGCGGGGAGATCACCGAGAAGTACGGGTTCTCGGTGGTCGCCGCGATCAGGGTCACCCAGCGGTTCTCGACCGCGGGGAGCAGGGAGTCCTGCTGGGCCTTGCTGAAGCGGTGGATCTCGTCGAGGAAGAGGACGGTCTCCTTGCCGAACCCGCCGATGGCGCGGCGGGCGCCTTCGATGACCGCGCGCACTTCCTTGACCCCGGCGGTGATCGCGGAGAGCTCCACGAAACGCTTGTTGGTCGCCTTCGACACGACGTACGCCAGTGTCGTCTTGCCGGTACCCGGCGGGCCCCACAGGATCACCGAGGAGGGCCCGGCGGGGCCGCCGCCGCTCTCGCCGACCAGTCGGCGCAGCGGCGAGCCCGCCTTGAGCAGGTGCTGCTGGCCCACCACCTCGTCGAGGGTGCGCGGGCGCATCCGGACCGCCAGGGGGCTGCCGGCCGGGTCCTTCTCCTGGCGCTCTTCCGCCGCGGCGGTGAACAGATCGGGCTCCACGTTCAAAACCCTATGTCACGCCACTGACAACGCCCGAAGGATCAGGCCCGAAGGATCAAGCCCAGAGGGTGGAGCCCCAGCGGGTCAGGATCATCATCGCGATGATGCCGCAGTGCGTGACCGGCAGGACCCAGGTGAACTCCGCGAGGAAGCGCTTGAGCCAGCCCGGGGACGGCAGGAAGTCGTTGCGGACGTTGAACGAGGTGACGTACCAGAACATGGTGATCGTGGCGACCCAGGCCAGCGAGCACCACAGGCACAGCGCGTTGATCCGGTACAGGGACTGGAACTGGAGCCAGGTGCAGAAGGCCACGCCGAAGAGCGTGCCGAAGTTGAAGGTGAGCCAGTACCAACGCGGGAAGCGGGCGCGGGTGAGCAGGCTCATGCCGACGCAGATCACGATGCCGTAGCAGACGAGGCCGAGCATCGGGTTGGGGAACCCGAAGGCGGCGGCCTGCTTGCTCTCCATGACGCTGCCGCAGGAGACGATCGGGTTGAGGGAGCAGCTCGGGGTGAACGTCTTGCCGCTCACCTTGCCCTCGAGGATCTTGAACTTGTCGATCGTGATGACCCACGCGGCGAGCAGTCCGGCCGCGCCGGTGATCACCAGCAGCAGGGCGAAGGCACGGCTGCCGCCCTCCGTCCGGGGCGTCGCGTCGGCGCCCGCCGACGCGGGCCCGGGCTCCGTGGAGACGTCTTTCACTGTGGTCTTGCTCATCACGCCGATCCGTCTGCTTGAGAGTTGGACCTTACTTCGGGCAGGGGCCATTGTGCCGTACACAGAGGCTTGTCCACCGTTCGGTGGACATAAGGAAGTACGCACGGTCGTCCCTGAGCGTTCGGTTCCGGCCGACTCTCGAGGGCATGACAACACACGCGAACGAACTCGCTGTGGACGTTCGGGGGCTGCGCAAGCGGTACGGCGACGTGACCGCGGTCGACGGAATCGATCTCGGCATCCGCAGGGGCGAGGTGTTCGGCCTGCTCGGGCCCAATGGCGCGGGCAAGAGCACCACGGTGGAGATCCTCCAGGGCAACCGCGACCGGGACGCGGGCGAGGTCTCGGTGCTCGGCGCGGACCCGGCGCACGGCACACGCGCGTGGCGCTCACGTGTCGGAATCGTCTGGCAGGACGAATCCGCGCCCGCGGAGTTGACGGTCGGCGAGACCGTACGGCATTTCGCCCGCTACTACCCGAGGCCGCGGGACCCCGAGGAGGTCATCGGTCTGGTGGGTCTCGAGGCCAAGGCGGGCAGCCGGATCAAGGCGCTGTCGGGCGGCCAGCGGCGGCGCCTGGACGTGGCGCTCGGGGTGATCGGCGATCCCGAGCTGCTGCTTCTGGACGAGCCGACGACCGGTTTCGACCCGGCGGCCCGGCGGCAGTTCTGGGACCTGATCCGCAAGCTGTCCGACGAGGGCACCACGATCCTGCTCACCACGCACTACCTGGAGGAGGCCGAGGCACTCGCCGACCGGCTGGCCGTGATCTCCCGGGGCAAGGTAGTCGCCGAGGACGAACCGGCGAGGCTGCGGGAGCGGTACGGCACCGGCGCCACCGTCGCGTGGACCGAGCCGGACGGCACCCCGCGCGTGGAGCACACCGACACCCCGACCAGGACGGTCGCCGAGCTGATGCGCCGCTTCGACGGCGAGATCCCGGGACTGACAGTGGGCCGCCCCACGCTGGAGGACGTCTACCTCCGGCTGACCGGACAGGAGGACGCGCGATGACCACGACCGCCGTACGGTCCCGGGCCGATGCCCGCGCGGAGAGGCTGCCCGGCGCCTGGGAGCTTGGGCTTGGGCGGGGTGCCCTGGAGATCAAGCAGTTCTTCCGGCAGCGCGACCAGATGGTGTTCACCTTCGCGTTCCCGGTGGTCTTCCTGTTCCTGTTCGCGTCGATCTTCAGCGACGACGTGAAGGGGGCGGGCATCAGCGTCCAGCAGCTCTACGTCCCGGCGATGATGGCCGCGGGCATCATGTCGACGAGCTTCCAGTCGCTCGGCATCTCCATCACCATCGAGCGGGACGAGAAGGTGCTACGCCGGCTGCGGGGCACGCCGATGCCGCCGACGGCGTACTTCCTCGGCAAGGTCTGGCTGGTACTGGTCACCGGTCTCATGGAGACGGCGATCCTGCTGCTCGTCGGTGTGGCGTTCTACGACATCGATCTGCCCTCGGACGGCGGCAAATGGTTCGCGTTCGCCTGGATCTTCGTGCTCGGGCTGACGGCCTGCGCGCTGCTCGGCATCGCGATCAGTTCGGTGCCCAAGTCCGCCAAGAGCGCGAGTTCCGTGGTCGTGCTGCCTTTCCTCGTCCTCCAGTTCATCTCCGGGGTGTACATCTCGATCGAGACGATCCCCGACTGGATGCTGAACATCGGCGCGCTGTTCCCGCTGAAGTGGATGTGCCAGGGGCTGCGCGGGGTGTTCCTGCCGGACTCGGCGCAGGTCCTGGAGCAGGCAGGCGACTGGGAGTTCGGGCGCATCGCCCTGGTGCTGGGGGCGTGGTGCGTCGGAGGATTGCTGCTGTGTCTGCTGACCTTCCGGTGGAAGAACCGGCGCGACGGATGAACGACCGGACGGGGGCGGACGGCGCCTACAGCTGGGACCGCTCCTTCCGGCTGTGGGACACCTACTTCGCCCTCATCTGGCTGGCCACCCTGGCGTTCGTGCTCGGCACAGGACATCCGGGGTGGCCGGTCCGCGTCACCGCGGCGGCGCTGCTGGTGCCGTTGATCCCGCTGTTCGTGTGGACGGGACGCCCGTTGCTGAAGGGCGACCCGCCCCCCGAGCGCCAGGCCCTCGGCTACCTCTTCGCGATGACCGCCCTGTTCCTGCCCTCGGCGATCCTGGTGGGCGAGACCCGGCTGATGACCTTCGCGCTCGTCCCCCAGTGCTTCATGACGCTGCGGATGCGGTGGGCGACCGTCATGGTGGCCATGATCAACCTGGCGCCGGTGGTGGGCTGGGCGCTGCTGTGGTGGCCGAGCGACCAGGACGTCTTCTTCAACGGCCTGTTCGCGGTGGTCACCCTGGTCTTCTCGGTGGCCCTGGGCGGTTGGGTGATCCGCATCATCGAGCAGAGCCAGGAGCGCGCGGCGCTGATCGCGGAGCTCGACGCGAGCCGGCACGAGGTGTCCCGGCTGTCGGCGGCGCACGGGGCGCTGGCCGAGCGGGAGCGGATGGCCAGGGAGATCCACGACACCCTCGCGCAGGGCTTCACCAGCCTGTTGATGCTGGCCCAGGCCGTCGACGCGGAGCTCGGTCACGATGTGCCGCAGGCTCGCCGGCATCTGGCGCTGATGGACGAGACGGCCCGGCTGAACCTCGCCGAGGCGCGAGCTCTGGTCGCCGGAGGCACCCCCGCCGACCTGGACGGCGCGACGCTGCCGGACGCCCTGTTCCGGCTGGCGGCGCGGAACTCCGCGAAGCTGGAGGTGACCGGCCCGGTCCGTCCGCTGCCCGCGGGACCCGAGGTCGTCGCCCTGCGCTCCTGCCAGGAGGCGCTCACGAACTGCCGTAAGCATGCGGGGAGTTCGGCCGCGGTGACCATCGGTCTCCACTACGCCGACGGCCGCCTCACCGTGTCCGTACGGGACGACGGCCACGGCTTCGACCCGGGGGCCGCCCATGACGGCTACGGCCTGGCGGGGCTCCGTGCCCGCGCCACCGAGGTCGGCGGCACGGTCCGGGTGCGCAGCGCGCCCGGCGGCGGCACCACGGTCACCGTCGAACTGCCCGTACCTCCCCCGAGGAGTCGTTCATGATCCGGATCATCCTCGCCGACGACCACCCCGTCGTTCGGGAGGGCCTGCGGGCGATGCTGACGGCGGAACCGGACCTGGAGGTGATCGCCGACGCGTCCAGCGGGCCGCAGGCGGAGGCACTGGCGGCGGCGCTCCGGCCCGACATCGTGCTGATGGACCTGCGGATGCCGGGCGGCTCGGGCGTCGAGTCGATCGTGCGGATGACCGAGGCGGGGCTGCCCTGCCGGGTGATCGTCCTGACGACGTACGAGACGGACCGGGACATCCTGCGGGCCGTGGAGGCGGGGGCGGCGGGCTACCTGCTGAAGGACCTGCCCCGGGGTGAACTGGCTCAGTCCGTACGGGCCGCCGCGCGCGGCGAGACGGTACTGGCGCCGACGGTCGCCGCCCGACTGGTCGACCAGCTGCGCACCCGGCCGGAGCGGCCGAGGCTCTCGGAGCGTGAGACGGCGGTCCTGCGGCTGGTGGCGGAGGGCTGTACGAACGCGGAGATCGGCCGGCGGCTCTTCATCGGCGAGTCGACGGTGAAGACCCATCTCCTGCGGGCCTTCGGCAAGTTGGGGGTCACCGACCGGACGGCAGCCGTCACCTGTGCCATGCGGTACGGGCTTCTCGACCAGTAGGGCCCCGTCAGGCGCCGTCGATCCGGTCGAGCAGGTCCCGGGCCTCGACGGTGCGGTAGTGCTCCGGGCCGAAGGTGGCCACGCAGGCGTCATGGGCGATCGCGGCCTTGGAGTGGGCCTCGGTTCCACGGCCCAGCCCCAGGAGGGCTCTGGCCATGGCCAGTTCGACGGCACCGGTCTCCGGGCGACGCTGTTCCTCGGGCAGGCGCCGGCTCAGGCTGTCGGCGCTCTCCGCCTCGGCGAGCGCCTCCTCGTGACGGGCCTGGCCGTTGAGGCTGCGCGCCAGGCCCAGCCGCAGACCCAGGGTGAACCGGTCCTCGGTGTGATGGGCGGCGAGAGCCTCGCGAGCAAGCCGCTCGGCTTCCGGATGACGGCCCTGCGCGTTGACGGCGTAGATCTGGCCGTTGCGGGCGGCCGCGATCATCCGTGACCGCTCCGGCTCGCCGAGCCGGGCCGCGGGCCGGACGGCGGCCCGGGCGACGGCCGCACACTCCCTCTCGCACTCGGCGTACCTGGCGAGCGGGATCAGGCCCTGGGCACGGTTCGAGCGCAGTAGCAGGGTCCGCGAGTGTTCGGCGCCGAAGTTCCTGCCGAACACCGGCAGCAGCGCGTCGTATTCGGCGAGGGCTTCGGCATGCCGGCCCTGGGCGCCCGCCGACATCGCGGCGAAGGACAGTGCCAGGACTCCGTCCGGAAGACCCGTGCCGAGGCTCGCGGCCACGGCACGGGCTTCGGCCTCCGCCTCCTTGTAACGCCCACCCCGGAACAGGGCCATGGCGGGGACCAGGGACTTCCCCAGCACCTGTACGTCGCTGTCTCGGCCTCTCAACCGGAAGAGTCTCATGCGCGGAGCATAGGAACGCGGTGCACGCTCGTTCGAAAACATCGCCAAGCGTTTACCCCGGTATCCCGACTCCTTTGCCCCTGGGGCGAGTTGGCAGGAAGAAGGGCGCCTGCCGGTGAGTGCCGACGCCCTTCCCCCGCCGTCCCGCTAACCGAGCCTCGACTCCAGCTCCGCCACGATCTCGTTGACCCCGATCGCCGACTGCTCCCCGGACTCCATGTCCTTCAGCTGTACGACGCCCTCGGCGAGGTCGCGTTCACCGGCGACGATCGCGTAGCGGGCGCCGCTGCGGTTGGCGTTCTTCATGGCGCCCTTGAGGCCCTTGGCGCCGTAGGAGAAGTCGGTCGCGATGCCGAGCTTGCGCAGTTCGGTGACCTTGGCGAACAGGATCCGGCGGGCCTCCTCGCCCAGCGGGACCGCGAACACGCTGGTCGTGGAGGGGAGTTCGAGCTCGACGCCCTCCGCCTCCAGGGCGAGGACCGTGCGGTCGACGCCGAGCGCCCAGCCGACGGACGGGAGGGCGGGTCCGCCGATCATCTCCGACAGTCCGTCGTAGCGGCCGCCGCCGCCCACCGCGGACTGGGAGCCCAGGCCGTCGTGGACGAACTCGAAGGTCGTACGGGTGTAGTAGTCGAGGCCGCGCACCAGCTTCGGGTCGTCCTCGAAGGCCACGCCCGCCGCGGTGATCAGCTCACGGACCTCCTCGTGGTACGCCTTGCAGGCGTCGCAGAGGTAGTCACGCAGCAGGGGTGCGTCCGCGAGCTGCTTCTGCACGTCCTGGCGCTTGTCGTCGAGGACGCGGAGGGGATTGATGTCCGCGCGGCGCAGGGTCTCCTCGTCGAGGTCGAGACCCCTCAGGAAGGTCTGCAGCGCCTCCCGGTACACCGGGCGGCACTCCTTGTCGCCCAGGCTGTTCAGCAGGATCCGGAAGTTCCTCAGGCCCAGCGAGCGGTACGCCTGGTCGGCCAGGATGATCAGCTCGGCGTCGAGCGCCGGGTCCTCCGCGCCGATCGCCTCGGCGCCGACCTGCGAGAAGTGCCTGTAGCGGCCCTTCTGGGGGCGCTCGTAGCGGTAGTACGAGCCGGAGTACCAGAGCTTGACCGGGAGGTTGCCGAGCTTGTGGAGGTTGGCCTCCAGCGCCGCACGCAGCACGGACGCCGTGCCCTCGGGGCGCAGGGCGAGCTTGGTGCCGCCCTTGGTCTCGAAGGCGTACATCTCCTTGGTGACGATGTCGGTGGACTCACCGACACCACGCGCGAACAGCTCGACGTTCTCGAAGCCGGGGGTCTCGATGTAGCCGTAGCCGGAGGTGCGCAGCGGTGCGGCGATCGCGTCGCGGACGGCCAGGAACTTGGCGCTGTCCGGCGGGATCAGGTCGTACGTGCCCTTGGGGGCCTGAAAGGTGCTCACGGAAGTCTCTCGTCACATTCCTCGTCGGGGAGCCTGAGGTGCTCCCTGGCCGTCGGCGGCCACCTGCCGCAGATACGGGTTGGTGGCGCGCTCCTGGCCGATGGTCGTCTGGGGGCCGTGGCCGGACAGCACCACGGTCGAGTCGTCGAGCGGCAGGCACACACGGGCCAGCGAGTCGAGCATCTCGGCCATGTCACCGCCGGGCAGGTCGGTGCGTCCGATGGAGCCGGCGAACAGCAGATCCCCGGAGAAGAAGACCGACGGGATATCGGCCGTCTCCGGCATCCGGAAGGCCACCGACCCCTTGGTATGCCCCGGCGCGTGCGCGACGGACAGCTCCAGACCCGCGAGCTCCAGCTTCGCGCCGTCGGTCAGCTCCTTGACGTCGTCCGGCTCCCCCACGGTGATCTCGCCCATGAGCGGCATCCCGACGGAACGCCCGAGACCCATCGAGGGGTCCTTCATCATGTAGCGGTCCTCGGGGTGGATCCACGCCGGTACTCCGTGCGCGCCGCACACGGGGACGACCGAGGCCACGTGGTCGATGTGGCCGTGGGTGAGGACGACGGCGACGGGCTTGAGCCGATGCTTCTTCAGCGTCTCCTCGACTCCCTCGGCGGCCTGGTGGCCCGGGTCGATGATCACGCACTCCTCACCGGCGGCGGGGGCGACGAGATAACAGTTCGTCCCCCAGGCCCCGGCGGGGAACCCCGCAATGAGCACGATCGTCCTCGTTTTGTGTGGGTACGGGCGGTCTTTCGGGCGGCTGCCCCAGTGGTCAGAGCCTACCGGCGCTGCCGATTCCTCAGCGAACCCATATACGGTACGGGGCACACGCAGGCGGTCGGCTCATACGACGCATGCGTACCGGTCGGCGGACGAGACGCATGAGGAGAGAACCCCGTGGTCACCCAGGAACAGCGGAAGCGGCAGCTCGCGCGGGAGAAGTTCTTGCGACAGCAGCAGCGGCGCACGGCCGCGCGCCGCAAGGCCCGTGTACGCAACTCCGTGATCGGGTTGGTGCTCGGCGTGGTCCTGGTGGGCAGCCTGGCGCTCTACACGTCCGGCGTCATGAAGGACGACGACAAGACCAGCGCGAGCGCGCAGACCAGCCCGAGCGCGGCGCCGAGCAAGGCGCCGGACCCGTGCGAGAAGGCCGCCGCCGGCAAGGTCAAGACGGAGACCTGGAAGAAGGAGCCGGCGATGTCCATCGACAAGTCGGCGAAGTACACCCTGGGCCTCGCGACGACCTGCGGTGAGATCGACATCGCGCTGAAGGCGTCGGCGGCCCCGCACACCGTCAACTCGTTCGACTTCCTCGCGGGCAAGGGCTTCTTCGACCACACCAAGTGCCACCGGCTCACCACCAACGGCATCTACGTCCTGCAGTGCGGCGACCCGACGGGCTCCGGCAGCGGCGGACCGGGCTACACCATCCCGGACGAGAACCTGAAGGACAAGAGCCTCAAGTCCAACGTCTATCCGGCGGGCACCGTCGCGATGGCGAACACCGGACAGGCGCACACCGGCGGCAGCCAGTTCTTCCTCGTCTACCAGGACAGCCAGCTGCCTCCGAGCTACACCCCGTTCGGCACCATCTCGGCATCCGGTATGAAGGTGCTGAAGAAGATCGCCGCGGCTGGTGAGAGCACCGGCGCGGGCGACGGCGCGCCGAACGCGACCGTCGTGATCAACAAGGCGACCGTCACCAAATCCTGACCGCCAACTGCGTAATTTCGGTCGCGCGGGATGCGGACAGGCAACCCGCCGGTCGCCTATGTTGGCCGTGACGAAACTGTGGACGATGCCCGGGGGCGCTGAAGCCTTCCGCAGGCATCATGTGGAGGAGGCGCTGTGAGCAGCGACCCGTGGGGCCGCGTCGACGAGACGGGGACCGTGTACGTGCGTACGGCCGACGGCGAGCAGGTCGTCGGTTCCTGGCAGGCGGGCACCCCCGAGGAAGCCCTGGCCTACTTCGAG
This sequence comes from Streptomyces sp. NPDC005374, assembly GCF_042872225.1. NCBI lineage: Bacteria > Bacillati > Actinomycetota > Actinomycetes > Kitasatosporales > Streptomycetaceae > Streptomyces > Streptomyces sp. NPDC005374. Next base: position 402,216 of record NZ_JBIAKA010000004.1, on the reverse strand, counting down.
CGCAAGTACGAGGGCCTGGTTGTCGAGATCGGCCTCCTCGAGAAGCGAGTGAAGACCACCGACCTGTCCGCGAAGGACGCGCAGACCGCGATCGACCACATTCGCGAGCAGGTCGACGCGCATCACGCGGTCGGTGACCTGGCGGCGCTCAAGGTCCGGCTGGACGCTCTCGTGGAGACGGTCGGCAAGCGCCGCGAGGAGCGCAAGCAGCAGCGCGCCAAGCAGTCCGACGAGGCCCGGCACTCCAAGGAGGCGCTGGTCGTCGAGGCGGAGGAGCTGGCCCAGTCCGACCAGTGGCGGTCCGCCGGTGAGCGGCTGCGCGCCCTGGTGGACACCTGGAAGGGTCTGCCGCGCCTGGACCGCAAGTCCGACGACGAGCTGTGGCACCGCTTCTCGCACGCCCGCTCGGCGTTCTCCAAGCGCCGCAAGGCCCACTTCGCGTCACTGGACGCGCAGCGCGAGGACGCCCGCAAGACCAAGGAGCGGCTGGTCGGCGAGGCCGAGGCGCTCTCCGGGTCCACGGACTGGGGCCCCACGGCCGCCCGCTACCGCGATCTGATGACGGAGTGGAAGGCCGCGGGCCGCGCCCAGCGCGAGCACGAGGACGACCTGTGGAACCGCTTCCGCGGTGCCCAGGACGTGTTCTTCGCCGCCCGCAGTTCGGTCTTCGCCGAACGGGACGCCGAACAGACGGAGAACCTCAAGCTCAAGGAGGAGCTGGCCGAGGAGGCCGAGAAGCTCCTGCCGATCGGTGACCTGAAATCGGCCCGCGCCGCGTTCCGCACGCTCAACGAACGCTGGGAGGCCATCGGCCACGTCCCGCGGGACTCGCGCCCGAAGGTCGAGGGCCGGATGCACGCCGTCGAGCGCGCTCTGCAGGAGGCCGAGGAGACGGAGTGGCGCCGGACCAACCCGGAGGCACGCGCGCGTGCCGAGGGTCTGACCGGTCAGCTCCAGGCAGCCGTGGACAAGCTCAGGGGCCAGATCGATCAGGCGCGCGCCCAGGGCAACAACGCCAGGGCCGACAAGCTGGAGCGGGAGCTGGAGGGCCGCCAGGCACTCCTGGACCAGGCCCTGAAGGGTCTCCACGAGTTCGGCGGCTGAGACATCGGCTGAGATCGACCCGTACGACGAGAAGGGCCCCGTACAGCGCGTACGGGGCCCTTCTCGTCGTATCGGCGTCCTACGGCGTACTACGACCGGTTCCGCGCCGAGGTCACCCGGTACACGTCGTAGACGCCCTCGACGCCACGGACCGCCTTCAGGACGTGCCCCAGGTGCTTCGGGTCGCCCATCTCGAACGTGAAGCGGGAGGTGGCGACGCGGTCGCGGGAGGTCTGGACGGCCGCGGAGAGGATGTTGACGTGCTGGTCGGACAGGACACGGGTGACGTCGGAGAGGAGCCGGGAGCGGTCCAGGGCCTCGACCTGGATGGCGACCAGGAAGACCGAGGACTGGGTCGGCGCCCACTCGACCTCGAGGATGCGTTCGGGCTCGCGGGACAGTGACTCCACGTTGACGCAGTCGTTGCGGTGAACCGATACGCCACTACCGCGGGTGACGAACCCGATGATCGGGTCGCCGGGTACGGGCGTACAGCAGCGGGCCAGCTTGACCCACACGTCGTCGACGCCCTTGACGACGACACCGGGGTCCTGGTTGCTGCGCCGCTTGCGACCGCGGGTGCGGGACGGCGGGACCGCCTCGTCCATCTCCTCGGTGGCCGCCTCCTCGCCACCGAGCGCCGAGACCAGCTTCTGCACGACGTTCTGCGCGGAGACATGGCCCTCGCCGATCGCCGCGTACAGCGCGGAGATGTCGGGGTAGCGCATCTCGTGCGCGAGGGTGACCAGGGAGTCGCCGGTGAGGATCCGCTGGATCGGCAGGTTCTGTTTGCGCATCGCGCGGACGATGGCGTCCTTGCCCTGCTCGATCGCCTCGTCGCGGCGCTCCTTGGAGAACCAGGCGCGGATCTTGTTGCGGGCACGGGGGGACTTGACGAAGTTCAGCCAGTCCCGGGACGGTCCGGCTCCGGGCGCCTTGGAGGTGAAGACCTCGACCAGGTCGCCGTTGTCGAGGGTCGACTCCAGCGGTACGAGCCGGCCGTTGACGCGGGCTCCTATGGTGCGGTGGCCCACCTCGGTGTGCACCGCGTACGAGAAGTCCACGGGCGTGGCGCCGGCCGGCAGCGCGATGACGTCGCCCTTGGGCGTGAAGACGAAGACCTCGTTGCGCGAGAGGTCGAAGCGCAGGGACTCCAGGAACTCGCCCGGGTCCTCGGTCTCCTTCTGCCAGTCCAGGAGCTGGCGCAGCCACGCCATGTCGTTGAGGTGGTCGTCCTTGCCGGTGGTCCTCGGCTGGTCCGAACGCACCTTGGAGGCGCCGGCGACGGCCTCCTGCTTGTACTTCCAGTGCGCGGCGATGCCGTACTCGGCGCGACGGTGCATGTCGAACGTGCGGATCTGGAGTTCGACGGGCTTGCCGTTGGGGCCGATCACCGTGGTGTGCAGCGACTGGTACATGTTGAACTTGGGCATCGCGATGTAGTCCTTGAACCGGCCGGGGACCGGGTTCCATCGCGCGTGCACGGTGCCGAGGGCGGCGTAGCAGTCGCGGACGGTGTCGACGAGGACTCGGATGCCGACCAGGTCGTAGATCTCCGCGAAGTCGCGACCGCGGACGATCATCTTCTGGTAGACGCTGTAGTAGTGCTTGGGGCGGCCGGTGACGGTGGCCTTGATCCGGGCCGCGCGCAGGTCGGACTGCACCTCGTCGGTCACTATGGCCAGGTACTCGTCACGCTTCGGTGCCCGCTCGGCCACCAGCCGTACGATCTCGTCGTACATCTTGGGGTAGAGGATCGCGAACGCGAGGTCCTCCAGCTCCCACTTGATGGTGTTCATGCCGAGGCGGTGGGCGAGCGGCGCGTAGATCTCGAGGGTCTCGCGCGCCTTCTTCTCCTGCTTCTCGCGCTTGAGGTAGCGCATGGTGCGCATGTTGTGCAGCCGGTCGGCGAGCTTGATGACCAGGACGCGCGGGTCCTTCGCCATGGCCACGACCATCTTGCGCACGGTCTCGGCCTGCGCGGCCTCGCCGAACTTGACCTTGTCCAGCTTGGTGACGCCGTCGACGAGCAGGCCGACCGATTCACCGAAGTCACGGCGCAGCTGGTCGAGGCCGTACTCGGTGTCCTCGACGGTGTCGTGCAGCAGGCCCGCCATGAGGGTGGCCGGGTCCATGCCGAGTTCGGCGAGGATCGTGGTCACCGCGAGCGGGTGCGTGATGTACGGGTCGCCGCTCTTGCGCTTCTGGCCGCGGTGCCACCGCTCGGCGACCTGGTAGGCCTGCTCGATCTGCCGCAGGGTGGCGGTCTCGATCTTCGGGTCGTTGCTGCGCACTATCCGCAGCAGGGGCTCCAGGACCGGGTTGTACGGGTTGGAGCGCTGGCCGCCGAGGCGGGCGAGACGGGCGCGGACGCGGTTGGAGGAGCCGGTGCGGGCGGGCTGGCCCGTGTTCGGGCGGACGGACGCGGAGCGCTCGGAGTTCCCCGGTGCGGCGGAGTCGAGGGCGGGGGACGGCTTCGGCCTGGCAGCTTCGGCCGGCTTGTCGACGGGCGCGGACTGGGCGTGCTCGACCGGCCCGCGGGCGTCGTTCGTCGCGGTCTTCGCGTCCGGCGCGGGCTTCGCCGCGGGCGCCGAGCCGGGCTCGGGCTTGGCGGCGGTCAGTGGCTGGGCCTCGTCTGGCAAGAGGGCTCCTCGTGCGCGATCCGGGTCCCCAGGTCAGGCTCCGGAGGACCCATGGTAGCGATCCTGCGCCCCGGGATCGTCTTCAGTCCGATGTGAGGGACGTCTACGTCTGGAACAAGAGAGGCCGCCATCGGAATTCCGGTGGCGTCATCCCCCCTGGGGGCGCGGGGAACCGCGCGACCAGCCACGACGGAGCGGCAGACGACGAAGCACCTCGCTTCCCCATGGGGAACGGCCGCCCCGGTGTCCCGGAACGGCCGTTTCACAGGCAGGGCGGTCTGCGCTCAGACCACCAGCAGTGCTTCCAGCGGAGCCCCCGCCAGCGCCGGGATCAGCCGGGCACGCCCGCCCAGGAAGCCCAGCTCCATGAGAACCGCGAGGCCCGCCACCTCCGCGCCCGCGCGACGGATCAGCTCGATGGACGCCTCGGCCGTGCCTCCCGTGGCCAGGACGTCGTCGACGATCAGGACACGGTCGCCGGCCGACAGGTCCTCGGCGTGGACCTCGATCTCCGCCGAGCCGTACTCCAGGTCGTACGCCTGGCTGAGGGTCGCCCCGGGGAGCTTGCCCGCCTTGCGTACGGGGATGAAGCCGAGGCCCGCGCGGACCGCGACCGGGGCGCCGAGGATGAATCCCCTGGCTTCCAGGCCGACGACCTTCGTGGCTCCGGTGTCCGCGGCGACCGCAGCCAGCGCGTCGGTGAGCGCCGTGAACGCCGCCGGGTCCGCCAGGAGCGGGGTGATGTCCTTGAACATCACGCCCGGCTCCGGGTAGTCGGCCACGTCCCGGATGCGGCTGAGCAGCAGTTCCGTGATCCCTGCGAGCTCGGTCATCGGCGCTTCCCCGAGGGACGGCCACGGCCCCGGCCCCGCGAGGCGGGCTGGGTGCGCGGGCCGACGACCGCGTGGGCGTCCTCCGGCTCCTCACCGACGGGACGCGACTCCACGATCTCCTCGTCGGCGGTCGCCTGGGCACGCTTGGCCAGGACCCGCTTCCTGACGGCCTTGATCGCCGGCTCGCGCTCCTTGAGGTCGGCGACGAGCGGGGTGGCGATGAAGATCGAGGAGTACGCACCGGCGGCGAGGCCGACGAACAGCGACAGCGAGATGTCGTTGAGCGTGCCCGCGCCGAGGAACCCGCCGCCGATGAACAGCAGGCCCGCCACCGGCAGCAGCGCGACCACCGTGGTGTTGATGGAGCGGACCAGGGTGCCGTTGATCGAACGGTTGGCGATGTCGCTGTAGGTCCAGCGGGTCTGCTTGGTGATGTCCTTCGTCTGCTCCTTGAGGGAGTCGAAGACGACCACCGTGTCGTAGAGCGAGTAACCGAGGATGGTCAGCAGACCGATCACCGTGCCCGGCGTGACCTCGAAGCCGACGAGGGCGTAGATGCCGACGGTGATGGTGATGTCGTGGATCAGGGCGACCAGCGCCGCGATGGCCATGCGCCACTCGAAGGCGATCGCCAGATAGATCACGACGAGGACCATGAAGATCGCCAGACCCTGCCAGGCCTTGTTGGCGATCTGGTCGCCCCAGCTGGGACCGACGAGGTCGGCGGCGATGGTCTCCGGGTCGACCTTGAAGTCCTTGGCCAGGTCGTTCTTGATCTGGTCGGACTGCTTGGTGTCCATGCCGGCGATCTGGATGCGCAGCGTGCCGTTGCCGAGCTTCTGGACGACCGCGTCGTGGCCGGAGGCCTCCTTCGCGTAGTCCTCGGCCTGGGAGACGGAGACGCTGGTCTTCTCGGTGGTGAAGACCGCGCCGCCCTGGAAGTCGATGCCCATGTTCAGGCCGCGTACCGCGAGGCCGACGATCGCCGTGATGGTGATCAGGATCGAGATGCTGTACCAGAGCTTGCGGTGACCGATGAAGTCGTAGCTGATCTCGCCACGGTGCAGTCGGGCGCCGAGGTTGCCGAGTTTCGACATGCTCACGCCTCCTTCGTCTCAACGGGGGCGGGACGGCGGGTGCGGCGCAGCGGCGGCTGCGCACCGAGGCCCTTCGGGTCGAGGCCGGACCACTTGTGACCGCTCGCGAAGAACTTCCGGCGCGCGAGGAGCGTCATCAGCGGCTTGGTGAAGAAGAAGACCACGACCACGTCGAGCACGGTGGTCAGACCGAGCGTGAACGCGAAGCCCTGGACCTTGCCGACGGTCACTACGAAGAGCACAGCGGCGGCCAGGAACGACACGAAGTCGGAGACCAGGATGGTGCGCCGGGCTCGCGGCCAGGCCCGCTCGACGGCCGGGCGCAGCGTGCGGCCCTCGCGGATCTCGTCGCGGATGCGTTCGAAGTACACGATGAACGAGTCTGCGGTGATACCGATCGCGACGATGGCACCGCACACGGCCGGCAGGTTCAGCGCGAAGCCGATCGTCGGGCCGAGCAGGGACATGATCACGTAGGTGAGGATCGCGGAGGCGAGCAGCGAGGCCATCGCGACGAGCGACAAGCCGCGGTAGTAGGCCACCAGGTAGATGACGACCAGCAGCAGGCCGATCGCACCGGCCAGGAGACCGGCGTGCAGCTGCTCACCGCCGAGCGCCGCGGTCACCGTGGTCACGCTCTGCTCCTGGAAGGAGAGCGGGAGGGCGCCGTACGACAGCATGTTGGAGAGGTTCTGGGCCTCTTCCTGGGTGAAGCTGCCGGAGATCTGGGCGCTGCCGCCGGTGATCGAGGAGCTGACGTACGGGCTGGAGACGACCTCGCCGTCGAGGACGATGCCGAACTCGTTCTGCGGCTGGGTGTTCTTCGCGAGCTGCCCGGTGATGTCGGCGAACTTCTTGGCACCCTTGCCGGTGAAGGTCATGGTGACCTGCCAGCCGGCGGCGTTCTGGGTGTCGAAGACGGCCTGGGCCTTCTTGACCTCGGTGCCGTCGACGGCGGCGGGGCCGAGCACGTACTTGTACCAGACGCCGTCGATGTCGCCGCAGCCCAGAGTGGTGTCGGTGGGCTTGGCGCCGTCGCCCGCCTTGGTGCGCTGCGCCTTCTTGGAGCAGTCCAGGGCGGCGTACTGGGCCTGGAGCTTGGCGTCGGCGGCGGAGGGAGCAGGGGCGCTGCTGCTCGGGGCGGCCGACGGGGACGCGGAGCCGGTCGGGCTCGCGGACACCGACGGTGTGGAGTCGGCCTTCAGCGCGTCGGTGACGGCGCGGCCCTGCGAGGAGGCGGTGGGCGAGGGGGAGGACGACGAGGTCGCCTTCTCACCCGTGGAGCCGGACTTGCTCGCGGACGGGCTGGGCGAGGCGGTCGAGGAGCCGCTGGCGGACGCGCTCGGCGACGGGGTGGCCGCGGCGCTGCCGGTGGCGTCCTGGGCCAGGACCGGACGGAAGTACAGCTTGGCGGTGGTGCCGACCTGGTCGCGGGCCTCCTTGGAGTTGGTGCCCTTGGGGATGTTCACGATGATGTTGCGATCACCCTGGGTCTGCACCTCCGCTTCGGAGACGCCCAGACCGTTGACACGGCGGTTCATGATGTCGACCGCGGTGTCCATGTTGGCCTTGTTGATCGCCGACCCCTGGTCGGCCTTCGCCTCCAGCGTGATGCTGGTACCGCCGGCAAGGTCGATGCCGAGGCGGGGGGTGGTGTGGCCGGAGAGGAACATTCCCCCGGTCAGCGCCACCATGGCGATCAGGATCAGGGCCAGCGTGCGCCCTGGCTTGCTCTGGGCACTCGCGCTCCGGCCCCTCTTAGGTGCTGCCACCTTCTCGTACTCCCTCTCGGGCCGCTCTCGCGCCGGATCGGCGTACGGACGGCCATGACATGGTTGGGGATCCCGTGCGAGCTGCGCAGGTTCCGGGGCGCGCGGAGTTGGCCCGCGCGCCCGGAGTGCGACTACTTCGCGTCGGAGTCGCCGTCGGTCTTCTTCGGCTCGTCGTCCGACTTCGCCTCGGTGGCGTCGGCCTCGGCGTCGGCCTTGGCGGGCGCGTCGGCGACAGGCTCCTCGGCGGTGTCCTTCTTACCGAGGTCGACGGACTTCTCGTCGGAGGCGGCGGCAGCTTCGTCGGCGGACTCGTCGGTCTCGGTGAGGGAGGAGGCGTCGTCCGGGACGACGTCGGAGTCGGACTTCAGGTCGTGCTCGATGCCGTGGACGATGCGGTTGTACTCGTCGTCCGACAGGACGGCACCGATGGCGTTCTTCGCGAAGAGCAGGTCCACACCCGGGCCCGCGTCCAGGAGGACGGTGTCGTCACCGACCTCCTTGACCGTGCCGTACATCCCCCCGATCGTGCGGACGCCGCTGCCGGGCTGCATGTCGTTCCGCATGTTGGCGGCGGTCTGCTGCTTCTTCTTGGCAGACCGGGTCATCAGGAACATGGCCCCGATGAGCACGATGAAGGGGAGGAGGGTCACGAGACTCACGGGTCGGAACTTCCTTCACGCGACCGCGAGGTGAGCGGCCTGATGGTTGGGGTGTGGACGCCGCCGACAAAGGCGGCATCGGCGGAGTCTAAGCGAGTCCGCGCGCAGGGAACAACGCTCAGCATCGCACCTGGGTTCCGCACCCCGCCAATGCCCGCGCCGTCACGATGCCGTCACGTCCCGAACAGGTCCCCTTGTCCGTTTCCTGTGGCCGCGGAGCGGGGCGGCGTGAGGCCGAGATGCGCCCATGCCGCGGGAGTGGCGACCCGTCCCCGCGGGGTACGGGCGAGCAGGCCCTCCCGCACGAGGAAGGGTTCGGCGACCTCCTCGACGGTCTCGCGCTCCTCCCCCACCGCGACCGCGAGCGTGGACAGGCCGACCGGGCCGCCGCCGAACAGCTTGAGCAGGGCCTCCAGGACTCCACGGTCCAGCCGGTCGAGGCCGCGGGCGTCGACCTCGTAGACCTTCAGCGCCGCCCCCGCGATGTCGCGCGTGATGACGCCGTCCGCCTTGACCTGCGCGTAGTCGCGCACCCGGCGCAGCAGGCGGTTGGCGATACGGGGCGTGCCGCGGGAACGGCCCGCGATCTCGGCGGCGCCCTCGGAGCCGATCTCGACGTCGAGCAGATGGGCCGAGCGGTGGATGACCCGCTCTAGCTCGGCCGGTTCGTAGAACTCCATGTGCGCGGTGAAACCGAAGCGGTCGCGCAGCGGGGGCGGCAGCAGGCCCGCGCGCGTGGTGGCGCCGACCAGGGTGAAGGGGGGCAGCTCCAGAGGGATGGCGGTGGCGCCGGGGCCCTTGCCGACGATGACGTCGACGCGGAAGTCCTCCATCGCCATGTACAGCATCTCCTCGGCGGGCCGCGACATGCGGTGGATCTCGTCGAGGAAGAGGACCTCGCCCTCCTGGAGGGAGGAGAGGATCGCCGCGAGGTCACCGGCGTGCTGGATGGCGGGGCCGCTGGTGATGCGGATCGGGGCCTCCATCTCGGCCGCGATGATCATCGACAGGGTGGTTTTGCCGAGCCCGGGGGCGCCGGAGAGCAGTACGTGGTCGGCGGTGGCGCCCCGCGCGCGTGCCGCGCGCAGGACCAGGTCGAGCTGTTCGCGGACCTTCTCCTGGCCGATGAACTCGTCCAGGTCCTTGGGGCGCAGGGCGGCCTCCACGGCCTGGTCCTCACGGTCGGCGACAGAGCCCACCAGCCGCTCCGCGGCGGGGGCGGTCTCGTCGGTCGTGTCGTCCCAGTTCACTGACGTTCTCCTAGCGGGCGCGGTTCAGGGTTTGCAGGGCGGCCTTCAGCAGTTGGCCGACCTGAGGCGTGCCCTCGGCCGCCTCCGCCTGCGGGGCCACGGCGGTGACGGCCTCGTCGGCCTCCCGCGTGGCGTAGCCGAGGCCGATCAGGGCCGCGTGCAGCTGGTCCCGCCAGCCCTGGGTGACCGGTGCTCCGATCGCGGGGGCGCCGATCGGCTCGCCGAGCCGGTCCTTCAGCTCTAGGAGCAGCTTCTGGGCGCCCTTCTTCCCGATGCCGGGCACCGCGATCAGGGCTTTCTCGTCGCTGGTGACGATCGCCCGGCGCAGGGCGTCCGGCGCGTGCACGGCCAGCATGGCCTGCGCCAGCCGGGGGCCGACCCCGCTCGCGGTCTGGAGGAGCTCGAAGACCTGGCGCTCGTCGTCGTCGACGAAGCCGTAGAGGGTCAGGGAGTCCTCGCGCACCACGAGGGAGGTGGCGAGCTTGGCCGGCTTGCCGAGGCGGAGGGTCGACAGCGTGTTCGGCGTGCAGTGCACCGCCATGCCGACCCCGCCGACCTCGACCACCGCGGTGTCGGGAGCGAGTGCGGCGACCGTGCCGCTCACAAAGGCGATCATGCCGTACGGCCTTTCCGTGCTGTGGCTGTGTGCAGGGCGACGGCCTGCTGGAGTCGGTTCTGGGCGGGGGCGCGCCAGATGTGGCAGATGGCGAGCGCTAGGGCGTCGGCGGCGTCGGCCGGCTTGGGCGGTGCGTCGAGCCGCAGCAGCCGGGTGACCATGGCGCCGACCTGGGCCTTGTCGGCGCGTCCGCTGCCGGTGACGGCGGCCTTGACCTCGCTCGGGGTGTGCAGGGCGACGGGGATGCCGCGGCGGGCGGCGCACAGCATCGCGACGGCGCTGGCCTGGGCGGTGCCCATCACCGTGCGGACGTTGTGCTGGCTGAACACCCGCTCCACGGCGACGAATTCGGGGCGATACTCGTCCAGCCACTGCTCGATGCCCTGCTCGACGGCGACGAGCCGCTGCCCCAACTCGGCGTCCGAGGGCGTGCGTACGACCCCGACGCCGACCATGGTCAACGGCCGGCCCGCGAGCCCCTCGACGACACCCACACCGCACCGCGTGAGTCCGGGGTCCACCCCGAGTACGCGCACCCTGCCCCTCCCTCTCGAATCGCCTGTTTGTGCAGGCTATCTGCTGCCACCGACAACGGCGGCGGGCCGGTGGGGTGTGTCCCACCGGCCCGCCGGATCCGCTCAGTTCGCGGCAGCGCTACGCGTCGACCTTCTCCATGACCTCGTCGCTGACGTCGAAGTTGGCGAAGACGTTCTGGACGTCGTCGCTGTCCTCCAGTGCGTCGATGAGCCGGAAGATCTTCCTCGCGCCCTCCTCGTCCAGTTCGACCTGCATGGTCGGGACGAAGTTGGCCTCGGCGGAGTCGTAGTCGATCCCGGCGTCCTGGAGGGCGGTGCGGACGGCGACCATGTCGGTGGCCTCGCTGAGCACCTCGAAGGACTCGCCGAGGTCGTTGACCTCCTCGGCGCCCGCGTCGAGGACCGCGCCGAGGACGTCGTCCTCGCTCAGCTCGCCCTTGGGGACGATGACGACGCCCTTGCGGTTGAAGAGGTACGACACCGAGCCGGGGTCGGCCATGTTGCCGCCGTTGCGGGTCATGGCGACGCGCACGTCGGAGGCGGCACGGTTGCGGTTGTCGGTGAGGCACTCGATGAGCACCGCGACGCCGTTCGGTCCGTAGCCCTCGTACATGATCGTCTCGTAGTCGGCGCCACCGGCCTCGAGACCGCCGCCGCGCTTGACGGCGGAGTCGATGTTCTTGTTCGGGACCGACGACTTCTTGGCCTTCTGGATGGCGTCGTAGAGGGTCGGGTTGCCCTCGATGTCGACGCCGCCCATGCGGGCCGCGACCTCGATGTTCTTGATCAGCTTCGCGAAGAGCTTGCCGCGCTTGGCGTCGATCACGGCCTTCTTGTGCTTCGTCGTAGCCCATTTAGAGTGGCCGGACATCTGCCTGTCTCCTTCGCGTAACCCATCCCAGCAACCAACGCCTGAGATCCTACAAGGACTCCGCCGCCCGGTTCGCGCGCACCATGTCGACAAACAGAGAGTGCACGCGGTGGTCGCCGGTCAGTTCCGGGTGGAACGACGTGGCGAGCGCGTTGCCCTGACGGACCGCGACGATGTGACCGGCGTGCTCGGCCAGCACTTCGGTGCGGGCACCGACGGACTCGACCCAGGGGGCGCGGATGAAGACGCCCTCCACGGGGTCGCCCTCGACGCCCTTCACCTCGACCGCGGCCTCGAAGGACTCGTTCTGGCGTCCGAAGGCGTTGCGGCGCACGATCATGTCGATGCCGCCGATCGTCTCCTGGCCCGAGCGCGGGTCGAGGATCTTGTCGGCCAGCATGATCAGGCCCGCGCAGGTGCCGTAGACGGGCATGCCCTCGCGCACACGCGCGCGGAGCGGCTCCAGCACGCCGAACAGGGCGGCCAGCTTGGAGATGGTGGTGGACTCGCCGCCGGGGATGACGAGGCCGTCCACCTCGGCGAGTTCCTCGGGGCGCCTGACCGGCCTGGCCACGGCGTCGGCCGCGGCCAGGGCGACGAGGTGCTCCCGGACGTCGCCCTGGAGGGCCAGGACGCCTATGACAGGAGTGCTCATCAGTGGTTACCAGCCGCGGTTGGCGTAGCGCTCGGACTCGGGGAGGGTGTCGCAGTTGATGCCGACCATGGCCTCGCCGAGGTTGCGGGACGCGTCCGCGATGATCTTCGGGTCGTCGTAGAAGGTGGTCGCCTTCACGATGGCCGCGGCGCGCTTGGCGGGGTCGCCGGACTTGAAGATGCCGGAGCCGACGAAGACGCCCTCGGCACCGAGCTGGCGCATGAGCGCGGCGTCGGCGGGAGTGGCGACACCACCCGCGGAGAACAGCACGACGGGGAGCTTGCCGAGCTCGGCGACCTCCTTGACCAGCTCGTACGGGGCGCGCAGGTCCTTGGCGGCGGCGTACAGCTCGTTGTTGTCGTAGCCGCGCAGGCGGGCGATCTCGTTCTTGATCTGGCGCAGGTGGCGGACGGCCTCGACGACGTTGCCGGTGCCGGCCTCGCCTTTGGAGCGGATCATGGCCGCGCCCTCGGCGATGCGGCGCAGGGCCTCGCCCAGGTTGGTGGCGCCGCAGACGAAGGGCGTCGTGAACGCGAACTTGTCGCTGTGGTTGACCTCGTCGGCCGGGGTGAGGACCTCGGACTCGTCGATGTAGTCCACGCCGAGCGACTGCAGGACCTGGGCCTCGACGAAGTGGCCGATGCGGGACTTGGCCATGACCGGGATGGAGACCGCCTCGATGATCTCCTCGATCATCGTCGGGTCGGACATCCGGGCCACACCGCCGTCCTTGCGGATGTCGGCGGGGACCCGCTCCAGGGCCATGACGGCCACGGCACCGGCGTCCTCGGCGATCTTCGCCTGCTCGGCGTTGACCACGTCCATGATCACACCGCCCTTGAGCTGCTCGGCCATGCCGCGCTTCACGCGCGCGGTACCGGTCTCGGGAGTCTGGTTCTCGGTGCTGGACACGGGCTGACCTCGCTGATGTGAAAGGGGGATTACTGCAGCACCGAGGAAACGCCACCGGACCAGTCCACTGCAAGGGCCAATGGGAAGCCGGTGGATCGTTCTGCTCCCCCAAGGGCCACATCAGTCGGAGTTCTCCCAGGTCAGCACGCCCGGACCGTCGGGTGTGAGCACCGGCACCCACGCCTCGTCGGCCTCGGCCAGGCGGGACTCGTCGAGAACCAGGGGCGTGGGCCACACGTCGTCGCGGTTCGCGGAGCCGTAGACGTGCAGTGCGACGGCGCTCCTCAGCCGGTCCAGCAACTCGGGCGACCAGGTCGGACCACGGGAGCCGGACCTCTTCAGCTCGCCGACGAAGATCTCCTTCAGCTCCTCGTCGAGGGCCCGTCCCGGCACGGGGAGCAGATAGCCCTCCTGCTCGTACGGGACGCAGCCGTAACCGCCACCCTGCACCTCGTAGACGATGCCGGTCGGCGCCGCCACGACGACGAAGACCGTGCCGTTCCCGTTGCCCTCCAGGTCGAGGAAGACCCGGCGTCCCGCGTCTGTCATGTCCTACGCGGCCCGGTCCACCAGGGCCGCGGGCGGCTCGTCGTCCATCTCGAAGGCCATCGGGAAGGGGGCGTGGCCGGCCAGCCGGAACCAGCGGACCTTGCGGTGCTGGCGGAGCCGGCGGGCGGCGCCGACCGCGTCGTTGTGGAAGCGGCGGGCCATCGGAACCCGTCGTACGGCCTCCGTGAGTTCATGGGCCGCCGATTCTCCCCCGGGCGCCTCACGGACCGCCTCGACCTGGGCCGTCTCCGCGAACACGGCTCGCAGCGCCTGGCTCAGCTCGCTCTCGGCGACCTCACGCTGCTCCTCCTCGGCCTGCCGCGCGGCATGTGCGGCCTCGTACAGGACGATCGACGCGGCGGGGTCGAGGACGCCCGAGGTGGCCAGTTCCTGGGCCACGGAGGCCCGGCGGAGCAACTGCGCGTCCAGTCCCGCGCGCGTGGCGTCGATCCTGGCGTGCAGCCGGTCGAGACGGCCCGCGGTCCAGCTCAGGTAAAGGCCGATCGCGACGAGCGCGACAAGGATCCAGATGAGGGTGGGAGTCACGAGCAGCAAGGCTATCGGGGCGGGTTCGGACGGGGCGGGTCAGGACCGGGGAGGACGTGTGCGCGGTCGGCGTGTCCGGTGCGTGCGAGAGCGCTGTCACGGCACTACGACATCGGCGGCGGGGTGCACTCCGGGCCGGGCCGACTCCGGTCATCGCCGCTCCGGCTCCGGCCACGCGCCGCTCCAACCGCCCCCGTACCTCGCCTCGGCGGCCCCGTCATCGGCGAGAGCGGCAAGCCCCCGGGCCGGACCCGGCCGCGTCGTCAGCCTCGCCGACCGACCGTGAGTGGGGCGGTCCAGCCCGTGCCGCACCTCACCAGGCCTGCGGCACCACGCGCGCCGGTCCCCCGCCGACCGCGCCCCGCGCGCAAGTACCGTCCGGTCATCGGGGCCGGTCAGTCCCGGGCCAGCCCCAGCCGTGCCCGCAACCCCGGGCCCCGGTCGTCCTCCGCCGCTGCCACCGCCGCCGCGCCCGCCGTCACCGTCTCGTACACCGAGAGGATGTCCGCGCCGACCGTCGACCAGTCGAACCTGCGTACGTGCGCGCTGCCGCGTGCCCGCAGTTCGGCCAGTCGCGCCGGGTCGCCCAGCAGGCGTACGGCGGCCTCGGCGAGGGCGTCCGCGTCCTCGTTGGCGAAGAGCTCGCCGGCCGCGCCGTGGTCCAGGACCTGGGCGAAGGCGTCGAGGTCGGAGGCGAGCACCGGGGCCCCCGCCGACATGGCCTCGACGAGGATGATCCCGAAGCTCTCGCCGCCGGTGTTGGGGGCAATGTACAGGTCGACGCTGCGCAGGAAGCGGGCCTTGTCCTCGTCGCTGACCATGCCGAGGAACTCCACGCGTGCGCGTAGTTCCACGGGGAGCGACTCCACCGCCTCCTCCTCGTCACCGCGCCCGGCCACCAGCAGCCGGGTCCCCGGGCGCTCGGCGAGGATCTTCGGCAGGGCCCTCATCAGCACCGGCAGCCCCTTGCGGGGTTCGTCGATACGGCCCATGAAGCCGATCGTGTCTCCCTGCCACTGCGGATTGGGCTTGGCCTTGGCGAAGAAGCCGACGTCCACGCCGTTCGGGATCACCACCGCGTCGCCGCCGAGGTGCTCGACGAGCGTGCGGCGGGCGTACTCGCTGACAGCGATCCGGGCGCTGATCTTCTCCAGGGCGGCCTGGAGGATCGAGTACGCGGCGATCATCGCGCGCGAGCGCGGGTTGGAGGTGTGGAAGGTGGCGACGATCGGGCCCTGCGCGATCCAGCAGGTCAGCAGGCCGAGGGACGGCGAGGACGGCTCATGGATGTGCACGACGTCGAACTCCCCGTCGAGCAGCCAGCGGCGCACGCGCGCGGCGCTCAGGAAGCCGAAGTTGAGCCGGGCCACGGAGCCGTTGTACGGCACCGGGACGGCGCGGCCGGCCGAGACGACGTACGGGGGCAGCGGAGTGTCGTCGTCGGCCGGGGCGAGGACGGACACCTCGTGACCGAGACGGATGAAGTACTCGGCGAGATCGCGGATGTGGAACTGGACGCCGCCCGGTACATCCCAGGAGTACGGGCAGACGATGCCGATCCTCACGCGGTTCCCTTCGTGGGATCGAGGTCCTTCAGCCACAAACGCTGGAGCATGTGCCAGTCCTCCGGATGGTCGGCGATCCCGGTGGCGAAGGCATCGGCCAGCGCCTGTGCCATGACAGACGTCTTTTCGGCCCGCGTACCTGACTCGGGCACCTCTACCGGCGGGTGCACCCTGCCCTGCATGACGGGCGAGTCGTCGTACCAGAGTGTCACCGGCAGCAGCAGCGCGCCGGTCTGCTGGGCCAGCAGGGCCGGTCCCGCCGGGATACGGGTCGTCTCGCCGAAGAACTCCACCTCGACGCCGGAGCTGGACAGGTCGCGCTCGGCGACCAGGCAGACCAGTCCGCCGTCCCGCAGTCGCCGGGCGAGGGTGCCGAAGGCGGTGCCGCCACTGTGCGGCAGGACCTCCATGCCGAGTCCCTCGCGGTAGGCGACGAAACGGTCGTACAGCGTCTCCGGCTTGAGACGTTCGGCGACCGTGGTGAACGGTGTCTCCAGCCGGGTGGTGACCCAGGCGCCGGCGAGGTCCCAGTTGGCCATGTGCGGCAGCGCGAGGATGACGCCCTTGCCGGCGGCGAGGCCGTCGGTGAGGTGGTGCAGGTCCTTGGGTTCGAAGCCGCCCCTGATGCGTTCCTTGCTCCAGGCGGGCAGCCGGAAGGACTCCATCCAGTAGCGCAGGTACGAGCGCATGCCCGCGCGCGAGAGCTCGGCGAGGCGCTCAGGGCTCGCGTCGGGCACCACGCGCGCGTAGTTGCTCTCCAGCCGGAGGACGCCTTTGCCGCGCCGTTTCCAGGCGAGGTCGGCGATGTTCCGGCCCAGGCGCACGGCGACCGGCTCGGGGAGCTTCTTGACCACGCCCCAGCCGAGGCCGTACAGCGTGTCCGTCAGCCGCTCCTGCGCGCTCACTTAGCGGCCTCGCTCCCCTGCTCCTGGGTCTTCTCCTCGGCACCGGACTCCACGGTGCCCGACTCGACGGCGCTCGTACCGGCGGTGCCCGACTCGGCGGCGGCCTCCTCGGCCTCCGCCGACTCCCGGCGGACCGTGACGACCCGCTGGATGAGCGTGACCAGGCTGCCGACGGCGACGATCCACAGAGCGACCGGCAGCAGGTACTGGATGCCGGGCACGCCGAACTTGTGCAGGCCCGCGAGGCCGGCCGCGACCAACGAGATCACGAGGCGCTCGGCGCGCTCGACGAGGCCGTTGACGGCGACCGGCAGCCCGATCGACTCGCCACGGGCCTTGGTGTACGACACCACCTGGCCGCTGGCCAGGCAGAAGATGGAGACCGCGCACAGGGCGATGTCGTCGCCCCCGCCCGCGTACCAGAGGGCGAAGCCGCCGAAGACCGCGCTGTCGGCGACCCGGTCGAGCGTGGAGTCCAGGAAGGCGCCCCAGCGGCTGGAGCGGCCGAGCTGGCGGGCCATGTTGCCGTCGACGAGGTCGGAGAACACGAACAGCGTGATCACGACCGTGCCCCAGAAGAACTCGCCCATGGGGTAGAAGACCAGCGCGCCCGCGACCACTCCGGCGGTGCCGAGGAGCGTGACCGTGTCGGGGCTGACGCCCCTTCTGATCAGAAATGTGGCGAACGGCGTGAGGACACGCGTGAAGAATGCACGCGCGTACTTGTTCAGCATGGCCTTCCCGAGGGTCGGTGTCGCCGCGCGGCCCCTGCTGGCCACCGGCTGGCCCATCGTAGCCACGCGCGCACGTGGGCGACGGCCGGGCACCCGGAGCCCGTGTGTCACGGGCCCGCGGCACACGGGTCACGGCGCGATCGCGTCCGTTGTATGGACGCACCGTGACGCGAGTGGAAAGCTCGAAGGACCGCGGGCGTCACCGGAGCCGCACCGCACGCGGGTCCATGCGTCCGCGCCCACAGTGACCTCACCGTGCACGGGAGGCAAGGCCATGGGCGACAAGGCGAACACACACCCCGGAGCCGCCGGCAGGGCAACGGCGGCCGACCACCCCGCGTCCGTACGGAATGTGGTGCTGGTCGGCCACTCCGGTTCGGGCAAGACGACATTGGTGGAAGCTCTCGCGCTGACGGCGGGGGCGGTGAACCGGGCGGGCCGCGTGGAGGACGGCGGCACCGTCTCCGACTACGACGAGATCGAGCACCGGCAGCAACGCTCGGTACAGCTCTCCCTGGTGCCCGTCGAATGGGACGGGTTCAAGATCAACCTTCTGGACACCCCCGGATACGCCGACTTCGTCGGGGAACTCAGGGCCGGTCTGCGAGCGGCGGACGCGGCCCTTTTCGTCGTCTCCGCCTCGGACGGGGTGGACGGCTCCACGCGCATGGTGTGGGAGGAGTGCGCGGCCGTCGGGATGCCCCGGGCGATCGTCGTCACGCATCTGGAGGCCGCGCGGGCGGACTTCGAAGAGATGACCCGGATCTGCGCCGAAACCTTCGGAGGCGACGACCCGGACGCCGTACTGCCGCTCTACCTGCCGTTGCACGGCCCGCAGGGCCCCGACGGGCACGCGCCCGTGACCGGGCTGACCGGGCTGCTGTCGCAGAAGCTGTTCGACTACTCGTCCGGGGAGCGCAAGGAGGGCGAGCCGGGTGAGGACCTGCTGCCGGAGATCGAGGAGGCCCGCAACCGGCTGATCGAGGGGATCATCGCGGAGAGCGAGGACGAGACCCTCATGGACCGCTACCTCGGCGGCGAGGAGATCGACTTCAAGACGCTCGTGGAGGACCTGGAGCGGGCCGTGGCGCGCGGGGCGTTCCATCCGGTCCTGGCCGCCGCCCCCGCGAGCGAGGGCGCCAAGCAGGGGCTCGGCACGGTCGAGCTCCTCGAACTGGTCACCGGCGGTTTCCCGACTCCGTTCGAGCATCCGACACCGGGTGTCACCACCATCGACGGCAAGCCGCGTGAGATCAAGGCGTGCGACACCGCGGGGCCACTGGTCGCGGAGGTCGTGAAGACCGCGTCCGACCCGTACGTCGGCAGGATCTCGCTGGTGCGGGTCTTCTCCGGGACCCTGCGTCCGGACGAGACGGTCCATGTCTCGGGGCACGGGCTCGCGGACCGCGGGCACGAGGACCATGACGTGGACGAGCGGGTCGGCGCCCTGTCCGCACCCTTCGGAAAACATCAGCGCTCACTCACGCACTGCATCGCGGGCGATCTCGCGTGTGTGGCGAAGCTGAGCCGCGCGGAGACCGGGGACACCCTCTCGTCGAAGGACGACCCGCTGCTCATGGAGCCGTGGGAGATGCCCGATCCGCTGCTGCCGCTCGCCATCCAGGCGCACAGCAAGGCCGACGAGGACAAGCTCTCGCAGGGGCTGGCGAGGCTGGTCGCCGAGGACCCGACCATGCGGCTCGAACAGAATCCGGACACCCACCAGGTGGTCCTGTGGTGCCTGGGCGAGGCGCACGCCGACGTGGCGCTGGAGCGGCTGCGCAGCCGCTACGGCGTGCAGGTGGACCTCGTACCGCACCGGGTGCCGCTGCGGGAGACGTTCGCCGACAAGTCGGCGGGGCGCGGGCGGCACGTGAAGCAGTCCGGCGGGCACGGACAGTTCGCCATCTGCGAGATCGAGGTGGAGCCGCTGCCCGGCGGCTCGGGCATCGAGTTCGTGGACAAGGTCATCGGCGGCGCGGTGCCGCGGCAGTTCATCCCGTCCGTCGAGAAGGGCGTACGGGCGCAGGCGGCCAGGGGGGTCGCCACCGGCCATCAGCTCATCGACGTCCGGGTCACCCTGCTGGACGGCAAGGCGCACTCGGTGGACTCCTCCGACGCCGCGTTCCAGACGGCCGGGGCGCTGGCGCTGCGGGAGGCGGCGGCGGACGCGCGGATCCATCTCCTGGAGCCGGTCGCCGAGGTGTCCGTGCTGGTCGGCGACGACTACGTGGGCGCCGTGATGAGCGATCTGTCCGGGCGGCGCGGCCGGGTGCTCGGCACCGAGCAGACCAACGGCGGCCGCACGCTCGTCAGGGCCGAGGTGCCCGAGATCGAGATCGGCCGGTACGCGATCGACCTCAGGTCGCTGTCGCACGGCACCGCGCGGTTCAGCCGTTCCTACGCACGGCACGAGCCCATGCCGCCGCAGATCGCCGAAAGGATCCGCGAAGACGCGCGGGACGCCTCGTAGTTGGGGCCCGGCGCCACACAAGTGGCGTTCGGAGTCCCACGGGTGAGGTTCATGGAACCCTCCCTTCCGAATCGGCGGGCGGCTTCGGCCGTCCGCCGATTAATGTCAGTGCGTACAGATACGCTGATGACCTGATCAACAGGTGTGCGGAGCACGGAAGTCGGGAAGGCCGCAGTGGGTGAGTCCGGCGGCGATCGGGGGCGGGAATGACCGTTGACGGCGGTTACGCGGACATCTTCGGTCCGCAGGTGCCGCGCACGGGCGACGAGGCACAGACGGCGACGTTCGCCCTGGCCTCGGCGGCCTATCGGGACAATCCGGTGGAGGAGATCCTCAAGGCCAACAACGAATGGCACGAGTCGACCATCAAGGGCGGCCGCAGCTGGGCGAAGATCTTCCGCCCCAACCTGGGCGAGGCCTTCTCCACGGCCGTGGTCGCCCGCATGCTCGGCAAGGGCCGCAAGCCGCTCATCCAGTCCTTCGGCGCCGAGCCGCAGGTCGTGGTCGACCACTGTCTCGCGGCGAACAACATCCGCCGGGACCGGGACAACTGGCTGAGCGCCGTCGTGGTGCTCTGCGGTGTGCTCTTCCTGCCCGGCCTCCTGGTCTGGCTGCTGGTCTTCACGCTGCGCACCAACATCGCCAGGCGTGACGACAAGCAGGCGGGCGTACTCTCCACGGCGCTGCTGGTCGCGATGGGGGCGCTCGCCGTGCTCTTCCTGATCAAGATGCCGTTCGGGGGGTTCTGGGCCCTGTACGCACGCGCGTGCGTGGTGCTTCCCGTGGTCGGCTGGTTCTGGGCCAAGCAGATCTGCGAGCGCACGGCGAGGGACCTGCGGGGCCGCTGGGACAGTCTGCTGGCCGGCAGCAGCGTCGGCGCCAAGGTGCCCGAGGCGGTGCCGAGCAGCCCCGGTGAGACCGCTGCCGAGCAGCTGCGCCAGTCCCTCGCCACGCTCAGCGCCGAGCAGCAGTCCAACTCGGTCTTCTACGCCGGCCCCAAGGGGATACTCGGCATGGGCACCCGCTGGGGCAGCTGGCAGCTGGCCGAGGACCTGGTGTCCGCCGACCCCACCCGGGAGATCCACCCCTTCCGTAGCTGGGACGTCATCCGCTCGATCCACGACCAACTGCGCATGCTGGAACGCAACACGATCAACACCGGCGGCTTCCCGAAGCCGTCCGTACGGCACTGGGTCGTCACGCCGATCGCGGAGGGCGCGAAGGAGGTGTCCCGGCCCGGCGGCACCGACGTGGACGCGTACCAGGTCAAGTCGCACGCGATACAGGACATCTGCAACAAGCAGCAGTTCGGCGGCGGCGACCGGCACTACCTGGGCGTCCAGTGGACGCTGTGGGAGGGCCAGCTGGTCCTCACCATGCTGATCACGGTGACCGTGCTGCACGAGACGCTGCGCATCGAGGTCACCGGCCATGCGCTGGGGCCGGTGCACGGACTGT
Organism: Streptomyces sp. NPDC005374; assembly: GCF_042872225.1. Taxonomy (NCBI): domain Bacteria; kingdom Bacillati; phylum Actinomycetota; class Actinomycetes; order Kitasatosporales; family Streptomycetaceae; genus Streptomyces; species Streptomyces sp. NPDC005374. The sequence goes on along the minus strand of NZ_JBIAKA010000004.1, from coordinate 381,039 downwards.
TCACCTCGAAACCGGCGGCGAAGGAGAAGGAGGTCGCCAAGTCGGTCCGGTTCTGGGAGACCCGGAAGATCAAGCTCCCGCTGGTCGACGCCGACGAGGTGGTCCGCCTCGCGGCCCGGGCACCCCTGACCCGGTATCCACCGCTGCTCAACTGGCTCGGCGGCTCGCTCACCCTGCCCGAGCCGTTCGGTCTGCGGCACGCCTGGGCGGACAAGCCCTGGCGGCACCGCTTCATGGCCGACGACGCGCTGCGCGCCGCGACACCGGTGCTGCGGGTCGTGCACTCCGCGGCGCTCCGGGTGCTGACGGAGAACGGCGTGGACACGGAGAAGTTCGGCACGCGGGCAGGCTTCCTGAGCACGCAGGTCCAGGACGTCTCACCCCGGAAGGCCGACCTCTACGACGCGTAGGCGAGAGGGGGCCGTGCGTCGTCGGCCCCCTCGTACGTCACTGACTGGGCCAGGCCTCCGCCAGCATCTTGCGGGTGTCCCCCAGCAGTTGGGGCAGCACCTTCGTGTGGCCGACGACCGGCATGAAGTTCGTGTCGCCGCCCCAGCGCGGGACGATGTGCTGGTGCAGATGGGCGGCGATTCCGGCGCCGGCGACCGTTCCCTGGTTCATACCGATGTTGAAGCCGTGCGCACCGGACGCCGTCCGCAGGGCCGTCATCGCCTGTTTGGTCAGTGCGGCCAGTTCGGCGGTCTCCGGCTCGCTGAGGTCGGTGTAGTCGGCCACATGACGGTAGGGCACGACCATCAGATGGCCGCCGGTGTAGGGGTAGAGGTTGAGCACCGCGTACACCAGCTGTCCGCGCCGGACGATCAGGCCGTCCTCGTCGGACTTGGCCGGAATGGAGCAGAAGGGACAGCCGTCGTCGGCACCCGGGCCGGTCGGCTTGTTCTCGCCCTGGATGTAGGCCATCCGGTGGGGTGTCCACAGACGCTGGAACGCGTCCTGCGTCCCCACTCCCCACTGCTGCTCCGGCTCACTCGTCATGCAGTGCAGCATATGACTTCGCCCGTTCGCGCCGTGTCGGCGGGGTTGTGGGAAAAACGGACCGGGCCAAGCTGGACGGGTGGACGACGACAGCGGCACGCGCCTTGGCACCAACGGGCACGAGACCCACGGCACCGACGCTCGCAAGGCCCTCGGCACTGGCGAGCACGAGTGTCACGGCACCGCGGCTCACCACACCCACCGCCCCGACGAACCCGAGGACCACGGCACGGACCCTCACCACACCCACGACACCGACGAACCCGAGACACATGGCGCCGACGGAGTCCAGACCCCCGGCACAGCGGCCCGCAGGCCCCTCGGCACCGACGGAGTCCAGACCCGCGAGGCCACCCGCCGCCGGACCCACCGCACCGACGGCCCCAGGGCTCACCGAGCCGGTCGCGGCCGAGGCGACAGCACCGAGCCCGCCGACGCCGCCCACCGCCGAGCCCGCTGGGAGCAGCGCACCGAGATCCCTCTCGCCCTCGCCTCCCTGGCCTTCCTCGCCGCATACGCCCTCCGGGTCCTGGCCCACGGTCTTCCGGAAGCCGCGCTCGACCTCTGCCTGGCGGTGACACTGGCCGCCTGGGCCCTGTTCGCCGTCGACTACGCGGTGCGCTGGCGTCTCAGCGGGCAGCGGCTGGGCTTCGTACGGACGCACTGGCTGGACACCGTGGTGCTGCTCCTGCCGCTGCTGCGACCCCTGAGGGTCGTGAAGGTGTACGAGGCCGTGCAGCGCCGGCACGGACGGCCCCGGCTCGCCCTGCACGCGCGCGTGATGGTGTACGCCGGTCTGTCGACCGCGCTGCTGGGCTTCACCGGCGCCCTCGCCGTCTACCAGCAGGAACACGACGCGCCCGGCGCCACCGTGCGCACCCTCGGCGACGCCGTGTGGTGGACCTGCGCCACCCTCGCCACCGTCGGCTACGGCGATGTCGCCCCGGTCACCCCGCTGGGACGCCTGATCGCGGTCGGCCTGATGATCACCGGGCTGGCCCTGCTCGGCGCCGTGACCGGTACCTTCGCCTCCTGGCTGCTCCAGGTCTTCGCACGGGAGGACGACGAAGGGCCCCCGGGGAACTGAACTCCCCGAGGGCCCCGCCGTACGGGCGTCAGACCTGTGTCCGCTCCTCCACGACCTTCGCGATCTTCGCGATGGCCTCGTCGAACGGGATGCCGTTCTCCTGCGAGCCGTCGCGGTAGCGGAAGGAGACCGAGCCGCCCGCCATGTCCTCGTCGCCCGCGATGACCATGAAGGGCACCTTCTGCTTCTGGGCGTTGCGGATCTTCTTCTGCATCCGGTCCGAGGAGGAGTCCACCTCGACCCGCAGGCCCTGCTTCTTGGCCGCGGCCGCGAACTTCTCCAGGTACTCCACGTGCGCGTCGCCGATCGGGATGCCGACCGCTTGGACCGGGGCCAGCCACGCCGGGAAGGCGCCCGCGTAGTGCTCCAGGAGCACCGCGAAGAACCGCTCGATGGAGCCGAACAGCGCGCGGTGGATCATGACCGGACGCTGCTTGGAGCCGTCCGGCGAGGTGTACTCCAGCTCGAAGCGCTCCGGCAGGTTGAAGTCGAGCTGGATCGTCGACATCTGCCAGGTCCGGCCGATCGCGTCCTTGGTCTGGACGGAGATCTTCGGACCGTAGAAGGCGGCGCCACCGGGGTCGGGAACGAGCGGCAGACCCTGCTTCTCGGCGACCTGACGCAGGGTCTCGGTCGCCTCCTCCCAGACCTCGTCCGAGCCGACGAACTTCTCCGGGTCCTTGGTGGACAGCTCCAGGTAGAAGTCGGTCAGGCCGTAGTCGCGCAGCAGGCCGAGGACGAAGGTGAGCGTCTTGTCGAGCTCCTCCGACATCTGCTCACGGGTGCAGTAGATGTGCGCGTCGTCCTGCGTGAAGCCACGCGCACGCGTGAGGCCGTGCACGACACCCGACTTCTCGTACCGGTACACGGTCCCGAACTCGAAGAGGCGCAGCGGCAGTTCACGGTAGGAGCGGCCGCGCGCGTCGAAGATCAGGTTGTGCATCGGGCAGTTCATGGGCTTGAGGTAGTAGTCCACGCCCTCGTCGAGCTGCATGGGCGGGTACATGCCGTCGGCGTACCAGTCCAGGTGCCCGGACTGCTCGAAGAGCTTCCCCTTCGTCGCGTGCGGGGTGTAGACGAACTCGTAGCCCTCCTCCTCGTGGCGGCGGCGCGAGTAGTCCTCCATGACGCGGCGGATGATGCCGCCCTTGGGGTGGAAGACGGCGAGGCCGGAGCCGATCTGCTCCGGGATGGAGAACAGGTCGAGCTCGGAGCCCAGCTTGCGGTGGTCGCGCTTCTCGGCCTCGGCGAGGAAGTCGAGGTGCGCCTTCAGCTCGTCCTTGGTGGGCCACGCGGTGCCGTAGATCCGCTGGAGCATCGGGTTCTTCTCGCTGCCGCGCCAGTAGGCGGCCGCGTTGCGCATCAGCTTGAACGCCGGGATGTTGCGGGTGGAGGGCAGGTGGGGACCGCGGCACAGGTCCTTCCAGCACAGCTCGCCGGTCTTGGCGTCCAGGTTGTCGTAGATCGTCAGCTCGCCGGCGCCGACCTCGACGTCCGCGCCGTCGTCGGAGGAGGCCGAGCCCTTGAGGCCGATCAGCTCCAGCTTGTACGGCTCGGCGGCCAGTTCCTCGCGGGCGGCCTCGTCGGTGACCACTCGGCGGGAGAACTTCTGGCCCCGCTTCTGGATCTCCTGCATCTTCTTCTCGACGGCCTTGAGGTCCTCGGGCGTGAACGGCTTCTCGACGTCGAAGTCGTAGTAGAAGCCGTCCTTGACCGGCGGGCCGATGCCCAGCTTGGCCTCGGGGAAGAGCTCCTGCACGGCCTGCGCCATCACGTGCGCGGCGGAGTGGCGCAGGATGTTGAGTCCGTCCTCGGAGGAGATCTCGATGCCCTCGACCTCTTCGCCCTCGGACAGGACGTACGCGAGGTCCCTGAGCTCGCCTCCCACGCGCGCGGCGACGATCGAGCGTTCGCCGGCGAAGAGCTCGGCGGCCGCAGTGCCCGTCGTCACCACGCGTTCTTCCCGCTCGGAATCGCGCTGGATGATCACACGGACGTCTGACACCGGTCTCTCCTGACTGAAGGTGGGTGCGGCGCCATACCGGGAGCGCGCGCAAGAGGGGATCGTACCGACCCGGCACCCGCCTCCGCGAAATCAGTCCCCTCCGCAGGCTTCCTGACCGGACTCTCCGCAGGCCTCCTCGAAGAAGTCCAGATTCTCCTGGAGGGATTTCATCAGCCGGTCCCGCTCGGCCTCGTCCACCTGCACGGGGGCGACCCCGGTGGCCCCCGTGAGCCTGCGGAAGCCGCCCCGGCTCTCCAGCCGGCCGTGCACCCGCACGGGCAGCCCTACGAGATGGGCCTGCCCGGCGATCCGGTACGCCTCCTCGTCCAGCGTCAGCCTCAGGTGCGGGATCTCGGCGCCGGCGATCACGCGCAGCCGTACCGAGCCGTCGCCTCGCGGCCCCGACCTGCGCATCCGCTCCACCGTGCCGGTGATCCGCACCGGGACGGAGGGTTCCTCGCGCAGGAAGCGGGCCCCGGCTTCGCGGAGCACGGGCAGGTCGCCTGGCGAGAACTCGACGGCCTCGGCGCGGGCCGCGCACCCTTCGGGGACCCCGGCCGCGGGCGCCCATTCGACGGCGATGCGCGCGCCCTCCGTGCCCCGCACGAAGTCGATCAGCGCCTCAGTGAGCTCCCGGCTGACGCCCGCCTCGACGGCCCCGTCGAAGGCGTCCATGCCCCCGGTGGCCCGCTGGTAGTCGATGGCCTCCCTGGTCGCGTAGAGGGCCTGGTGGAGGCGGACGGCCAGCGGGCGGCCGGTGTCGACGGGCACGAAGGCGGTGAGCCGGCGGCCACCGGTGGCCGAGCCGACCAGGACGTTGTCCAGGGACGCGGCTGCCGTACGGCGGTAACGGGCGCCGTAATAGCCGGCACGCGCGCGTGTGGCGAGCGCGCCGGCGAGGAGGGTCTGGCGGGCGGCGGCGCGCAGTTGCTCCTCGACGGTCCAGGTGGTGGCGTCGGCGGGGCCGGTCGGCACGTCCCGCCACCAGCGGATCTCGTCGCTGGGCACGGCGAGTCCGACGAGCACCTCGCGCGCCGAGGCAGTGCCGCTGCGGGACAGGGCGACGAGGGCCTCGCCGAGGAGGTCCTCGCTGTCGGGGAAGGCGCGGCTCTCGGGCACGAGCAGACTGGTCCCGCTCGCGCCCGGTCCTGGTGGCGTCCAGCGGCCGTAGCGTCCCGGGGCGCCGCCGCGCCGCTGCCAGCCGTGCCGGCGCAGCAGGGCGCTCAGGACGGCGGGGTCGACCTCGTCGGGGGTCGGTGAGCGGTCCCAGTGGGCTTCCGGGTGGGGGCGTACGGCACGCAGTGGTTCCTCCAGCGGGCGGTGGGTCATGCTCTGCCTCCCGTCCCGACGCGCGTCATGATCTCGCACAGCGCCCGGTCGTCGAAGATGCGGTTGGTCGGTATCCGCACGGTGGTCCGGGTCCGGCCGGTGATGGGGTGGCCGGCCAGGTTGACCCAGTAGCAGCAGTGTCTGAGGTCCAGGCGGTCGTGGCCGGCGCGCAGCCAGTCGTCCTGGGTTCTCGGCACGACCATGACCACCAGGATCTTGTGGACGGACACCGGTGTGCGGGCGAGTTTGCGCAGGTGGTCGTTGTCGAGCGTGAAGGAGAAGAAGCGGCCCGGTGGGCTGGGCGCGATCTGGTAGGTGCACTTGAGCTGCACCTTGATGGTGACCTCGTCGTCGACGGTGTGTCCGGGCGAGCCGTGGCTGACGTGCCAGTCGATGCCGTTGTCCGGAAAGGGCTGCGACAACGAGCAGCCGGCCGCCGCCGCGACGGCGTGCAGATAGCCCACCTGCAGTGTCTCCATGCAGGCGGTGGTGGCGAGCGTGCCGCGAAGAATGCCCGTGCGTTCGGGCAGCAGCCCGCCCCGCTCGGGCTGCGCTATCGCCATGACCAACAGCCTTCCAAGCAAAGTGACATGCCCACATTGGGGGCGGATGAATCCCACGCCGGGCCGCTGAACTGCAAAGACCCGTACTCCTGTTGTGTCCTTCCGGCGTACGGCGCAAACAGCCCGGGTATCACCAAACAGGCAGAAGACGGCGCGTCAGCTGCCGTGGGTGAACGAGGGGTTGAGTTGGTATGACGTGCTGGTACGAAGGGCCCCTGGCCGCTTTCGACACGGAGACCACGGGCGTCGACGTCGAGACCGACCGGATCGTGTCGGCCGCCGTCGTCGTCCAGGACGCGGCGGGCGCCCGGCCACGGGTGAGCCGGTGGCTGGTCAACCCGGGTGTGCCGGTGCCCGCCGGGGCGACGGCGGTGCACGGGCTGACGGACGAGCATCTCCAGCGCAACGGCCGCTGGCCGGCGCCGGTGATGTTCGAGATAGCCGAAGTGCTGGCGGAGCAGGCGGTGGCGGGCCGTCCGCTGGTCGTGATGAACGCGCCGTTCGATCTGACGCTGCTGGACCGGGAGTTGCGCCGCCATCGTGCGTCGTCCCTGGACCGCTGGTTCGACACCTCGCCGCTGCTGGTGCTGGATCCGCGGGTTCTCGACAAGCATCTGGACCGCTACCGCAAGGGCCGCCGCACCCTCACCGACCTGTGCGCGCACTACGGCGTCGAGCTGGAGGGCGCGCACGACGCGGCGGCCGACGCGCTGGCCTCACTGGATGTCGTACGGGCGGTCGGGCGCCGTTTCGCAACCCGGCTGGAGCGGCTGGCCCCCTCGGAGCTGCACAACCTCCAGACGGTGTGGCACGCGGCCCAGGCGCGTGGCCTGCAGGCCTGGTTCGCGCGCAGCGGCTCGGAGGAGTCGGTGAGCACGGACTGGCCACTGCGTCCGGACCTGCCCGCGGCGGCGTGACGGGGCATGAAGAAAGCCGGCCCGTCTGAGACGGACCGGCTTTTCCCGGTGGGCGATACTGGGTTCGAACCAGTGACCTCTTCGGTGTGAACGAAGCGCTCTCCCACTGAGCTAATCGCCCGGGAACGCACTGAACAATACAGGTCCCCTCGGGTTTCCTTCAATCCGCTTCCAAGTGGGCGACCAGCCCCCGCCGTCCGGCGCGCATCATCAGCCGGTGGTTGGCCCGGAAGGCCAGTCGTCCCGGCACGGCAAGGCGCCGGAGCAGTGGCTTGGTCACCTCGGTGACCTGGTCGTAGTGGGCAAGGCTGCCGTCGCCGTCCGCGGTGATCGTCCAGCGCGCCCAGCCGTCGAGGTCCCCGGCCATCGCGATCTCCAGCACCCCGGCCCCGGGGTCGCGCCGCACCTCGCGCGCGGTGAAGACCAGGTCGTACGGCAGCACGGCGCGGATCGTGATCAGGCCGCTGGTGTCGTCGAGCCTGCGGACCTCGCGCACCTGGGGCCACCAGCGGGGATACTCCTCGGCCCGCTCCAGCGCCTCGTACACGGCGGCCGGCTTCGCGGGGAGGTACCACTGGGTGCGGAAGCGGAATCGGGTCCAGTCCATGGGCAGAGTATGGGCGGGGTCCGGCATCGGATTCGAGTACGTCCTGAGTACGTGTACTCATGTCGCGCCGCGTGACCCAGCCCACACTTCAAGGCATGACCCACATCCCGCCACCGGCCGAGGAACTGCGGCTCCTCGATGCAGAGCTGTGGCAACTGGACGCCCGCCGGGCCCAGTTGCTGACCCGCCGGGCCTGGCTGGTCGCCGCGCTCCAGCCGAAGTGGCCCGCGCCCGAGCCGACCGGACCGACGCCCTCCGCGCTCCCCCGCCCCGAGGCGAGCCGACCGAGTGTGCAGAACCTGCTCCTCGTGCTCGGCGGTGTCCTGCTCACGGTCGCGGCGATGGTGTTCACGCTGGTCAGCTGGGGACACCTGGGCATCACCGGCCGGGCCCTGGTGCTCGGCGCGGTCACCGCGGCGGCGCTCGGAGCCCCGCTGCTCCTGCTGAAGCGGGACCTGCGGTCGACGGCCGAGACGGTCGCGGGCCTGGGTCTGGCACTGACGGTCCTGGACGCGTACGCCCTGCACGGGGCCGCTCTCCCGCAGACGCCCGGGGCGGCCTACACGGCGGTCGCCTCGGCCCTCCTGGCCGGCCTCTGGACGGCGTACGGGCTGCTGCCGCGCGCCGAAGGGCTGCGCCTGCCCCGCCCCGCCGCCCTGGTCGCGACCCAACTCCCGCTGTTCTTCTGGGCGATCGCGGCCGACGCGGGCGCGTACGGCCTCACGGCCGCGCTGTTGGTGACGGCCGGGGCCGACACGGTTGTGGCGCTCCGGGTGACGCCCAGGTCCGTACGCGTGATCGCCGCGATCGGCGCGTACGGCACGGGCGCCTGGGGCGTACTGACCGCCGGATGGCTGACCTGGACAGCCTCCGGCCCGAGCGCCGCCGCCCGTGCGGCGGCGCTCCTTCTCCTCGCGGCGGCGATCGCCCTGGGGGCGGCCTGGCAGAAGCGGTGGCTCGGCCTGGCCGTTGCCTCCGGGCTGCTCATGGTGGCGGCCCTCGGCGGTGCCGCCCGGCCCGCACTGCCCGAACTGTGGACGGTCCCGGTCCATCTGGCCTTCGGTATCGCCCTGTTGGCGGCACTCCGGCTCAACCGCCTGCCGGACGCGGTACGACGAGGTCTCCTCTGGGCCTCCGGCGCCGTGCAGGCACTTGCCCTGCTGTGGGTCCTGCCGGTCGTCGGTGCCGTCGTGGTGGGTCCGCTCGCCTGGGTCTCGCAGGCCTGGACCGGCGCCCCGTCGGACGCCCGCGCCGCGGTGACCGTCGGCACGGCCTGGCCGCCGCACTCGGGGGCCATGCCCATCGTCCTGGCCGCCGTCGCGGGTGTGCTCGCCCTGGCGGTACGGGACGCGGCCTGGCGCGTGCGGGCCCTGAACGGGGCCCTGGGCCTGGCCTGGGCCACCGCACTCACACTGTCGGCCGTACTCGAACTCCCTTACACGGCTGGCCTGTTGATCGAAGGCACCGTAACGGTCGGAGCCCTCGCGGCAGCCGTGTTCCTACGGCAGCACCTGACAGCCCTCGCCCTCGCACTGGTGACCTCCGCGAGCCTCGCCTTCCTGGCCCTCGCGTCCCAGACCGCGACCCTCGTCACGCTCTCCGGCCTGGTCGCACTGTTCACGGCGACCTCCTGGCGCCTCGCCCCGTTCACGGCCCCGACCGCCCTGGCCTACGGCACCGCGCTCGCCGGTGCGACCGGTGCCGCCGCGGGCTGGTCACCGGCGCACACCGCCCTCCTGGTCCTCGCGATCCCGGCGGCCGCCGCTCTGCTGGCCCCGCGGCTCGGCGACCTGAAGGCCACCGTGCCGGTCGAGGCGGCGGGAGTGGCGGCCGGACTGCTCGCCATCGCCCTGGCGGCGACCGACACTCCCCTGCTCGCCACGGTCCTGGCCCTGTGCGGGGTGATCGCGGCGGGCACGGCGATCCGCACGGACCGCCGCCCGGCCGGATACGCGGCCGCCGCCCTGTTCCTCGCGGCCACCTGGGTCCGCCTCGCGGCCTGGGACGTGGGCACCCCGGAGGCGTACACGCTCCCGGTCACGGTTCCCGCGCTGCTGGTCGGCGTCCTGCGCCACCGCCGTGACCCGAGGATCTCGTCCTGGACGGCGTACGCCCCCGGACTGGCCGTCACCCTCCTGCCGAGCCTCGTCACGGCCTGGAGCGACCCCAACTGGGCGCGCCCCCTGCTGCTGGGCACGGCGGCCCTGTCGGTCACCCTGGCAGGCGCCGGCCACCGTCTCCAGGCCCCGCTTCTGCTGGGCGGCGGTGTCCTGATCCTGGACGCCCTGCACGAACTCGCCCCGTACCTCGTCCAGGTGGCGGACGCCCTCCCCCGCTGGGTACCGCCCGCCCTGGCCGGCCTCATGTTGCTGGCCCTGGGAGCGACCTACGAACAGCGCCTCAGGGACGTCCGACGGATACGGGAGAACCTGGGCCGGATGAACTGACGCAGGGGCGTGGGGAACTGCGGGACCGGCCACGCCGGCCCCGCAGTTCCCCACGAACAGTTACGGCATCCTGTCCCCGAGAAGCGCCAGGTTCTCGATCGCGGCCAGCCCGTACAGCGCGGTGTCGTTGGTCGCCACCCAGGCCGCCTCGCTGCCCGCCACCAGCGCGACCGGTCCGCTCAACGCCTCCGTCTTCCAGGGCGACGACTCCTTGTACCCGTCGGAGTTGTAGAACTTGTCCCACGCGCGCGTGGCCAGCTTCGCGTCCCCGGTCTTGACGGCCGCGTACGCGTCCAGGCGTGAATGCCCCTGGAACAGCAGCAGTGTCCCGAAGTTGGACCCGTACCGAGCCGCCTGCTCGGCCTTGGTCGCGTTGAAGTACCGGCAGTAGTCGAAGTACGCCTCGTTGAACTTCGGCATGTCGACCAGGTCGATGAGCTCGGCGCACAGCTCGTTGAGCCCGAACACGGCGGACAGGTGCGAGACCCCGACCACCGGCGCCGTAGCGACCGCGAACTTCCCCGTGTCGAGGTCGTACAGTCCACTTCCCTGCACGAAGCCGTTGGGCTGGGCGGCGATGCCCTCCATCGTCGACAGCACCCGGGCCTTGGCCTTCTCCCACTTGGGCCCCTTGCGCTCCCACTCGGTCAGCCAGGCCGACACCAGTCCGCTCCAGTCCGTGCCGAAGCCGACGGACAGCGCGTGCCGGTCCGGCGTGTACGTGTCGGTGCGGACCTTGCGCAGCGGGTCCAGTACGAGGAACGTCTCGTCGGAGTCGACGTTGGCGTGCATGAGGTCACCGACGCGCTCGTCGGCGGTGAGGAAGTAGTAGTAGCGGCGGTACGTCGTGTTGGCGATGCGCTGCTGCTTGGCACTGTCGGCATAGTGCTGCACACCGTGTCGGGTACCGAGTCCGGCCCACTGCCCCAGGTGGTATACGTCCACTTCACCGGTGTGCCGGGTCATGGACTCGGCGAACCGGAAGATGTCCGCGCGTCCGCTGCGGATGTACGCGAACCAGAGCCAGAGGTCCGGCGAGAGCTCGGAGTTGTCCCACGCGTAGCCGCCGATGTCGTACCGCCACTGGTGCCTGACGGTGTCGTAGGTGTGCATGATGTCGCCGTGGTCCCAGAAGCCGTACCAACGGCGTTGCTCCACCTGGTCCTTGTAGTAGGTGAAGAGGAAGTCGAGGTGGTCCTCGATCTTCGCCTTGGCCGGGGTCGAGCGGTCCGGCTCGGAGTACAGGCCAGGACCGAAGACCTTCGCCTTGATGAGCTGCTTGGGCGGGGCGGCGAGCTGCGGCAACACCCGTACGGCCTCGACCTGTTCGGCCAGGGCCTCCGGTGTGGGCGTCGACTCGTTGGCCCAGAACAGCAGTTCCGAGGTGCGGGCGATGCCGTAGGGCGTGCCGAACTCGGGCTCGTAGTCCTCGTAGGTGATGTTGAGGCCCTCGAGCTGTTCGGCGAAGGTGTCCTGGCCCATGCCGTCGTGGTAGAAGCGCAGGTCCATGGGCTGAGCCTCGGGCGACCAGAGCCAGAGGGTGACCTCGGCCTCGTCGGTCTGCGCGTCACGGATGTCGAGCTGGGAGGGGTGCCGCTCCCAGAAGTCCCGGAGTCCGAAGGAGAATCCGCCGCTCGCGCCGCCGACGTACCCGAACCCGGAGGCCCGCCCGCCCCCGCCGGCGCCGATCCAGCCGTGCCCCTTCTTGGTGCGCTTGCGCAGGGTGAAGCCGTCGGAGGAGAGCTGGGAGAGGGTGTAGTCGCCCCACTCGGGGATGTACTGGAGCCGGGTGGTGACCCGCTGGTCCCAGGTGGCCGGGTCGGGCAGCTTCTTGCCCGCGTACTGGGCCTCCTGCACGGCGATACCGGGGTCGCGGCGCAGACCGGTGATGCCCTTGACGGCCTCCCTCAGCAGGCCGGTCCCTTCGCCGCCGATCCGGACGTGGCGGTCGTAGGACTGGTCCCGCATCGGCACGGTGAAGCGGACGCCGAGGCCGCGGATGAAGTCGCCGCTCGCCTTGCCGGGCTCCTGGGTGCCGTCGTAGGTGATGGTGTGGACCATGCGGAAGGAGTCGGCGCCCGCGTAGAAGTACAGGCGGATGGAGAACGGCAGCCAACTCCGGTTGCCCTTGCGGTGCTTGCCGTCGATCTTCACGACGGCACGGACCGGACCGGACTGCTCGACGGTGACCTCGGAGATGGCCCCCTCGAAGCGCTCCGTCTTGACCGTGCCCTGGTCCTCGTCCTCGATCTCGGGCTGGCGGATCAGCACGAGCCGCCCGTTCTTGGCGATCTCGGTGGAGCCGCGGGTCACCGACTTGATGAGGGTGGCGCCCGACTTGCCGATCTTCGCGGTAATGACCCCGGTGGAGACGGTGATCGCGCCACCGCTCTTGTCGACGGTGACCTTCTTGGCGGGTACGGCGGCGTCACCTGCGGTCAGCGACAGCTTGCCGTTGCCCGAACTGACCGCGTGGGCGGTCCACTTGAGCGAGCCGTCGGGCCAGTAGGCGATCGGCCAGGACTGGACCGGCACACCCTTGCCGTCCGCGTCGGTGACCGCGAACTTCTGGTCCTGCTGGTAGACGCCCTTCGGCCAGGGGACACCCACGGTGGAGCCGGGCGCGGCGCCGAGGCCACCGTCCTCCAGCCAGTCCAGGGTCACCGGACTGTCGTCGGCCTCGGCGGCTCTCGGCGCGGCCTGCGCGTCCTTGGCGCCCAACGCCCAGCTGAACTGCGCGGCGGCACCGGCGACGGCCGCCGCCTTGAGGATGGACCTGCGGGGGATGGGGGACATGGTCATTCCTTTCCATGGAACAGGCTGGTCAGGGGCATGACAGAGAGCGGTGCGACGCCGAGGGCGCCGACCTGGTGACGAGGGCGCCGCCCGTCAGCGGCGCCGGTAGCGCTCCTCCACGGCGACGGCCGCCGCCGCGACGGCCCCGAGGACCGGGACCGCCAGCGGCGTGACGAACCCCGCGGTCAGGGCCACGACGGCCAGGCCGGCGACGATCAGGAAGGACCCGGCGGGATCACGCAGGGTCCGGCGTACGGCGTCCGCGAGCAGCGCGCGCCAGGAGGCACCCGGGACCCAGACGGCCGCCGCGCGCAGCCCGGCCACCGCGAGGGCGATCAGCGCGAACAGTCCGACGGCCCCGACGAGCGGGCCACCGGGGATCCCGGCCCGCGCGGCCTGGACGTCCACCCAGACCGCGGCCGCCACGACCCATCCGGCGACCCCGACGAGCCACCCCCGGCGCACGGCCGTACGGAAGTCCGCGACGAACTCCCGCCAGCCGCCGGCCTCATGGCCCGTACGCCGCCGCAGATGCCGGGCACCGGCGGCGAAGGCCGCGGGGTAGGTGACAAGACCGAGACAGGCCACGGCGATCCACACGCCGGTGAGCAGGGACTCGGCGAACACCGCGAAGCGCTCGCCACCGAACACGGACGCCCTACGACGGGCCTTCACACGCACGTGCGCCATGCTGACCGCCTCACTTCAGTCCGGAGGTCGCCATGCCGTCGATGAGATAGCGCTGGAAGGCCATGAAGAAGGCGACGACCGGCACCAGCGCCACCAGCGACATCGCGATCATGCTGCCGTAGTTCGAGATGCCCTCCTGGTCGCGGAACATCATCAGGCCGAGCGAGACCGTGTACTTGGAGGGGGTGTTGAGGTAGATCAACGGACCCATGAAGTCGTTCCACGCGTTGATGAAGGTGAAGATCGCGCTGGTGATGAGGGCCGGCCGGCACAGCGGCAGCACGATCGACCAGTAGGTCCTCAGGTGCCCGCAGCCGTCGAGCTTGGCGGCCTCGTCCAGCTCGCGCGGCAGCCCGCGCATGAACTGCACCATCAGGAAGACGAAGAACGCCTCTGTGGCCAGGAACTTCCCCGCCACCAGCGGCACCAGCGTGTCGACGAGTTCGAGCTTGCGGAACAGCACGTACTGCGGGATGAGCAGCACGTGGTACGGCAGCAGCAGCGTGCCGATCATCAGCGAGAACAGCAGGTTCCGTCCGGCGAACCGGATCTTGGCGAAGGCGTACGCGGTCAGCGAGCTGGAGATCACGACACCGGCCACGGCGAGGCCCGCGTACATCAGCGAGTTCATGAAGAAGCTGCTGATGGAGATGCCGGAGATGCCGTCGGAGAGCCCGGAGAAGTTCGCCCAGACCGGCTTGGTGGGCAGCAGGTCGATGCTGGCGATGATGTCCTTGCTCGGCTTGAACGAGGCTCCGAGGACCCAGATCACGGGGTACAGGACGACTGCCAGGACGGCGAGCGAGCCCACGTGCCAGGCGATCGATCCGGTGCGCCGCCGCTCGTTCGCGGAACGCACGACGGGGGTGCTGACTGTGGTCACTTGGCCGCCTCCTCGTAGTGCACCCACTTCTTCTGCGACCAGAACAGGACCGCAGTGACCAGCGCCACCGCCACCACCAGCGCCCAGGCCATCGCGGAGGCGAAGCCCATCTGGGCCTCCTTGAAGCCCTTCTGGTACAGGTAACAGGTGTAGACGAGCGTGGCGTCGGCGGGCCCGCACTGGGTGTTGGAGACCACATACGCGGAGCCGAACACCTGGAACGCGTGGATGGACTCCAGCAGCACGTTGAAGAAGAGCACCGGGGAGATCATCGGCAGCGTGATGTTCCAGAACCGCCTGAGAGGGCCGGCCCCGTCCATCTCGGCGGCCTCGTAGAGCTCCTGCGGCACCTGCTTGAGGCCCGCCAGGAAGATGACCATCGGCGCACCGAACTGCCAGATGCTGAGGGCCACCAGTGCATAGAGGACGTAGTCCGGATTGCCGATCCAGCCGCCCACGTCAACGCCGAAGACCTTCTGCGTACGGTCCACGATCGCGTCGTCCGAGAACAGCGCCCGCCACACGAATCCGACGGAGACGCTGGCCCCGATGAGTGAGGGCATGTAGAACGCGGCCCGGTACAGCCCCTGCCCGCGCCGCTTCTGCGCGAGCAGCAGCGCGACACCGAGCGCGAGCAGCAGCTTCAGCGGCGTGGCCACGACGACGTACTTGAGCGTGACCTCCACCGACTTCTGCCAGCGCGGGTCCTGGAACATCGTCGTGAAGTTGTCCAGCCCCACCCACTTCGGGGGCGTGAACAGGTTGTAGCTGGTGAACGCGTAGTAGAGCGACGCGATCATCGGCCCCGCCGTGAGCAGCAGGAAACCCGCGATCCACGGCGACATGAAGAGATAGCCGGCGAGGTTCTCGCGGCGCCGCCCGCGCCGCCCGGCGACAGGAGCGGCGGACCGCTTCTTCGCCGGGCGCACGGGCGCTTCCTTGACGAGCGTCATGGTGGTACGTCCCCTCAGCCCGCGAACGCGGCCTTGGCCTCGCTGAACAGCGCCTTGGCGGCGTCGGCCGGCTTGCTCTTGCCCTGGGAGACCTCGCCGCCGATCCGCAGGAACGCCGCCTCGATGACGTCGGCGCCCGACGGGTGCGGGGTGATCTTCCCGAGCACGCCGGCCTTGGCGACCTCGTCCTCGTAGGCCGCGACACCCTTGTTCTGGGCATCGGTCGGCTTGAAGGCGTCGTACTGCTCGGTCGTGGGAAGGATGCCGCGGTCGTAGCCCATGGTCTTGCCGACCTCGGGGTCGTGGACCATGAAGGAGATGAACTGGGCGACCTCCTTCGGGTGCTTGGTCCCGGAGAAGCCGCTGAGCATCAGCGAGCCGAGGTACTGGCCGGTGTGCTTGCCGTCCGTGGTGGGGATCGGCGCGAGTCCGTAGTCCGACTCGCCCTCGCCCTCGTAGCGGATGGAGAAGTTGTCCCAGGTGAACTCGGACGCGGCGAGCCCGGCCGACAGACCCGACTTGGGATACACCTGCTCGATCTTCTTGGGGTCGGCGACGAGCCCGGACTTCACTCGCTTGTATGCGTCCGTCCACCACTGCGTCAGATCGTCCTCGGTGAAACCGAGATCGGAGTCGGTGAAGAAGGCCTTGCCGTTCTGACGCAGATACAGGTCGTACAGGTACATGATGGCGTGGTAGCCGGTGTCACCGGCGATCTTCAGCTTGTCCTGGATGGTCTGGAGCGCGGCGAAGTACTCGTCCCAGGTCCAGCCCATCTTCGCCTCGACACCGGCCTTCTTGAAGGCCTTCAGGTCGATGACGAGCGCCATGGTGTTGGCGCCGACGGGGATGCCGAGCTGCTTGCCGTCGACCTGACCGTTCGCCAGGACACCGTTGCGGAAGTTGTCCAGGCTGAGATTCCCGGCGTCCGCCTGTGACTTGAGATCCAGCAGAACTCCGCGCTTGTCGTACTTGCGCAGGAAACCGACCGCATTCTGGAAAACGTCCGGCGGATTCCCACCCGAGGCCTGGGTCTGGAACTTCTCCCAGAACGCGGCGTAGTCGGTGAATTCAGGCTTGATCTTGATCTTCGGATACTTCTTCTCGAAGAGCGCGATCGACTTCTTGATGGCGATGGTGCGCGGCTCGCCACCCCACCATGCGTAACGCAGCGTCACTGTTCCGTCTCCGGAACTGCCGCTGTCCCCACCGCACCCGGTCGTCGCGGCCAGTCCCAGCGTCGCCGCTGTAGCCCCGGCCGCCTTCAGGATCGTTCGCCTCTCAACATTCCTGCTGGTTCCCACAGTCGGTCCCCTCCCCGCAGCGTCGCCGCCTGCATGAATCGTTTCAAGTAAGCGCTTGCTGGCACAAGCTACGGAGGGCCCGGGGGTGCGTCAATGATTCGGACAGGAATTTCTTGTGAGTGTGGTGAGAGACCGGACCGCGCCCAACAGCCGGGCTGCGTGCGGGAGCTGACGTTGCCCCAGGTGAGAGACGTGGAGTCGACTGGCCGAACAGAACGCGTGGTGTCGTACGCGATCGGCGGGCGGCCGAAAAAGGACGGGCGGCAAAGAGATGTTGCCGCGGACGGTCACGCTCGGCGGAGTCGGCGGATCAGGTGGCGCGTGATCGGCGGATCACATGGGGCGGAGTCTGCGGATCGCGTGAGCGGATCGCGACCGCCCGTCCGCACGACGGTCGGTACGCATGCCGACGGCCCGTCCGCGTTGTCGCAGACGGGCCGTCGGTCCGGGTGGGCGATACTGGGTTCGAACCAGTGACCTCTTCGGTGTGAACGAAGCGCTCTCCCACTGAGCTAATCGCCCGGGCGCAGGAAGTAGATTACCCCACGTCAGGGGGTGCCTGTGACCAGCGGTGACAGGCACGGCACCCCCGGCACGGCTCACTGGTCCTTGATGTTCCAGGGCATCTCGAAGCCGAACTTCCAGAGGTAGACCCCGAGGATCGCGGCGATGACCACCAGGCCGATCGAGGTCAGGATGATGTTGCGCCGACGCACCCTGGGATCGAGGGCGCGATGGGCCGCCTCGGTCACCTTGCGTTTGGTCCAGCGCAGCGCGAGCTGGGCCCACACGAACTCGGTCGCCCAGATCGCCATTCCGCCGAAGATCACGACCCAGCCGGGTCCCGGCAGCGGCAGCATGATGATTCCGGCGACCACGACCGCGAGACCGATGACAAAGATGCCGACCTGCCAGCTCAGGTGCAGCAGCCGACGCGCCTTGACGAATTCCGGCGCCCTGGATCCGAGCCCCTGCTCGTCCTGCGCCTCGTCCGTCCTGCCGTCGGCCTTCTCGTCGGATGCCACGGCGACCTCGCCCGAATCGTCACTCCCCGTATTCATACAGCCAAACCCTACCGGAGAGAAACCGGTCACCGGAATGGTCGTACCTACCGAACAGGGTCTCGGCCGGAAGAGTTACGTAAAGGCACGCAAAACACTCAGAGGGGTTTACAACGGCACCGTAGGTGGCATGTCGATTTCGCCGACGTGCGAATCCCCGAGCGCACACTGAGCGAAAGGCCCTGGCGCTTATGAACACCACGGTCAGCTGCGAGCTGCACCTGCGCCTCGTTGTGTCGAGCGAGTCCTCCCTGCCTGTCCCCGCAGGCCTGCGGTACGACACGGCCGACCCCTACGCCGTGCACGCCACCTTCCACACCGGAGCCGAGGAGACCGTCGAGTGGGTGTTCGCCCGCGACCTCCTCGCGGAGGGCCTCCACCGGCCCACCGGAACCGGCGACGTCCGAGTCTGGCCGTCGCGCAGTCACGGTCAGGGCGTCGTGTGCATCGCCCTGAGCTCCCCTGAGGGCGAGGCGTTGCTCGAGGCCCCGGCGCGGGCCCTGGAGTCCTTCCTGAAGCGGACGGACGCCGCCGTGCCACCGGGCACCGAGCACCGCCACTTCGATCTGGATCAGGAGCTCTCGCACATCCTGGCGGAAAGCTAGGCGCGAGACCGCACAGAGCCGCCCGGCGCCGTCCACTCGGGGAGACGGCTCGGGCTCGTACAACCGAATATGGATCGACAGGTGCCGTGGCTGCGGAGCGCTCCGCAGCCACGGCACCTGTCGTGCGTCCGGCGGAGGCCGCCGCCGCTCCTGTCCATCCGAGCGCCCCCGGCCGGGGCGCATGCCTCGTACGACAGCAGCCGCCGGCCGCATCCCACAGGGGACCCGCTGGGCCGGCGCCGACGGCCCCATACCGCCAGGGGCCACTGCCCGTCCCGCGAGGCGCCACTGACCTCGCACCTGGGCGTCCCGTCGGCGGTATCCCGCCACGGACCGATGGCCGCGCCCCGGCCCGGCAGCACTCGACCCGACCGGGATCCTCGGCCCCATCCGCCTGTGGCGACCGCTCTCGTCCGCGCCGGACTGCCGACCGCATCCGCCGAGCGCAACTGGCCTCCTGCCCGCCAAGCACCGATCGCCGCGCCCCCGACCCCGGCACCACAGCCCTCGACCCAGCCCACCGGCCGCACCAGCAGGGCACCGCTCTCGTCCGCGCCGGACTGCCGACCGCATCCGCCGAGCGCGACTGGCCTCCTGCCCGCCGAGCGCCGATCGCCGCGGCCCGACCGGCCAGGGCTGATGGCCTCGTCCCGTCCGGTCGGTCGGGGACGGAGCCATCGTCGCGGTGTCGTGAGCCACTACCATCGGCCAGCATCGGCGGGCGTCCGCCCGACCCCCAGTCCAGGGAGCGAATCGTGCTGATCACCCACGACACCCGGTGTGCCCTCGACGCCGTGGTCGATCTGGTGAACACCGCACCGGAGGACGACGCGGCGACAGACGCACTGCAGGATGTCGCGGCGCTCGAGGATTTCGTGCGAAACCACGAGATCAGTGATGTCGGGGCGCTGTCGGAGTTCGACCTGGCGGCCGTGCGCAGGATCCGCGGCCGGTTCGCCTCGGTCTTCGCCGCCCCGGACCCCCGGGCCGCCGCGGCCCTGATCAACGACCTGGTCGCTGCCGCAGGCACCACTCCCCAACTCACGGACCACGACGGCTACGACTGGCACGTGCACTATTTCGCGCCGGGTGCCTCCGTAGCCGATCACCTGGCCGCCGACTGCGGCATGGCACTGGCCTTCTTCGTGGTGGCCGGCGAACAGGAGCGGCTGCGGCGCTGCGAGGCGCCCGACTGCCGACGGGCCTTCGTCGACCTCTCCCGCAACCGCTCGCGGCGCTACTGCGACAGCCGTACCTGCGGGAACCGTCTGCATGTGGCGGCGTACCGGGCGCGACGCAAGGAAGCCGCGGGCTGATGCACGGGGCCAAGGGGGGCGACGTGATCCCCGACGGGTGACGCCGGGGACCACGGGTACGGCTCAGAGCAGCAGCAGGTCGTGCAGCGCAGCCATGAGCAGCAGACTCCCGATCACCGCAAGAAAGATCATCAGCGGTGGCTGGGAAAGGGCGAAAAGGCATCCACGCGGCTCATCCTGCGGCGGCGCGGTGTCGCTCTGTTCCGTGTCCAGCATCTCGCGGTGATGATGGCGCAGTCGGCACCCTCGACGCGATCAACACGCCCGGAATGAGCGGGAGTTCGCTAAATTCCGTGATGTCCGTTTCGGATTCTGATCGCTTACGGACGAGCTCGGATCCGACTGCGAACGTTTCAGTCCGTCATGCGACCGTCATATGCCGTGCTTCTTGAGGATGGCCTCGATGTCGCTGAAGTCCTCCGCGGCGGATCCGGTGCCGGCGGTCTTGCCCGCGGGGCGGGCCGCCGGGGCGCGGACGGCCGGGCCGAGAGAGGGTGCAGAGGCCGCCGGTGCCACCGCCTCCTGCTGGGCACCACGGGCCGCCTTGCGCTCCTTGCGGGTGCCGCCGCGACGGCGCTCCACCGCGCGCGTGGTCGAGAACAGCACCCACGACAGGCCGAGGACCCCGAAGCCCGCCCACGCGGTCGGGCTGAGCGCGGTGTCCGCGAGCCAGTCGACGACGCCGGTCATCACCAGGCCCAGCGGAACGAGGGAGTAGGCGGCGATCCGGGTCGCCGCGAGGAAACGCTTTCGGTACGCCGTGACCGCCGCGATACCCAGGCCGGCCGCGGCGACGGCGGAACAGACGGTCTCGGCAATCATCCGGTCCTCCATGCGGGGCTCGATCGGCCAGGTGGCCACTTCGTCCCTATCCATCCTGCACCTCCCGACCCCCACCGGGCCATGCTCCGGCAGGACATCAGGGACATCTCCGGGTCGCCTCCTCCGGAGGTGCCGGTCGCGAGGCTGCCGGGGACCAGGGGTGCCACGCCGGGCCCGGCCGCGGGTGGTGCCGTCGAGCGGGTCGGAGCTGGGAGACTGGGGGCATGAACGACCCCTCCCCCGTGCGTCCCTCCGTCCCCGTCCTCGAGGTCTGGTGCGAGTTGCAGTGCCCGGACTGCCGTGGCGCTCTGGACGATGTCCGTGCCCTCCGCGCCCGTTACGGCGACCGTCTGGA
Source organism: Streptomyces sp. NPDC005374 (assembly GCF_042872225.1). Taxonomy (NCBI): domain Bacteria; kingdom Bacillati; phylum Actinomycetota; class Actinomycetes; order Kitasatosporales; family Streptomycetaceae; genus Streptomyces; species Streptomyces sp. NPDC005374. The sequence continues at coordinate 360,303 of NZ_JBIAKA010000004.1, read as the reverse complement.
ACTGCGGCTGCGGCACTTCCCCCTGGAGAAGCACAAGCACTCCTTCGCCGCCGCCCAGGCCGCCGAGGAGGCGCTGGAGCAGGGGAAGGCCTGGGAGTACGTCGAGGCCGTGCTGGGGCGGGTCGAGGAGCTGGACCGCGGGGGCGAACCCTTCCTGGTCGAGGTCGCCCGTGAACTGGGCCTGGATGCCGAGGAGTTCGACACCGCCCTGATCGACGGCCGGCACATCCTGATCGTGGACGCCAACCAGGCCGAGGGCAAGGCGATCGGCGTCACGGGCACGCCGACGTACGTCATCGACGGTGAGCGCCTCGACGGCGGCAAGAGCCAGGACGGGCTGCGGGAGCGGATCGAGGAGATCACGGACCGACTGCTCGCCGGGCAGGAGTGAACCCGCCTCAGAGCAGGCTCTTGTACATCGAGTAACCGACGTTCGTGTAGCCGAGCGACTCGTACAGCCGCTCGGCGGGGGTGTTTCCCGCGAAGACGTTGAGGCCCAGCACCCGTCTCCCGGAGGCGATCGCCTGGGCCTCGGCCAGCAGCATCAGGGAACGGCCGTGTCCGTGGCCCCGGAGGGCCTCGTCGGTCTCGACGTCGTAGACGAACGCCTTGTCACCGAGGAACTCCACCCACAGGACCCCGGCCCGGACGCCGTCGTGCTCCAGCACGCTGAACAGTGCGTGCTCGGTGTCGAGGCCGCGTTCCACCAGCAGTTCGTAGTCCTTCCTCGACCTTGCCGCGGCCTCGTCCTCCGGCACCCCGCGTTCGCTCCAGTCCCGGGCGTATTCCGTGATGCCGCGCTCCGCCCACGGCCCGAACTCGACCTCCGTCATGGGCCTGGCGCGGCTTCCCACGGGCAGTGGGGGCGGGGTGTCGCCGAGCCGCTTCTCCATACCGCGGTTGCGATGGACGTATCCGAGCATGGTGGCGAGGCGCAGCCCGGGTTCGGCGTCGGCCGGGACCCTGATCTCCACCTGCTTGCACCCCCAGCCGCGCGCCACCTCCTCGGCGGCGAGCGCGGCGACCGTGCCCCGGCCGCGTCTGCGGTCCGGCTCCTCGATCCGCAGGTCCCGGATCTGGGCGACGGCAGCCCCGAAGGACGGGTGGGTCGCGAGATGTGTCGCTCCGACGGGGCGGCTGTTCACGCACACCGTGTAGTGGCGGGACAGTGCCCCGTCGGCGCCGCGCTGAAGCGGCTCGGTCGGCCGCAGAGTGGTGGTCATCAACGGAGTTCTACCCGCTGTCGCACGCCGGGGCAGCCCAATATCCCGGGGCTTTACGGATCGAGGTCGTCCCCGGCCCGCTCGTCGAAGATCCGCATGGCCTTGGCGGTCACCGGGCCCGGTGCGCCCGACAGTTCACGTGCGTCGACCCGGTGTACCGCCTGGACGTCCCGCAGGGTCGAGGTGAGGAAGATCTCGTCGGCCCGGTCCAGGACGTCGAGCGGCAGGTCGCTCTCCCGGGCCCCGGTCCATTCGACGGTCAACGCGCGCGTGATGCCCGCCAGGCAGCCGGAGGCGATCGGCGGGGTGTGGATCTCGCCGTCGAGGACGACGAAGACGTTCGACCCGGTCCCCTCGCACAACTGCCCGACCGTGTTGGCGAACAGGGCCTCGGAGGCGCCCTGCGCACGCGCGCGTGCGAGAGCGACGACGTTCTCGGCGTACGAGGTGGTCTTGAGGCCGGTGAGGGCCCCGCGCTCGTTCCGCGTCCACGGGACCGTGATCACGGCCGTGAAGTCGGGGCGGTGGGCGGACTCGCCGAGGGCGACCACCAGGGTCGGCCCGTGCTCGCCCCGGTCCGAACCGAGCGGCCCGTGGCCGCCGGTGCAGGTGATGCGCAGACGCCCCAGCGGCATCGGATTCGCTTCGAGTACGGCGGCACAGGCGCGGCGGACCTCGTCGTGATCGGGGTCGGGCAGTCCGAGCCCCCGCGCCGACAGGGTGAGCCGGTCGAGATGCCGGGTGAGCGCGAAGGGCCGGCCCTCCACCGCCTTCACGGTCTCGAAGATGCCGTCGCCCACGGTCAGCCCGTGGTCGAAGACGGAGACGCGAGCGGTCTCACTGTCCTGGAGCCCGCCGTCGAGCCAGATCTTCACGGTTGCAGTCCCTCTCCGCCGACCTCGTACGTGCCCGACGCTACCGCGAGCAGCCGGGCCGCCTTCAGTTCGGTCTCCCGCCACTCCCCCTCGGGGTCGGAGCCCCAGGTGATCCCGGCGCCGGTGCCGAAGCGCAGCACGCCTTCGGCGCGGTCGAACCAGAAGGTCCGGATACCGACGGCCAGCTCTCCGCTCCCCCGGTCGGCATCGACCCAGCCGACCCCACCGCAGTACGGCCCGCGCGGCGCGGTCTCCAGGGCGTCGATGATGCGCAGGGCGCTGGACTTGGGCGCACCGGTGACCGAGCCGGGCGGGAAGGCGGCGTCCAGTAGTTCGGCCCAGCCGGCGTCCTCGCGCAGCTCGCCGCGGACGGTCGAGACGAGGTGGACGAGACCGGGGTGCTTCTCGACGGCGCACAGGTCGGGGACGGTGACGCTGCCGGGGGCACACACGCGTCCCAGGTCGTTGCGGACCAGGTCCACGATCATCACGTTCTCGGCGTAGTCCTTGGCCAGCAGGTCGTCCTCGGTCCGCCCGGTCCCCTTGATGGGCCCCGACTCCACCACCCGTCCCTGCCGGCGCAGGAACAGTTCGGGCGACGCGGTGGCGATCTCCACCCCGTGTCCGGGCAGCCGAATCGTTCCTGCGTACGGCGCCGGGTTGCCGCGGGCCAGCAGCGCGGTCAGCGCGTCCACGTCGGCGCCGGGCGGGAGGGGAGCGGTCAGGACGCGGCAGAGGTTGGCCTGATAGACCTCGCCGGTGGCGATGTGCGCACGAATCCGTCGTACGCCCTCCATGTACGCGCCGCGGTCCAGCGACGACGTCCAGTCGCCGGTCGCCGGGCCCCGCCACGCTCCGGGCCGCGGCACGGGCACCGGCTCCTGACGTACGTCGGCGAAGCGCGCGCAGGTCACACCGCCCTCGAAGTCCGCGGCGACGGCCCAGAAGCCGGTGGAGTCCAGGGCCGCGGGATCACTGGTGACATCGAGGAGACCGGTGGCGAGGCGGTCGCCGAAACGGGCGAGAGGAGCGAGGTCGGGCACGTCGCCGAGTCTATGGCGGGTGTCCTGCGGGTGACCTGGCCGTGTCCTTCAAGGCGCCCTGACCACGTACGTCGGCATACGCACCGCAGCACGCTGCGCAAACGCGTTTTTGTGCTGGCCCCGGAATCCGCTAGAGTTCAACTCGTCGCCGGGCCGCGAGAGCGGTACGAAACGACACGCGGACGTAGCTCAGTTGGTAGAGCGCAACCTTGCCAAGGTTGAGGTCGCCAGTTCGAACCTGGTCGTCCGCTCGTAGGAAGCAGGGGGATCTTCCCGAACCCCCTCACTCCTGGTGGAGTGGCCGAGAGGCGAGGCAACGGCCTGCAAAGCCGTCTACACGGGTTCAAATCCCGTCTCCACCTCCAAGGACGATTAGCTCAGCGGGAGAGCGCTTCCCTGACACGGAAGAGGTCACTGGTTCAATCCCAGTATCGTCCACTGGATCTTCGAGAGTTCATCGAGGGTCTGACCCGCGCGATTAGCTCAGCGGGAGAGCGCTTCCCTGACACGGAAGAGGTCACTGGTTCAATCCCAGTATCGCGCACGCAGTACTCACGATCCCGATCGTGGTTTCCCGCGCGATTAGCTCAGCGGGAGAGCGCTTCCCTGACACGGAAGAGGTCACTGGTTCAATCCCAGTATCGCGCACACTTCGAAGCCCCCGGCCCTTTGGCCGGGGGCTTCCTCGTTGCCCGGTCAGCTGGAGAACAGCATGTGGCCGAAGCCGCGGTTGCGGTGGTGTCCGCCGTGATGACCACCGTGGCCGCCGTAGTGGCCGCCTCCGTGCTGCGGCGCGCCCCAGGCTGGTGCGCCGGGCGCGGCAGGGTACTGCGGAGCGGCCGGCGGCGGCGGGACGACGGGGCCGCCGCCGTACTGGCCCTCCAGTCGGGTCAGCGCCTCCAGCTCGCCGTAGTCGAGAAAGATCCCGCGGCAGCCGCTGCACTGCTCGATCTGGACACCGTTGCGGTTGTACGTGTGCATCGGTGCGTGACACTTCGGACACTGCATCGTCGGCTCAACTCCTCGCCCGTTGGTACTGCTTCGTGTTACGCCAGGACAGACTCCGTCCGCCCCTGGTCGGTTGCACCCTACTTCGCGAAACCGCCCGCCAACTGCGGCGGGGCGGAACCCATTCGGTCACAGGCGTCCACCACCGCCTGCTCCACATCGTCCAGCGGACGGTCCGCCTCGGTCGCCTTGGCGACGGCCCGGGCCGCGGTCTGCACGGTGAGCGCGCGTGCGGGGACGTCCAGGGCGGGCCAGGGGTCACCGTCGGGGGGTACCGCCGGGCCGGCGGCCGCTCGGTAGGCGCCGAGAAAGCGGGCCCAGTCGTCCGGCGGCAGCAGACCGCAGGCGTACCAGGCAGCGGGGCGGGCCAGGTCCCAGGCGGGTTCTCCCACGCCGAGGTCGTCGACGTCGATCAGGCGCCAGGCGCCGTCCGGGGCGGGGTGGCGGACGAGCTGGCCGAGATGGAGGTCGCCGTGGCAGAGGGTCGCCGTGTCGGTCATGGGGGTCTCGGCGCGGGCCCATCCCGGGAGAGTGGACCAGGCCCGGAGGACGGGGACGACGGCGGGGTTGTGCCGGTGCCGGGTGGCCGCGAGGAGACGGGCGACGGCGAGGGCCGCCTTGACGGGGCCCCGCATGGGCGGCAGGTCCGGCGGCGCGGGGGTGCGGTGGAGGTGGGCGAGGAGGGTGGCGGCGGGCTCCCAGGGGGCCTCGTCCGGGTTGTCCGGGTTCACGGGACTGCCGTAGGGCCAGAACGTGACGAGTCTGCCGTGCAGGTCGACGGGGGTCTCGCCGAGCGGGGGCAGGAGGATGCCGGGGAGTTGGGCGGCGGCGGTGAGGCGGGGGGTCAGGTCGGTGGGGGTGGTGTCGGGGGCGTGCGCCTTGGCGACGGTGTCGGCGTGCCGGACGACCGTGGCGTCGGGGCGGTCGGCGAGGGTCACCGCTCCGCAGGGGCAGGCCGAGGAGGTGCGGGAGTGAGCCTCGGTTCTTGCTCTGAGGGTGAGCTCGGTGAGCAGGGGGTGGGTGGTCACGGGGCTCCCTGGGCGTGCGGTGGCTGCTTGCGCAGGGTATGCGGGTTCGGCGGCCGGTTGTCGGGTGCGGGTCCGGTGGGGGCTGATCGCACAGTTCCCCGCACCCCTGGGGAGTCGCAGGTGATGACGGCCAGGATGGACTGCTGGTCACGCACGGCGGAAGGGCACCCGCCCCAACCGCGACAGCCTGGGCACGCTGCACGGTCGCCGAAGGGCCCTCGCTCAGCCCTGAGGGCAAAGCAATGCCGGCGCAGCTCCCCAGCTGCGCCGGCATTTTGCCGTCCGCCGCACCCCCGTCCCCACGGGGTTTCATGGGTGGATGTCCCCGCCCGGACCGCTCTTCCGGGCCTGGGGTCGCCGCTCAGCGCCCCAGCATCACTCCCACGGACGACGCCTGTGTGGCCACTGTCTCCCAGCCGTCGAAGACGACGAGGAGCAGGACCGCCAGGGGAAGGGCCATGAGCGTCGCCACCAGTGGGTGGCGACGGCCCTGACGGCGCTTTCGCGTACGAACCAGAGTCCGCGGTGCCGTGTAGGCCATGGTCCCTCTCCTGACCGTGTCGGTTGTCTTGGCAGCGGCGGGTGTCTGACCTCGGGGGACGAGTGCTGCACCCGCCGCTTGACCTCAAATCTAGGCTTCACGGGCTCTGCGCACGTCATGCCCTCGTACCGATTCCCGGGCCTCCCCGAGGATGAGCCATGACCGGCGAAGTACTCCCGTGGGTGGAGACGAGGACCTAGGTCTCCGGGTCTTCCCTGAGGGGTCGCCCGGTCTGCCCCGTTTTCTCCGAACTGTCCTCACGCGGGACCGGCTGTTCGACCAGTGCCAGCACCCGGGTCGCCATGAAACGGGCCGTTCGCACCACGGATCCGTTTCGCGTGACTTCGCTCACTTCCACGACACCTCGGCGTACCGCCGTCTCCACCCGGCGGCCCGCCCTGCTCGCCACCACCTCGTACGTGCGCGTCGTGTCCCCTGCGTCCACGACTATCTCCACGCGATCACCCTTCACGGGTTCAATCCCCCTTCTGCGACGGGTGGTTGGGATCACAGTCGACCCGAAATCGCCCTGTCCGCCGACCCCCTGACCACCTCTCAAGTCTCCCACCCGGCACTGACAATCCATCGGGACGAGAGGGCGCGGCCTCTGCGCGCGGCGGGCCGTGGAAACGTAAGCTGTCGCTCGTCACACGGACCGGGCAGCGGGGATGAACATGGCGATGATGCGCCTGAGGCGCGAGGACCCGCGCGTCGTCGGCTCGTTCAGGCTTCACAGACGGCTCGGCGCGGGCGGGATGGGCGTCGTCTACCTGGGCTCCGACCGCAAGGGCCAACGGGTCGCGCTGAAGGTCATCCGACCCGATCTCGCGGAGGACCAGGAGTTCCGGTCGCGCTTCGCGCGCGAGGTCTCGGCCGCGCGGCGGATCCGCGGCGGCTGCACCGCCCGGCTCGTCGCGGCCGACCTGGAGGCGGACCGTCCGTGGTTCGCCACCCAGTACGTGCCGGGGCCCTCCCTTCACGACAAGGTCGCCGACGAGGGTTCGTTGGGCGCTGCCGAGGTCGCCGGCATCGGCGCCGCCCTCTCGGAGGGGCTCGTCGCCGTGCACGAGGCCGGGGTGGTGCACCGCGACCTCAAGCCGTCCAACATCCTCCTGTCCCCCAAGGGGCCGCGGATCATCGACTTCGGCATCGCCTGGGCCACCGGGGCCTCGACCCTCACCCACGTCGGCACCGCCGTCGGCTCCCCCGGCTTCCTCGCGCCCGAGCAGGTGCGCGGCGCCGCGGTGACACCGGCCACGGACGTGTTCTCCCTCGGTGCGACCCTGGCGTACGCGTCGATGGGCGACTCGCCCTTCGGGCACGGCAGTTCCGAGGTGATGCTGTACCGCGTGGTGCACGAGGAGGCGCAACTGCACGGCGTGCCCGACGCGGTGGCCCCCCTCATCCGCGCCTGTCTGGCGAAGGACCCGGAGGAGCGGCCGAGCACGCTCCAACTGTCGTTGCGGCTCAAGGAGATCGCGGCCCGCGAGGCGCAGGGGCTTCCTGATCTGCGTCCGCCCGGGCCGCGCGCCGCCGAGGCGGACCGGCCCACCGGACGCATCGCGGACGCCTATCCCGACCGGGCTCCGCAGCGGCGCCCGCAGGGGCAGCAGCCCGGCCCGACCAGTTCTCCGGGGGCTGCTCCGACACGGGGTTCCGGACAGACCCGGGGCCAGGGTCCCGCGCGCGGCGGGGTTCCGTCACGTGGCAGCGCCCCGCGCGGCAACGGCGTGCCGTCCTCCCGTCCCGGCTCCCGGTCCATGCCCGGTGCCTCACGGGACACGAGCCGCTCCGGCAGCGGAAGCCGTCCCGCGCCGCGCAGCGGTACCGGACGCCCCACGTCCAGGAACACCAAGACCGGACTGCGCCCGGCGAACCCCCGCCTGCTGCGCCAGCGGCTGTTCGTGTTCGTCGTCGTGACCCTGCTCGTGGCACTCGGAATCGCCGCGGCCCAGGGCTGCCAGGGGCCCGCGCGGGGACTCGGCGACGACAGCGGAGTCGTACGCGAACAACGGCAGGGGCAGGTGCACGCGTCGCCGGATCACGTGCTGCCGCAGCGGTCGACCGGCAACAGTGCCGGCTGAACGCTGCGCGGCGGTGTCGCCGTAGCGGATCGCACCACACGCGCGTGGGAGGGCGCTACCGGCGTCGCAGAGCGCACCGTCCCGGCGGAGACGCGGCCCCCGATCGCGGACGACGGCGGGGTCAGGCCTGTGGGCGCCCCGTGGCCACCGCGTAGAAGGCGACCGCCGCGGCCGCGCCCACGTTGAGGGAGTCGACGCCATGGGCCATCGGGATGCGGACCCATTCGTCGGCGGCGACCAGGGCCTGGGTGGTCAGGCCGTCGCCCTCGGCGCCGAGCATCAGCGCCACCCGGTCCATCTTGTGCGGCGCGGCCTCGTCGAGGGTCCTGGCCTTGGCGTCCGGAGTGAGGGCGAGGAGGGTGAAACCGGCCTCGCGGACCGACTCCAGGCCCTTGGGCCAGGTGTCGAGACGGGCGTAGGGCACGGAGAAGACCGCGCCCATGGAGACCTTGACGCTGCGGCGGTACAGCGGGTCGGCGCAGTCCGGGGAGAGCAGGACCGCGTCCATGCCCAGGGCCGCCGCGGAGCGGAAGATCGCGCCGATGTTGGTGTGGTCGTTGACGGACTCCATGACCACCACCCGACGCGCGGTCTGGAGCAGCTCGGCCGCCGTGGGCAGCGGCTTGCGCTGCATGGAGGCGAGGGCGCCGCGGTGCACGTGATACCCGGTCACCTGTTCGGCGAGTTCCGGACTGACCGCGTACACCGGGGCCGGGAGTTCGTCGATGACGTCACGCATGACGTCGACCCACTTGGCGGACAGCAGCATGGAACGCATCTCGTACCCGGCGTCCTTCGCCCGCCGGATGACCTTCTCGCCCTCGGCGATGAAGAGGCCCTCGGCGGGTTCGCGTTTGCGGCGCAGTTCGACGTCGGTCAGGCCCGTGTAGTCGCGCAGGCGCGGGTCGTCGGGGTCATCGACGGTGATGAGATCGGCCACAGGGTGATACTGCCTTGTCCTGGGAGCGGTGCCAACGGCTGGGAACGAACTGTGTTACCCCGGGTTACCCCAGGGGTGCCGACGCCGGTGCTCCCACGGCGACGACCTCGCCGACGACGATGACGGCCGGGGGCTTCACCTCCTGGGCGACGACCACCTCGCCGACCGTCGCCAGGGTGGCGTCGACCCGGCGCTGGGCGGCCGTCGTGCCCTCCTGGACCAGCGCGACCGGGGTGTCGGGCGACTTGCCGTGGGCCATCAGGGTCTCGGCGATCCGGCCGATCTTGTCGACGCCCATGAGGATGACGAGCGTGCCGGTGAGTTTGGCGAGCGAGGGCCAGTCGACCAGGGAGCGTTCGTCGTCAGGGGCGACATGGCCGCTGACCACGGTGAACTCGTGTGCGACCCCGCGGTGGGTGACCGGGATGCCGGCCGCTCCCGGTACCGAGATCGAGCTGGAGATGCCGGGGACGACGGTGCAGGGGATGCCGGCTTCGGCGAGAGCGTGCAGTTCCTCCATGCCGCGGCCGAAGACGTAGGGGTCCCCGCCCTTCAGCCGTACCACCGACTTGCCCTGCTTGGCGTGCTCGATCAGGGCGTTGTTGATGGCCTCCTGGGCCATGAAACGGCCGTAGGGGATCTTCGCCGCGTCGATCACCTCGACGTGCGGCGGGAGCTCGGCGAGCAGGTCCCGGGGGCCGAGCCGGTCGGCGATGACGACGTCGGCCTCGGCCAGGAGGCGGCGGCCGCGGACCGTGATCAGGTCGGGGTCGCCGGGGCCGCCGCCGACAAGGGCGACGCCGGGGGTGCGGGTGCGGTGGTGGGGGGCGACAAGAGTGCCGTCGCGGAGGCCCTCGACCACCGCGTCACGGATGGCCGCGGTGTGGCGGGGGTCGCGGCCCTTCGCGTTCGTCGTGAGGACGGCGACCGTGACGCCCTCGCTGTGGCCCGTCGCGGGGGTCCAGGCGGTGGCCGCGTCGGCGTCGTCGGAGCGGACGCACCACACGCGGTGCCGCTCGGCTTCGGCGGAGGCCCTGGTGTTCGCCTCCGTGTCGCCGGTGGCGATGAGGGCGTACCAGGCGTCTTCGAGGTCGCCCTCCTCGTACGGGCGCCGGTGCCAGGTGATCTCGCCCGCGTCCGCCATCGCCTCCACGGAGGGGGTGGCCCCGGGGGACACGAGGAGGACGTTCGCGCCTGCCGCGATCAGGGCCGGGAGGCGGCGCTGGGCCACCTGGCCGCCGCCGAGGACGACGACCTTGCGGCCGGTGAGGCGGAGGCCTACGGGGTAGGCGGGGTTCTCGGCCATGAGGGGCGGCTCCTCCGGGTGTTCGTGCAGTGGCCCTGACGTGCGGATTTTACGGGGCGGGCGGCGAGGTCGGCGCGGGGGTCCGGTGGCTGGGCCTCTCGCCGGAAGGGAATGCGCGGGCCCGGACCCACGTGCCGGGGGGACTCGGGGACAGTCCCCCGAGTCCCCCCGGCAGCGCCTACTTCTCGGTGACCCCCGCGGAGTCGAAGGTCGCCACCTCGTGCATCGCCCTCGCCGTGCTCTGCACCAGGGGCAGGGCCAGCAGTGCGCCGGTGCCCTCGCCCAGGCGCAGGTCGAGGTCGACCAGCGGACGCAGTCCGAGCTTGTTCAGGGCGGCCACGTGGCCCGGTTCGGCGCTGCGGTGGCCCGCGATGCAGGCCGCGAGGACCTCCGGGGCGATCGCCCGGGCGACGAGGGCGGCGGCACCCGCGCTGACGCCGTCCAGGATGACCGGGGTGCGCAGGGAGGCCCCGCCGAGCAACAGGCCCACCATCGCCGCGTGTTCGAAGCCGCCGATCGCCGCCAGCACGCCGATCGGGTCGGCGGGGTCCGGCTGGTGGACCTCGATCGCGCGGCGGACCACCTCGGTCTTGCGGGCCAGGGTCTCGTCGTTGATGCCGGTGCCGCGGCCGGTGACCTCGGCGGGGTCGGTGTCGGTGAAGACGGAGATCAGGGCGGCGGACGCGGTGGTGTTCGCGATGCCCATCTCGCCGGTGAGGAGGGCCTTGTTGCCGGCGGCGACCAGGTCGCGGGCGGTCTCGATGCCCACCTCGATGGCCTGCTTGGCCTCCTCGCGGGTCATCGCGGGGCCGGTGGTCATGTCGGACGTACCGGCACGGATCTTTCGGGGCAACAGGCCGGGCGTGGCCGGGAGTTCGGCCGCGACGCCGACGTCCACCACGCACACCTCGGCGCCCACCTGGGCGGCGAAGGCGTTGCAAACGGCCCCGCCGCCGAGGAAGTTGGCCACCATCTGGGCCGTCACCTCCTGCGGCCACGGGGTGACACCCTGAGCGTGGACCCCGTGGTCACCGGCGAAGATCGCGACGGCCGCGGGCTCCGGGATGGGTGGCGGGCACTGCCGCGAAAGCCCGGACAGCTGGGCGGAGATGATCTCCAGCATGCCGAGCGCGCCGGCCGGCTTGGTCATCCGCTTCTGCCGCTCCCAGGCCTCGCCGAGCGCCTTGGCGTCCAGCGGGCGGATCTGGGCGACGGTCTCGCCGAGCAGGTCGTGCGGCTCCTCGCCGGGCAGGGCGCGGCGGCCGTACGTCTCCTCGTGCACGACCCACGACAGCGGGCGGCGCTTGGACCAGCCGGCCTGCATCAGTTCGGGCTCGTCCGGGAACTCGTCGACGTACCCGACGCACAGGTAGGCGATGACCTCCAGGTGCTCGGGCAGACCGAGCGCGCGCACCATCTCGCGCTCGTCGAAGAAGCTGACCCAGCCGACGCCGAGGCCCTCCGCGCGGGCGGCGAGCCACAGGTTCTCGACGGCGAGCGCGGCGGAGTACGGGGCCATCTGCGGCTGGGTGTGCCGGCCGAGGGTGTGGCGGCCGCCGCGGGTGGGGTCGGCGGTGACGACGATGTTGACCGGGGTGTCGAGGATGGCCTCGATCTTCAGTTCCTTGAACTGCTTCGCGCGGCCCTTGGGCAGCGACTTGGCGTACGCGTCGCGCTGGCGCTGGGCCAGTTCGTGCATCGCGCCGCGTGTCTCGGCGGAGCGGATGACGACGAAGTCCCAGGGCTGCGAGTGGCCGACGGAGGGCGCGGTGTGGGCGGCCTCCAGGACGCGGAGCAGCACCTCGTGCGGGATCGGGTCGCTGCGGAAGCCGTTGCGGATGTCGCGGCGCTCCCGCATGACCTTGAGGACGGCCTCGCGTTCGGCGTCGTCGTAGGCGGGCGCGGCGGGGCCCGTGGACGGTCGTGCTTCTGCCGCGGGGGCCGCGCTCACTTCTTCCGGCACTTCTTCCGTTACTTCCTGGTCTTCCTGATCGGCCGCCCGGGTGTCCAGGTCGTCCGCCTGCTGAACGAGTACGGGGTCGTCGTCGGCCTCGCGCGGGGCGGGGACCACCGGTTGCGCCTCGTCCACGGGGAGCGACAGAGGGTGGGGCGGAGTCGGCGCGAGCTGCGGGGTGGTCGGCACCGAGCCGTCCACGGCCACGAACTCGCCCAGGAGCCCGCCCGGTTGGGGCTCCAGAGGAGCGCCGGGGGGCAGGGCGCCCGGGGTCTCGTCGGCGCCGGGGGCCACGAACCAGGGCTGGGCGTCGGCGAGTTCGGCCGCGAACGGCGGCTGCGGCGCGGGCTGCGGACCCTGTGGCGCCAGGTCCGGGGCGGGGTGACCCACTGGAGCCTCCGCCAGGAGGGCCGCCGCCGGCTCCATCGGCCGTACGTCGGTGTCGGCGACGTCAGCGGCCTCGGCGATGTCGGCCACGTCCGCCGCGACCGGGTCCGGTGCGGGGGCTGCCTGCTCGGCGGGCAACGGCTGCGAACCTGCCTGCGGCTCGGGAACCTCGGTGACGGCCTCGACGGGTGCGGAGGCGTCCGTCGGCTGCGAGGGCTGCTCGGACTCGGTCGGGGCCTGGAGAACAACGGCCTCCGGGGCTTCCGGCGCGGATACCGCAGCGGCGACCTCGTCGGGGACCGGTTCGGTGTGCGGAGCTGCCAGGGCTTCCTGCGCCGGGGCTGCTTCGGGGAACGCGACAGCGTCCTGAGGGGCACCCGCCTCCGGGAAAACGGCCGGGACCTGAGGGACGAACCCCTCCGCGGGAACCGTCGCGTCCTGGGTGACGATCTCCTCGGGGGCGGCGGTCACGTCCTGTACCGCGACTGCTTCCGGCGCGGGGACGGGCTCGGGGGAAGCGAGGGTTCCGGACACCTGTCCGTCCACGGCCTCACCGCCGTCGAAGGTCTGCTCGGCGTCGAAGGTCTGCTCGGCGTCGAAGGCCTGCTCGGCGTCCGCGGTGTGACCGGCGTCGGCGACCTGGACCTCGTCGGCGACGCCCACGAACTCGGCAACGGGCTCGGCACCGTTCACGTCGACCGGCTGAGCGGACACCACGGCCTCGGGCTCGGGTCCGGTCTCCTCCGCGACCTCACCGGTCACGGGCTCGGGCGTCTCGGTGGCCGGTACGTCCTCGGTCACCGGCACGGCTTCCGCGGCCTCGCCCTGCTCGGCGCCTTGCACGGCGTTCGAGGTGTCGGCGTCAGGGCCGGTCTCCGGAGTCGGAGCCGCGCTGGGCACAGCTCCGTCGACCGGCACCTGCCCCGCGGCCGGATCGGCCTCGGCGACCGGAGCGGCCTCCGTGTACAGGTCGGCATCCAGCACCTGCACCGCGTCGGGTACGGAACCGTCCCCCGGTACCGGATCCGCTCCGGCAGTGGGCGCGGCGTCACCGATCGGGGCGACGTCGGCGATCGGGGCGACGTCGGCGAGAGAAGCCGCGTCCGCGTCCATGACCGTGTCCACCACCTGAACCGGTTCCGGCTCGAATCCGTCAGCCGGGAGCAGGCCCGGCTCCGCGACCGGATTCTGCGCGGGCTCCGTCTCGTACCCGGCGTCCGGGACGACGGCCGCGGGGGCCTCGGCAGGTGCCGCATGCCCGGCGGTCCCCGCCTCGAAGGCGAGCCGCGCCATCGTCGCCTGCGCCGCGCCCACCGGTTCCTGGGCCGGGACAACCGTTTCGGCAGCCGGGGCCGCCGGGTTCACCTGCGTCTGGACGGCGGCCTGGACCGGGGCGCCCCACGGGGCCGCGCCCTGCGGCTGCGGGGTGTCGAAGTACTCGGGGCCGGCCACGGCCGCGGCCGGCTGCCGTACCGGTACGCCCGCGGGGCCGCGGTCGGCGAGGGAGCGGACCGGGCTCGCGGAGGCGTCGGGGATCGGCGGGCCCAGGTGCAGGGGCCGACGGGGCGTGATGGGCGGGATCGGCACCGAGGGTGCCTGCGGCTGGGACGTGCGGACGGCGCTCAGATCATGCGCTCCGCTGTCGCGGCCGGACATCTCGTGCGGTCCCGGCTCGTGGACGGTCTCGACGACCGGCTCAGGCGCGGGCGGAGCGACCTCGTTGCCCCAAGGGCTCTGGGCGCCCGGCAGCAGCAACAGGTCTTCGTCCTCGGCGGTGGTCTCGGAGAGGTAGGTGTACGCACCCGGAACGCCCGGCTGCTCCACCATGCCTGCGTTCTCCGGCAGTCCCTCGGCCGGGACCTGGCCGGTGTCGGTCATGCGTACCCCTCGCCCATCGGTTAGTGCTTCCACGTCCAGCTCACCGGGGACGGCGCACCGACCGCCCCCGCAGTGAAGAACGAGCGTGCGTGCCCAGCGGCACGAACGGCCTGCCGAGAAAGACGACAAAGCCATTAACTGGCATTGTCCCGGCCGTTCCCCCGTCGCGACAGGTTGATCCGCGACGGTCCGCTGTGGACTGCGCCACGTTGCGCGTCCTCCGGTTCTGCCGTACCACACCCACCCCAAAACGGGCGCGCTTTCCGGACATTGGCGAACGAATGCCGGGCCACCCGGTGCGGTACAACGGTCGGCCAGCCTACCGCGCGCAGTACGACAACAGGATCACGGGGACCGCAAACCGGGTCAGGTCGTACGGTCCGGAAGGACCCCGCTGAGCAGGAACGCGACACTCCGTTCCGTCTCCGTCCAGGCCCGGGTGTCGAGTTCGACGGACTGGAGGAGGGAACACTCGACGCGGTAGCCGTGCTCGGTGAGGTCCCGGCCGACGAGTTCGGCCTCGTCACGGGTGGCCGCGTGGGCGACGATGCGCTGCGGACGCCGGTCGGCGACCGCGGAGACCACGGCCACTCCCCCGCCGCCGACGCGCACGACGTCCGGCTCGGGAAGGTTCTCCAGGACGTGCGGGGCGGTGCCGGGGACGATCTGGACCTGGAGTCCGAACGCGCGCGCGTTGGCCTCGGTGCGCTCGCAGGCCCGCAGATCGCGGTCGACGGCGATGACGGCGGCCCCGGCCCGGGCGGCCTCGGTGGCGAAGGCGCCGCTGCCGCAGCCGATGTCCCACACCAGGTCGCCGACGCGCGGGCCCAGCCTGGCGAGTTGGGCCGCTCGGAGCGGTTCCAGCTCACCTTCGCCCATGAGACCGCCGTAGGCCTCGGCGGGCAGGGTCCAGCCACGCGGAGCGGCGGCCGGGTCGCGGCCGGCGATCCAGCCGCCGTCCTCGGCCACGGAGGCGGTGCCGCCGATGACGATGACGAGGTTGGGGTCGCGCCAGGTGTGGTCGGCGGCCTTGTCGGAGGTGACGACGGTGAGCTGCTCGCGGTCGGTGCCCAGTTCCTCGCAGATGACGAAGGTGCGGTGGACGCCCTCCATCAGCAGGCCGAGTTCGGCGGGGCCTGCGCCGGGTGAGGTGAGGACGGCGACCTTGGTGTGGGCTCGGCATACGTTCACCGCGCGTCGCAGGGTGCGGCGGTGTGCGACGACCACTTGTGCGTCGTCCCAGGGCATGCCGGCGCGGGCGAAGGCGGCGGCGACCGAGGAGACACCCGGGACGACCTCGACCTCCAGGCCGAACTCGGGCGCGCGCAGGGTCCGTACGACGCCGAAGAACCCGGGGTCGCCGTCGGCGAGCACGACGGCGGTGCCCCGGTGGCCGGTGATGCGGCGCGCGGCGAGGGCGACGCTGCCGAGGCGGATGCGTTCGGCGGCGGGGGGCACCTCGGGGAGCGCGAGGTGGTGGGCGGCACCCGCCACCAGCGTGGCGGCGCCAAGGGCGGAACGTGCCGCGGCGGTCAGCGGCGAGCCGTCCCAGCCGATCACCGTGACCCGGTCGGCCATCGTGTCTCAGTCTCCAGGGGGTGTACGCGAGTGGTCGTCGGGAGGCTACCCGGTACGGCGGGGAAGCGCTTTCGCCGTCCGCCGTCGGTACGCGGTCAGTTCCAGTCCGAGTACGGCGTGAAACCGTCCGCGTCGGCCAGCTGCCCGCCCGCCCCGTCGAGGTCCTCGGGCAGCAGGCTCCACACGATGAAGTCGGTGCGGACGTCGCTCCAGGTGCCGTCCTCGGCTCGGACGTGCGCTATGCAGGCGTTGCGCAGGACGCCCTCGCTGATACAGCCGATCTTCTGGGCGACCTGCTGGGAGGCGGTGTTGTCGGCCGCCGTGCGCAGCTCGATCCGCTCGAACTTCTGGTCCGTGAAGAGCCATTGGGCGGTGGCGAGCGCGGCTTCGGAGGCGTAGCCCTCGCCGCGGGCCCAGGGGGCGACGATGTACGACAGCTCGGTGGAGCGGATGTGCCAGTCGGTCCTGCCGAGCTGGATGACACCCACCAGACGCTGGGTGAGGAACTCGGTGACGGCGAGACCGAGTCCGCGGCCGGCCTCCCGCTCGGTCGGCGCGTACTCCGTGATCCAGCCGCGCGCCCGGTCCTCGCTGAACGGCTGGGGGACATCGGTCCACGCCCCGACCTGCTCGTCGTTCATCATCTCGGCCAACGCGGGCACGTCGTCCTCGTCGAGGGCGCGCAGCACCAACCGCTCCGTGCTGATGGAGATGTTGGGGAAGGTGCCAGTCATGCGCCACTCCGTAACCGTCGGAAACCTTCAGTCCTGCGAACTGCCCAGCATGCAGCATGGCGGCGCGCGACGGGAGCACGGGGTCCACCCATGGTGAGCGAGTGGACCCCGTCCGTGGCGATACGCGGTTTACGCGCCGGTAACCCCGTGCCGCTCAGAAGGACGCGATGACGGAGCCGGCGTACGTGTCCTGGATGAACTTCTTGACCTCGGCGGAGGTGAGCAGCTTGGCCAGCTTCCGCACGCGCGGGTCGTCCTCGTTGCCGTCCTTGACGGCGAGGAAGTTGCCGTTCGGGTTGCCCTTGGCGGACTCCAGGACGAGGGCGTCCTCGGCGGGCTTGAGGTCGGCCTCGATGGCGTAGTTGCCGTTGACGACCGCGGCGTCGACGTCGTCCAGGGAGCGCGGGGTCTGGGGCGCCTCCAACTCCTTGAACTCGAGGTTCTTCGGGTTCTTCACGATGTCCGCGGGGGTCGCCTCGTTGCCCGCGCCGTCCTTGAGGGTGATGAGTCCGTTCGCGGCGAGCAGCTTGAGGGCACGCGCCTCGTTCACGCTGTCGTTGGGGACCGCGACGGTCGCGCCGCTCTTGAGGGCGTCGGCGCTCTTGACCTTGTGGGAGTAGAGGCCGAGCGGCTCCAGGTGGACCGTGACGACGGGCACGATGTGGGTGCCGTTCTTCTTGTTGTAGTCGTCGAGGTAGGGCTGGTTCTGGAAGTAGTTGGCGTCGACCGAGCCGTCCTCGGTGACCGGGTTCTGCGCCGTGTAGTCGCTGAACTCCTTGACCTCCAGGTCGAGTCCCGCCTTCTTCGCCAGGTTCTCCTTGACGAAGTTCAGGATCTCGGCGTGCGGGGTCGGACTCGCGGCGACGACCAGCGGTCCGCTGGTGTCGGAGGCGGCGTCGGAGGAACCGCAGCCGCTGAGCCCGAGGGTGAGGGCTCCGGCGGCGAGGACGGCAGTGGTGAGCTTTGCGGTGTTACGCACGAAAAGTGCCTTTCCTTTTGGGTGCAGCGATCCCGTGATGGGGTGCACGGGAAAATTCCGAGGCGCCTCAGACGGTCTTGGTGTCCGCCGTGGACGCCTTCAGCAGACGCAGCTTCGGCGCGGGGGCCGAGCGTCCGCTGCGGCTGTGCAGCGACCGGGCCGCGAAGTCGCCGGCGAACTGGATGAGCGAGATGACGACGGCGAGGATCGCGACGGTGACCCACATCAGCTGGGTCTCGAAGCGCTGGTAGCCGTAGCGGATGGCGACGTCGCCGAGGCCGCCTGCGCCGACCGTGCCGGCCATCGCGGAGTAGCCGATGAGGGCGACGATCGTGGTGGTGGTGCCGGCGATCAGCGAGGGCAGGGACTCCGGGACGAGGACCTTGCGGACGATGGTCCAGGTGTTGCCGCCCATCGACTGCACGGCCTCGACGAGCCCGCCGTCCACTTCGCGGACAGCCGTCTCGACAAGCCGCGCGAAGAACGGGATCGCCCCGATCGCGAGCGGCACGATGGCGGCCTCGCGGCCGATGGTCGTCCCGGTGATCGAGCGGGTGAAGCCCATCAGCGCGACCATCAGGATGATGAACGGCATCGAGCGGGCGACGTTCACGACCTGCCCGATGACCTTGTTCGCGACGACGTTCTGGAGGAGGCCGCCCCGGTCGGTGAGGACGAGAAGGACTCCGAGCGGGAGGCCGCCCACGACGGCGATGAGCGTGGCCCAGCCGACCATGTAGAGGGTGTCCCAACACGCCTGCTCCAGCAGGGGCTGCATTTCGGACCAGGTCACTTGGCACCTTCCTTCACCGGCTGGGACTCACCGACGATGTCGATCTGCAGCCCCTGCTCACGCAGGAAGCCGACGGGTACGACGTTGTCCTCGTAGCGGCCGGGCAGTTCGAGGCGCATCCGGCCGACCTGGAGGCCGCCGACGGTGTCGATGGCGGCACCGAGGATCGATATGTCGATGTTGTAGGTGCGTGACAGCTGGGAGATGACGGGCTGGGTGGCCGCCTCGCCCTGGAAGGTGACGTCGAGGACGGTCCGGTCCTCGCCGGTGGCCTCGCCGCCGACGGGGAAGAGGGCGGAGGCCAGCTCCGAGCCGGGGGTGGCCAGCAGTTCGCTGACCGTGCCGGACTCGACGACGCGCCCGTTCTCCATCAGGGCGGCCGAGTCGCAGATCGACTTCACGACGCCCATCTCGTGGGTGATGAGCAGGACGGTGAGGCCGAGTTGCCGGTTCAGGTCGCGCAGCAGCTGGAGGATCGAGCGGGTGGTCTCCGGGTCGAGGGCACTGGTGGCCTCGTCGGACAGCAGGACCTTGGGGTCTCCCGCCAGGGCGCGCGCGATGCCGACGCGCTGCTTCTGGCCGCCGGAGAGCTGGGCCGGGTAGGCGTTCGCCTTGTCGGCGAGCCCGACGAGGTCCAGCAGTTCGAGCGCCTTGCGCGAGCGCTCCCTGCCGGACCTGCCGAGGATTTCGAGCGGCAGCTCGACGTTGTCCTGGACGGTCCGGGTGGACAGCAGGTTGAAGTGCTGGAAGACCATGCCGATCCGGCTGCGCGCCTGCCGCAGCTCCCGGCCGGCGCGCGGACCGCGACCCGCGAGGGCGGTGAGGTCCTGTCCGGCGACGGTCACCGTGCCGGCGGTGGGGCGCTCCAGCAGGTTGACGCAGCGGATGAGCGAGGACTTGCCGGCGCCGGACTGGCCGATGACGCCGTACACCTCGCCTTCGCGGACGTGGAGATCGACGCCGTCGAGGGCGGTGATCTCGCGACCGCGTGAGCGGTAGACCTTGGTCAGGCCTGAGGTCGTGATCACAGGGGTTTCCGTCACAGTCGAGTACGCGGGCGTGGGTGTGCCCTGGTACGGGAGGAAGATCGTGCGCGGGCTGTCGGTCACGTACGGCGTTGATGGGCGTACGGACATGCCACAGCGGCTCGCTTCGGGGCGCGAGGCTCAGGGGTGGTGCGGGGGCCCTCTAACAGGCGCGCATTCGACACGTACAACGAGCACCGGGCGTCATGGTCGCCTCGGTCGCAAGGATGCGGCAGCTCGTCGTGGTCATGCGATCAGTAAAGCAGACGTATGGAACCGACCAAGAACCCGCTGTCCGTATGACGGACAGCGGTGGACAGGTGTCAGCCCCGGACGGAGATCTCCACGTTCCCGGCGGTGACCAGCGCCGACAGGGCGGAGAGGTCCTCGACCACGAGGTCGGCGTCGAGCTCGTGCGCCTGGTGGGTTGTGGTCAACGCCACGGTGATCATCCCGGCGGCGCGGCCGGCGCGCAGGCCCGCGGGAGCGTCCTCGAAGACGACACAGCGGGCCGGGTCGACGCCGAGTTCGCGGGCGGCGAGCAGATAGGGCTCGGGGTCGGGCTTGCCGCGCGTGACGTCGTCGGCGGCGACCAGCGTCTTGGGGAGGATGCCGACCGCTTCGAGGCGGGCCTCGGCGAGACGGCGGGTGGCGGAGGTGACGACGGCCCAGCGGTCGAAGGGCAGGGAGTCGAGGAAGTCCTTGGTCCCGGGGAGCAGTTGGACCCCGCCGTTGGGTACGTCCTCCACCTCCAGGCGCTCGATCCGCGCGACGGCCTCGGGTACGACGTCGGCGGGCAGCAGGTCGGCGGCTATCGCCGCGGCCGTCCGGCCGTGCAGTTCGACCTGCGCGAACGCCTCCGCGGTGATGCCGTACTCCTCGGCCCAGCGCGTCCAGCAGCGGTGGACGGATTCGAGGGAGGAGACGAGGGTTCCGTCGTTGTCGAACAGAAGGGCTTCGGCGTGGATCTTCATGCCCTCGACCCTACGGTGCGAGACGGGGGCGGCCGCCTCAGGCCTTTTGGCCCGTAATAGGCTCGCCGCATGTTTGATGCCCTGACGCTGGTGACCGGCGTCGCCGCGCTGCTGCTGGCCGCCTGGTGCGGCTGGGCCGCGTACCGGGACCAGCCGACCAAGGACTGGCACTTCATCGGGATGGCCGCGGTGTCGGTGCTGGCCCTGGCGCAGCTGGTGGTCGGGATCGTGCAGCTCGCGCGGGGCGAGAAGCCGGAGCAGGGCACGACGATCTTCGTGGCGTATCTGCTGGGGGCGTTCGCGTGTGTGCCGGCGGCGGGGTTCATGTCGCTGGCGGAGCGGACGCGGTGGGGGTCGGTGACGGTCGCCGCCGGCGGGGTGGTGCTGGCCGTTCTGGAGGTGCGGCTCTATGACATCTGGGGAAGTTGACGTGAGCCGACGGTTGATCAGTGGGCCGGGGACACTGCTGGTGTGGCTGTACGGCGTGATGGTCGTAGGGGCCGTGTCGAGGTCGGTGTACCAGATCTCCACCGAGTTCGACCGGGCGCCGCTCGCGTATTCGCTGTCCGCGGTGGCGGGTGTCGTGTACGGGTTCATCACGTACACGCTGGTGCGGGGCGGAGAGACGGCTCGCAAAGTGGCGCTCGCGTGCTGCGGGGCTGAGCTGGTGGGGGTGCTGACCGTCGGCACGTGGACCCTGATCGAGCCGTCGGCGTTCCCGGATGCGACCGTGTGGTCGGACTTCGGGATGGGGTATCTGTTCATCCCTGTGCTGCTGCCGCTTTCCGCCATCTACTGGTTGCGAAAGGGTGCGCCTACGGGGGATGCCGCCTGAGGCCTGTCGGCGGCATCCGGCCGTATGTGGCTGTCCGCGCAGTTCCCCGCGCCCCTAAAAACTATGCGGTTGCCGCATATGCGCCTGCGGGCTTCTCCAGGACGATCATCGGGACCCCGTCCGCGCCCTTCGAGGTACCCACCGTCTGGTAGCCGACCCGGCGGTAGAGGCGGAGGTTGCCCTCGCTGCGGTGGCCGGTGAAGAGGCGGAAGCTGGTGGCGCCGCGCTCGTCCGCGAGGGCGGACTCGGCCGCCCGGAGGAGACGGGCGCCGATCCCGTGGCCCTGGAGGCGGGGGTGGACGCAGAGTTTGCCGATGGCGGCCGAGCCGTCCTCGGTGACATGGCCGCGGACCGAGCCGACCACCTCTTCGCCGAGGCGGGCCACGAAGACGCAGTCCGAGGCCACCTCCCCGCGGACCGAGTCCAGACTCTGGACGAGCGGATCGATGCGGTAGTTGCCGTACAGTGCCGCCTCGCTCTGGAAGCACAGGTACTGCAGCCTGAAGATCTGCTCCGAGTCCTGCTCGGCCGCCGCAGAGATGGTCACGCTCATGCCCATGTGCGCACGCCTCCCGCTCACCTGATCGCCTGTTGTCCCCCACTCCTATCCCCGCGCACGGCGTGTCGCAACCTCCGGTGCGAGCAATCGGCGAAGACATCCCAGGCATCTGGAACGTTCCGGACCCAGACTGCCCTGTGAGATACCCAACTCGCCCGCGATCTCCCGGTAGGTGAGGTCTCTCGGGGACAGCAGGGCGGCCAGGAGGGAGGGGCATCGGCCGGGCAGCCGACGCACCGCGTCGTGCACGGCCCTGCGGCGGGCAGCGGCGAGGGTGAGCTGTTCGGGAGTGTGGTCGCCGTCGACCGCGGGCTCGGTGCCGTAGGGCCGTTCGAAGCGGGCCGTACGGCGGCTGCGGCGGGACTCCGAGCGGACGGCGCGGCGGAGCCAGCCAGGCGGATCCAGGGGCGGGCCCTGCGTCTCCAGGTGCTCGAGGAGCCGGAGCCAGACCGCCTGCTCCAGGTCGCCCGGTTCCGTACCGGTGGCATGTGCCTCGGCACTGGCCTCGGCGGTGAGCAGCGGGCGCAGGGTGGTGACCAAGTCGTGCGTCATATGCGGTACGACATGGCCGCCCGGGCTGCGGGTTGCCCGGGCGGCCGGAAGTCACCCCATCCGGGGCCGGGGACTCAGCTGTTGACGAAGTCGGCGCGGGCGAGGACGCCCGTGTCCGCGTTGTCGGTGAAGACGCCGTCGATGCCGGTGGCGAAGTACCTCTTGAAGGCGCCGAAGGCGTCTCCGTAGGCGTCCGCGTCCGTGCCCCTGCGGTACTCCGTGGGCAGGAACGGGTTCTCGTTGCGCATGGTGTACGGGTGCAGGATCAGCCCGACCTTGTGCGCGTCGGCGACCAGGGTCGTCTCCTTGTCGAGGCTGCCGTCGGCCTTCTTCGTGACGACCAGGTCGAGGGTCGGGCCGATGCCCTGGGCGTAACCGGCGATCTCCCTGAGGCCCTTGGGGGTGATCAGGTCGGCGACGGTGCGCGGGTCGCCCGTCTCTACGAAGTCCCAGGGGCGGGTGTTCGCGGCGGACAGGAGCACGACCAGGGGGTTGTCGACCAGCTTGTTCAGGCGCTGGATGCTGGTCGGCTCGAACGACTGCAGGATGACCGGGGAGTTCCGCCTGTCCTTGCCGTGCTTGTGCAGGAGCTTGGCGACCCGCTCCTCCAGACCCAGGCCCAGCTTGCGGAAGTAGGTGGGGTGCTTGGTCTCGGGGTAGATCCAGACCTGCTTGCCGCGCTTGCGGGTCTGCTCGTCCTGCCACTTCAGGACTTCCTCGAAGGTGGGGATCTCCCAGCGGCCGTTGTAGAGCGTGTTGTGCGGTCGGTTGGCCGGGATGCGCTCGATCGCGCGCAGCGTCTTGAGCTCGGCGAGCGTGAAGTCCTCGGTGAACCAGCCGGTGGTGGAGACGCCGTCGAGGACCTTCGTGGTCCTGCGGCCGGCGAACTCCGGATGGTCGGCGACGTCCGTGGTGCCGCCGATCTCCGGCTCGTGGCGGCAGACGAGGTGGCCGTCCCTGGTGGGGACGAGGTCGCCGGCCTCGACCACGTCGGCGCCCAGGTCGAGGGCGAGCTGGTAGGACCCGAAGGTGTGCTCGGGGCGGTAGCCGCTGGCGCCCCGGTGACCGATGATCGTCGGCACGGGCAGGCTCTTCAGTCCGCCCTTCCCATGTCCGGCGGACCCGGCCGCCCCGGCGGCTCTCGCCGTGCCGGACACCCCGAGGACCGCTCCCCCGGCGCCGAGCACCGCGGCCCCGAGGAGCGCCCGCCGCCCGGTGCCACCCGTCTGCTCGTCCTGCGTTCCCATGAGGACCCCTTCTGCCGTCGCCTCTTCAGTGCGCGCCGATCGTAGGTCCGCGTCCGTGACGGAGGGGAGACCTGCGGCGGAACACGCGGGTGACGTGGGATGTCGTATGGGAACAGATGTCTGACGAATCGTCGGCTTCAGGGCGCGAGGCCGGGGTACGCGACCGTCGGGGCGACCTCCGTCACATCGTTCCGCCCGGGTTTCCGGCACGCAACGGGAATGCGCCGCAGGTAAACGAGCGTCAACAGTGCGTAAGACCTCGGTGAACCCCGGGTACTCGATGTGCACGACCCCCCGAGCCGCGAGTAATGTCCTCACCTGCACAGACTCATACAGTTTTCCTGGCCGTTCTCTTTACACCGGAGGGCTCGTTGTCCCGCTTCGTGCTCATCAAGGCAGTGCTCGGACCGATCATGCGCCTGATGTTCCGCCCCCGGGTGGAGGGCGTGGAGCACATCCCGGGCGACGGCCCGGTGATCCTGGCCGGCAACCACCTGACCTTCATCGACTCGATGATCCTGCCGCTGGTGTGCGACCGGCAGGTGTTCTTCATCGGCAAGGACGAGTACGTCACCGGGAAGAGCCTCAAGGGCCGGCTGATGGCGTGGTTCTTCACCGGTGTCGGCATGATCCCGGTCGACCGTGACGGCGGTCGCGGCGGAGTCGCCGCGCTGATGACCGGGCGGCGGGTCCTCGAGGAGGGCAAGGTCTTCGGGATCTACCCCGAGGGGACCCGGTCGCCCGACGGCCGGCTGTACCGGGGGCGTACCGGGATCGCGCGGCTCACGCTGATGACGGGGGCGCCGGTGGTTCCCTTCGCGATGATCGGGACGGACAAGCTGCAGCCGGGGGGTGCGGGGATGCCCCGTCCCGGGCGGGTGACCGTGCGGTTCGGTGAGGCGATGGAGTTCTCCCGGTACGACGGGATGGGCCGGGACCGGTATGTGCTGCGGGCCGTGACGGACTCCGTGATGACCGAGGTCATGCGGTTGTCGGGGCAGGAGTACGTGGACATGTATGCGACCAAGGCGAAGGCTGCGTAGGTAGGGGTTCGTTGTCGGGTCCGGCGCCGTGGGGGCTGGTCGCGCCCGCGCGGCGGAGCCGCAAATCGATACAGCCCCGCGCCCCTAAAGGCCCTTGTCCAGCCGTTGGTTCTTCAGCATGAACCAGGCTGCTATTGCCGTTGCCAGCAGGACCGCTGCTCCTGCTCCCGCCGCGATGGCCAGGCCGTCGACGAAGGCATCCCGGGCTGACGACAGCAGTTCCTGAGCCGTGTTGGCCGGCATCCCGGACGCCGCCTCGACCGCGCCGCCCAGTGATTCGTGCGCCCCTGCCGGGGTTCCGGCCGGGGCTGCGAAGCCCCGGTACACGCCCGTCACGATCGAGCCCAGTACCGCGATGCCGAGCGCCGCGCCCAACTCGTACGCCGTCTCCGAGACCGCCGACGCCGCGCCCGCCTGTTCCTTCGGGACGCTCGACAGGATCACGTCCGCCGTCACCGTGAACGAGAAGCCGGCGCCCACGCCCACGATCAGCAGGGCGGCGCCCAGCATCGGGTAGCCCGTGGACTCGTCGAGCAGGGTCAGGGATGCCAGGGCCAGGCCGATGGCCGCGAGGCCTCCGGCGACCACCGCGCGTACCGAGTAGCGGCGGGCCACCGTGCCCGCGACCAGGCCCGCCACCACCGCGCCCACCGCCGCCGGGAGTTCGGCCAGGCCTGCCTCCAACGGCCGCCGTCCCTGCACGAGTTGCAGGTACTGGGAGAGGAAGAACACCAGGCCCGAGAGGCCGAGGATGGTCAGCAGGTCGGCCAGGACGGCGCCCGAGAAGCCGCGGTTGCGGAAGAGGCGCATGTCCAGGAGGGGTGCGGGCAGGGTGAGTTGGCGGCGGACGAAGGCGTACAGAGCCGTCGCGCCCAGGGCGCCCGCGGCGAGCGGCTCCCAGGTGACACCGTGTGCGGCGAACTCCTTGACGGCGTAGACCACCGCGATCATGCCCACCAGGGACAGCACGACGCTGCTCAGGTCCCAGGGTCCCGGGTTCGGGTTGCGGGACTCGGGGAGCATCCTGATGCCGACGACGACCAGGACCGCCATCACCGGCAGGTTGATCAGGAAGACCGAGCCCCACCAGAAGTGCTCGAGGAGGAACCCGCCGACGATGGGGCCGATCGCCGTACCGGCGGAGGCGGTGGCGCCCCAGATGCCGACGGCGAGGCTGCGTTCGCGCGGGTCGTGGAAGAGGTTGCGGATCAGGGCCAGGGTGGCGGGCATGAGGGTCGCTCCGGCGACGCCGAGCAGAGCCCGCGCCAGGATCATCGACTCCGGTGTCGTCGCGTAGGCGTTGAGCACGGATATCGCGCCGAACGCCGTCGCGCCGACGAGCAGGATCCGCTTGCGGCCGATGCGGTCGCCGAGGCTGCCCATCGACACCAGCAGGCCCGCGATGACGAA
This sequence comes from Streptomyces sp. NPDC005374, assembly GCF_042872225.1. Lineage (NCBI taxonomy): Bacteria > Bacillati > Actinomycetota > Actinomycetes > Kitasatosporales > Streptomycetaceae > Streptomyces > Streptomyces sp. NPDC005374. The sequence continues at coordinate 334,307 of NZ_JBIAKA010000004.1, read as the reverse complement.
CGAGTAGACGTCGCCGATCCACAGGAGCTGGGTGCCGCTCGGCCTGAGGTCCTCACTGATGTACGGGGTCGCGAGGCCGAGGACGGTCGCGTCGACGGCCACCAGCAGCACGGCGAGCACCAGGACGGACAGCGCGAGCCAACGGCCGGGACGCTTCACCGCCTCGGTCGCGGTCGCCAGCTGCAGGGTGCTGGTCATGATTCCTCTCCCGGTTGTGCGGAGTGACGTAGTGCGCCGCCGAGCAACAGCCCGACGGTCATGTGGTGGAAGTCCTTGGGGGCGCCCTTGCCGCTCTGGAGCATCCAGACAGCGGAGGCGAGCAGGCCGAACAGTGCCTCGGTGAGCCAGGCGGGCGTGAGGTCGATACGGAACTCGCCGTCCTGCTGTCCACGCCGGAACAGTGCGCCGATCCGGGCGTCGATCCTCGACCAGCCCTCGTTCTGCTCCGCGCCCTCGAACAGCTGGTTCTCGGTGTAGAGGAAGGCGAGGAGCCCGGCGGCCGGCTCGATCTCGCGGACGAGGCGCCGTACGGCATCGCTCGCCGGCCCCTCGTCCAGCTGTGCCGCGTCCACCGCGGCCTCGCACTCTCCGATCCCGAGCGCCTCCAGTGCCCGTACGAGCGCGTCGCGTCCGGCGAAGTGGCGGTGCAGTGTGGCCCGGCTGATCCCGGCGGCCCTGGCGACCTCGTCCATGGTCGCGGTGGATTTGCGGGTCAGCAGGGCCGCGGCATTGCGCAGCACGTGGTCACGATCGACAGCCATGAGACAACTATAACTCATGTGAGACATTGATGTCTCATCATGGGCGCAGGCGTCTCACCAGGAGACGTTGATCAGGGATGTGTCAGTGCCAGGGCAGCTGACCGCGCCGCCCCCAGTACGCCCGCGGTTCCTCCACCAGCTCCGCGAGCCGGGCCAGCTGCTCGTCGTCCAGGTCCACGACCGGCGCGTGCAGGTTGGAGGCGAGCTGGTTGACGGTGGCCGCTCCGGAGAGGACCACTCCGGCCCAGGGCTGACGAAGGACCAGCGCGAGGGCCACGGCGTCACAGCCCAGGGACGTCTGTGCCGCCACGGCCTTCAGGGCGTCCGGAGCGTGCGGCTCGGCGAGCCTGCCGTTGGCCATGCCCTCCTTGACGATCACCGTGAGGCCGGCGTCGTGGGCCTCGGCGAGCGCGGGTCCCGCCGAGGTCTCCAGGGCGTTGTAGGTCGACTGGACCGTACGGAAGAGGGGCTCGCCGTCGACCGTCACGGCGAGGGCGGCGCGAACGGCGTCGGCCTGGGCGGGGCCGCTGGTCGAGAAGCCGATGGTGGTGCCCTGGGCGGCCGCTTCCGCGAGCCTCGCGTGGAGTTCCTTGTCGGTGAGGGCCGGGCTGTCCGGGGTCACCGAGTGGATCTGGTAGAGGTCCAGGCGGTCGCCGAGCAGGTCGGCGGACTCGGCGCGCTGACGGTCGTACGTCCGGACGCCGTGGTCCTTGACCTCGTGCTGTTCGGCGTCGGTGGTCCAGTCGGCGGTGTAGGTGTAGCCCCACTTGCTGCCGATGACTACGTCGTTTCGGCCGGGGTTCTTGTGGAGCCAGTCCGCGAGGAACTCCTCGGAGCGGCCGTAGGAGCGGGCCACGTCGAAGTAGCGGACGCCCTGGGCGTAGGCGGCGTCGAGGAGTTCGTGGGTGCGAGCTCGCAGGGCGTCTACCGTGCGGGTTTCTGCCAAGCCGAGGTCATGATCTCGGCCGAGGTTGATGTAGCCGGGGCGGGCGATTGCGGCAAGGCCCAGGCCGATGTGGGAGGTGGGGGTGGTCGCTGTGGCGAGGCGGGCGAAGGGCATACCGACAACGTAGCTCGGGATGCCCTTCGCCTCAGGGGGTGGGTTGTGCGGTGGTTTGGCGGGTGCGGCGCCGTCGTGGCTGGTCGCGCAGTTCCCCGCGCCCCTAAAGGCCCTTGGCCTGAGCCCATTCGTGCTGTGAGGCCACGTTTGCCTTAACCTCCGCCAACTGGACCGCGACCGCGCTCGGGGCCGTACCGCCCCTGGCGTTGCGGGAGGCGAGCGCGCCCGGGACGTTGAGGACCGTACGGACCTCCGGGGTGAGGTGGGCGGAGATCTTCGCGAACTGGTCGTCCGTCAGGTCGCCGAGCTCCTTGCCCTCGGCCTCGGCCGCCTTGACGCACTCGCCGGCGACCTCGTGGGCGACACGGAAGGGGACGCCCTGCTTGACCAGCCACTCGGCGATGTCGGTGGCGAGGGAGAAGCCGGCCGGAGCCAGTTCCTCCATGCGGTCACGGTGGACCGTGAGGGTGGCCATCATGCCGGTGAAGGCGGGGAGCAGGACCTCCAGCTGGTCGCAGGAGTCGAAGACCGGCTCCTTGTCCTCCTGGAGGTCGCGGTTGTACGCCAGCGGGAGCGCCTTGAGGGTGGCCATGAGGCCCGTCAGGTTGCCGATCATCCGGCCGCTCTTGCCGCGCGCCAGCTCCGCGATGTCCGGGTTCTTCTTCTGCGGCATGATCGACGAGCCCGTCGAGAACCCGTCGTGCAGGGTCACGAAGGAGAACTCCTTCGTGTTCCAGATGATGATCTCCTCGGAGATGCGGGAGAGGTTCACACCGATCATCGCGGTGATGAAGGCGAACTCGGCGACGAAGTCACGGGAGGCCGTGCCGTCGATGGAGTTGCCGACGCTGCCGTGCTCGAAGCCGAGGTCCTTGGCGACCGCCTCCGGGTCGAGTCCCAGGGAGGAACCGGCCAGAGCGCCGGAGCCGTACGGCGAGACCGCCGTCCGCTCGTCCCACTGGCGCAGCCGCTCCGCGTCCCGGGACAGCGACTGGACGTGGGCCAGGACGTGGTGCGCGAACAGGACCGGCTGGGCGTGCTGGAGGTGGGTGCGGCCGGGCATCGCCACGTCCGGGTGGGCCTCCGCCAGCCCGATCAGGGCGTCCTGGAGATCGGCGATCAGGCCGCCGATGATCCGGGCGTGGTCCCGGAGGTACATGCGGAAGAGGGTCGCGATCTGGTCGTTGCGCGAGCGGCCGGCACGGAGCTTGCCGCCGAGGTCGGCGCCGACGCGCTCCAGCAGGCCCCGCTCCAGGGCGGTGTGGCAGTCCTCGTCCGCGATCGTGCCCACGAACTCGCCGGATTCCACGTCGACTTCGAGCTGGTCGAGTCCGGCGATCATGCGCTGGAGCTCGTCCTCGCTCAGGAGCCCCGCCTTGTGCAGCACGCGCGCGTGGGCACGCGAACCGGCGATGTCGTACGGGGCGAGCCGCCAGTCGAAGTGGACGGACGCGGACAGCTTGGCCAGGGCCTCGGCGGGACCGTCGGCGAAACGGCCGCCCCAGAGCCGGACGTCACCGCTGTTGCTGCTCACTTGCGTTGCTCCTCACCGCTGCACTCAAGGTCCTGCATGATTATGCAGAGTCCTGCATGATTCGTCAATCCGGATCGGGCGGCGGAGAATTTGCGGTCCCTTTGAACATCGGAAACCGCTTGCGCGTATTCCCCGCCGAACGCAGGCGCCGCGTTTGTAAACGAAGACCACTCACTCCCGATCCCGAGCGAGGCATCCGCATGTCCAGGGCTCTTCCGAAGTACAACAAGCGTCGCGTGGCGATCATCGGCGGCGCCGCCGCCGTGGCACTGACCGGGGCCATCGTGGCCGGTACCGCCCTCGCCGGGGAGTCCCCGAAGAGCAGCACCGCGACCGCCCGCACCCTGGCCGACCCCGGCACCATCACCTGCCCGGACGTAGCTTCCCAGCTGCCCGCGATCCCGGCCACCGCGCAGGCCGAGGTCGAGCGCAACCTGACCCTGCTCCAGACCCAGATCGATGAGGCCAACAAGCGGCTCGTCGACACGGTCGGCCAGGGCGGCGCCAACTTCGTCCAGAACGCCATCCTCGGCCCGCTGGAGGACAAGCGGATCGCCACGGTCAACCGCATCGCCACGGCGATCGGCCGCACCGCCGACAAGCCGCAGGGCCTGGACGCCCTGGCCCCGTGCACCCTCAACGCCGCCGGTGCGGCCGGCACGGGCGAGGAGGCGGCAGGCGGCGCCGAGGCCGGAGCCGGCGGGGAGGCCGAGGCCACGCCGAGCGAGGCGGCCTCGCAGGCGGCCGGCGCCGAGGACACCGGGAACGCGGAGGGCGCCGGTGACGCGGGCGCGGCCGCCGGAGCGGGTGCCATCTCCTGCCCCGACGTGGCCTCGCAGCTGCCCGCGATCCCGGCCACCGCGCAGGCCGAGGTAGACCGCAACCTGACGCTGCTGAACACACAGATCGCCGAGGCGAACAAGCGGCTCGTCGACACGGTCGGCCAGGGCGGTGCCAACTTCGTCCAGAATGCGATCCTCGGCCCGCTGGCCGACAAGCGGAAGTCGACCATCGACCGCATCGCCATCTCCATCGGCCGTACCGCGGAGAAGCCCCAGGGCCTCGACTCCCTGGCCGCCTGCACGCTCACCAAGTGACGTGACAGGCGCTGTGGCCGCCCCGTTTGAGCGCCGGCCGGGGCGGCCACGGGCGTCCGTCAGGGTCTCCACTCAAGTGGGCCCCCGAAAGTGGACACCCGAAAGTGGGCACCCGAATCCCTTAGGCAAATTCATTAGACAGGTGAAAGACTTTCCCTCATAATCGTTAGACATGGGAAAGACTTATGAGCGCATAGACGGCCGCCTCCGCACGTTCATCGAGGCGCAGCCCCTCTTCTTCACCGCGTCCGCCCCGCTGTCCGGCGACGGCACGGTCAACCTCTCCCCCAAGGGGCTGCGCGGTTCCTTCGCGATCCTCGACGAACTCACCCTGGCCTACCTCGACTTCGCGGGATCGAACGCCGAGACGGTGGCGCATCTGCGGGAGAACGGCCGGATCACCCTCATGTGGTGCGCGTTCCAGGGACCGCCGAACATCGTCCGGGTGCACGGGCGCGGTGAGCCGGTCTTCCGGGACGACCCGCGCTTCCGGGAACTGCTCACCCACTTCCCGGACATCGACCCGACCGAGCACGGACTGCGGGCGATCATCGTCGTGAGAGCCGAACTGATCCGCGACTCCTGCGGTTACGCGGTGCCGTACATGGCGTACGAGAGCGACCGCGAGCTGCACGCCAAGCGGTTCTCGCGCGAGGACGACGAGTCGCTCAGCGCGTACTTCACCAAGAAGGAACACATCGCCACCAGCCTGGACGGACTGCCCGGGCTGCCGTTGCCGCTGCCGCCCACTACGGTCTGAGCCATGCGAATGCGCTCCGCTGTTCTCGCCGTTCTCGTGTCGGCGCCGCTGGTCGCCGGTGCCGCTCCCGCCGCCCAGGCGCCGTTGCCCGCCCGGATGGCCGACACCGGGGGCGGCAGCCAGCTGATCACCGCCGTCGCCCCGCGGACCGATGCCACGCAGGGCACGCTGACCTGGTGGGATCTGCGGGGCGGCACATGGGTGAAGGCCGGTTCCGCGAAGGCCAGGTTCGGAGCGAAGGGGCTCGTGGAGGGCGCCTCGCGCAGGCAGAACACGAACACGACTCCGACGGGGCTGTACAGGATGCCGTACGCCTTCGGGATCAGCGCCGCGCCCGTCGGCACCCGATACAGGTACCGTGCCGTGAAGCCGAGTTCGTGGTGGTGCGAGGACAACGACTCGCCTGCGTACAACCGTTGGGTCCAGCCGCGTCCCGCGCACTGCCGGGCCGCGGAGTCCGAGCACCTGATCGCCTATCCGACGCAGTACGCGTACGCGCTCGTGATCGGGTTCAACTACGAGCGTCCCGTGCGCGGCCGGGGCGCCGGGATCTTTCTGCATGTCAACGGACGGGGAGCCACCGCCGGTTGTGTGTCGGTGCCTTCGGACGCCATGCGGAAAATCCTGGCCTGGGCCGATCCCTGGAGCAGGCCGCACATCGCGATCGGGACGACGGGCGGGCGTACGGCGATCACCGGCTACTGAGCCGGACGGTGAAGGTCGTCGATCCCGGCCGGCTCTCCATCGCCATGTCTCCCCCGTGCGCCTCCACCACCGCCGCCACGATCGACAGGCCGGGTCCCGCGCCGCCGCCATACTCCCTTTCGGCGCCGCCCCGTTCGGACCGCATGCGGATCACGGTCAAGGCGCTCGGCGACCACAGTGCGGCCGTGGCGCTGCTGCGGCCGGGCACGCGGGTGTGGGCGGAGGGGCCGTACGGCTCGCTGACCGGGGATCGGCGGACCTCGCCGAAGGCGCTCATGATCGGGGGCGGGGTCGGCATCACTCCGCTGCGGGCGCTGTTCGAGACGCTGCCTGGAGAGGTGACCCTCCTGTACCGGGCGCGCACGGTGCAGGACCTCGCGCTGGGCGGGGAGTTGGAGGCCGTCGCGCGGTGGCGGTGCACTACGCGCTCACCGGACCCGACGGACGGCGGCCGAGCATCACCGCCGCCTCGTTGCGGGCGGTCGTCCCCGACCTGGCAGGACATGACGTCCATATATGCGGTCCGCACGGCTTCGCCCGGGACCTGTACGAGGAGCTGCGCGCCGCCGGTGTCCCGGACCACCGGATCCACCACGAGTCGTTCGAACTCTGAGAGCCGGGAGGCCGTAGAAGTGCACGCGTTGAAGAAGAACCGCCCGCTGCGCCGGATCGTCCTGGCGAGCGCGGCCACCGTGTCCGGGATGGTGATGCTGCTGTCGCTGAAGCCGCACACGTCAGCGGCGGCCGCGCCGGCACTGCCCGCGCTCACGAGCAGTTCGAGCGCATCCAGCGGCTCCGCGTCGGCCACTTCTGGCACGAAGACTCTCACCGGCGACACGATCCCGACCCGCTGGGGGCCGGTCCAGGTCCGCAGCACGATCAAGGACAGCAGGCTCACCGAGGTCTAGGCGGTCACCTACCCGACGGACAACCCGCGGGACCACGAGATCAACAGCTACGCGATCCCCGGCTGCGCAGCGAGGCCCTCCAGGCCCAGAGCGCGGACATCGACACCGTCTCGGAGGCCACGTACACGAGCGACGGTTACCGCCAGTCACTCCAGTCCGCACTGGACTCCGCTCGCAGCTGAACACACTGGCGTCACGGCACGTATCCAAGGACCAAGGGACCACGCCCACCCCCCTTGCCGCCGTCCTCGGAGGAAACGTGACCACCACGCTCGCCAGCGGCCGCGCCGCCCGCCGTCAGACGATGCGCCGCATCCGCCCGCGCCGTTCCCCGGCGACCGTCCTGCTGATCGCCGTATGGGCGGGCGCGGTCGGCGTGTTGTGGCTGTGGTGGCACAACACGCCGTCCGTGGCCGACGACAACAGCAAGATCCTCAACGCGGGCCGGATCACCGGTCTGCTCGCCGGGTACCTGATGGCGCTCGTGGTGCTGCAGATGGCCCGGGTGCCCGCGCTGGAACGCCGGGTGGGCTCCGACCGGGTCGCCCGCTGGCACGCGATGACCGGCCGCTACACGCTCTGCCTGGTCATCGCCCACGTCTTCCTGATCATGTGGGGCTACGCCCTCCAGGCGGGCAAGGGTCTCGGCGACATCGTCCAGCAGACGATGGACTCCATCAACCAGCTGCCCGACATGGGCAAGGCGGCCATCGGCACCGGTCTGCTGTTCGTGATCGGGCTGATGTCGATCGGCGGGGTGCGCAAGAGGATCCCGTACGACACCTGGTACCACGTGCACCTGCTGACGTACGCGGCGGTCTTCCTGACCTTCTGGCACCAGCTGACCACGGGCAACGACTTCGCGGTCGAGCCGATCGCCAAGACCGTCTGGTACGCCCTGTACGGCTCGGTCACCGCACTCGTGATCTGGTACCGCATCCTCACGCCGATCCGGCTGAACCTGCGCCACCGGATGTACGTCGAGGCCGTCGTCGAGGAGACCCCCGGCGTGGTGTCGGTGCTGATCGGCGGGCGCAAGCTGCACCGGATGGGCGCTGAGGCGGGCCAGTTCTTCCGCTGGCGGTTCCTCGCGCCCGGCATGCGGTTCAGCTCGCACCCGTACTCGCTGTCGGCGGCGCCCCGGCCGGGGATGCTGCGGATCACGGTGAAGGCGATCGGCGACCACAGCGAACGGCTGCGCGAGCTGGTGCCCGGCACCAAGGTGTGGGCCGAGGGGCCGTACGGCGCCATGACCGCCCAGCGCCGCAGTCGCGGCAAGGTGCTGCTGGTGGCCGGCGGTGTCGGGATCACGCCGATGCGGGCCCTGTTCGAGACGCTGCCGGGCGCGGCCGGTGACATCACCCTGCTGTACCGGGCCAACACCACCCAGGACCTGGCCCTGTGGGACGAGCTCTCGGCCATCGCGGACGAGCGCGGCGCCCGGCTGATGTACGCGGTGAACAGCCCGGACGGGGAGCGCCCGGACATCTCCGCGGAGTCCTTGCAGCGCAAGCTCCCCGACATCGACAAGCACGACGTGTTCATGTGCGGGCCCAACGGTTTCGCGCAGTCCGTGTTCGAAGCACTGCGCGGCGCGGGCGTGCCTGCCCGCCGCATCCATCACGAGTCGTTCGAGATGTGAGCGACGGGAATCCAGGAGCTGTTGAAGCGATGAGGAAGTCTCACCCCGTCCGTCGAGTCGTGCTCGCGACCGCCGCCACCGTCTCCGGTGTCGTGCTGATGCTGTCGCTGAAGCCGTCCTCGGACCCGGCGTCCGCCCAGGCGGGCGGAACGATCCCGCAGCAGACTTCGGCGGCCCAGGAGTCGGCCCAGGGCGGCACCGGGGCGGCCGCCGGCAGTACGTTCACCGGCGACGTGGTCCAGACCCAGTACGGTCCCGTCCAGGTCCGTATCACCGTCAGCGGCACCAAGATCACCAAGTCCGAGGCGGTCCAGGCGCCCAAGGGCGGTACCAGCGACCAGAAGACGGCGCTGTCCGTCCCGAAGCTCAACCAGGACGTGGTCACCAAACAGAGCCCACAGGTCGACACGGTGTCCGGGGCCACCTACACCAGCGAGGGCTACAAGAAGTCCCTCCAGTCGGCGATCGACAAGGCGAACGCGGCCCCCGCCGCCCCCGCGGCCCCGGCGCAGCCGTCGGCCCAGCCCTCGCAGTCGGCGGGCGGCGGCGCGGCGGCCGCCAAGACGGTGACCGGTGCGGTCTCGCAGACCCAGTACGGCCCGGTCCAGGTCCGGATCACGGTCAGCGGCGGCAAGATCACCAAGGCCGAGGCGGTGCAGGCGCCCAAGGGCGGCACCAGCGACCAGAAGACCGCGCTGTCCGTCCCGAAGCTCAACCAGGAGGCCGTGGCGGCCGGCAGCGCGGACATCGACTCGGTGTCCGGGGCCACCTACACCAGCGAGGGCTACAAGAAGTCGCTCCAGTCGGCGCTGGACCAGGCCGGTGGCTGACACGGTGGCCGAGCCGGCGCAAGCTCCCGCCGCGGTACGTCACGCGGAAGAGACCATGGGGACGGTCTTCTCCTTCGACGTCCGCGGCGGGGAACCCCTCGCCGTGCAGACGGCACTGCGGGAGGCGGTGGCGGGACTGCACCGCGTGAACGAGGTGTTCAGCACCTACCGCGACGACAGCCAGGTCTCCCGCCTGGCCCGCGGCGAACTGACGGTCGCCGACTGCGATCCGGAGGTGGCCGAGATCCTCGAACTCGGCGCCGAGGCCGAGCGGTTGAGCGACGGCTGGTTCAGCATGCGCTACGAGGGCCGCCTCGACCCGACCGGCATCGTCAAGGGCTGGGCGGTGGAACGCGCGGCCCGCCACCTGGCTCTCGCCGGGGCGACCGGCGTGAGCGTCAACGGCGGCGGAGACGTACAGCTGTTGGGCGTACCGGGCCCTGAACGCCCGTGGCGCGTGGGCGTCTCGGACCCCCTGCGCCCGGGCGGCCTGGCGGCGGTGGTCTCGGCGGCGGGCGCGGCGGAGTTGGCGGTGGCGACCTCCGGCACGGCCGAAAGAGGCGCCCACATCGTCGACCCCCGCACGGGCCGCTCCGCGGTCACGGACCTGGTCGCGGTGACCGTGGTGGCCCCCACCGTGACCTGGGCGGACTGCTGGGCGACGGCGGCCTTCGCGATGGGTTCGAGGGAGGGCCTGGCCTGGCTGGAGGCGCTGCCGGACGTGGAGGCGTTGCTGATCACGGCGGGGGACGAGGTCAGGTGTACCGGGGGCCTGGCAGCTCGACTCGGGTGAGCGGGTTTCCCTAGGGGGGCGGGGCTGTGTCGATGTGCGGCTCCGCCGCGTGGGCGCGACCAGCCCCCACAGACCCGCGCCCAACAGACGACCGCTAGTGCCCGTTCTGCGCCAACCGCAACAAGTGCTCAGCCAGCGCCTGACCCCCCGTAGGGTTCCGGCTGATCAACATCAACGTGTCGTCACCGGCAATCGTCCCCAAGATGTCATGCAGCTCAGCCTGGTCAATGGCCGACGCCAGGAACTGCGCGGCCCCCGGAGGAGTCCGCAGCACCACAAGATTCGCCGAAGCCTCCGCGGAGATCAGCAGCTCCTGCGACAGCCGCCGCATCCGCTCCTCCTTCGCCGACTCCCCCAGCGGAACACGGGGCGTCCGGAAACCCCCCTCGCTCGGCACCGCGTAGATCAGGTCGCCCTCGTTGTTGCGGATCTTCACCGCGTTCAGCTCGTCGAGGTCCCGGGAGAGCGTCGCCTGCGTGACGCTCAGCCCGTCGTCGGCCAGCAGTTTCGCCAACTGGCTCTGCGAGCGCACCGGTTGCCGGTTGAGGATGTCCACGATCCGGCGGTGGCGCGCGGTACGCGTCTGCGGCACGGCAGGCCCGGCGGCGCCGTTCAGCTCGTGATCCTGCGCATGACTCATCGTCGTCCCATTCCCCGGATCATCCGTCTCCCTCAGCGGCACCCAGGATGCCGGGCAGCGCCTGAACAAGCGCGTCCACTTCGTCGTCGCCGAGGTTCAGCGGCGGCATCAGCCGTACGACATCGGGGGCGGGCGCGTTCACGAGGAACCCGGCGTCCTGAGCCGCCTGTTGCACCTGCGGCGCCAGCGGCTCGGTGAGCACGATACCCAGGAGGAGCCCCGCGCCCCGGACATGGTCGATCAGCGGGTGTCCGAGTGACTCGATGCCGTCCCGCAGCCGCTCGCTCTGCTGCTTGACGTTCTCCAGCAGCCCGTCGTTCGCGATGGTGTCGAGAACGGCGAGACCGGCGGCGCACGCGACCGGGTTCCCGCCGAAGGTCGTCCCGTGGTGCCCCGGCTGGAGCAGGTCCGCGGCCCGCCCGAAGGCGACGGTCGCGCCGAGCGGAAGTCCGCCGCCGAGCTGCTTGGCGAGGGTGACGACGTCCGGCAGCACACCCTCGTGGGCCTGGTACTCGAACCAGTGGCCGGTACGGCCGATTCCGGTCTGTACCTCGTCCAGGACCAGCAGCGCGCCCTTGGCCGCCGTGATCGCCCGGGCCGCCTTCAGATAGCCGGCCGGGGGCATCACCACGCCGTTCTCGCCCTGGATCGGCTCGATGACGACGAGCGCGGTGTCCTCGGTGACGGCGGCGTCCAGCGCCTGTGCGTCGCCGTACGGCACGTGGGTGACGTCACCGGGCAGCGGCAGGAAGGGTTCCCGCTTGGCGGGCTGGCCGGTGAGTGCGAGGGCGCCCATGGTCCGGCCGTGGAAGCCGCCGTCGGTGGCGACCATGTGGGTGCGCCCGGTGAGCCGGCCGATCTTGAAGGCCGCTTCGTTGGCCTCGGCTCCGGAGTTGCAGAAGAAGACCTTGCCCTCCCGGCCGAAGAGCTGGAGCAGCCGTTCGGCGAGGGTGACGGTCGGCTCGGCCATGAAGAAGTTCGAGATGTGGCCGAGGGAGGCGATCTGCTTGCTCACGGCCTCGACGATCGCCGGGTGGGCGTGGCCGAGCGCGTTGGTGGCGATGCCGCCGACGAAGTCGAGGTACTGCTTTCCCTCGCTGTCCCAGACCTTGAGGCCCGCACCGCGGACGAGAGGCAGCCTGGGAGTGCCGTAGTTGTTCATGAGCGAGCCCTGCCACCGCTGGGTGAGCTCCTGATTGTCGGTCATACGGCATCCCCCTCTTGTACGTCCGGCACGACCATCGTGCCGATCCCCTCGTCGGTGAAGATCTCCAGCAGGATCGAGTGCTGGACCCGCCCGTCGATGACCCGGGCCGTGGTCACCCCGCCTCGCACGGCGTGCAGGCAGCCCTCCATCTTCGGGACCATGCCGGAGCTCAACTCCGGCAGCAGCTTCTCCAGTTGGGAAGCCGTGAGGCGGCTGATCACCTCGTCGCTGTTGGGCCAGTCCTCATAGAGACCCTCGACGTCCGTGAGGACCATGAGAGTCTCCGCTCCAAGAGCAGCAGCGAGTGCCGCAGCCGCCGTATCAGCATTGACGTTGTAGACATGTCCGTCGTCCTGGCTCCGGGCGATCGACGAGACGACCGGGATCCGGCCGTCGGCGAGCAGTGCCTCGATCGCGCCCGTGTCGATCGCGGTGATCTCGCCCACCCGCCCGATGTCGACCAACTCCCCGTCGATCTCGGGCTGGTGCTTGGTGGCGGTGATGGTGTGCGCGTCCTCGCCGGTCAACCCGACGGCGAGCGGCCCGTGTTGGTTGAGCAGCCCGACCAGCTCACGCTGGACCTGCCCGGCGAGCACCATGCGTACGACGTCCATGGCGTCCTCGGTGGTGACACGCAGGCCGGCCTTGAACTCGCTGACGATGCCGTGCTTGTCGAGGGCGGCGCTGATCTGCGGGCCGCCGCCGTGCACGACGACCGGCTTGATACCGGCGTGGTGCAGGAACACGACGTCCTGGGCGAACGCGGCCTTCAGGTCCTCGTCGATCATGGCGTTGCCGCCGAACTTGATGACGACGGTCTTGCCGTTGTGGCGGACCAGCCAGGGCAGCGCTTCGATGAGGATCTGGGCCTTGGGCAGGGCGGTGTGTTTACGAGTGGTGCTCATGACGAGTAGGCGCTGTTCTCGTGGACGTAGTCGGCGGTGAGGTCGTTGGTCCAGATGGTGGCGGTCTCGGACCCGGCGGCGAGGTCGGCCACGATGTGCACCTCGCGGTAGCGCATGTCGACCTTGTCGCGGTCCTCGCCGACACCGCCGTTCTTGCAGACCCAGACGCCGTTGATGGCGACGTTGAGCTCGTCGGGCTCGAAGGCGGCCTTGGTGGTGCCGATGGCGCTCAGGACTCGCCCCCAGTTGGGGTCCTCGCCGTGGATCGCGCACTTGAGGAGGTTGTTGCGGGCGATGGAGCGGCCCACCTCGACGGCGTCGTCCTCGCTCGCGGCGTTGATGACCTCGACCTTGATGTCCTTGCTGGCGCCCTCGGCGTCCCGGATCAGCTGCTGGCCGAGGTCGTCGCAGACCTGCCGTACGGCCTCCGCGAACTCCCCGTGTTCCGGGGTGACTTCGGAGGCGCCGGAGGCGAGCAGCAGCACGGTGTCGTTGGTGGACATGCAGCCGTCGGAGTCGACACGGTCGAAGGTGGTCCGGGTCGCGGCCCGCAGGGCGCTGTCCAGGACGTCGCTCTCCAGGTCCGCGTCGGTGGTGAGGACGACCAGCATGGTGGCGAGGCCGGGGGCGAGCATGCCCGCGCCCTTGGCCATGCCGCCGACGGTCCAGCCGTCCTTGGTCACAACGGACGTCTTGTGCACGGTGTCGGTGGTCTTGATGGCGATGGCGGCCTTCTCACCGCCGTGCTCGGAGAGTTGGGCGGCCACGGTCTCGACTCCCGGCAGGAGCTTGTCCATCGGGAGCAGGAGACCGATGAGCCCGGTGGAGGCGACGGCCACCTCACCCGCGCCGATGTCCAGCACCTCGGCGACCTTCTCGGCGGTGGCGTGCGTGTCCTGGAAGCCCTTCGGCCCCGTACAGGCGTTGGCGCCACCGGAGTTGAGGACAACCGCGGACAGCCGGCCGGCCTTGAGGACCTGCTCGGACCACAGCACCGGTGCGGCCTTCACGCGGTTGGAGGTGAAGACGCCGGCGGCGGCGCGGCGGGGCCCGGTGTTGACCACGAGGGCCAGGTCCGGGTTGCCGTTCTCCTTGATTCCGGCGGCGATGCCCGCGGCCTGGAATCCCTTGGCTGCCGTGACGCTCACGGTGCGACTCCGATCGTGGAAAGACCGAGCTCCTCGGGGAATCCGAGGGCGATGTTCATGCTCTGGACGGCACCGCCCGCGGTGCCCTTGGTCAGGTTGTCGATGGCGCTGATCGCGATGATGCGGCCCACGGACTCGTCGAGGGCGACCTGCACCTGAACGCCGTTCGAACCGTAGACGGACGCCGTGGCGGGCCACTGGCCCTCGGGGAGCAGGTGGACGAAGGGCTCGTCGGCGAGGGCCTTCTCGTAGGCGGCGCGGACGGACTCGGCGGTGACGCCGGGCTTCGCCTTGGCGCTGCACGTGGCGAGGATGCCGCGGGGCATGGGCGCGAGGGTCGGTGTGAAGGAGACGCTCACCCGGGAACCGGCCGCCGCGCTGAGGTTCTGGACGATCTCCGGCGTGTGCCGGTGCCCGCCGCCGACGCCGTACGGCGACATGGAACCCATGACCTCGCTGCCCAGCAGGTTGGGCTTGAGGGCCTTGCCCGCGCCGGAGGTACCGGAGGCGGCGACGATCACGGCCTCGTTCTCCGCGAGGCCCGCGGCGTAGGCCGGGAAGAGGGCGAGCGAGACGGCGGTCGGGTAGCAGCCGGGCACGGCGATGCGCTTGGACCCCGTGAGCGCGGCGCGGGCGCCCGGCAGTTCGGGCAGACCATAGGGCCAGGTGCCGGCGTGCGCGGAGCCGTAGAACTTCTCCCAGTCGGCCGCGTCCTGGAGCCGGAAGTCGGCTCCCATGTCGACGACGAGGACGTCCGGGCCGAGCTGCTCGGCCACGGCGGCGGACTGGCCGTGGGGCAGGGCGAGGAAGACGACATCGTGTCCGGCGAGGACGTCGGCCGTGGTTTCCTGAAGTACCCGGCCGGCCAGCGGCAGCAGGTGCGGCTGGAGTACGCCGAGCGGCTGTCCGGCGTTGGAGTTGCCGGTCAGGGCACCGATCTCGACCTCGGGGTGCGCAAGGAGCAGCCGCAGGGCCTCACCGCCCGCATATCCACTCGCCCCGGCCACTGCCGCACGTACCGCCATGTCATCCTCCTCTTGGACGGCATGACTATACGCACCTATGCACGTTTATGCAAGAACGGTGATCGTGAAGCGTGCGCAAGGCTGTTGTGACTGAGCGCTCCGTTTGGCGGGTCAGCGCTTCAGTGGGCGAGTCGGTTGGCGGAGACCAGCCACCGCCAGCGGCGACGCTCCGTGACGAGGGTGGCGGCGACCAGCAGGGTCACGGGGGCCGCCGCCCAGGCGGGCCAGGCCAGCCACGAGGAGACCACGGCCGCGGCGAGCTGGAGCAGCACCAGCAGGATCGTGGCCCAGCCCGGCACCGCGATGATCACGTTGGCCTTGTCCCCCGGGGTGGAGAACACCGTGGGAAGACCGATCAGGACCAGCACGGACAGGGCGGCAAGCAGCCATGAGTGGCCGGCCAGGGCCCAGGGGGTGGCCACCCACGCGACGAGTTCCGTCGCGAAGCGCAGAGCGGAGGCAGCGCGGTCGTCCGGCCGTCTCAAGGTCCTTGCCCCACCAGCAGCGTCGGTCACCTGCGGACGATCCCACGGCACGCGGCTGACCGCCAGGGATGTGGAACGCCGCCGTCGCACCAGGCCGGTGTCGCCGAACACCGAGCCCTTCCACCCCTGCTTCCCACGCGGCCGTCGGCCGGCAGGTGGCCCTTGCAGGTCAGTCCGCTCCGCGAGCGCGACTGCTGATCTTCGCCCCGGTACCGCATCGGCGCACGGGGCGGGCCGGAGAAACAGCCCGCGTGTCCGTGGGGTGTGCCTCGGGCGACATTCCCGAGGTGGCATGCGACATTCGACCGTCTCCTCCTCCACGACCGCAGTCTCATCGCGGCGCGGTGCGGTGCGGCTGCTGCCGCCGGCGTGGGTCAGGGCCTACCTACCGACCCACACAAGGGGACGACTTCATTCGGCTGCGCCCTGCCCCGAGCTGAGCCCGTCCAGCAGGAGGTCCCCGAGTTCGGAGAAGGCGTCGCCCGCGGTCAGGCCGGTGCTCTCCAGGAGGGCGCCCGACTGGACCGCGTCGATGGTCACCGCGACGACCTGGGCGGCGAACTGCCCGTTGAGCGCGCGGAAAACGCCTGCCCGCACACCCTCCTCGATCAGTCCGTGGACCCGGTGCGCGGCGGCGGCGGAGTTCTTGCGGTAGATCTGTGCGGTCGGCTCGTAACCGACCATGTCGTCGTAGAAGGCGTGGGAGTGGCGGCGCATGGCCGTGCCGACGCCGGTGAGGTAGACCCGGATGCGCTGCCTGGGGTCGGGCTCGGCCTGGACGGCCTGCTCGATCTCGGCGGTCGCGTCCCGGAAGAAGGTGCGGGTGACGGCCAGTACCAGCTGTTCCTTGGTGGAGGCCAGGCTGTACAGCGTCGCCTTGGAGCACTCCAGCCGCTGCGCGAGCTCGTCCATGGTGACCGCGGTGAAGCCTTCGGCCAGGATGATCGCCTCGGCCTGGCGCAGCAGTTCGTCCCGCCGACGGGTGTCGACGACCCGCTTGCGGGGAGTCCGGCGGGGGCGTCGGTCACGCGAGTCGGTGGGGGCGGTCACCGCAGCAGTCTCCCATGGGCGTGTTCGCCGGAACCGGCGGGTCGTCGCCCTGACCGGAAGGCCGATCCTTACGAATGGGTACCAGGGTACCGCTCAACGTACCCGGGCTGTGGCAGTTCCGGACGGCGAGCCCACGGTCACCGTCTGACCGTCGAAGTGGCGCTCTACCGGATCGAGGATCCGATGGAGATGCCGCCGTCCACGTCGAGGACGACGCCGGTGATGTAGCCGGCGGCCTCGCTGGCGAGGAAGGCCGCGGCTTCGGCGATGTCCTCGGGTTTGCCGGTGTGGCGCATCGGGATCTTGTGGGTGAGTTTGTCGCGTGCGGGGCCGTTCATGGAGGCGAGCATGGGGGTTTCGATGAGGCCGGGTGCGATGGCGTTGGCGGTGATCCCGTGGCGGGCGCCCTCGAGGGCGAGGGTGCGGGTCATGCCGACGATGCCGGCTTTGGCGGCCACGTAGTTGGTCTGGCCGAAGTTCCCGCGCCAGGACATGGAGGAGAAGCTGACGATACGGCCGTAGCCCTGGCGTTTCATGGGAGCGAAGGCGGCGCGGGCGCAGTGGAAGCCGCCGGTGAGGCTGACGTCGATGACGGCGTGCCAGTCGTCGTCGGTGATGTCCTCGACGCGGTTGTCGCGGATGATGCCGGCGTTGTTGACCAGCACGTCGAGGCGGCCGAGTTCGGTCGTGATGCCGTCGGTCCAGGCGTTGACCTGGGCCGAGTCGGTCACGTCCACCACGTCGGTGCGGGCGCTGCTGATGGTTGCGGCGGCGTCGGCGAGGGCTTGTTCGTTGACGTCGGCGAGCGCGACCGTGGCGCCCTCGGCGGCGAACCGGGTCGCCATGGCGAGGCCGAGGCCCTGTGCGGCACCGGTGATGGCGACGACGCGCCCCTGGTAGCGATTCACTTGCTGTCTGCTTTCGTGGTGGGGGGAGTGAGGAAGGTCCGCAGGGCGTCGGCCACTGAGCTGGCCGTCCAGTTGTCGGCGAAGGTGGCCAGTTCCTCGCGCAGGGCCTGCTCGGGCGCCGTTCCGTCGATCCGGTGCAGCAGCGTCTTTAGGTGTTCCTGGGCGGGGCTGTGGCGGTCGGCCAGTTGGTGGCAGATGCGGGTGGCGGTGGCGTCGAGGTCGTCCTCGGGCACGATCGCGCGGATCCAGCCGGTGTGGGCGAACGCGGTCGCGGGCAGCAGTTCGCCGGTGAGCAGGAGCCAGCGCGACAGGCCCCGCCCGACCGCTTCGGGCAGCCGGACGCTCGACCCGCCGGCCGGCACCAGACGCCTCTTGACGTGACCGTCGCCGATCAGCGTGGTGTCGGCCGCTACGACGACATCGCAGGCCAGGGCGAGTTCGAGGCCCCCGGCGACGGCGTGACCGTGCAGCACGGCGACCCAGGGCTTGGGGCTGGCCGCGATACGGCTGAAGCAGGCCGACACGTCGGTGAGGAAGCCGACCGGGTTCTCGCCCCGGTCGTCCAGTTCCAGGAACTGGTGGAAGTCACCGCCGGCGCAGAAGCTCGGTCCCTTGCCCGCCACCGCGACGACCGCGGTCCCGGGGTCGGCCTCGGCACTGGTGATCTGCTTGTCCAGAGCTTCGACGAGGGTGATGTCGAGGGCGTTGCGCCGCTCCGGGCGGTTGAGCAACAGCCGGCGGACGGGGCCGCGTTGCTCGACGATGAGGGGGTCCGAGTCGGTCACTGTGCCTCTCGTTCGGCGAGTTCGGCGAGTTCGGCGCGTCGGCGTCTGCGCAGCAGGTAGCGCTGGGTCTTGCCGCTGGGTGTCTTGGGCAGGGCGTCGATGAAGTGGATGGAGCGCGGGTAGGCGTGGGCGGCGTAGCGGGTCTTGACCAACTGCTGGAGCTCGGCGGCCAGTTCCGGTGAACCGTCGACGCCGTCGCGCAGGACGACGTACGCCTCGATGACCTCGCCGCGGACCTCGTCGGGTGCGCCGATCACGCTGCACTCGGCGACCGCGGGATGCTGGGCCAGCACGCTCTCGATCTCGAACGGTCCGATCCGGTAACCGGCCATGATGATGACGTCGTCGTCGCGGGAGGAGAAGAAGAAGTCGCCGTCGGTATCGACGCGCCCGGCGTCGCCGGTGAGGTAGTAGCGGCCGTCGGGGGTGAACTTGGAGCCGCTCTGCCCGGGGATCTGGTAGTCGCGGAACGTCATGAGCGGGCTTCCGGTGACGTCGATCGCGACCCGGCCGAGCACACCCGCCCCGGCGACCTCGTCCTTCTCGTCGGCCAGCACGGTCAGGTTCCAGCCGGGCACCGGCCGGCCCATCGATCCCGTCTTGAGCGGACGGGCGAGTTCGGGGTGGTGGTGGTTGGCCAGGGGCATCCCGACCTCGGTCTGGCCGAAATGGTCGTGCACGGCCAGGCCGAGCGCGGTACCCGCCCACTCGTTGACCTCGGGCGTCAGGGGCTCCCCCGCGCTGGACGCCCGCTCCAGCCGCAGGCCCTCGGGCACCGGCACCGACGAGGAGCGCAGTCCCCGGTACACGGTGGGGGCGGCGGTGAAGTCGGTGACCTGGTGGTCGAGGAGGGTGCGCCAGGTCGTCTCGGCGGAGAATCCGCCGGTCAGCAGCAGGCTGGGGATGCCGGCGGCCAGCGGGGCGACGATGGCCGCGTACAGGCCGTAGGCCCAGCCGGGGTCGGCTGCGCACCAGTAGCTGCTGTCCGGGGTGACGCCGAGACCGTACTCCAGGTAGATCTGCCATCCCGCGATGTAGGAGACGGGGTGGATGACCCCCTTGGGCTTGCCGGTGGTGCCGGAGGTGAACATGTGCACCAATGGCCCGTCTCCGGATGTGGTGACGGCGGGCACCGGCTCGGGTGACGCGGCGGCGACGAGGTCGGCCAGCACCATGTCACCGCTGGACGCGGCCGGTCCGGTGACGATGATGCGGCGTCCGGGGTCGTCCGGCAGGTCGGGGCCGGGGTCGAGTTTGTGGCGCTGGTCGGGGTCGACGATCACGACGTGCGCGTCCGCGCCTTCCAGGCGCAGGGCGATGGCCTGGGGTGCGAACGCCGTGAACAGCGGGACGTAGACCGCGCCGAGCCGCCAGATCGCCAGGATGACGGTGACCAGGTCGGTCCCCTTGCCCATCAGGGTCGCCACCCGGTCACCCGGACCGACCCCAAGCCCCTGCAGCGCCCGCGCGCAGCGGTGCGAGTCCGCGGCGAGCGCGCCGTACGACAGCGTGGCAGCCTTGCCGTCGTTGTCGACCACGGTGAACGCCGTGCGGTCTGCGGGGTGCCGGTCGCACAGCAGCCCGGCCACGTCGAGGGAAGAGGCCGCGAAGGCGGCGGTCAGTTCGGAGACCCGGTCGGGGGCGCTCACGACTGGTCCTTGCGGTCGATGACCGGCAGGATCAGACGGCTGGGGTGGTTCGGCCCGTGGTGGATGTGGTTGATCGCGGGGATCATCTGCTCCTCGCTCTCGTGGGCGATGACGCCGCCGGTGTTGGTGTTGCGGTCGTAGCGGGGGAAGTTGCTGCTGGAGACGTCCACGCGGATGCGGTGACCGGGCAGGAACACGTTGGAGGTGCCCGTCATGTCGACGGTGATCTCGTAGACGGTGCCGGGCTCCATGAGCTCTTCCGTGGCGAGGCCGCGCCGGTAGCGGGTGCGCAGGATCCCGTCGCACAGGTTGATCGCCCTGCCGTCGGGGAAGACGTCGACGAGCTTGGCGGTGAAGTCGGTGTCCACCGCCGACGAGGAGACGTACAGGGTCAGGCTGACCGGGCCGGTGACCTCCACGGCCTCCTCCAGTACGGGCGTCGCGAAGCACAGGACGTCCTCGCGGGCGGCGACCGTCCGCTGGTCGACCGGGCCGCAGAACCCCGGCGTCGTCGGCATCGACGCCCCGCCCGCCGAGGGAACCGGGCGGCGAGGGTCGTAGAGGTAGGTCTCGTGCCCGGCGTCGGACGGCGCCTCGGTCGTCAACACGCCGGCGCCGTCAGCGGTGTTGGCGTGACCGGTGCTCGTGAGGTGGAAGTCGGTCCACTGCGTGTCGGGCAGCGGCCACTCCCGCTCGTCGCGCCACTGGTCGATGCCCATCACGAAGATCTTCACCGGCGCCACGCCGTCCAGCGCGGTGGTGTCACCACGCAGCCAGCGGTCGAAGAACTTCACATACAGGTCCGTCAGGCCCATCATCTGGGCACCGGCCAGCGGGCCGAAGGACCGGTCGGGATAGGCGCCACCCGTGGAGATGTGGTCCCACGGACCGATGACCAGCCGCTGCCCCTCGCGCGCCTCCTCGGTGCCGGCCTTCTGGCGGGCGGTGACGTAGGTGCGCAGGGTCTGCCCGATGTAGAGGTCGTACCAGCCGCCGATGTTCAGCGCCGGGACGGTGACGTTCTTGAGCTCGGGCGTGAGCTCCATGGCGTCCCAGTACCCGTCGTGGGAGGGGTGGGCCATCCAGTCGTCCCACCACCTCCCGTACGCCGCCAGGACCGGAACCTCTGCCGTTGGCAGCACCTCGTTGAGAGGCTCGGGGAACAGGGCCGCCTGACCGAGCTGTTGCAGCTGGGACAAGGTGTCCTTGCCGAGGGCCAGGGACCGCTGCGCGTCGGCCGCGTACATCATGGCGTTCCACAGCGTGACCAGGCTCAGTGAGAGCGCACCGCCCGGGCCGTACCAGGGCGCCTCGTAGTTGTCGATCGAGGTGAGGCTCGGCGCGATCGCCTTGAGGGCGGGGGCGCCGGTCACGGCGGTCTCCCACTGGACCATGCCGAGGTAGGACGCCCCGTACATGCCCACCGTGCCGTCCGACCACGGCTGCTCGGCGATCCAGGCGACGGTGTCCTCGCCGTCGGCCCGGTCGGCCATGTGGGGCACGAACTCGCCCTCCGAGCGGTTCGTGCCGCGGCAGTCCTGCATGACCAGCGCGTAGCCGGCCTCCAGCAAGGTCAGCAAGTTCGGCAGGATCTCAGAGGCGGTGCCCAACCTGTCCTTGCCGTACGGCAGGCGCACGAGCAGCGTCGGGGCCGTCCCCTCGGCCGGACGCCACACGTTGGCGGCGAGAGCCACGCCGTCACGCATCGGAACCCGGACGTCTATCTCGTATAGGTGCTGCATCGGTGCTCCTCGTCGAGCCGCGGCGGCGTTGCCTGGATGTGGGTACGTTAAAAGGTACGTTCGTACCCTGTCAATTACCTCACGAGGTCGGGCCTCCCCTTCTCCAGGGGTGCGCTGGGCCGACCACGCGGCAGCCGCCCGCGGACACCTACGGCTCGGCAGGCGAGCGCCGCATGGCCGTGGCGGTCGGTTGCCGTCGCGATCGGCGAGTTCAGCGAGGGGCTGGTCGAGGCGCCGGCGCGCAAGGCCCGCGAGGTCGAGGGCGGCCCGGCGACGCCCCCTTTCAGACCGCGTGCTCAAGCGCCCCGGGGTCTTCATCCTGGCGAGCGGAGAACCGGGCCGATACGAAGTGGGTCTCGCCTGTCCGTCGTCGCCCCGCCCACAGCGCCTGCCGCGGTTCCAGTAGCGTCCGTTCCGTGATCGCCCTCGATGCCCTGGTCCGTCTCTGCCCCCCGCCCGCCGAACCGCCGCCCGCGGTGGACTGGGCCCGGGCCGAGCGCGCCCTGGGTACGGCTCTGCCCGCCGATTACAAGCAGCTCGTCGAGACATACGGCGACGGCGTCTTCGACGACACGATCTGGCTGCTCGTCCCCGGCTCCGCCCACAGCGACTGCGACCTGCTCGCGCAGACGACGGAACGGGACGAGATCCTGGCCGAGCTGTGGGAGTTCGAGGCAAAGCCTGCCGGTTTGCTGGAGGCGGACGGTCGGGTCCTGCCGTGGGCGTTCGAGGAGGGCACGGGGGCCTTCCTCTACTGGCTGGCGGGGGCCGGCCGGCAGCCCGATGACTGGACCGTGCTCTACAACGAGGGACGCGGCCCCTTGTGGGAGGACCACGACATGGGGTGCTCGGACTTCCTGTTGGCGGTCCTCACAGGAACGGCGGAAACGGACTACTTCGGCCACCTCCACGAAGTGCTGAAGCCGGCGGAGCACCGCTTCGCGACGGCCGCCCAGACCCTCGGCACGCCCCGGCGCTGACTCGTCCAGCCACTCTCGACCGGCGTGACCTTCCGCGGCGGGAGACTGTCCTCATGCAGATCCCAGCCGAAGCCGTGGCCGCCACCTCGCTGATCGAGGTCGTACGGATCTCCGCCCTCCCCGTCGAGCGGGGCGCCCCGTACCCCGGGAGGACGGTCGCCCACTGGGCCGAGGACGAAGCGGTCGACGCCCTGACCCTGATCGGGTCCCTGCCCGGAGGTGCACAACACCGCTGCGGCTTCTCCCCGGGCTGGAGCATCCGCGCCTACGACGGCTCCCTCGATCTCGCTCTCTTCGAGGCGGCGTTCTGCTTCAGCTGCCACGAGATCCGCATGCACGGAACAGCCGTCCCGCCCGCGCTCGCCACCCAGTTCTTCGACGCGGACACTCCACCGGCGCAGGCACTGCTCGCCCTCTTCCGCGCTGCGACGCCGTGACTCCCCTCTGTCCACCACCCCTAGGATCTCCGCCATGGCCCTGCGACCGGTGATGGTGAACATCAAGGCTCTCGACGCCCCGGCGGTCGGCCGGTTCTGGGCGGAGGCGCTCGGCTGGACCGCTCACAGCCCCGGTGTGACCACCTACGTCGGCCCCGGCGACGGTCTCGTCTGGCCGGACCCGGTCGCCCTCGGCATCGACGTCGTCCCCGTCCCGGAACGCAGGACGACGCCGAAGAACCGTGTGCACCTCGACCTCGCCACCACCTCCCCGGCCCACCAGAGGGAACTGGTCGCGCGTCTGAAGGCTCTCGGCGCGACGCCCGCCCAGGTGGGCCAGGGCGATGTCCCGTGGACGGTCCTCGCCGACCCCGAGGTCAACGAGTTCTGTGTGCTGGAGCCCCGGGAGGTCTACCGGGACACCGGGCCGGTCGCCGCGGTGGTGGTCGACTGCGCGGATCCGCGGGCCATGGCCCGGTTCTGGGGCGAGGCGACGGACTGGACCCTGCACGAGGTGAACGACGACCAGGCAGTGCTGCGTTCCGCCAAGGGCGGCGGGCCGTATCTCGAGTTCCTCCGCACGCCCGGCGAGAAAACGGGGCCGGACCGCGTCCATCTCGACCTGCTGCCGTACCCCGGCGACGACAAGGCGGCGGAGGTGTCCCGGCTGCGGGCCCTCGGCGCCACCGACCTCGACGTCGGCCAGGGAGACGTCCCCTGGACCTGCATGGCCGATCCCGAGGGTCACGAGTTCTGCGTCCTCGCCCCGTCCTGAGACCGGGCGGCCCGGAACAACCGAGGGCTACGTCACCTTCGACCGTCCCGTCTCCCGGCGTCGACGGACGGCGCCGAGGACGCCGAGCGCGACCAGAGAAACGAGCGAGCCGGCCCCGACGGCCGTCCCCAACCGCAGACCAGGCGGGTGGAACGTGCAGGTGACGCTGCTCGCCCCCTTGGCCAGCGGCACGGCGATCAGCCCGTGGTACTCCCCCGCGCGTACGGCAGAACCGCCACCTGCGGCACAGCGCCAGCCCGCGATCCTGGGCGCCGCCACGACCGCGACCCCTCGGCTGCCCGCCGGGAGCTCGGCCCGGATCGTGCCGCCGGAGCCGGAGACGGTCACCTCGGTGGCTCCGGTGGCCGTGAGCTGTCGTACGGCGGTGTGCAGCCGCCCGGTGTCCAGGCAGCCGACCGCCTGGTCCGGCACGACGCCCAGCCGGTTCGCGGACAGCTCGATCGTGAGGCGCCCCGAGGCCGGGACGGTGCCGAGCCGCGCCATGGCGGCGATCTTGGTGAGGGGCCGCCAGTCGGCCCTGAACCGTCCGGTCAGGCCATGGGCGGAGGTGCCCGTGAGCCGTGCGGTGCCCGAGAAGTGCGGTGCCCAGAGGTAGACCTCGCTCCCCGTCGGGCACTGCGCGGTGATCGTCGCCTTTGCGCCGACGCGCACACCCTGCCGCTGGTCGGTGCTGCGGTCCGGCTGCCTCCCGGCGCTGTTGCGGATCGTGAGGCGGGGCACGGTGTAGACGCGGGAGCCCAGCAGGAGCTCCTGGTTCCGGTAGGGCGAGGGCCCGAACGCGGGGCCGGCGGCGGACGGCCGTACCGTCACGAGGGGCGGGACCACCTCCCTCGTCACGGTCACCCCGCTGCCGTCCTGGGGCCACCAGTTCTGGTGCGGGTCGGGCGGGGAGTGCACCCGGGCGCCGACGGAGAAGATCGCGTCCGTCACGGCGTTGTCCAGGCTCTGCAGGCTGCGTCCCCCCGAGGTCCAGCCGCCGCCGAGGGCGGTGAGCGTGCTGCTGAGCACGGCGGAGGTGTGGCTGCTGTAGTACTGGGCGCCCTCTCCGCCGACCTCCAACGGGTCGTTGCCGACGGTCTGTTCGCGGCCCGGGTCGGTGCGGTAGCGGGGCCAGCCGTCGGCCTTCGCGACAGCGTCGGCCTGTTGCTGCTGCCGGTCGCCCCAGGGCGCGTAGTCGTCCATGTGCCCGAACCGCATCCGGGTGGCCACGGCGTCGGTGGCGGTGGCCTCCCCGAGCTGTGCCCCGACGAGGAGTACGGCGGCGAGCGCGGCCGGGGCCATGCGCAGCACGGGACGTTCACGGCCGAGCAGGACCAGCCCGAGCAGCGCACCCGCGGCGGCCGTCAGGAACACCGGCCAGGCGAAGGGACGGACCAGTTGGCTGCCGCTCGCGACGACCGCGATCAGGGCGAGCAGCGCGGCGGCCGCGCCCAGGGCCCGCCGGTCGAGGGGGCCGTAGGAGAGCGTGTGCCAGGCCGCGACCACCAGCAGGGCGCACACCACGAAGGTCTGGCGGTACGAACTGCCCTGCGGTTCGGCGAAGGCGTGCCACAGCAGATGGGTCGGGCCCCACTGCATCGACAGGGTCACCACGACGACCAGCAGCGTCCAGCCGGCACGCACCCTGCGGGGAGCCGCCCGGTGGAAGGGCAGCGCCAGGGCGAGCAGCAGTGCCGTGGTGCCGACGAAGAGCGCCGGGGAGCCGAAGCTGTACGTCGTCGGCAGCAGCCGGGCCAGCAGGTCCTGCGTGCCCACCGGGGCGAACTGCGTGAATCTGCCCTCGGAGGCGTGCGCGCTGCCGAAGTAGACGACCATCACCACGGGTGCGGCCAGACCCATGCCGAGTGCGAAGGTCAGGACGGCCCGGCCCACCGCGGTAAGCCCACGGCGGCGCGGGAGGCCGGCGAGCCACAGCCGCAGCAGGAACACGAGGACGGCGGCGAGGGTCGCCATGTACGCCGTGTAGAAGTTGGCGACCCAGACGGCCGTCACGACCAGCACCCCGGCGAGGGGGCGCCGACCGCTCAGGATCCACTCGCCGACCAGGCACAGCAGCGGCAGGGCGATCAGGCCGTCGAGCCACATGAGGTTGTACGAGGCGGTCGCCACCGTCCATCCGCACAGGGCGTAGGACGCGCCGAGCAGGCCTGCCGCCCACCAGCGCCCGGGGCGCAGCCTCAGCAGCAGCCAGGCCATGGCGGCACCGGCGCACGCGATCTTCAGCACGGTGATCACGTACACCGCGAGAACGATCTCGCCCCTCGGGAACACCGCCACGAGCAGGGCGAACGGGCTGGTGAGGTAGGTGCCGAGGTCGGGCAGGAAGCTGGTGCCGAATCCCGACTGCCAGTTGACGAGGAGCCCGCCGGAGCCCTGTCCGTGCAGCAGGTCCCACAGGTGCGCGTGGAACGGGACGTACTGGTTGCCCAGGTCGTTGACGTTCCGGGTGCGCGGGCCGAAGGGGTAGCTGCGGGCGACGGCGTCGGCCGCGCAGAGCACGACGACGGTGAGCGCCGCCGCGAGCAGGGCGGCCCGTCCGGGCCCGGGCGGCTGATCGGCCGCCGGCTCCGGTGCGGGTACGTGCGAGCGGTCGCCGACGACGTCGTCCGCGGTCTTCGGTCCGGGCGGGACGGTCGGTCGCACGCCCTGGTCACTGGTGGTCAATTCGGGCCCCCGTCCGGGGTTTTCACCCCGTGCGTTGTTGCTGCGACGGTTTAGACGGGGGGTGAATACGGTTGGTTGTGCCACCACCGATGGCCATGAAGTGAATTCCGCGCGACCCGAAAGCCAACGATGGCGCAGAGGAGTGCACCGTCCCCGGACGCGCGACCTACGACGGAGGAGCCGACATGAGCGAGAGCACCACCCGCGAGGAGCGTTTCGAGCGGGGCCTGGAGATGCTGGGGAGTGTCAACCCCGAGGTCGGGCAGCGGGTCCTGGACTCGCTCGCCGACATCAGCCCGGAGATGGGCCACCAGCTCGTCGCCTGGGGGTTCGGCGAGATCTACTCCCGGCCGCAGCTTGTCCCCCGGGACCGCCAGTTGGTCACGCTGGGCATGCTCACCGCGCTCGGCGGCTGTGAGACCCAGCTGGAGGTGCACGTCCACACGGCCCTGAACGTGGGCCTGACCCCCGAGCAGATCGTGGAGGCGCTGCTGCAGTCGGCCGGCTACTGCGGCTTCCCCAGGGCCCTCAACGCGATGGCCGTGGCGAAGAAGGTCCTCGCCGAGCGTGGGCTGCTGCCCGTCGGACAGCAGCCCACGAAGGACGGAACGTCTACCGCCGGCTGATCCTGAGGAAGGTGACGGAGTTCGCCGGGAAGGTGTACGAGAACTTCCCGGCGACCCCGTCGAACATGGACCTCACCGGGGCGACCGCGGTGGACGTCTCGCTGTTCACGGCGTCCGGGCCGGCCGCGAGGGTGGTCACCCGGGCCCTGGACGCGACCTTGGCGCCGCCCAGGTCGATCGCCGTACGGGCCGCCGAGTTCTGGGCGTTGACGACCTTGACGATCAGGTCGCCGGTCTTCTGATCCTTGGTAACGACCTGGCGGAACGGCTCGGCAGGCTTGTCGTCGGTGAAGCTGCCCCACTCCTGTCCGTCGAGGTAGAGGGTCACCTGGCGGCCCCGCACCTTGACGTCGACGTCGTAGGCGCGGCCCGTCTCGACCGATCCGGCCTTGGAGAGCAGCGTCGACTTGCCGCCGTCCACGGCCTGTTCGACGGCGGACTGGGTGTTGTTCCAGCCGCCGAGGTTCCACCAGTAGTAGTTGCCGGTGTCCTTGACGCCGAAGGCGACGAGGAAGCCCTCCTTGCCGGCCTTCTTGGTGGCCTTCACGTGCAGGTCGTAGTCGTGCCAGCTGGGGTCGCCGGCCGAGACCATGGTGTTCTCGGCGTTCACGTCGCTCTGCGTGTACTGCCCGTCCTGGACGCTCCAGCTGCCACCGCCGGTGTGGGTCCACTGCGAGGAGTCACCGCTGAAGTCGTCGGTGAGCAGGGCGTTCCCGTCGGCGCCGGTGACCTTCACATCGTCGTACGACGCCGTGGTCGCCCAGGTCGACAGGCCGACCGCGCCGCTGATCGGGGCGAGCAGCGAGGGGGTCCCGGTGGCGGTGGAGGGCACCACGCGGTCGCCGACGTTGTTCATGAACAGCTTCTGGACCTCGTAGTTGGCGGAGTTCCAGGAGGCGTGGTTGTTGAACCAGACCAGGTCAGGGCGCCACTGGACGTAGTCCTCGTTGGCGAACAGCGGTGCGTAGGAGGCCAGTTTGACGACGTCGGCGTTGCGTTCCAGGCCGGTCATGTACGCGGCTTCGGCGAGACCGTTCTTGAAGGTGTTGCCGAGGGAGGCGTACTCGCCGAGGAAGACCTTCGGACCGCTGCGGTCGTAGGAGTCGTAGCGGTCGTTGTTCTGGAGGAACCACTGCGGGCTGTTGTAGTAGTGCTCGTCGACCATGTCGACCTTGGCGTCCTTGTTGAGCTGCCAGGCCGTGTCGAAGGTCGAACCGGAGTCGTCAGGACCGGAGTTGGAGATGACCTGGATGTCCGGGTGCTTCGCCTGGATGGCGGCGCGGAACTCCTTGAAGCGGGCGAAGAACTCGTTCGGCAGGTTCTCCTCGTTGCCGACCTCGATGTGGGTGAGGTGGAAGGGCTTCGGGTGGCCCATCCGGGCGCGCACCTTGCCCCATGTGGAGCTCGCCGGTCCGTTGGCGAACTCGATGAGGTCGAGGGTGTCCTGGATGTGCCGCTTGAGCAGCGCCTCGTCGGCGACGGCCTGGTTCTGGCCGCAGCCGGTCACCAGGGCCGGGACGACGGGCAGCGGCATGGCGCCGATGTCCTCGGAGAGGCGGAAGTACTCGTAGTAGCCGAGTCCGTAACTCTGGTTGTAGCCCCAGAAGTTGGAATTGGTGGCGCGCTGCTCGACCGGGCCGACGGTGTCCTTCCACTGGTAGGAGCGCTTGCGCTGGTAGCCGGAGGCCTCGCTGTAGTCCTCCATGGAGCCGGTGTTCACCAGGCAGCCGCCCGGGAAGCGCACGAAGCCCGGGTGCAGGGCGGCGATCTTCTCGGCGAGGTCCTTGCGCAGGCCGTTGGGTTCGCGCTTGTACGTGTCGCGCGGGAAGAGGGACACCATGTCGAGGGCGGCCGCTGCCGAGGAGGCAACGGTGAGGCGACCCGCGCTGCTGGTCCGGGTCGCGGTGAAGGTGGCCTTGTACTGCGCCCAGCCGTCCTTCGTCACGGGCACCCGGCGGGCGGGTGCCAGGGGGCCGTCGGCGTCCTGGAGCGACACGCTCAACGTGCTGCCGGCTGCGGCCCGGGCCCACACCGAGAAGTCGTACCTCTTGCCCTCGTCGACGTGGACGCCGGTGTTGTATCCGGCGTTCGTGACGGACGAACCGGCGGCCAGGGAGAGGTAGTTGCGGTTGCGCGCGTTCAGCCGTCCGTCGTCGTTCACGACCTGGGCCGTGCCGTCGACCGTCCACGAGGTCAGCGGGGTGTACGAGGAGTTGTCGGCGGTGGAGTACTCGAAGGACCGGTTCTGCACGAGTTCGGCGTACAGACCGCCGTCGGCGGCCCGGTTGATGTCCTCGAAGAAGACGCCGTACATGGTGTCGTCGATCTTCGCGCCCTTGGCGGCCGGGTCGACGGTGATCGCGTAGTCGGTGACGTCCTCGGCATGGGCGGGGGCGGTGACCAGTCCGGCGGCCACCAGCAAGGCGGTGGCGCCGAGACCGAGTCTCCAGCGGGTGCGTGACATGGATACTCCGCGGCTCTCTGTCGAAAGGGGCGTTCGAGATATCGGACTGCGATCAGCACTTCGAACGGCAACATAGAGAGAGGGATTCCGGAGCGTCAACGGGGCGCGTGGTACCGAAAGTGTCGGAAGTGAGGGACCGGTGGGCGGGTTCTGGCCAGTGGCGGATGCGCTGTCCTATCTGGCCGGGCGCTGGCGGACCGAGCGAACCGTTCGGGATCTGGCGAGCGGTGACGAAGGGTGGTTCTCCGGCACGACCGCTTTCGGCCAACTGGAGGGCGGTGGCCTGCTGTCCGAGGAGTCGGGCACCTTCACCTGGCGGGGCGTACCGCGCCCCGCCGAACGAACCCTCCGCTACCTGCCGGGTGCGACACCGGGCACGGCGGACGTCCGTTTCTCCGACGGGCGCCCCTTCCACGGCCTGGATCTGACCCATGGGCACCATGTCGCCGACCACCCGTGCGCGGCGGACCTCTACCGCGGCGAGTTCACCGTCCTGGACGCCGACCACTGGCGCACGGTGTGGCGGATCGGCGGCCCGGCCAAGGACCTCGTCCTGACGACGGATCTCACGCGCGAACCCGTCGGCTAGGACCGCGCGGGCTGCGCCGGTACGCCCTCGAAGCGCAGGCTCCACCGGCCGGCGCGCCCGGTGACGGTGGTGGCCGACAGGGGGCGTACGTCGATGTTCCAGTAGGTCGAAGGCGGCGCCTTCAGGGCGTACACCAGGGCGGCCCGGATCACGGCGGGTTCGGCGACGGCGACGATACGGCCGCCGTCGCCGACGGGCCGGGTGTCGAGCCACTCACCGACCCGGGTGATGAAGTCGAGCAGCGACTCACCACCGTGCGGGGTCGCTCGCGGGTCCGCGAGCCAGACGTCCACGGACTCCGGCTCCCGGGCCATCGCCTCGCCGAGCGTCAGTCCGCGCCAGCGCCCCATGTCGCAGTCCCGCAGGGCGAGTTGAACCAGAGGGGAGTAACCGAGGGCGTCCCCGGTGGCGCGGCTGCGCGGGGTCGGCGAGCAGTAGCGCTGTTCGGCCGCCGCGAGCGGCAGCAGGTCGCGGGACGCGGCCAGCGCCTCGTCCCAGCCGGCCTGGTCGAGCGGACGGTCGTCCTCGAAGCGCTCGGCGAGCAGCGAGGAGCTTCGCGCGGCGGCGACGAACGTGACCCGAAGTTGCATGCGGCGATCGTGAGCCGCGAAAGTGCGCAGGTCAAGAGGCGTTACCGGGGAGTTACCCGGGGTGCGTCCGGCATCACTGGTCGAACAGGAGCGCCATCCACTGATCCGGCTTGGCCAGTGGCGCGAACCCCAGCTTCTCGTACACGCCGTGGGCGTCGTGGGTGGCGAGCAGGACGCGCCTGAGGTCGTAGGGGCGCAGGTGCTCGCGTACGGCCCCGACCAGCGCCGTGCCGATCCCCTTGCCGCGCGCGGAACGGTCCACGTACACGTCGCACAGCCATGCGAAGCTCGCCAGGTCGGTGATCACTCGGGCATAGGCCACCTGATCCCCCGAATCCACCTCGTACACCCCGAAGTTGAGCGATCCGGCGATCGCCCGGTCCTGCTTCTCCCGTGACCGCCCGAGCGCCCAGTACGCGTCGGTGGACAGCCAGTGGTGCACCCGCCCGGCGTCGACGCGGCCGGGGTCGGTGGAGATCTCGTAGCCCTCGGCGAGGGGCGGGGTGTCGTTCATGGGCGCGACCTTCCCAGGTCAGGGGGATCGCAGTCGAGCGGTTTTCGCCGGGAGCACCTCGTGGCAGGCCGCCCGCAGCCGCCGTACCCCTTCGGCGATCTCCCCCGGCCCCGCGACCGCCGCGAAGCTCAGGCGCACATGTCCCGCCGGGGGTTCCGCGCTGAAGTACGGGCGGCCGGGGGCGATCGCCACGCCCGCGCGCAGGGCGGCCGCCGTGAGGGCCGGTTCGTGTCCGGGCTCCGGCAGGCGCAGCCACAGGTGGTAGCCGCCGGCCGGGATGTGCGGGAGGTCGAGTTCGGGGAGGTCGAGACGCAGGGCGGTGGTCATCGCGTCGCGGCGGGCCCTCAACTCCGACGAGATCGACCGCAGATGGCGGGGCCAGGCCGGTGAGCCGACGAGTTCGAGGGCCGCCTCCTGGAGGGGGCGGGGGACGAAGAAGGTGTCGACGATCTGGATGGCCCGCAGGCGTTCCAGGACCGGGCCGCGCGCGGCCAGGGCGCTCACCCGGAAGCTGGGCGAGGTCGCCTTGGTCAGCGAGCCGACGTGGACCACGACTCCGTCGGGATCGTCGGCCGCCAGCGGACGCGGCAGCGGGCCGGCGTCCTCGTGCACGAGCCGTCGTACGAAGTCGTCCTCGACGACGAACGCGCCGGCCTCGCGGGCGATCCGCAGCACCTCGCCCCGGCGCTCGGGGGCCAGCACCGCACCGGTCGGGTTCTGGAACAGCGGCTGGCAGACGAACACCCGGGCGCCGGTGGCCCGGAACGCGTCGGCGAGCAGGTCCGGTTTCACGCCGTCGGCGTCCACCGGGACGGGGACCGGCCGCAGGCCCGCCGCACGGGCGATCGCCAGCATGCCCGGGTAGGTGGGCGACTCGACGAGCACGGGTGCGCCGGGCGGGGCCAGCGCGCGCAACGCCGTCGTGAGCGCCGACTGACCGCCCGAGCTGATCAGCACCTCCGCCGCCGTGACCGCGCCGCCGATGTTCCGCGCGAACCATTCCCGCAGTTCCGGCAGGCCCTCCATGGGCGGCCGTCCCCAGGCTCCGGGTCGACGGCCGGCGCGGGCCAGGGCGGCGGACATCGCGCGCTCCGGCTGGAGGGAGGGGTGCAGATAGCCGCCGTTGAACTCGATCACGCCCGGCTGCGGGGCGGCCAGCGAGACCAGGACGCCGGACGCGTCCACCGAGCGCGGTACGAGGTCGGCGGCGCCGTCCGCGCTCAGCGCGACCTCCTGCCAGGAGGTGTCCCCGGCCGGGGCGGCGGCGGTGCGTGCCGGGGCGCGGAACGCACCGGCGCCGGGCCGGGTGATCACCAGGCCTTCGGCGGCGAGCTGGGCGAGGGCGCGGGACACGGTCACCGGACTGACCCGGAAGCGGTCGACCAGAACGCGGCTCGAGGGGAGCTTCTCTCCAGAAGAGTAGCGGTCGAGCTCTCGCCTGAGCCGTACTGCCAGTTCATCGACGCTGCTACGCTCATGCATGAGAGCAGAGAGTAGCGCTACTGCGCCGACCAGGATAGCGGTCGTCACCCCGATGAGGACCTTCGGCACCCTGCAGGCCGCCCTCGGTGTCGCCGCGTTCTCCCTCACGTTCCCCGCCACGGCATGGGGTCTTGAGGGTTTCGGTCCGTGGTCCCTCGTCGCGGTCCGCAGTGTCCTCGCGGCGCTGATCGCGGGCGGCTGTCTGCTGGCGCTGCGCGTGCCCGTGCCGGGCCGCCGCGACCGGCCCGGGCTCGCGGTCGTCGCCGCCGGAGTCGTCGTCGGCTTCCCGCTGCTGACCACGCTCGCCCTGCGGACGTCGACCACCGCGCACGCCGCGGTCGTGGTCGGTCTGCTCCCCCTGACGACCGCGCTGTTGTCCGCCCTGCGCATGGGCACCCGCCCCTCGCGCACCTTCTGGACGGCGTCCGTCGCGGGCGCGGGCGCGGTGGTCGCCTTCACCGTGCAGCAGAGCGGTGGCGCCCTCACCGGCGCCGACCTGTATCTCTTCGCCGCCCTGCTGGTGTGCGCGGCCGGTTACACCGAGGGCGGCCGGCTGGCCCGGGTCATGCCCGGCTGGCAGGTCATCGCCTGGGCGCTGGTGCTGTGCCTGCCCCTCAGCGTGCCCGCGGCGGCGCTCGCGCTGTCGTACGAGCCCGTGCACCTCACCGCGCACAGCGTCGCCGGGCTCCTGTGGGTGGCGGTGGGCTCGCAGTTCCTCGGGCTGGTCGTCTGGTATCGGGGCATGGCGGTGATCGGCATCCCCAAGGCCAGCCAGTTGCAGCTCGCCCAGCCCCTGCTCACACTGGTGTGGTCGGTGCTGCTGCTCGGCGAGCACCTGACGGTGGCCGCCCCGCTGACGGCCGCGGCGGTGCTGGTGTGCATCGCCGTCACCCAGCGGGCGCGGGGCTGACCGGCGTGCACGCGCCGGTCCCAACCGGCCTCCGCGCCGTAAAATCGGGGCCACGAACCGCTGCTCCCGCACTTGGTGAGGAGGCACCGCTGATGCGCGCAACCGTGGGCGACCAGCTTGTCCAGCACGGCAGGGTGGTCGGACAGCAGGACAAGGTCGGCGAGATCGTCGAAGTGATGGGCCAGGCAGGCGATCCCCCGTACCGCGTCCGCTTCGAGGACGGGCACGAGGGCGTCTGCTCACCCGGCCCCGACACCGAGATCCGGCACCGGTACCCGCAGACCGGCCGGTGACGCAGAGCCTGTGTCACATCCCCGGCCGAGCGCCCGCCGCCCGGCACGCACTCCCCCATAGGGGGACCCCCATCGAGGACACTCCGGCGCCTTGCGATCGCACGCTCCCCCACGACGACGTGCGCTGATCCGGCCGGGGATGTGACTCAGGCTCTCAGCGCGGTGCGGTCGCCGGCTCCTGATAGTGGTCGGCGACCACCCGCGCCATGGCCCCGATCGGGTCGGAGGCGACCTCTCGGGCCGCGAAGAAGACATGCCCGCGCGCCTGCTTGTACCTGCGCGCGAGCGTGAGGTGGCGCGACAGCTCGGCGGGGTCCCGCCAGGGCGCGGGCTGCGCCGGATCCCCCGCCTTGTACAGGGCCTCGCCGAGATACAGCTTCGTCCTGCTGCCCTGTGCCTGCTTGGCCCACCAGGGCACCAGCTCGGCGTAGTCGGCGGCGGCGAAGCCGATGTTCCAGTAGAGCTGCGGCACGATGTAGTCGATCCAGCCCTCACGCACCCACTTGCGGGTGTCCGCGTAGTTGTCGTCGTAGGACTGCACACCCGCGCGCGTGTCCGAGCCGAGCGGGTCGGTGGCGGCGTTGCGCCACACTCCGAAGGGGCTGATGCCGAACCGCGTGCCGGGCCGGATCTGCCTGATGCGGGCCGCGGTCTCCAGGACCAGCTTGTCGATGTTGTGCCGCCGCCAGTCGGCCCGGCTGGTGAAGTCCCCGCCGTACCGGTCGTAGGCGGCATCGTCGTCGAAGGTCTGCCCGGCCACCGGGTACGGGTAGAAGTAGTCGTCGAAGTGGACCGCGTCCACGGGGTACTTGCGCACCGCGTCGAGGATCGCGTTCTCGACGAAGGCGCGGACCGCGGGCAGCCCGGGGTTGTAGTAGAGCTTCCCGCCGTACGTCACCACCCAGTCCGGGTGCTTGCGCGCGGGGTGGGAGGCGACCAGCTTCGTCGGATCCGTGTGGTTGGCGATGCGGTACGGGTTGAACCAGGCGTGCAGTTGCAGGCCCCTGCGGTGCGCCTCGGCGACCGCCGTGCCGAGCGGGTCCCAGCCGGGGTTCTTGCCCTGGGTGCCGGTGAGGTACTGCGACCACGGTTCGTACGGCGAGGGCCACAGGGCGTCGGCGGTGGGCCGTACCTGGAAGATCACCGTGTTCAGGCGGTCCGCCACCGCCCGGTCGAGGTGGGCGATCAGCTCCGCCCGCTGCTGCGCGGCGGTCAGCCCCGCCTTCGACGGCCAGTCCCGGTTGGACACGGTGGCGAGCCACACGCCCCGCATCTCCGCCGCCGCCCGCCTCGGATGCCGCGGCGCCGCCGCCGCTCCCGAGGCCGAGGTCAGGGTCGACAGCGCCGCCAGCGCGAAGGCCCGGCGTGACAGACGTCCCATGTGCACACTCCCCCAACACCATGGATCCGCTCGGTCACGGATCGTCTCCGCGGCCCAGGATGCCCGACGGATGACGGACCCCGGTGATCGATCATCGATACTTGGGAGTAACGTGCACGAACGGAGCAGGAACCGGACACGGCCGACCTGCCACGAGGCGAAGAACCAGCGAAAGGGACGATGTGACGGACTTCCCGGCGGGAGACATCGCGCGCGTCGGAGTGGTGGGCTGCGGCCAGATGGGGGCGGGCATCGCCGAGGTGTGCGCCCGCGC
This sequence comes from Streptomyces sp. NPDC005374, assembly GCF_042872225.1. Taxonomy (NCBI): domain Bacteria; kingdom Bacillati; phylum Actinomycetota; class Actinomycetes; order Kitasatosporales; family Streptomycetaceae; genus Streptomyces; species Streptomyces sp. NPDC005374. Next base: position 298,673 of record NZ_JBIAKA010000004.1, on the reverse strand, counting down.
CGGTCTGGACGTCAAGGTCGCCGAGACCACCGGCGAGGCCCTGGAGTTCGGCCGCACCCGGCTGCTCAACTCCCTGACCAAGGCCGCCGAGCGCGGCAAGATCTCGGCGGACGAGCTGGCGGCGACGCAGGCACGCCTCAGCTTCACCACCGACCTCGGCGAGTTCGCGGACCGCGACCTGGTCATCGAGGCCGTCGTCGAGAACGAGCAGGTGAAGACAGAGATCTTCCAGGTGCTGGACCAGGTGGTGACCCGCCCGGACGCGATCCTGGCCTCCAACACCTCCTCCATCCCGCTGGTGCGGCTGGCGGTCGCCACCTCGCGGCCCGACCAGGTCGTCGGCATCCACTTCTTCAACCCGGCCCCGGTGCAGAAGCTCGTCGAGCTGATCCCGGCGCTCACCACCTCCGAGGGCACGCTGGCCCGCGCCCAGGCGTTCGCCGAGAAGCTCCTCGGCAAGCACGCGATCCGCGCCCAGGACCGCTCCGGCTTCGTGGTCAACGCGCTGCTGATCCCGTATCTCCTGTCCGCGATCCGGATGTTCGAGTCGGGCATCGCCAGCCGCGAGGACATCGACAACGGCATGGAACTCGGCTGCGCCCACCCGATGGGCCCCCTGAAGCTGTCCGACCTGATCGGTCTCGACACGGTCGCCTCGGTCGCCTACTCGATGTACGAGGAGTACAAGGAGCCCCTGTACGCCGCTCCCCCGCTGCTCCAGCGCATGGTCGACGCGGGCCGGCTGGGCCGGAAGTCCGGCTCGGGCTTCTACACCTACGGCTGAGTACGCCTCACGGCAGATTGCACAGTGCCCGTTTCAGGGTGCTGATTACACAGTGCGACCACAACGGGCCCGGCGCTTTTCGAGCGCCGGGCCCGTGTCATTCACACACCGTGTGCGCGCCGGGCCCGCATATGCCCCTCGCACACTCTACCCCTGCGCCCACCAGGCGAGTTGACTCTTCACGCGCATGCAGGGGATGTGATGACTACGGAAAGGAGCGGACTCGTGACCGCCGACCCGGAGCATCCCGTGATCCATGGAGAACTCGCAGAGTTACGACGCCGCCTCGATGTCGCGTATGCACGCGTCGAGGGCGGACTGGCTCTGCTCAGCCATCGCACGGAGGAGACGGACAAGGAGATCGACGATCTGAGCGCACGGATCATCGCCCTGGAGCACGCCCGCTGGCCGCTGCCCGCGATCTCGGCGGTCACCGCCGTGGGCGCGCTCGTCGTGGCGATCTGGCAGATTTTGGGGCACTGAGGCTCCGGGACATCCGGGTGGGGGATCAGGGCAAGATGTCCTGACCGAGCCTCAGATGGTGCAACAGGAGTAACGCGGCCGCCATGTTGGCGGCCGGGACCTCCCCACGGGCGACCATGTCGGGAACGAGTTTCAGGGGGACCCACTCCCTGCGGTCGGACTCGAAGTCGTCCACCGGGTGCCCGATGTACTCGCCCTCGTCGGCCCAGTAGATGTGGTGCCGGGCGTCGGTGAGCCCGTTGGAGGGCTCCACACTCATCAGGTGCTGGAGCGGCCCCGGCCGCCAGCCGGTCTCCTCCTCGAGTTCCCTGGCGGCCGCGACGGCGATGTCCTCGCCGTCCTCGACCACACCCGCGGCGAGCTCCCAGCCCCAGCTGTCGGTGATGAAACGGTGGCGCCACAGCAGGAGGACCTCGTTGGCCTCGTTCACCACCGTGGCGACGGCGACGGGCCTCAGCCGTATCAGGAAGTGGTCGAGGTGTCGCCCGTCCGGTAGTTCGACATCGGCGAGATTGACGCTGAACCAGCGGTTTTCATAGACAGTTTGTTCGTTCTGTTTCGTCCACTGCACGGTTCTGCCACCTTCCGTCGAGTAAGTGGCAATATCGCAGCAGGGACTGTGGGGTCGGTGGTCTCGTGCCGGCCTACATCGGTACGCGCAGCGCCCCGTCGATCAGTTCGGCTGCCTCGGCCGTGCCCGCGCAGCCGCTCCGGACCAGGTGCTCGCGTACCGCTCTGAGTCTGTCGCGCAGGCGCTGGGACTCCATTCCCCGCGCCTGTTCCGCCATCTGTACGGCGGTGGCCACCGCCTTGTCGGCGTTGCCCTGGCGCAGTTCGATCGTGCTGAGCATGGCGAGCCGGTGCACCCGGCCGCGGTCGTGGGCCGGGTTGTCGACGGCTGCCGCGGCGTGCGCGGCCGCGGCGGCGAGTTCGCCGAGGCTGAGGAGGGCCTCCGCCACCTGGACGTTGACGAGGCCCGGCTGGACATAGCCGGTCTCGTCGGGCTCGTACCCGCGACGGATGCGTCCGGCGGCCTCCTCGGCCCGCCTGATGCAGGACATGGCGGTCGTGCCGTCGCCGAGGTGGGCGTACGCCTTGGCCTGCATCGCGTAGAGGTCGCAGGCGAGCGCCGGGGTGATGTGCTTGCCCGCGGCACGCAGCGCGGCCTCGGCGAAGGCGACGGCCTGGCGGTACTCGCGCATGTACAGGGACTGGTTGACGAGCAGCGCGATGACGTACGCACCGAGTCCGCGGTCGCCGCTGGCCTTGGCGAGCCTGAGGGCCTGGTGGAAGTACCGCTGGGCGAGGCCGTGCGCGTCGGAGTCGTAGGCGCAGATGCCGGCGACCGCGACGAGTCCGCCGGTGGCGCGGTGCAGTTGGCGGCCTGTCTCGTCGGTGTAGCTGCCGCGCAGCAGCGGGGCGGCCTCGGCGTTGAGGAAGCCGACGATCCGGTTGCGGGTCGCGATGCCGCCGGCCTTGCGGTACATCTGCTCGTAGTGGGTGCGGGCCGAGCGCAGCATCTCGAGGTCGGCCGGGGTGACCCGGTGCCTGCCACCGCGGGAGACGTCGACGTCCTCGGGCGGGTTCTCCCACTCCCACACGGGCATGACGGCGGGCGTACCGGTGACCGCGGGGGCGCCCAGGATGTGCGGGCGCTGCTGTTCGTCGGAGCGCCACAGGGCGGTGGCCCGCTCGACGAAGCCGGACAGGGAGGTGCCGTGCGGGGCGGACGGTTCGCCGGGCACACCGAGGCCGATGTCGTCGAGGGTGACGGGGCGTCGGAGTCGGCTCGCGAGCACCTCGCACATCAGGTCGGGAACCTGGCCGCGAGGCCGCTGGCCCTTCAACCACCGTGCCACGGCGGTGTGTTCGTACCTGAGCGCGAGGCCGCGTGCCCTCCCGGCCTGATTCACATGTGCGGCAAGCCCCGCGTGCGAGATCCCGGCTTCGTCGAGGATCGCGTCGAGCAGAGTATTGGGCTGCATATATGCCCCCCGGGTGGCTCGGTGCGGACAGAGTAGTGCGTTCGGGTTCACACGGGGTGTGAACGGAGTGCTCGAATCCGCAGGGTGTGCGCACTGTTGCGGAGAGTTTCCAACGGGTTGACTGAATTGCCTCGCAAGAGGCCGGCCGGGCCGCCGGCTCCCCCTCGTACAGTGCGGTGGCCTGGCCGTGGGCTGAGCGGCTAGAGGTGCGTGGTCGACTGCGGGTGCATCGTGGCTGGTCGCGCCCGCGCGGCGGAGCCGCTGATGTCACTGTCGCGCGCCCCTGGGGTAGATCGTGGTGGGCGATCGTTCTTCAGTACCAGTAAGGCCACGTCATCCTTCGGGGTACCGCCCGTGTGGATCAGCAGGTCCGTGAAAACCGTGCCCAACGCAGCCTGGGGTGTGGCGTGTGCAGCCTTCTCGAGCGCCGTGGGCAGAGAAAAGAACCGGCCACGCCCGTCCCGCGCGTCCTCGGCGCCGTCCGTGTGCAGGACCAGGGTTTCACCCGGCAGTAGATGGCCGCACGGCAGCCCCGACAAGTCGGCAGGCAGCGGGAACAGGCCGAGCGGTGGCATGGGGTCCGCGCAGGAGAGTGGCTCGACCACTGAGCCACTGAGCAAGTACGGCCACGGGTGACCGCAGTTCAGGGCGCGCAGTTCGCCGTCACCGCCGATCTCCAGCAGCAGTACGGTGACGAACTCCTCGGCCACCGTGCCGTCGCGTTCGGCGCGCTCCCGCAGGTGACGGGCGAGCGCACGGTCCAGTCTGCGCAGCACGCCCCCGAGTTCGGGCTCGTCGTGGACCGCCTCGCGGAAGCTGCCGAGCACGGCGGCGGCCGTACCGATGGCGGCGAGGCCGTGCCCTCGGGCGTCCCCCATGACGACCCGTACCCCGTGTTCCGTGGCGACCGCCTCGTACAGGTCGCCGCCGATGACGGCGCCCCGGTCGGCGGAGAGCTGGGCCGCGGCGACGGTGAGCCCGTCGATGCGCGGGGGCAACGGCCGCAGCAGCACGCTCTGGGCGGCGCCCGCGACCCGGCGGGCCTGCCGGAGTTCGCGCAGCAGGGCGCGCCGGACATGGACGATCAATCCGGTGCCCACCGCGAAGAACACGGCACTGGTGACGACACGCGCGCCCAGCCCGTCCTGCTGCGCGAGCGGACAGGCCAACTTGTACGTGACCGCGACGGCGCCCCACATCGTGGGCAGCCCCGTCGTCAGCACACGCCGCAGTGACCCCGCCCGGGGCACCGCAGCCTTGATGCACATCATGCCGATGGCCCCCAACCAGGCCCCGCAAGCACAATCGGACCGACCTCGAAAGGCCGGTCCGATTCTGTCGAGCGCATGGACCGAATGGGCCAGATCGCCAGGAGAACTCACCCTATCGAGTGAGGTAACCAGATATGGGGGTGTGCGGGCGCAGCCCCACACCCCCCAGGGGCGCGGGGAACTGCGCGACAAGCCACGACGCGCCCGCAGCCGCCGACGCACCCGCGGCCCCAGGCGACTAGGCCCTCAGCACCGCTCCGGTCCGCTCGCCCGCAAGGGCAACCGCCGCATCCCGAGCCGCGGACGCCTCATCGACCGTCAGCGTCCGGTCACCCGCCCGGAACCGCAGCGCGTACGCCAGCGACTTCTTCCCCTCGCCCAGCTGCGCAGCGTTCTCGTACACGTCGAACAGCCGGATTCCCTCGAGAAGTTCACCAGCCCCCTCCCGCAGTGCGGCCTCCACATCGGCGTGCGGGACCTCGCGGGAGACGACCAGGGCGACATCCTGCGTGGCCACCGGGAACGTCGAGATGCTCGGCGCCTGCGGAGTGTCGTCGCCGACCCGCTCCAGCAGGTCGAGGTCCAGCTCCATCGCGCAGGTACGCGCGGGCAGCCCGAACGCCTTCACCACCCGCGGATGCAGCTCACCGGCGTGCCCCACGACGGTGTCACCGACCACGAACTCGGCGCAGCGCCCGGGGTGCCACGGCCCGTACTGGCCGCCCCGCACGACCAGTTCGGCCCCGGCCTCACGCGCGACCAGACGTCCGGCCTCGACGGCGTCGGCCCACCCGGCCGGACGGCCCGCGCCCCACCAGCCGGCCTGCTCGCGCGCGCCCGCGAGCACGGCGGCGACATGGCGCGGCTGCTCCGGCAGCGCGGCGTCCAGCTCGGCGATCTCCTCGTCCGTGGGACGACGGTCGACGGGCAGCACCGTGGCGACACCCTGCTCCTCGCGCGGCAGGAAGACCAGCCCGGTCTCGAACAGCGCCAGATCGTGCGAGCCCCGGCCGTCGTTGCGCCGCAGCGCACCGAGCAGACCCGGCAGCAGTGACGTACGGAGCGCGGGCTCCTCGTCGTTGAGCGGGTTGGTCAGCTTCACGACCCGGCGGGCCGGGTCGTCGGCCGCGAGGGCCAGCTGGTCGAAGACCTGCTCGGAGACGAAGGGGTAGTTCGGCGCCTCGACGTACCCGGCACCGGCCAGCACCCGGCCCGCACGTCGATGCAGCCGCTGACGCCGGGTCAGGCCACGGCCGGCCGGCGGCCTGGGCAGCGTGGAGGGCAGGTTCTCGTAGCCCTCCAGACGGATGACCTCTTCGGCCAGGTCGTTGATCTCCTGGAGGTCGGGACGCCAGGACGGCACGGTGACGATCAGCTCGTCCTGTCCGTACACGTCGCAGCCGACTTCCTGCAGACGCCGTACGACGGTCTCGCGGCCGTACTCGACACCCGCGACCTTGTCGGGGTGGTCCGCCGGGACGCTGATGGTGTGCGGGGCCGACGGGGCGACGACCTCGGTGACACCCGCCTCGGCGGTGCCGCCCGCGAGCAGCACCAGCAGGTCGACCGTGCGCTGGGCTGCAGCGGCGGCGGCCTGCGGGTCGACACCGCGCTCGAAGCGCCGGGACGCCTCGGAGGAGAGCTTGTGGCGGCGGGCCGTACGGGCGATGGAGACCGCGTCGAAGTGGGCGGCCTCGATGACGACGTCGGTGGCGCCCTCACCCTCGGCGTGGTCGGCGATCTCGGTGTTGGCGCCGCCCATGACGCCGGCGAGGCCGATCGGGCCGCGGTCGTCCACGATCACCAGGTCCTCGGCGTGCAGCTTGCGCGTCACGCCGTCGAGGGTCTGGATCTGCTCGCCCTGCGCGGCCCGGCGGACCCGGATGGAGCCCTGGACCAGCGTGCGGTCGTAGGCGTGCAGCGGCTGGCCGAGCTCCGTCATCACGTAGTTGGTGACGTCGACGGCGAGCGAGATCGGGCGCATGCCGACCTTCTGGAGCCGGCGCTGGAGCCAGATCGGCGAGCGGGCCTCGGGGCTCAGACCTGTGACGGTGCGCGCGGTGAAGCGGTCGCAGCCGAACGGGTCGGAGACCTCGACCGGGTAACCGAAGGCGTTCGGACCGGGCACGTCGAGCAGGGCCGGGTCGCTGAGCGGCAGGCCGTAGGCGATGGCGGCCTCGCGGGCCACGCCACGGATGGACAGGCAGTCGCCGCGGTTGGCGGTGACGGCGATGTCCAGGACCTCGTCGACCAGTTCCAGGAGCTCGATGGCGTCCTTGCCGACCTCGGTCTCCGGGGGCAGCACGATGATGCCGTGGCTGCCGTCGTCGCCCATGCCCAGCTCGTCGCCGGAGCAGATCATGCCGTGGGACGTCTTGCCGTACGTCTTGCGCGCGGAGATCGAGAAGCCGCCGGGCAGCGTGGCGCCCGGGAGGACCACGACGACCTTGTCGCCGACGGCGAAGTTGCGGGCGCCGCAGACGATCTCCTGCGGCTCTCCGGTGCCGTTGGCCTGGCCGACGTTCACCGTGCAGAAGCGGATCGGCTTCTTGAAGCCCTCAAGTTCCTCGATGGTCAGCACCTGGCCGACGACCAGGGGGCCCTTGAGGTCGGCGCCGAGGTGCTCGACGGACTCGACCTCGAGACCGGCCGAAATGAGCTTGGCCTGGACGTCACGGCCGGTTTCGGTCGCCGGCAGGTCGACGTACTCCCGCAGCCAAGAAAGCGGGACCCGCATCAGATCTCCATCCCGAACGGCCGGGTGAACCGGACGTCACCCTCGACCATGTCTCGCATGTCCTCGACGTTGTGGCGGAACATCAGCATCCGCTCGATGCCGAACCCGAAGGCGAAGCCGCTGTACTTCTCCGGGTCCACGCCACAGGCGGTGAGCACCTTGGGGTTGACCATCCCGCAGCCGCCGAGCTCGATCCAGCCCTCGGAGGAGCAGGTGCGGCAGGGGCGGTCGGGGTTGCCGACGGACTCGCCGCGGCAGACGTAGCACACCATGTCCATCTCGGCGGACGGCTCGGTGAAGGGGAAGAAGTTCGGGCGCAGCCGGGTCTTCATGCCCTCGCCGAACAGCGCCTGGACCATGTGGTCCAGGGTGCCCTTGAGGTCGGCCATGGTGAGGCCCTCGTCGACGGCCAGCAGCTCGACCTGGCGGAAGACCGGGGTGTGGGTGGCGTCCAGCTCGTCGGTGCGGTAGACGACGCCGGGACAGATCACGTACACCGGCAGCTCGCGGGAGAGCAGCGAGCGGATCTGCACGGGCGAGGTGTGGGTGCGCAGCACGACACCGGACTCGGTGCCGCCCTCGGGGCCCCGCACGAAGAAGGTGTCGGCCTCGCCGCGGGCCGGGTGGTCCGGGCCGATGTTGAGCGCGTCGAAGTTGAACCACTCGGCCTCGACCTGCGGGCCCTCGGCGACCTCGTAGCCCATGGCCACGAAGACGTCCTCGATGCGCTCGGAGAGCGTGGTGAGCGGGTGGCGGGCGCCGGCCGGTACGCGGTCGTACGGCAGTGTGACGTCCACCGCCTCCTCGACCAGCACGCGGGTGTCCCGCTCCGCCTCCAGCTCGCTCTGGCGGGCGGCGAGGCCCTTGCTGACCGCGCCCCGGGCCTGGCCGACGAGCTTGCCGGCGGCTGCCTTGGCGTGCGGGGGCAGGGCGCCGATCTCGCGGTTGGCGAGGGCCAGCGGGGAGGCGCCGCCGGTGTGGGCGACCTTGGCCTCCTGGAGCGCGTCGAGCGAGTCCGCGGCCGCGAAGGCGGCGAGCGCCTCGTCCCGCATGCGCTCGATCTCTTCCGGTTTCAGGGCCTCGACCTCTACAGGGTCGTACGACTTGTTCGGTGCCGACATCTCTTCCCGTGCTTCCGATTGGCTGGCTGAAGGTCCCCGTCACCGACTCGCTCAGAGGTCGGAGGGCCGTCCATGGGACACGAAGGTGCCAAAGGCCGAGTCTAACGGGGGTGGGGCCGCACGCCGGACGCCCGGTCCGAGAGCGGCCCTCAGGTACGCGAATGCGCCCGCGGGCGGCTCGGGCGGATCTCAGGTGAGATAGGCCGGAACGCTCACGGGCAACGTAAATCGGAACTCGGCGCCGCCGCCCGGGGCGCGGCCGACCGTGATGGTGCCGCCGTGGGCTTCGACGATGCCCTTGACGATGTACAGCCCGAGTCCGGTGCCGCCGCGCTTGCTGCCCCGCCAGAAGCGGGTGAAGACGCGGTTCATGGACTCCTCCGGGATGCCGGGGCCCTCGTCGCTCACCGTGACCGACGTTGCGATGTCCTCTCCCTCGCGGGGGGACGCCGTGGGCGTGATGTCAATGGTGACGGTTCCCTCGCCGTGCCGCACGGCATTTTCCAGCAGGTTGCTGAGCACCTGGTCGACCTTGTCGGGATCGGCCCACAGGGCGGGCAGCGGCTGCTCCAGACGCAGCAGGAACCGGTCGGCGGCGAGGCCCGCGGCGACGTAGGCCTGGATGTGGCGTCCGACGGCGGCGCCGATGTCGACGGGCTGGCGCCTGACTTCGAGGCGCCCGGAGTCGATGCGGGAGATGTCCAGCAGTTCCGCGATGAGCCGGGTGACCCGGTCGGCGTCCGCGTCGACGGTCTCCAGCATCAGCCGTTTCTGGTCGTCGGTGAACCTCTCCCATTTAGCTAGGAGGGTCGCGGTGAAGCCCTTGACGGAGGTGAGCGGGGACCGGAGCTCGTGGGCCACGGTGGCGATCAGCTCGGCGTGGCTGCGCTCGGTGCGGCGGCGGGCCTCGGTGTCGCGCAGGCTGACGACGACGCGGTGGACGGGTCCGGTGGGCTCGGTGCGCACGTAGGTGGCGGAGACGAGGACCTCACGGCCGCCGGGCAGCAGCAGATTCCGCTCGGGCTGGCGCCTGCGGATGGCGAGGCCGCCGTACGGATCGGTCAGCTGCCACCAGCGCCGCCCCTCCAGATCCTCTAATGGAAGGGCCTTCTCCAGCCGCTGTCCGAGGGCGTCCTCGGCGGGGAGGGCGGTGATCCGGGCCGCGGCGGCGTTGAAGCAGATCACGCGGCCCTGCTCGTCCGCGACGACGAGGCCGTCGGGCAGCTGGTCGGGATCGATGCCGAGCCCGTCGGGACCACCGGCACAGCTCCCGGACACGCCCAGTGCGCTCCTCGTGCCGACACTCATCCCCGTACCCCACCTCTCAGGCGTCTGAGGGGCCCCCGAGCTGGTCACCTTACTGGTTCTCGATGACGGAGCGGCACCCTCCGGAGGCGCGCTGTGCACGGGCTGACGCATAGAGACATACGGCGGCCGCGGTGGCGAGGTTCAGGCTTTCGGCCTTCCCGTGGATCGGAACGCGCACCACGGCGTCCGCGAGTGCGCGGGTCTCCTCCGGGAGCCCCCAGGCCTCGTTGCCGAAGACCCAGGCGGTCGGGCCGCCCATGGTGCCCCGGTCGAGCTCGTCGTCGAGGTCGTCGGTCCCGGCCCCGTCGGCGGCGAGAATGCGCACCCCGGCGTCCTTCAGCCCCTGGACAGCCTGCTCCACGGGCACCCCGACGGCGACGGGCAGGTGGAACAGGGAGCCCACGGAGGCGCGTACGGCCTTGGGGTTGTAGAGGTCGACGGAGGCGTCGGTCAGGACGACGGCCTCGGCGCCGGCGGCGTCGGCGCACCGCAGCACGGTGCCCGCGTTCCCGGGGTCCCGCACGTGGGCGAGGACGGCGACGAGCTTCGGCCGGGCGGCGAGGATCTCCTCGAAGGGGGTGTCGAGGAACCGGCAGATCCCGACGAGGCCCTGCGGGGTGACGGTGGTCGAGATGTCGGCGATGACGTCCTCGGCGGCGAGGTGGACGCGGGCCCCGGCGTCCCGGGCCTCTCCGACGATGTCCGCGTAGCGTTCGGCCGCCTCCACGGTGGCGAACAGTTCCACCAGACCGTGCCCGGCGGCCTCCCGTACCGCCTGCGGCCCCTCGGCCAGGAACAGCCGCTCCTTCCCCCGGAAGTTCCGCCTGGCGAGCCGCCGGGCGGCGGAGACACGGGGGGAACGGGGGGAGATCAGCTCGGGGGCAACCGGGGGCATCGCGCTCACTTTCAACCAACTTTCCGCCGCAACGGCGATCAACCACGACGGCGGAAGTCGGCGGTGCGCACCCACCCCGCCACTCAACGCAACGGACCCGTAGGCAGAAGCCCACGGGTCCATCAAGTCACGTCGGCCTAGAGCCGGCGCGGCGTCACGCGGCCTTGGGCGCGTTCACGTCCGCCGGGAGGGCCTTCTGAGCGACCTCGACGAGCGCCGCGAAGGCGGGCGCGTCGTTGACGGCCAGCTCGGCCAGGATCTTGCGGTCCACCTCGATGTTGGCGGCGTTCAGACCCTGGATGAGGCGGTTGTACGTCATGCCGTTCTGGCGGGCCGCAGCGTTGATGCGCTGGATCCACAGCCGACGGAAGTCGCCCTTGCGCTTCTTGCGGTCGTTGTAGTTGTAGACCAGCGAGTGGGTGACCTGCTCCTTGGCCTTGCGGTACAGGCGCGAACGCTGACCGCGGTAGCCGGAGGCCGCCTCGAGGATCGCCCGGCGCTTCTTGTGGGCGTTGACTGCCCGCTTGACGCGTGCCACTTGTTAACTCCTTGTAGCGGGGCCGTGGTTGGACTCACACGGCCCGGAAACGATTGGGTCCCGGTCCTGACGTACGGCGCTCGGTCGGAGCGCCGCGTACGTCACTTGCCGAGAAGCTTCTTGATCTTCGCGGCGTCGCCCGGGGCCATCTCGGCGTTGCCGGTGAGGCGACGCGTCACGCGGGACGACTTGTGCTCGAGCAGGTGGCGCTTGCCGGCGCGCTCGCGGAGCACCTTGCCGGAGCCGGTGATCTTGAAGCGCTTGCTGGCACCGCTGTGCGTCTTGTTCTTCGGCATAGCGCCGTTCACTCCTCGTCGGTGGCGTTCCGGTGCCCGGTCGTGAAACCGGGCACGGTGGAACGCGCAGTTGTTTCGGTTATGTCCTGGGGACTCGCGTCCCCGGGGGTCACGCCTCGGCCGGAGCCTCGACGGGCGCCTCGGCCGAAGCCTCGTCGTCCGCGGTGAGCTCGTCGTGCTCGTCAGTGAGCTCGTCGCCCTCGGACTCCGCGGCGTTCTGCGACTTGCCGGGGTTGGCCTTCGCGTCAGCCTTGCGGGCTTCCTGCGCCTGGCGTGCCTCGGCCATCGCCTCGGTCTTCTTCTTGTGCGGGCCGAGAACCATGATCATGTTTCGGCCGTCCTGCTTCGGATTCGACTCGATGAAGCCGAGGTCCTCCACGTCCGACGCGAGACGCTGCAGCAGTCGGTAGCCCAGTTCGGGACGGGACTGCTCGCGACCACGGAACATGATCGTGATCTTGACCTTGTCGCCCTGCTTGAGGAACCGGACGACGTGACCCTTCTTGGTGTCATAGTCGTGCGGGTCGATCTTCGGCCGGAGCTTCATCTCCTTGATGACCGTGTGCGCCTGGTTCTTGCGCGCCTCACGGGCCTTCATGGCCGACTCGTACTTGAACTTCCCGTAGTCCATGAGCTTGCAGACCGGCGGACGCGCGCTCGCGGCAACCTCGACCAGGTCGAGGTCGTACTCCTGCGCGAGTTCCAGGGCCTTGGCAAGCGGAACAATCCCGACCTGCTCGCCGCTCGGACCGACAAGTCGCACCTCGGGAACGCGAATCCGGTCGTTGATACGGGGTTCGGTGCTGATGGATCCTCCTCGGTTAGCACCACACGGCCATCTGGCGGACGGTCGCGCTGTCTGTGTTCGACCGACCTAACCGCGCCGAGGCACAAAAAATGCCCCGGACGATCACAAGACGGGGCTCCAAACACTGCCGGAGCACCGCCACGATGATCGCGGGGCGCGCTTTCGGGCGACTCCATCGTCCGTACGGAACGATGGTGGCCGCCTGACCGGGGTGACCCGCCGTCCCGGGGGACGGTCAGGTGGGAGATCGGAGCCTCCACTTGTGGGCCGGGCATATGAATGTCCGGCCGGTCGTCACACAAGGTTAGCAGCTACCTGGGGGTGGTGCGAACCGCCGTGCACCGGGCCCTATCGTGTGGGACATGAGTGACACCCCTCCCGCGTCCCCTGACTCCCCCGACTTCGACGCCATGACCCGCGACATCGCCGAGGTCCCCGCCGTCGAGGTGATCGTGACGGTCGCCGTCAACCTGATGAGCGCCGCCGCGGTGAAGCTCGGTCTGACGGAGGAGGGCGACAAGTACAAGGACCTCGACGAGGCCCGCAAGCTGATCCACGCCCTCGCCGGTCTGCTGGACGGGAGTGCGACGGAGATCAGCTCCTTCCACGCGGCCCCCCTGCGCGACGGCCTGAAGTCGCTGCAGCTGGCGTTCCGCGAGGCGTCCCTCGTCCCGGACGAGCCGGGCCAGGGCCCGGGCGAGAAGTACACCGGGCCGGTCTACGGCTAGTTCATCCGCGTACGTACAAGGGCTCGCCCGGAGGCGTGGCACCGGCCGGCAGTGCTGCCAGGTCGAGGCCGCGCACCAGGCGGGCCCTCAGCGTCTCGTCGGCGGCGATGCGCCGGGCGACCGCGTGGACGCCCGCGTCGTGCGGCACGGCCGGTTCGAAGACCAGGGCGAGGGTGCCGTCGCCCCGGCCCGGACCGAGATAGGCCCGCAGCACCGCGCGCACGTCGGCGACCACCGCACGCACCGCCTCCACGACCGCCGGGTCGGCGAGCGGGTCCGTGGAGGTACGCCCCTCGGCGAGGGCGAGCAGCGCGGGGCCGGTCAGCTCGAAGGGCACCGGACCGGCCAGATCCAGTACGACCGTGTCGGCCTTCTCGTGCGCGGCGGCCTGCAGCGCCTGGTGCAGGGGTACGGCGACCGGGCGGGCCTCCGGGTCCCAGCGGGCCAGCGAGCCGGTGGAGGTGAAGGCCGGCAGGGCGGTCCTGGATCCGGCCTTGAGGGTCGGTACGGCCATGTCGCTGGTCTTCTCGCGGCGCAGCCCCTTCTCGTCCTCCTCGACCTCACCCAGCACGGCCACCACCGGGACGAGCAGCCGAGCCCCCTTCAGCGCCTCCAGGACGGGGCCCACGGCGGCGCGGTCCTCGGCCCAGGCCGCGAGTGCCGCGCTCAGCCGGGGATCGGCGGAGCCGTCGTCGTCGGAGAAGCCGGGGTCGGGAATGTTCTTGTTCGCCACGGTCACCGACCCTATAGGGGGCTTGCTGCTGGGCTTGTGCGGGCCCGGAAACCCGCCCGTGACGGCTTTCACGGGTTTCTCAGAATTCGCTGACACAGCTCTAACGTCCGTCTAACGGCCCGCACAGTCGGCGGCCCGACCATCGGCGGCATGGAGTCCTCCAGAGCCGCCAGACGCCGTGCCCGCAGATTCCCGCGCCGGTCCCTGATGTACACCGCGCTCACCTCCGTCGCCATCGTCGGTGCCACGGCCGGAGGAACGGTCTATGTGAAGGCGCAGGCGCACTCCGCGGGGAGCGTCGTATCGTCGGCGGCGACGCCGTCGGTCTCGCCCTCACCGGCGGCCACGACGGAGGAGGCGGCCGTGGCGGCACCGGTGGATCTGGACGCGCTGCTCGCCGACGCGATGAAGTCGGTGAGTGTGACGGGCCACGCGAAGGTGTCGGCGGCGGTGCTCGACCTGGAGTCGGGCGACAGCGCGGTGTACGGCGACGGCGCCTTCGACACGGCGAGCATCGTCAAGATGGACATCCTGGCGACGCTGCTGCTCCAGCACCAGGAGGCGGGCACGAGGCTGAGCGCACAGGAGAAGGCCTACGCCACCACGATGATCGAGAACAGCGACAACGCCTCCGCGTCCGCGCTGTGGAACATCATCGGGAAGGCCCCAGGACTCGACGCCGCCAACGGGAGGTTCGGGCTGACCGGCACCGAGGGCGGCGACGGAGCGCTGTGGGGGCTCACCCAGACCACGGCCGCCGACCAACTCACCCTGCTCCGGCAGGTGTTCGGCGACGACTCGGAGCTGAGCGAGGCCTCGCGGTCGTATCTCCGGGGTCTGATGGGGCGGATAGAGGCCGACCAGCACTGGGGTGTCTCGGCCGCGGCCGACGGCTCCGGCTGGGCGCTGAAGAACGGCTGGCTGCCGCGCAGCACGACCGGTCTGTGGGACATCAACAGCGTCGGACGGGTGACGGTGGACGGCCACGACTATCTGGTGGCCGTGCTGTCGAACGGCAACTCGACGCAGGCGAAGGGGATTTCCCTGGTGGAGGCAGCGGCGAAGGCGGCCGTGTCGGTGTTCACGGGCGGGACCGCCTCACCGACCGCGTCCGCGACGGCGAACGCCACGTCCGCGGCTGTCGCCCGGTGACCGTCGCGCTCCCGGCTCAGAGACCCTCGTAGGAGCGACGGGGGCCGCGGCGCCCGCGCCACAGGAGTACCGCGGCGATCAGCAGGACGCCGCCGAGGCCACCCGCCAGCGGGGCCGCCCAACTGGCCGTGTCGTCCTGCGACTTGGCGGTGTCAGGCCCGGCGCCGAAGTACTTTTCGCCGTAGGAGGCGGGCTGCAGGCCCTCCGGCTTGAGGCGGTCCGCGGCCTTGAGCGCCGCCGCCGGGTCGATGAAACCGAAGCCGCGGGAGTCGTCGCGGCCACCGGAGGGGGCGTTGCGGGCCGTGTCCTCCAGGAGCCGTTTGATCTGTGCGGGCGTCAGGTCCGGGTGGGCGGCCTTGACGAGGGCGGCCGCGCCGGAGACGAACGCGGAGGCGGCACTGGTCCCCCAGCCCTCGTAGTACTTGTGGTCGGGGTCGGCGATGACGACGTCGTCGCCGGGGGCGGCGACCGTGGCGTACCAGCGGCGGGTGGAGAAGGAGGCGCGGGTGCCGTACTTGTCGACGGCGGTCGCGACGATGACGCCCGGGTAGGCGGCCGGGTAGGAGATGTGGTCGCCCTTGTCGCCGCCGTTGCCGGCCGAGGCCACGACGACCACGCCCTTCTTCAGCGCGTACTGGACGGCGTCGTCCTCGCCGGCCTCCGGATGCGCGGAGGCGGAGTCGTCGCCGAGGGAGAGGTTGATGACGTCGGCGCCGTGGTCGGCGGCCCAGCGGATGCCTTCGGCGAGGGCGTTGCCGCGGGTGTTGCGGGCCTTGGCGCGGGCGGGATCGCCGTCCTCCAGGATCACGCGGACGGGGAGGATCCTGGACTCGGGGGCGATGCCCAGGACGCCGTCTCCGTTGCCGTAGCCGTGTCCGTGACCGGCGATGATGCCGGCCATGGCGGTGCCGTGCCGGGCCCAGGAGCGGTCGCCCTCCGTGGCCCCGAAGCCGATCATGTCCTTGCCGGCGAGGACGTTGCCGACGAGGTCGGGGTTGTCGGCCTCGACACCGGTGTCCAGCACGGCCACGGTGACGCCCGCGCCCTTGGTGGTCTGCCACGCCTGCTGGGTGTGCATGGCGTCCAGGGCCCACTGCTTGGCGCGGATGCCGTCGGCGTGCGCGAGGGTGGGCGGGACGAGGGCGACGGAGGCGGCGAGGAGGACGCTCAGGAGACCTGCCCTGCGGGTGCTGACGCTCATGAGGGCTGCTCCGGGGGCGAGGTGACGGTCTTGCGCAGGGCGCGTTCGACGCGGTCGGCCAGGCCCTGTGCCTCGTTGCCGAGACCGGACTGCGCGGCGGGGCTGGTGTCGCCGGACTCCATGGCCTTCTCGGCGGGCTCGGGGGCGTCCACGGTACGTCCGTCCGCCCAGCCGGAGACGGCGTAGGCGACGACCGGGGCGTCGGTGAGGACGGAGACCGTCCAGGAGGCCCGCTGCCTGGCCCCGAAGTCCGCGGCGAGGGTGTTCTTCGCGGCGTACGGGAGGGGCATCAGGTCGGTTCGGGCGTCCAGGCCCTCCTTGGTGAAGCGGGTGTCGAGTTCGCGCATGGCGGTGGCGTCGGCGTCGGTGAAGAGGAGGCCGACGGTGGTGACGTAGCTCTGGGTGGCGTCCGTGTACGTGGCGCGCAGGAGGCGTTCGCAGCCGACGGGGGCGAGGACCTTGCGCAGCAGGGGGTCGAAGGCGTCCGTGCAGCCGCTGTCGGGGGCGACGGCGATCCGCGTCCAGGTGCGGTCGGCTCCGCCGGGGCCCGCGCCCTGGCCGTCGACGGTGGGTGGGAACAACTGGTCGACGGGAACGCTGTGCCACAGCTCACCGGCCACGGTGAAGCTGTCGCGTCCGCCGTCCTCGCCCGAGTCGCCGATCAGCCAACTCCCGGTCACGGCACCGCCGATGAGCCCGAGCCCGAGCACCACACAGGCGGTCACCGAGACGATCCGCGCCGGAAGCCGCATCCCCCGCGTCCGCAACCGCTGCCCGTACCCCACTTCGGGTTCCCCGAACGACACAACAGGCCGTCCGTTGCCGGGAGTTCCGGCATGCGGGGGCATGGGGGCGCTCCAGGAGAGGGCGGGGTCGGGAGAGAGTGACGCACCTGACGGGGGCGTACGGGGCGGTTCTGCGGGTGCCGGGGGCGTGCGCGTGGTGCTGGAGGCCGACGCCTCACGCGTGGGGCGCGGCGGGAATCCGGGACGGGCGGGCGCACCCGGCCGCGCACCGGCCTGCGGGCCCGTCGCGGCACCCTCCGGACGGCCGGACCCCGCCCCGGGGCGGGTCTTGGGCACGGGCGGTACGGCGGCGCCACCGGACGTCGGTCCGGCCGGCACGGGCCGTATCCGGAAGGTCGTCTCCGACGCGGTCTCGGCGGGGGCGCCGGTACGACGTGGGGGCACAGAGGGGTCGGAGGGCGGCCGGGGCGGCACGACACCGGGCGCGGACGGCGCCGGGCCCGAAGCGGGAGGCGTCCTGTCGGTCGAGCGGGACTCGGTGCCCGAGGCGGAGCCGGACTCCGGTGGAGGGGTGTCCGGGAAACGGGCCGAAGCCGGGGGCGGGGGCGGAACGCTGCCGGGAAAGGCGGTCTCCGGGTTCGGGTTCGGGGAGCCCGAGCGCCGGGTGCCGCGGGTGCCCTGAGGGTCGGACGCCTCACCACCGGTCGGCGTGGCGCCGGAGTCAGTGTCGTTCGTCGTTCGTATCGGCGGTCGGCCCGCGGCGGGCGGTGTCCGGAACGGCTGCGCATCCGGTACGCCGAACTCCCGGCCCCGGTTCGCGTCGTCGAACACGCGGGACGCCGTGGCGCCGGTGTCCCGCGGGGCCTGTCGACCGGAGTCGCCGAACACCCGCTCCCCCGCATCGCGGGACGCCTGCCGTCCGGGCTCCCGGCCGTCCGGGCTGCCGCTCTCGTCGGACCCCTGCCAGTCGAACCCACCGAACGTCGGCCTCGTCTGCGCCCCGGTGGCCCGTCGGCTCCGCACCCCGAACGCCTGCCAGTTCGATTCGTCGGTCACACGCCCACCCGACTCACCAGGTTCCCGGCGTCCCGGCTCCTCGGGCTCCCCGAAGCCGGGCTCGCCCTCGCCGGCCGTCGGCGGCTGAGCCGGCCGTGGCGGTGTCGCCGGACGAGGAGGAATCGAGGCGCGGCGGGCTTCCGTACTCATGCACCCCCCGTTTCCTCATGCTCGGGCCGTTCGGTCGTGCGCGGGCCCTCGCCGGTGTCGCCGGCGTGGAAGACGGCCGTCCGGGCACGCATACCCGCACGGGAGGGCCGGCATCCCGGCGCGGCGGCGACGGGGGGCGGACAGCCCGACGTGCGTGGGCGTCACTCTACGGGTTGTTGCCGGTCGCCCGGGCACCAGTCCACCAGGCCGGGGGCATCTGCCCGGATCGTCCCCCTACCCCGCGGTAATCCTGTCTGGCAGGCTTCGTTCATGACTGCGCGCGCCGCCGACCGGGCCCGTTACGACCGGGCCACCGCCCTTCTCGACGCTCCTCTCGCGATCGTGGACCTGGACGCCTTCGACGCCAACGCGGACGATCTCGTCCGCCGGGCGGGAGGCAAGCCGATCCGTGTCGCCAGCAAGTCCGTGCGCTGTCGAGCACTGCTCGAACGCGTCCTGGCGAAGGACGGATTCGCCGGGATCATGTCCTTCACCCTCGCCGAGTCCCTGTGGCTGGCCCGGGGCGGTTTCGAGGACGTCCTGCTCGCCTACCCGTCCGCCGACCGGGCCGGATACGCCGAACTCGCCTCCGATCCCAAGCTCGCCGCCGCCGTGACGGTGATGGTCGACGACCCCGCGCAGCTCGCCCTCATCGACGAGGCCCGCGCCGGCGGCACCGAAGTCATCCGGGTCTGCCTGGAGTTGGACACCTCGCTGAAGCTCCTCGGCGGCAGGGTGCGGGTCGGTGCCCTGCGTTCTCCGCTGCACTCCCCCGCCCAGGTCGCCGACATGGCACGCGCGGTGGCCCGCCGCCCCGGCTTCAAGGTCGTGGGGATCATGGCCTACGAGGGGCACATCGCCGGTGTCGGGGACGCGATCGCGGGGCGGCCGTTGCGTTCGCGGGCCGTACGGCTGATGCAGGCCACGGCCCGCCGGGAACTCGTCGAGCGGCGGGCCGCGGTGGTGCGCGCGGTGCGGGCCGTCGTACCGGACCTGGAGTTCGTCAACGGCGGTGGCACCGGCAGTGTGCAGCACACCGCCGCGGAGGACGCCGTCACGGAGATCGGTGCCGGGTCGGGGCTGTACGTGCCGCGGCTGTTCGACAACTACACGTCCTTCAGCGGACGTCCGGCCGCCCTCTTCGCCATGCCCGTCGTACGCAGGCCGGGCGTGGGCGTCGTGACCGTCCTGGGCGGCGGCTACACGGCCTCCGGCGCGGCAGGACCCGACCGGCTGCCGGTGCCGTATCTGCCGGAGGGGCTGAAGTACGACCCGCAGGAGGGGCCCGGCGAGGTGCAGACCCCGCTGCTCGGTGCGCCCGCGGACGATCTGCTGCTCGGCGACAAGGTGTGGTTCCGGCACGCCAAGGCCGGTGAGCTGTGCGAGCGGTTCGAGGTGCTGCGGCTCGTCGAGGGGGACGTGGTGACGGCGACCGTCCCGACGTACCGCGGGGAAGGCCACACGTTCCTGTAGGTCACTTCTCCTGGTCGACGGGCCGGATCCCCTCGGTGATCCGGTCCATGTCGGCGAGCGGCGGGCCGCCGGGACCCGCGTCGAAGGCGAAACGGACGACGACGACCGCGGCGGAAGGGGAGCCACGGTCGGCGCCGGGTGTGAGGGCCAGTGACTGGACGTAACCGCCGGGGCCCTCGGCCGTCCTGACCCGCCACCGCACCAGGTATCCGGCGCCTCCCGCGACCGACACCCGTTCCGACCTCAGGACCCGGTGGCTCTCGATGCCGCCGTGCGGTCCGGGGCCGGACTCGCCGCCGCCGTAGGACGCGTCGGCGGCCTGCGGTATGTCCTTCGCGGCGAGGGCTGCCGGGGAGGTACCGGGTTTCGGGGGCAGCGTGCGGGCGAGGACCCGGCCGCCGTGGGTGGTCATCACCACGTTGTCGCGGGTGACGTACTTCGACGGGGTCCAGCCGTCGGGCAGCGGCAGGCTGATGCCGTCGAGTTCGTCGACCAGGCGGGACGGGGGCGAGGAGGTCGTGGAAGGCGACGGCGGCGCGACCGTCGGTGCCGTGTCCGCCACGACGTCGTCCCCGTCGCCGCGGGCCAGGGCGTACGTCCCGGTGACGATCGCGGTGACGAGGACGGCTCCGGAGACCACCAGGGCGACGGCCTTCGCGCGTCCCGAGGCCCCGTCGGCCGGTCGAGGCGGGCCGGGGGGCTCGGGTGCGCGCCGCTGGTCCGTCCAGGCCGTCCCGTCCCACCGGCGCTCCAGATGCGGGGCGTCAGGGTCCGGGTACCAGCCGGGCGGGAGCCTGCTGCTCATTGCGGCACTGTAGGCCGAGACCTACACCGGTGTGACGTACGCCCCGGAGATGCCGCCGTCCACGAGGAAGTCGCTGGCGTTGACGAAGGAGGAGTCGTCGCTGGCCAGGAAGGCGACGGCGGCGGCGATCTCGTCGGCCTCGGCGAACCGGCCGACCGGAATGTGGACCAGGCGGCGGGCGGCCCGCTCGGGGTCCTTGGCGAACAGCTCCTGGAGGAGCGGGGTGTTGACCGGGCCCGGGCACAGGGCGTTGACGCGGATGCCTTCCCGGGCGAACTGCACGCCCAGTTCACGGGACATGGCGAGCACGCCGCCCTTGGAGGCGGTGTAGGAGATCTGCGAGGTGGCGGCGCCCATCCGGGCCACGAAGGACGCCGTGTTGATGATGGAGCCCCTGCCCTGCTGCCGCATGTAGGGGATCGCGGCCTTGCAGCACAGGTAGACGGAGGTCAGGTTGACCTCCTGGACGCGCTTCCACGCCTCCAGGCCGGTCTCCAGGATGGAGTCGTCGTCGGGCGGGGAGATACCCGCGTTGTTGAAGGCGACGTCGACGCTGCCGTAGGTGTCGTACGCCGTCTTGAACAGGGCCTCGACCTGCTCCGGGTCGGTGACGTCGACCTTGACGAAGAGCCCGCCGACCTCGTCGGCGGCCGCCTTGCCGCGGGTCTCGTCGACGTCGGCGCAGACGACGTTCGCGCCCTCGGAGGCGAGCCGGCGGGCGGTGGCGAGACCGATGCCGCTGCCGGCTCCGGTGATGACGGCCGTACGGCCGACGAGGCGACGGCACACGATCTGATCGGTCGAAGAGGTCACTGGGCGGGGCCTTCCGTGCTGATGAAGACGTTCTTGGTTTCGGTGAAGGCGGTCAGGGCGTCCGGGCCGAGTTCACGGCCGAGTCCGGACTGTTTGTAGCCGCCGAAGGGGGTCGAGTAGCGGACGCTGGAGTGCGAGTTGACGGACAGGTTGCCCGCCTTCACGGCCCGGGACAGGCGCAGGGCGCGGCCGATGTCGCGGGTCCACAGGGAGCCGGAGAGGCCGTACGGGCTGTCGTTGGCGAGGCGGATCGCGTCGGCCTCGTCGGTGAAGGGCAGCAGGACGGCGACGGGGCCGAAGATCTCCTCGCGGGCGGCCGCGGAGTCGGGCGCCTCGCCGGTCAGAACGGTCGGCGCGAACCAGAAGCCGGGTCCGTCGGGCGCGCTGCCGCGCAGGCCGGGGGCGTCGGCGGGCACCAACGCCCTTACCCGGTCCAGCTGTTGGCGGGAGATCAGCGGGCCCATCTCGGTCTTCTCGTCGGCCGGGTCGCCCACGACCACCGCCTTCAGGGCGTCGGCGAGCAGTTCCCTGACCTCGTCGAGGACGGACTCCTGGACGAGGATGCGGGTGCGGGCGCAGCAGTCCTGGCCGGAGTTGTCGAGGAACGAGAAGGGGTCCACGGCGGTCTTGAGGTCGGCGTCCGCGAAGACGATGTTGGGGCTCTTGCCGCCGAGTTCGAGCGTCACCGGCTTGATCTGGCGGGCGCAGCGCTCCATGACGTCACGGCCGGTGCGGCTGGACCCGGTGAACACGATCTTCGCAACGCCGGGGTGTTCGACGAGGGCGGTGCCCGCGACCGGGCCGTGGCCGGGCAGCACCTGGAACAGGTCTTCCGGGAGTCCTGCCTCCAGGGCGAGTTCGGCGAGCCGCAGGGCGGTCAGCGGGGTCGTCTCGGCGGGCTTGAGGACGACGGCGTTGCCGGCGGCGAGCGCGGGGGCCGTGCCCCAGGCCGCGATGGGCAGCGGGAAGTTCCAGGGCGCGATGACGCCGACCACGCCGAGCGGTTCGAGGATCGTGATGTCGAGACCGCCGGCGACCGGGATCTGCCGGCCGTTCAGCCGCTCCACTCCTCCGGCCGCGTAGGCGAGGAGGTCACGGACGTTGCCGGCCTCCCAGCGGGCGTTGCCGAGGAGGTGGCCGGCCTCGCGGACCTCCAGCCGGGCCAGTTCCTCGACGTGCCCGTCGACGACGTCGGCGAACCGGCGCAGCAGCCGGGCCCGGTCGGCGGGGGCCGCCGCGGCCCACTTCACCTGGGCCCGGGCGGCTCTGGTGACGGCGGCGTCCACGTCGGCCGCGGTGGCGGCGGGGACGGTGGCGACGACCTCCTCGGTGGCCGGGTTGAGGACGGTCAGCTCATGCTCGTAAGACGACGGGGACAACGAAGAACCTCTACAGACGTTCGAAGGAGCGGCGCAGCTCCCAGTCGGTGACCGCCGCGTCGAAGGCTTCGAGCTCGACGCGGGCCATGTTGCGGTAGTGCGCGACGACCTCGTCGCCGAAGGCTGCCTGGGCGATCGGGCTGTTCTCCCAGAGCTCGGCGGCCTCGCGCAGGGTGGTCGGGACGTGGGCGTAGTCGGCGGTGTAGGCGTTACCGGGGCACGCCTCGGGCAGCTCCAGTTTCTGCTCGATGCCGTGCAGTCCTGCGGCGACCAGCCCGGCGACCGCGAGGTAGGGGTTGACGTCTCCGCCGGGCAGCCGGTTCTCGAAGCGCATGGAGCGGCCGTGGCCGACGACCCGCAGGGCGCAGGTGCGGTTGTCGTGGCCCCAGGCGACGGCCGTGGGGGCGAAGGAGCCCGGCTGGAACCGCTTGTAGGAGTTGATGTTGGGGGCGTACAGCAGCGAGAAGTCCCTCAGGGCCGCGAGCTGTCCGGCGAGGAAGTAGCGCATCACGTCGGACATGCCGTCCGGGCCCGCCATCGCGTTGTTGCCGGCGGCGTCGGCGAGCGAGAGGTGGATGTGGCAGGAGTTGCCCTCGCGCTCGTTGTACTTGGCCATGAAGGTGAGGGACACGCCCTCCTGGGAGGCGATCTCCTTGGCGCCGGTCTTGTAGACGGCGTGCTGGTCGCAGGTGACCAGGGCCTCGTCGTAGCGGAAGGCGATCTCGTGCTGGCCGGGGTTGCATTCGCCCTTGGCGGACTCGACGGTGAGCCCGGCGGCGGCCATCTCGTTGCGGATACGGCGGAGCAGGGGCTCGATGCGGCCGGTGCCCAGCACCGAGTAGTCGATGTTGTACTGGTTGGCCGGCGTCAGCCCCCGGTAATTGGCGTCCCAGGCCTGCTCGTAGGTGTCCTTGAAGACGATGAACTCCAGCTCGGTTCCGACCTGGGCGGTGAAGCCGTGCTCGGCGAGGCGCTCCAGCTGGCGGCGCAGGATCTGCCGCGGGGCGGCGACCACGGGCGAGCCGTCGTTCCAGCCGAGGTCGGCCATCAGCATGGCCGTACCGGCGTTCCAGGGCACGCGGCGCAGGGTACCGAGGTCGGGGTGCATGGCGAAGTCACCGTAGCCGCGGTCCCAGGAGGACATCGCGTAACCGTCGACGGTGTTCATCTCGGTGTCGACGGCGAGGAGGTAGTTGCAGCCCTCGGTGCCGTGGTGGAGTACCTCGTCGAGGAAGAAACGGGCGGCGATCCGCTTGCCCTGGAGCCGGCCCTGCATGTCGGGGAAGGCCAGGACGACGGTGTCGATCTCGCCGCTCGCGACGAGGGTGTACAGCTCCTCGACGCTGAGCGGGGGTGTGCGGTCTGCCACGGGAGAGCTCCTTCGGCTGCTGCGCGTTTTTCCGACCGGGCCGGGAGCCATAAGGTATTGCTCTGAACCATTGCTTGGGAAGGGGGCTCGGCCATATGTCGGTGGACGCTGACGGCGGCCCGGACGACCGGTTGACGCCGGTACTGCGGCCGGTCAGAGCGGGCAACGGATTCGAGGAGGCGCTGGAGCAGATCCTGCAGGTCGTGCGGCTCGGACTGGTTCCGGGGGGTGAGCGGCTGCCGGCCGAGCGGGAGCTCGCGG
This sequence comes from Streptomyces sp. NPDC005374, assembly GCF_042872225.1. Classification (NCBI taxonomy): domain Bacteria; kingdom Bacillati; phylum Actinomycetota; class Actinomycetes; order Kitasatosporales; family Streptomycetaceae; genus Streptomyces; species Streptomyces sp. NPDC005374. The sequence goes on along the minus strand of NZ_JBIAKA010000004.1, from coordinate 274,581 downwards.
AACGGCTCGGGATCAGCCGGGTGACGCTGCGCGAGGTGCTGAAGGTCCTTCAGGACCAGGGGCTCGTGGAGTCGCGGCGCGGGCGGTACGGGGGCACGTTCGTGCTGCCCCGCGCGCGGGACGCGGTCGGCGAGGACGAGCTGCGCCGCCGGATCGCCGAGGCGGACATCGAGGACGTACTGCGCTTCCGGGAGGTGCTGGAGGTGGGTGCGGCGGGGCTGTGCGCGACGCACGGCCTCACGGACGAGCAGGCGCAGCGGCTGCGGGACGCACTGGCGGCCACCCAGGAGGCACCGCTGGCCGATTACCGGCGCCTGGACACGCTGCTGCACCTGACGATCGCCGAACTGTGCGGATCACCCACCCTGACCGCGCAGTACGCGGCCGTACGAGCCTCCGTGAACGACCTCCTCGACTGCATCCCGCTGCTGGTCCGCAACCTGGAGCACTCCCAGCGCCAGCACGCGGCCCTGGTCGAGGCGGTCCTCGACGGGGACGCCGACGGGGCGCGGGACATGATGCGGGAGCACTGCGCGGGGACGGCGGCACTGTTGCGCGGATTCCTGGCGTGACCTTGCTTCTCACCACCCCGAGGCGCAAAGGTATGTGCGTGCGCCATTGCAAGCCTGGGAGGGCCGTGTGACCGGACGACCGCTGATCGGCGTCAGCACGTATCTGGAGGCCGGGGCGCGCTGGGGCGTCTGGGAGCTGGAGGCGGCGCTGCTGCCGGCGGGGTATCCGCGGCTGGTCCAACGGGCGGGCGGCCTGGCCGCGATGCTCCCGCCGGACGCCCCCGAGCACGCGGCGGCGACGGTGGCCCGTCTGGACGGCCTGGTGATCGCGGGCGGCCCGGACGTGGAGCCGGTCCGCTACGGCGCCGCACCCGAGCCCCGCACCGGCCCGCCCGCGCGGGCCCGGGACGCCTGGGAACTGGCCCTGATCGAGGCCGCGTTGGCGGCCCGCGTCCCGCTGCTGGGCATCTGCCGGGGCATGCAGCTCCTGAACGTCGCCCTCGGCGGCACGCTCGTCCAGCACATCGACGGCCACGCGGAGGTGCCGGGAGTCTTCGGCCGGCACCCGGTCAAGCCCGTACCGGGCACGGTGTACGGCGACATCGCCCCGGAGGAGACCCTCGTACCGACCTTCCACCACCAGTCGGTGGACCGCCTCGGAACCGGCCTGCTCCCGTCGGCATACGCCACGGACGGCACGGTGGAGGCCGTCGAACTCCCGGGCGAACACTGGGTGTTGGGGGTTCAGTGGCATCCGGAGATGGGCGAGGATCTGCGGGTGATGCAGGCTCTCGTCGCAGCCTCAGCTGAAATCAGCCCCTCCGGCGTTTGAGGAGCGGGGGTCGAAGGGGGCGGAGCCCCCTTCATGAGGGGACGGAAGATCACGCCCGCGTGAGCGACAGCAGATCCCTCGCCGGCCCCACCGGCCGGTGCCCCGTGGGCCACACCGCCCGCAGGTCCCGGGCCAGCGACACCCCCTCCACCGGCACCCGCACCAGCCGCCGCATCGCCAGCTCCTCACCGAGCGCCAGCTCACTCAGCACCGCGGGCCCCGCTCCACTCACCGCCGCCGCCTTCACCGCCGTGGTGGACGAGAGCTCGATGAGAGGGCGCGCCAGGCCCCCCAGAGCCGCGTCCAGCACCTGCCGTGTGCCGGAACCCTTCTCCCGCAGGATCAGCGGCGTGGTGGCCAGTTCGGCCGCTTCCACAGGCCGTCGGCGGCGGGCCCACGGATGCCCCGGTGCCGTCACCACGATGAGGTGGTCGTGGGCTATCACCACCGAGTCCAGCCCGGTCGGCACCGTGAGGCCCTCCACGAAGCCGAGATCCGCCTCGTCGGCGAGCAGCCGTTCGGCCACCGTCGAGGAGTTGCCGGCCTGCAGGGACACCGCCGTGTCCGGACGCCCCGCGCGCAGCGCCAGCAGCCACCCCGGCAGCAGGTACTCCGCGATGGTCATGCTCGCCGCCACCCGGAGCCGGGAGTCGCGCCGGACCCGCAGCGCCTGCGCCCCGGCGTCGAAGGCCGCCGCCGCCTCCACGATCCGCCGCGCCCAGTCCGTCACCAGCGCCCCGGCATCGGTGAGCCGTGAGCCGCGGGGCGAGCGGTCGACCAGGGCCACCCCCAACTGCCGTTCCATGGAGCGGATCCGGCTGCTCGCCGCGGGCTGCGTGATCCCCAGCTCCCGCGCCGCGCCGCCCAGACTCCCCAGCCTCGCCACGGCCAGCAGCAGTTCCAGTGCCCCGAGATCGGGCACCCGATGGGACAGTCCGCCGCCCCCGGCCGTCCCGCGCTCCTCCACACCGCTCATAAAGACAGCTTATGCCCTCATAGACCCATACTCCCTGGTCCCGGCCCTCCCCCGGCGGGACCGTGGAGTCATGGTCACCGCCGTCCGTCACCTCGGGCCGAACTGGTACGCCGCCGTCATGGGCACCGCGATCGTCGCCACCGCCGGCGCCGCGCTCCCCGTGCACCTCCCCGGCGGGCGCACGATCTGCGCCGCCGTCTGGCTCCTGTCGCTCCTGCTCCTCGTCACCCTGCTGGGCGCCCGCGCCCTGCACTGGCGCCACCACGCCGACCAGGCCCGCGCCCACCTCCTGGACCCCGCGGTCGCGCCCTTCTACGGCTGCCTCGCGATGGCTCTGCTCGCCGTCGGCGGGGGCGCCCTCACCGTCGGCCGGTACTGGATCGGCACTCGGGCCGCGGTCGCCCTCGACGCCGTGCTGTTCACCGTCGGCACGGTCGTGGGACTCGCGGCCGCCGTGGTCGTGCCGTACCTCATGGCCGTAGGGCACAGGGCGGAGCCGCGGGACGCCACGCCCGTGTGGCTGCTGCCCGTCGTGGCGCCCATGGTGTCGGCCGCGCTCGGCCCGCTCCTGGTGCCGTATCTGCCGGCCGGTCAGGCCCGGGAGACCCTGCTCCTGGCCTGTTTCGCGATGTTCGGGCTCAGCCTGCTGGCGACCCTGGCCATGCTGCCGCTGGTGTTCGCGCGGATCGTCACCGGCGGGCCGCTCCCCCTCGCCCTCACACCGACCCTGTTCCTGGTTCTCGGCCCGCTCGGCCAGTCCACCACCGCCGTCGGCAAGTTCGCCGACGTGGCCCCCGGTGTCGTACCGGCCCCCTACAGCCAGGGCTTCGGCGTGCTCGCGGTCCTCTACGGCGTCCCCGTCATGGGGTTCGCACTGCTGTGGCTGGCGCTCGCCACCGCGCATGTGATCGCCGCCCGGCGGCGCGGGATGGGGTTCTCGATGACCTGGTGGGCGTTCACCTTCCCGGTCGGCACCTGTGTCACGGGGGCGGCGGCGCTGGCCCGGCACACGGGGCTCGTCGTCTACGACGGGCTCGCCGTCGGGCTGTACGGCCTCCTCGTCGCCGCCTGGGTCACGGCCGGCGTGCGCACCGCGCGCGGTGTCCTCAGCGGAGCGCTGCTCGCAGGGCCTCGCCCAGTGCTTTCGGCGCCTCTGCCAGTGAGGGTCCGTACCACGTCAGGTGCCGTCCGCTGACGAGTGCGCAGGGCAGACCGGGGAAGGCCGCGGGGCCGTCGTCGGGTGTGAAGCGGTACGGCTCGTCGGGCAGGACGACCACGTCCGGTGCCGCCGCCCGCAGTTCCTCCAGCGGGACGCGCGGATAGCGGTCCGCGTGCGTCGCGTACACGTGGTCCACGCCCAGGCGGGACAGCACGTCGCCCGCGAAGGTGTCCCGGCCCAGGACCATCCAGGGCCGCCGCCAGATCGGCACGACCGCCGTGATCCGGCGCGAGGGGGCAGCGAGCGCCGACCAGGCCTCCTCGGCCTCGTCCAGCCAGCGCGGCCGTACGACGCCACAGGCCGCCACGACCCTCGCCAGTTCCCGGAAGGCCTGCGGGACGTCCCGCACCTCGGTGACCAGGACCTCAAGACCCGCCTCCCGCAGTGCCGCGAGGTCGGGCTCCCGGTTCTCCTCCTCGTTGGCGATCACCAGGTCGGGGGCGAGGTCGGCGATCCGGTCGAGCTTCGGGTTCTTGGTGCCGCCGATCCGGGTGACATCGAGGTCCGCCGGCTCGGTGCACCAGTCGGTGGCGCCGACCAGGGCGCCCGGTGCCGAGCGGGCGATCGCCTCGGTCAGCGAGGGGACCAGCGAGACGACCCTCACTGCCGGGGCCGGTCCTGGACCGCCTCGATGTTCTCGGCCACGGCGACGACGATCACGCGGGTGTCCGGCACGGTCGCGCGCCAGCGGTGGCGCACCCCGCCGGTGAGGTACAGGGTGTCGCCGCGGCCCAGGCGGTAGGCGCGGCCCTCGGCCTCGACGTCCACAGCGCCGTCGGCGACGTACATCAACTGGTCGTTGCGGTACTGGAATTCGCGTCCCGCGTCGTGGTCGCCGGTGAACTCCTGGGCGTGCATCTGGTGGTGACCGCGCACCAGGGAGCGCATCCGGGGTGCGCAGTCCGGCTCCGGGCCCTCCGCGTGCACGACGTCGACGCTGCACGCCGGGTCGGCGGCGGCGAGGAGTTCGACGGCCGTGGTGCGCAGGGCGTCGGCGACCTTCTCCAGGGAGCCGCGGCTGGGCCGGGCGCGTTCGTTCTCGATCTGGCTCAGGAAGGGAACCGAGAGGCCGCTGCGCTCGGCCACGACGGCGAGGGTGAGGTCCAGCGCGCGGCGCCTGCGGCGTACGGCGGCGCCCACCCGAAGGGGCTGTTCCTTGTGGTCGCCCATGGCTCCGGCTCCCTCCTCCGCTCGTCGGTCCGGTGACACGTCTCCTGATGAGTTGTCTGCACCCTACGCATGTTCGGCAAACCGTTTCATGCGGCCGTCACATCGATGTCATACGGCGTGCGACCGTACCTCACACTTCACGCCAGCCGAACGGCCCCCCGCAAACTGCCAGGGGGCCGGGTTTCGGTCACTCCTCCACCGCGGACCGTCCAAGTCCCCTAGTCGGCATCGGAGTTCGGGCGATGGCGTAGCTCTATGTGGTTGGCCGGATCCTTACCGTGGTCCCGGAGCGGTTATGACCCTGTCATCCGCCCGACCATCCCCGGGTGCTCCTTGAGCCAGGCCGCGACCGCCTGCTCCTCGTGCCCCTGTCCGTACTTGTTGATCTCACCCTCCAGAGTGCCGAGCTCGTCCTCACTCATATGGAAGCCCTTGATCCACTTGGTGAGCTGCGGGTACTGCCCGGGGAACTTCTCGTTGGAGATGGTGCGGATCGTGTTGCCCTCGCCGAAGAGCTTCTTGTCGTCCTTCAGCTTGGTGAGGTCGTACTGGCTGTACGCCCAGTGCGGCGACCACAGGACGACCGCGACGGGCTGCTTCCTGGCGTAGGCCCGCTTGAGCTCGGCCAGCATCGCGGGCGTGGAGCCGTCGACGACGTCGTACTCCTTGTCGAGGCCGTAGCCCGGCAGCACCTTGCTCTTGAGGAGGCTCATCTCGCCGGTGCCCGGTTCGATGCCGATGATCTTCCCGTCGAAGAGGGACGCCTTGCCCTTGAGGTCCTCGTAGGACTTCACGCCCTTGACGTACGACGGCACGGCGACCTCGAGGGACGTCGGCTGGTACCAGGTGCCGAGGTCCTTCAGTCTGTCCTTGCTCTTGTCCCAGTAGTTCTTCTGGGCGTACGGCAGCCAGGCGTCGAAGTTGAGGTCCAGGTCGCCGGAGGCGAGGCCGGTGTAGACCGGGCCGACGTCCATCTGCTTGAGGTTCAGCTGGTAGCCGCGGGCCTCCAGGACGTTCTTCCAGAGGTAGGTGACGGCGATGTCCTCGTCCCAGGGGAACCAGGCCACGGCGATCGGGCGCTTCGTCTCCGCCGCCGTCTTCTGGACGGGCGCCAGCTTGTCGACCAGGCCGGGGTGCTGCCCCAGCCAGGTACGGACGGCGTCCTGCTGCCTGCCCTGACCGGCCTTGTTGATCTCGGCCTCCAGGCCGGTGAGCTGCTTCTCGTCCAGTTTGAAGCCCTTCAGCCACTGGGCGACGACCGGGTCGTCGGCAGCGAGCCCCTTGCGGCCGACGGTGTGGATGCCGTCGCCCGAGCCCCAGGCGCCCTCGGGGTCCTTGAGCTTCTTCAGGTCGTAGTCGTTGTACGCCCAGTGCGGCGACCAGAGCGTGACGACGATCGGGTCCTTCTGCGCGTACGCCCGCTTGAGCTCGGCCAGCATCGCCGGCGTGGAGCTGTCGACGACCTTGTACTCCTTGTCGAGGCCGTACGCCTTCAGGACCTTGCTCTTCAGCAGGGCCATCTCACCGGCGCTCGACTCCATGCCGGTGATCTTCCCGCCGAACTCGGAGGCCTTGCCCTTGAGGTCGGCCAGGGTGTTGATGTCCTTCATGTACGACGGGACGCTCAGCTCGAGAGAGGTCTTGTCGTACCAGGCGCCGAGGTCGTCGAGCTTGCTGCCGTACTTCTTCCAGTACTGCTCGTGGGTCGTGGGCAGCCAGGCGCCCGTCATGAAGTCGACGTTGCCGGCGGCGAGGGAGGTGTAGAGCGGGCCCGCGTCGAGCTGCTTGGCGTCCACCTGGTAGCCGCGTTCCTCCAGGATCTCCTTCCAGAGGAAGGTGGAGGCGACACCGTCGTCCCAGGGGACGTAACCGATGCTGATCTTCTTGCCCTGGCCGACGTCCTTGCCTCCCGCGACGGCCGTGGCCTCGCCGGAGGTGCCGCCGAAGATCCCCATGCCGCCCGCGACGAGGGCGAGGACCACGACACCGACGACGGCGATCTGGGGGCGGGGGCGGTAGGACCAGATCTTCAGGCCGCCCTGGGACGCGCGGGCCCTGGTGGCGGCGCGGCGGCCCAGCGGGGAGACCTGGGTGCCGAGCGCGCCGGTCATGCGGTCGAGGTAGATCGCGAGGATCACGATGGCGACACCGGCCTCGGAGCCGAGGCCGACGTTGAGCTGGCCGATGGCCTCGTTGACGTCGCCGCCGAGACCGCCGGTGCCGACCATGCCGGCGATCGCGGCCATGGACAGGCCGAGCATGATGACCTGGTTGACGCCGGCCATCACGGTGGGCAGCGCGAGCGGCAGCTGGACGCGCAGGAGCGTGTCGCGCGGGGTGGTGCCGAACGCCTCGGCCGCCTCGACGAGTTCCTTGTCGACCTGGCGGATGCCGAGCTCGGTCATGCGGACGCCGGGGGCGAGCGCGAAGATCAGGGTGGCGACGATGCCGGCGGAGGCACCGGTGCCGAAGAACAGGATCGCCGGGATGAGGTAGATCATCGCGGGCAGCGTCTGCATGAAGTCCAGGACGGGCCGGACGATCCCGCTGACCCGGTTCGAACGGGCCGCCCAGATGCCCACGGGGACGGCGATCACCAGGGCGATGATCGTGGCGACGAGGACCAGCGAGAGGGTCGTCATCGCGTCCTCCCACAGTTCGAGGGAGTCGATGAAGGCGAATCCCGCGAAGGTGAGGAGACCGGCGAGGGTGCCGCGCAGCCAAAACGCGATCACGGCGAAGATGCCTGCGAGGAGCAGGGGGTGGGGCGCTTGGAGGACGGCGTCGATACCGTCGTAGGTGCCGGTGAAGACGGTCTTGAGGAAGTCGAAGAACCAGGACACGTGGTCCAGCAGCCAGTCGACGGTGTCGTTGACCCAGTCGCCGAGCGGGATCCTAGGCATGGGCCACCTCCGCGTCGCCGATGAAGCCGACCAGGCGCTGCTGCCGGACCACTCCGACGAGCTTTCGTTTCTCGTCGAGGACGGCCACGGGGTGCGTCGACCGGGCGCTCATCGCGCAGAGTTCGGTGAACGGCGTGTCGGGCGTCGCGGTCTCGCAGTCGCCCGCGCAGCCGCAGTCGGCCTCGTCGCCGCGGACGTCCGTGTCCATGACGGCGGACGCGGTCAGGACGCGGGAGCGGTCGACGTCCTTGGTGAAGGAGGCGACGTAGTCGTCGGCGGGCCGCACCAGGATGTCCTCCGCGCTGCCGATCTGAACGATCCGGCCGTCGCGCATGACGGCGATGCGGTCGCCGAGCCGCATGGCCTCGTTCAGGTCGTGGGTGATGAAGACGATGGTCTTCTTCAGGGTCTTCTGGAGCTGGAGCAGCTGGTCCTGCATGTCACGGCGGATCAGCGGGTCGAGCGCGCTGAAGGACTCGTCCATGAGGAGCAGGTCGGCGTCGGTGGCGAGCGCGCGGGCGAGCCCGACGCGCTGCTGCATGCCGCCGGAGAGCTCGTCGGGCCAGGACTTCTCCCAGCCCTTGAGGCCGCACAGCTCGAGGGCCTCCGTGGCCCGCTCGATGCGCTCGGCCTTGGCGACGTCCTGGACTGCGAGGCCGTAGGCGGCGTTCTCCAGGACGCTGCGGTGCGGGAAGAGCGCGAAGTGCTGGAAGACCATGCTGATCTTCCGGGCGCGTACGGCACGCAGTTCGCGGTCGGTGAGCGCGGTGAGGTCCTGGCCGTCGAAGCGGACATGGCCCGCCGTCGGCTCCAGGAGGCCGTTGAGCATGCGCAGCAGCGTGGACTTGCCGGAGCCGGACAGGCCCATGACGACGAAGATCTGCCCCGGGTCCACGGTGAACGAGGCGTCGATCACGGCGGCGGTGGTGCCCTCCGCGCGCAGCCCCTGCCGGTCGGCCCCCTCGCGGAGCCGTTCGACGGCCTCGTGCGGCCGTCTTCCGAAGACCTTGTACAACTGCTCTGCCTCAAGCCGTGACGACACGGGCACCTCTCGTCTCTTGACCACTGGGGGGAGACGAAGGGCCGGAAAACAGTTGAAAGTGCAACCTGCCTCGCTCCGAGGCGGCGCCTGCCCTGATGCCCTTGGGCCAAACACACAGGTGGCCCAGTTCACAGGACGCTCACACCCACCGGACGGGGTAAGCGACGGCGGCCCGTGTCGGTGGCGTACGGCATGATGCGGAGCGTGACCGGACGACTGATGCTTCTCGACACCGCCTCGCTCTACTTCCGTGCCTACTTCGGCGTGCCGGAGTCGGTGAAGGCGCCGGACGGCACGCCGGTGAACGCCGTGCGCGGGCTCCTCGAATTCATCGACCGCCTCGTCAAGGACCACCGTCCGGACCTGCTGGTCGCGTGCATGGACGCCGACTGGCGCCCCCAGTGGCGGGTCGACCTCATCCCCTCCTACAAGGCGCACCGGGTCGCCGAGGAGCGCGAGACCGGCCCGGACGAGGAGGAGGTGCCGGACACGCTCTCGCCGCAGGTGCCGGTCATCGAGGCCGTCCTGGACGCGCTCGGCATCGCGCGCGTGGGCGTGGCCGGATACGAGGCGGACGACGTGATCGGTACGTTCACCGGGCGGGCCGAGGGCCCCGTCGACATCGTCACCGGCGACCGCGACCTGTACCAGCTGGTGGACGACGCGCGCGGAGTGCGGGTGCTGTATCCGCTCAAGGGGGTCGGCACGCTCCAGATGACCGACGAGGCGTGGCTGCGCGAGAAGTATGGCGTCGACGGCCCTGGGTACGCGGATCTGGCGCTGCTGCGCGGCGACCCGAGCGACGGTCTGCCGGGGGTGCCCGGCATCGGCGAGAAGACGGCGGCGAAGCTGCTGGCGGAGTTCGGCGACGTGGCGGGGATCATGGCCGCGGTCGACGACCCGAAGGCGAAGCTCACACCGTCGCAGCGCAGGCGGCTGGACGAGTCGAGGCCGTACGTCGCGGTCGCGCCGAAGGTGGTCAAGGTCGCCGACGACGTCCCGCTGCCGCAGGTGGACACCGCGTTGCCGCGCTCGCCGCGCGACCCCGCGGAACTGGAGAAGTTGGCAGAACGGTGGGGACTGGGTGGTTCGTTGCAGCGGCTGACGGCGACGCTCAGCGTGTAGTCGGAGCGCCGCACGGGGCGGGGCGGGGCAGGGCGGGGCGTAAATATTGCCCTCGCTTTCCACGAGTGGCATGCCGTCGCCAGGGAGGCGGATGCTAACTTAGGTAAGCCTAAGCATTGGGAATGGGAGGCCGCCATGGCAGAAGGACCGGCACGCACGCCGCGGAAACCTCGCTCCGCGCAGGTCGTCCGCACCGAACGCCTCACCCCGCACATGCAGCGCGTGGTGCTCGGCGGCGACGAACTCGCCGACTTCGCGGCGGACACCTGCACCGACCACTACGTCAAGATCCTGTTCCCGCCCGAAGGCGTCACCTACCCCGAACCCTTCGACCTGCAGCGGATCCGCGAGGAACTCCCGCGCGAGCAGTGGCCCGTGACCCGCACGTACACCGTGCGCCACTGGGACCCCGAACACCGCGAGCTGTCCCTGGACTTCGTGATCCACGGCGACGAGGGCCTCGCCGGCCCCTGGGCGATGCGCGTCCAGCCCGGCGAGACCGTGCGCTTCATGGGCCCGGGCGGGGCCTACGCCCCAGACCTGGACGCCGACTGGCATCTGCTCGTCGGCGACGAGAGCGCGCTGCCGGCGATCGCGCGTTCCCTGGAGTCACTGCCCGCCGGCGCCCGGGCGCACGCCTTCATCGAGGTCTCCGGGCCCGAGGAGGAGCAGAAGATCGACTCCGACGTGGACGTCGTCTGGCTGCACCGTGGCTCCCGGCCCGTGGGCGAGGCCCTGGTGGAAGCGGTCCGCGCACTGGAGTTCCCGGCGGGCCGGCCGCACGCGTTCGTCCACGGCGAGGCGCACTTCGTGAAGCAACTGCGCCATCTGCTGCGGGTCGAGCGTGCGATCCCGCGCGAGGACCTGTCGATCTCCGGTTACTGGCGCCTGGGCCACAACGAGGACGGCTGGCAGGAATCCAAGCGGGAGTGGAACGCGCGCATCGAGGCGGAGCAGGAGGGGGCGGCACCGGCCGCTTAGACACGACGACTGCTTGGGCATGTCGGTCGCTCGGGCATTACGCCACCGCTTGGGCATACGACCGCGAGAGGGGCGGCACCTTCGAAGGTGCCGCCCCTCAGGCGTGTCCGGGACACCGACGACAGACCCACGCCGTATCGCGTCGAAGGGGTCCACGCGCGGACGTGAGGACTTGGGCGCTGCTTGGACATGGCCGTGTCACGCACCTGAAACAGCCTCTCCCTAATTTCTGTCACCCGACAGAATTTCGCGCCCAAGGCAGGTGCCGCCGTGACGACGACCACCCCCTCCGACGTCCGCCCCGATCCCCCGCACTCCTCCTCCCCCTCCTCCGACGACCGTTCCCTCGCCGAGTTCGGCTACCACCAGGAGCTGCACCGCAGCCTGGGCCGGTACGCGTCCTTCGCGGCGGGGTTCTCCTTCATCTCGGTCCTGACGACCGTCTTCCAGTTCTTCGCCTTCGGTTACGCGTTCGGCGGCCCCGTCTTCTTCTGGGCCTGGCCGATCGTGCTGGTCGGGCAGCTGCTGGTGGCGGCGTGCTTCGCGGAACTGGCGGCGCGCTATCCCATCTCCGGCGCGATCTACCAGTGGTCGTCCCGGCTCTCCAACGCCACCTTCGGCTGGTTCGCCGGCTGGATCATGGTGATCGGGCAGATCGTGGTCGTCGGAGCGGCGGCGCTCGCCCTGCAGATGGTGCTGCCGGCGATCTGGCCGGGCTTCCAGCTGATCGGCACCGACCCGGCGCCGACCTCGGCGGACGGCGCGGCGAACGCGGCGGTCCTCGGCGTGATCCTGCTGGTCCTCACGACCCTCGTGAACGTCGTCGACAACCGCGTGATGTCCCTCATCAACCGGGTCGGCGTCACCGCCGAGATCATCGGCGCGGTCCTCATCATCGTGCTGCTGCTCACCCACTCCGAGCGGACGCCCACGATCACCTTCCACACCGAGGGCGCGGCCCAGTCCGGCCTGCTCGGCGCCCTGCTCGTCGGCTCCTTCACAGCGGCGTACGTGATGATCGGCTTCGACAGCGCCGGCGAGATGAGCGAGGAAACCCGCGACCCGCGCCGCACCGCGCCCCGCACGATCCTCACGGCACTCGGCGCGGCCGGCCTCCTCGGCGGCCTGATCGTCCTGGCCGGCCTGCTGGCGGCCCCCAGCCTCACCGACGGCCACCTGGGGGTCGACGGCCTCAGCTACGTCCTCACCAGCAGCCTCGGCGACGGGGTCGGCAAGGTCCTGCTGGCCGACGTGGTGGTGGCGATCGCGGTGGCCACCCTGGCCATCCAGACGGCGGCCTGCCGCATGCTCTTCTCCATGGCCCGCGACGGCCGGCTCCCGTTCGCCGCCCGCCTCGCGCGCGTGAACCCCCGCACCGGCATGCCCACCGCGCCCGCACTCGCCGTCGGCGTCCTCGCCGCCGCCCTGCTCCTGCTCAACTTCGCCTCCCCCGAGGCGTTCCTGGCCATCGGCACGACATGCATCGTGATGCTGTACCTGGCGTACGCGATGGTCACCGGGCCGCTGCTGATCCGGCGCATACGAGGCGAGTTCACCTCGGAGGGCACCGACGAGACAGGCGCCCGCCTCTTCTCCCTGGGCCGCTGGGGCATCCCGGTCAACGCCCTGGCCCTCCTCTACGGCCTCCTCATGACCGTCAACCTGGCCTGGCCCCGAGCCGAGGTGTACGACCCGGCGGGCGGGCACTGGTACTTCCAGTGGTTCACGGTGTTGTTCCTGGTGGTCACGGTGGGGCTCGGAGCCCTGTACCGCCTCTGGGGCGCGCGACGAGGGCCCTCCGCTCCCGAGGGGGCACTGCCAGTGCCCCCTCCGGCGTCGGTTCCCCAGCCGTAGCAGCGGCAGGATCCGCCTTCCGCCCGGACCGAGGCAGAAGGCCGGTGTCCGGACGGGCCGGCGACGACGGTCCGCCCGCACCACCGGGTCGGTGGCCTACTGGCGGACGCTCTCAGCCACGCGGTCGCTCTTCAGGCCCTCCACTCGGACCTGGACCCTGTGAGGTGTCAGGGTCATACGGGGTTCGATGGTCGGCGCCTGAAGGTCACCGCGCGAGAGTCGCCAGTGGGTGACGATCGTGGCCAGGGCCAGTGTCGCCAGGGTCATCGCGTAGTTGTCGCCGAGGCACTTGCGGGCGCCTCCCCCGAACGGGATGAGTGTGCCGCGCTCGTGTTCCTGCTCCGGAAGCCATCGGTCGGGATCGAAACTGTCGGGCCGCGGATTGAATCGTGCGTCGTGGTGGATGAGATACGGGCTGTAGACGAGCGTGGTCCCGGGCGGGATCACGGCGTCGGCAAGTCGGGCTTCGGTACTGGTCGTCCGAGTGAAGATCCACCCGGGAGGATAGAGGCGCAGGGTCTCGGTGATGACCCTGCGCGCCAGGTCCAGCCGCGGGAGATCATCCCAGGTGGCGGTTCGGGCGCCGAGGACCTCGGTCGTCTCGGCGCGCAATCGCTCCTGGATTTCGGGGTGTTGGCACAGGAGATGGACGGCCCAGGTGAGGGCCACTGCGGTGGTGTCGATGCCGGCGACGAGCAGCGTCATGATCTGAGCGTGGATCTCTGCGTCGCCGAGGCCGTCTCCCGCGTCGTCACGCGTCGCGAGGAGCATCGACAGGACATCACCGCGCGCCTCACCGTCCTGTCGGTACAGGCTGATGGTCTTGCTGACCGCGGCCCACGCCCGGTTGCGGGCCCGTTCGTAGCGCTTGTTCGACGGGAGCGGCAGACGGCGCAGCACAGGCGGAAGGACAGCCTGTTGATAGATGCCTCGGAAGATGTCCGGAAGGCAGGCACTCACGGTGTCCACAGCGGGTGCCGCCGCTTCAGCCGTGAACAACGTGCGAGCAATGGTGTCACTCGCGAGGGCGTACATCTGTTCGCCCACTTCGATGGTCTGCCCGTCGCTCCAGCCGGTGGCGAGCGTATCGATCCGGTCGGTCATGATGGCGGCGTACTCACGCAGGCATGTGCGCGAGAAAGCCGGCTGCAAGCTGCGTCGTTGCCGCCTATGCGCACTGTGCGGACAGGAGGCGATGCCGTCCCCGAGCGCGTTTCCGACCCGCTCTATGATCGGCCCGCCCTTGTCGTATATTCGGTCGTTCAGTAGGACCTGCTGAACGAGTTCTGGCCGGCAGACCACGACGGCCGTTTGCGGCCCGAGCCGTATCTGCACCAGATCCCCATGGGCGGGAAGGGTGTTCAGGAAACGCAGCGGGTCGCGCAGCAGTGGGAGGAGATGTCCGACGACCGGCAGTGCCCCGGGAGCGCGGGTGATGCCTCCATGGTTCTTGGCCATAGCGCGTTGTTCCCCTTCTCGTCGATCGAGGATGGTGTCGGGCTCGTGGACCGGCCGGTCAACCACAACTCTGGCGGGGCACGTCGTCCAGGCTCGGGAGCAGCACCTGCAGGTGGTCGTGCTGCTGATCCAGCTCGCCCGGCGTGGTGGGAATCGCATAGCGGGTGGTGTTCCGGTACCAGTGCAGGCATCCGTTGGTCCACTGCCGCATTCCGGCAGTGACCCTCAGAATGTCCTCACAGGCGCCGCGCGGTACGCCACGGCCCGTCAGGAAGGGCACCAACCGCTCTTCGGCCGCCAGAAAGTCGGCCACTCGCTCCTGCACCTTGGCGACGGTCACGTCGACGGCTTCCTGGAAGGACATTCCGTCGGCGTGCTGCATGACGATGACAACGTTGTGGAAGTCACCGCGCTGCTTGTCCAGGTGAAGAGAATGCAAGTCGTTCTGCCAAGCGACCACATCGCTCGCCGCTTCGACGATCTCCCTGAACAGGCTTGTCTCGTATATGTCTTGAGGCACCTCCACCCGCTGACTGAGTTCGACGAGATCGAAGCCGAACTCCATACCCACGGAGAGGCGCCTGGTATGCGTGAAACTGTCGATCCCGGGGGGAGTGCCACGGAACCGGTTCTCGGACTCCTCGGCGAATCCCTGGAAGAACAGGTCCAGGTGCCGGTTCAGCCGCCCGCGCAGCCCTGGCGAAAGCCTTTCGCGGGTGCGAATGGACAGATTCGTGAGCGCCTTGGTGAAGGGAGTTCGTTCCCGTGGAGGGGCGGGGTCCTTTCCGTTGGTGATGATGTCCATCAGGCGGCGGTGGACCGGCACCCAGGCTTCCGGAGCGTCATAGACCTTCAACGTGTGCAGGTCGTCCAGGATGAAGGTGAAGAAGAGCCATTCCGCGCAGAGACAGAGATCGCGGAACGAGGCTTCCGGATAGGTCCAGGCAACAAAGTTCCCGTAGCCTGCCTCCAGCCGCTCCCGGCCGCCCTCTGTCTCTGTCAGCCCGAGGCTCCACCCGAGTGAGTGGACGTACTCCTCGATCCTCCGGGCGTACGGGCTTACGGCCGGCGGGGTGGGCTCCGCATACGTCGGGATCGTGGCGAGCACTGGGTCCTCCATGTCTGTCGCGCCGGAACTGACTGACGCGGGCCGGTGGTGGGGAGGTTGTCGGTTCTCGCGGGGAGAAACCGGGGAGCTGCTGGGCGAGCGGTGCCTCACAGGGCCGCGCGGGGAGATCTCCGTCTGCACAGTGGGCGAAACCGCTCACAGCCGGGCCCCGAGCGGGCGCATACGGCGGTGACCGCAGTGGGCGACGGCACGGGCTCCCCCTTCCGTGACGGCGCGAGCAGAACGCGCCGGCTCCAGTCGTACGCCCTTTAATCACATCGCAGTTCGGTCCCCACCGGAAGTGGGCGCCATCGATCCGGTCGCGAAGGTGTCGGTGCCCAACTGGAGGCCGGATCATCGGAGGGAAATGGCTGTGCCGAGTCACCGTGGCCATCGACCGTGTGCCCGCACAGAACACACGACGTCGGGTGAATCCGGTGGAGGCCAAGAAGGGAGGCTGACAGCTGAGCGGCGACCATGGCGACTCCTGCAGGACAAGACCATGGAGTGGCGGGGACGACTCCCAGTAGACGCAAGGCCCTCACGCAGGTACAAGTGATCGAGTGGGGGCGCACGGGAGCGCAAAGGTGATCACGCAATCGCATCGAGGGGCCGGCCGACCTCGTACACCACTGACCGCGCCGTTGCGCCGGAGCCTGTGGCGCTGAGCCGGAGCACAGGGGCGCTGAACGGTGTGGGACGCCCCGCCGCACACAGCGCTCCTCCCCCGCTGCCGGTTCCTCCTCTTACCCTTGATCGTGATGAGACGCCGGACACCGCCCCCGCCCTCTCCCCTGCCGCAGCGCGACGGGGTGGATCCGGTGCGCTTGAGACTGCCTTTCGGGGAAGCCTGGACGACCGTACGTGATCATCTCGTGGCACGGCTGGCGGCCGGAGCCGGAGTGATCGACGACATGCTCGACGCGGGGCGCATCGTGGACAGCGGAGGGCGTCCGGTGCCGCGGGACAGCGCGTATGTCCCGGGGATGTTCGTGTGGTTCCACCGGGACCTTCCCGACGAGGAGCAGGTCCCCTTCCCCGTCGAGGTCGTGTACCGGGACGAGCACGTGGTAGTGGCCGACAAGCCGCATTTCCTGGCCACCACCCCGCGCGGCAGCCATGTCGCCGAGACCGCCCTGGCGCGGCTGCGGCGGGAGCTGGATGTCCCGACCCTCGGTGCGGCGCACCGGCTGGACCGGCTGACGGCGGGGCTCGTGCTGTTCGTCGTACGCCCCGAGGAGCGCGGCGCGTACCAGTCGCTGTTCCGCGACAAGCAGGTCATGAAGGTGTACGAGGCCGTCGCCGGGTACGACCCCGCACTGGAGCTGCCGCGGACCGTGTGCAGCCGCATCCTCAAGGAACGCGGGGTACTGGCGGCCCGCGAGGTCGCGGGCGAGCCCAACGCCGTAAGCCTGGTCGAGTTGCTGGAGCACCGAAGCGGACGCGCCCGGTACCGGTTGACACCGCGTACCGGGCAGACGCATCAGCTGAGGGTGCACATGAGCGCTCTGGGGGTGCCGATCCTCGGTGATCCGTTGTATCCGGTGGTGGCCGACCCCGTGCCGGCCGGCGACTTCCGGCGCCCGCTCCAACTCCTCGCGCGAACACTGGAGTTCACCGATCCGGTCACAGGGCGCGAGCACCGGTTCGCGAGCCCGCGCGTCCTGCCCGCCTGGTCGTCGTACGACGAGTGGGCCCGATAGCCCGACGGCCCGGTCGGCTCACTCCCCGCGCCACCAGCGCAGGAGGCGCCGGAACACGTTCGGCCGACCGGCCGGTTCGGGCACCACCGTCGGCGACTCGGTGGCCGGCTCCGGCTCCGGCGCCGTGGGCTGTGGAGCGGGAGACTCCGTCCGTACCATGCCGACCTGCCAGTTGTCCGCGCGCTGCAGCGGCACCGGGTTGATCGAGGGCAGCAGCGTGACGTCCTGCTGCGGCTTCGGCTCGAACTTCACCGGCAGTTCCACGAGATGCCGGTTCAGAATGAACGACCGCCAGCTCAGTTCGTCTTCGTAACCGGCGAGTTCGACGTCCGGGAGCCGGGTCAGCAGTGCGTCGACGCCGACATCGGCGATGGCACGGCCGATGTCCTGGCCCGGGCACTCATGGGGGCCGCCGCCGAAGGCGAGGTGGGAGCGGTTGCCCTGCATGTGGGCCTTGGGGTCGGGGCGGACACGTGGGTCGACGTTGCCCGGCGCGATTCCGAAGAGGAGGGCGTCACCCGTGCGGATGCGCTGGCCGCCCAACTCCGTGTCCTGCTTGGCGATGTAGGGCAGGATCGTGCTGAACGGCGGCTCGTCCCAAAGGGACTGCTCCACGGCCTCGGGCACGGTCATCTGGCCGCCGTTGAGCTGGGCACGGAACCGCGGGTCGGTGAGCACCACCCGCAGCACGTTGGCCAGGAGGTTGGCGGTGGTCTCGTACGCGGCGATCAGGACTACGCGTAGATGCTGGCTGATCTCCTCGTCGTTGAGCCGCGCCGGATGGTTGATCAGGTGGCTGGTGAAGTCTTCCTTGGGTTCGGCCCGACGGCGGACGGTGAGCCGCGTCAGGGCGTCCATGATGTACGCGTTGCTGGCGATGGCGGTTTCGGTGCCCTTGAGCATGTCGCGGGCGGCCTGCACGATCCGTTCGCTGTACTCCTCGGGCATGCCCAGGATCTCGCACATCACCGCCATCGGCAGGTGCTCGGCGAACTGGCTGACCAGGTCTGCCCTGCCGTCCTTGCAGAACTTGTTGACGAGATGCTGGGTCGCGCGGTTGGCGTAGCGGCGGATACCCCGGTGGTCGATCGTCGACATGGCGCCGGTGACCGCGCCGCGCAGTCGCAGATGCTCGTTGCCCTCGGCGTGGCAGCAGATGGGTTGCCACGCGATGTGCGGCATGAGCGGATGATCGGGCTTGACGGTGCCGTCCTGCAGCGCGCTCCACTGACGGGTGTCACGGCAGAACTGCGAGGGAGAGCGCACCATGTGCATGTTCTCGCTGTGGCCGAGCACCACCCAGATCGGCACGTCGTCATGAAGCAGCGCGGGAGCCACGGATCCGTGCTCGGCGCGGAGCTTCTCGTACACGGCCCCGAGGTCCTCGGCCTCGGGGCCGTACAGTCGGCGCACTCCGCCGGTCCCGACGGCATGCGCGGGGCAGCCCGGGGGCGGTACGGCCGTGGGGTCGCCCATGCCGGCCGGATACAGGGATTCAGACGTCACGATGATCGCTCCGGAACTGAAGTGGATCTGCTGTACAGGAAATGAGGTCGTGCGGGGGACGCCGGGGCGCGCCGTGTCCCGAGGAGGAACCCGAGCGGCTGCACGGCTCCGCCGACACGCGGATTCACGCCGGAGCCTTCTCCGCCGTCAGTGAATGGAGGAACCGCAGCAGCGTCATCAGCACGTCCCGGCTGGAGGCGCGGCGGCGCGCGTCGCACTCGACGATGGGGATGTCCGGGCTCAGGTCGAGCGCGGTGCGCAGCTCCTCGATGTCGTAACGCGGGCCGTCCGGGAAGGAGTTGACGGCGACGACGAACGGCACCCCGCGCTCCTCCAGGCGCCCCATGACGTCGAAGCTGACCTCGAGGCGACGGGTGTCGACCAGCACGACCGCGCCGAGCGCGCCCTCGAACAGGCCGTTCCACAGGAACCAGAAGCGTTCCTGGCCCGGGGTGCCGAAGAGGTAGAGCACCAGCTGTTCGGTGATGCTGATGCGGCCGAAGTCCATCGCCACGGTGGTGGCCGTCTTGGTCTCGGAGCCGTAGTTGTCGTCGACCCCGACGCCGGCCTGTGTCATGGTCTCCTCGGTGGTCAGCGGTTTGATCTCGCTGACCGACCCGACCATGGTCGTCTTGCCGACGCCGAAGCCGCCCACGATGACGATTTTCACCGCAGCCTGCGCGGTCTGCGGGAGGTGGTCCTCGGTTCGCGGACCGGGAATCGTGTCAGAGCCTTTGAAGTCCATGCATCACCGCTTCGAGGAGGGAACGGTCGGCCAGCGCCTGGCGGATGACCGGGGCGCGCGCCGTCACCAGTTCGGCCGTCAGCAGCTCGGTGAGCAGGACGGTCACCACGCTGAACGGCAGGCTGAGATAGGCGGACAGTTCGGCCACGGACAGGGGTGCCGTGCAGAGCCTGAGCAGCGCCGCCTGCTCAGGCGTGGCGGAGGGCGGCGGATCGGCGTGCGCCACGATTAACGTGACCAGGTCGAGCTCCGAGCGCTCGGCCCCGTCGGGGCAGGTGATGACGTACAGGCGCTCGGGGTTCTTCTTCGGGCCCTCGGGAGGATCCTGGCTCTCCTGTGGGGGTGCAGGTGCCGGTGCCTGTTCGGGACTGGCCTTGGGGTGCCGCCGTCGGCGTTGTGGAGGAGTCATACGGTCTGCCCGTTGCGCCGGGGCGGGCTGGTGAGGTGCGCGCCGATGCGGACGACCAGATCGCTCATGCGGGCGCTCATGTGGCCGGGTTCGGTGATGATGTCGGAGAGCACCGCGAGATAGGCGTTGGGGCCGGCGGCCATCAGGTAGAAGTAGCCCCCGTGGATCTCGATGAGGACCATCTTCATCTTGCCGTCGCTGCCCGGGATCTCCCCGGCGACGGCGCCCGCCAGGCTCTGCAGGCCCGCGCAGGCCGCGGCGACGCGGTCCGCGGTGTCCGGGTCGCCGCCGTGGCGGGCGATGCGCAGGCCGTCGGCGGAGAGCACCACGATCATCTGGATGCCCGGTACGCCTTTGGCGAGGTCCTGGAGCATCCAGTCGAAGTTGCCTCGCTGCTGGATCACTTGAGGTTCCCCTCGTCTTCGGCCTCGATATGGGCCGGTTCGTCGGTCGGCTGACTGGCTGTGGAAGCGGTGGGGCGCTTGAGGCCGTCCATGAAGGCCTGGACCCACAGGCCCGGCGGGGTGTCGTCCGGCTTCTTCCCGGGCTCGGGCTCGGGCTCGGGCTCACGGCGGGCCGTCGACCACACGGTCGGGCGGCCTTCCCGCTCGGCCTGTTCCATCTCGGCCCGCTCGGCGAAGCGCTGGGAGAGCGGGGTCTTGACCCGGCTGCGGCGCTGCGGCAGCCCGTTCGCGGTCCACTCGGTGACCTCGGGGACCTCGTCCTCCATGGAGACCGGCGTCGTGAACTTGGGGCTGGTGGGACGCCGCTTCTTGATGGTGCGCTTGGGTCCGGGCAGAGCGCCGAGTTCGGCCTTGGGCACGGCGGTGGCGCCGATGCCGTGGGCGAGTCCGACGCCGGGCTCGTCGGTGAGCATGTCACTGGGTACGACGAGGATGGCGCGAACTCCGCCGTACGCGGAGGCACGCAGGGAGACCTGCATGTCGTAGGCCTGGCAGAGACGGCCCACGACGGCGAGCCCGAGGCGCGGCGACTCTCCGAGGTCCTGGAGGTCCACACCGGCCCTGGCGCGCTCCAGCATGCCCTCGGCCCGCAGCCGGGCCTCTTCACTGAGGCTTACGCCCGCGTCCTCGATCTCGATGCAGACGCCGGTCTGCACCTCGGTGGCGGTGACGTGCACCTTGCTCTGCGGCGGGGAGTAGCGGGTGGCGTTGTCGAGGAGCTCGGCCGCGGCGTGGATGACGGGCTCGACCGCGGTGCCCTTGACGTTGACCTTGGCGATCGAGGACAGATCGATGCGCCGGTACTCGAGGATCCGGGACATGGCGCCGCGCAGCACGCTGTACAGCGCGACGGGCTCGGGCCACTGCCGGCCGGGGCGCCCGCCGCCGAGGACGGAGATGGAGTCGGCGAGGCGGCCGATCAGCGCGGTGCCGTGGTCGATCCGCAGGAGGTCGTCGAAGACCTCGGGGTTGCGGCCGTGGTCCTCCTCCATCTCCCGCAGTTCGTTGGCCTGTTGGTGGACGATGGCCTGGACGCGGCGGGCGATGTTCACGAAGGAGCGCTGCGCGGCGTCGCGCATGACCTCCTCGGTGTCGACGATGTCGAGCACCGTCTTCAGCAACCGCTGCTGCGCGTCGGGCAGATCGCTCCACGCCGGGTCGATGTCACCGAGTCGGCGAATCACCTCTCCGGGGGAATTTCCGCGGCGCATCCAGTGCAGTGCCGCGGGCGCGATCTCCTTGGCGAGGCGGGTCATGTCCTGGTCCTGATGCGCGATCCGCTGTTCCAGATACGCAGTGTGACGGGCCTGCTCGCCCCGGGCGTCCCGCAGGGCGCGACCGCGCCGCACCGCCTCGGCGCCCACCGCGATCACCAGCAGCGTGGCGACGGCACCGCACCAGCCGACGGCCGCCCTTGCCGGATCCGTCACCGCGGCGACGGCGGCCCCGGTCGCCGCGGCCATGACTATGGCGGGCAGCAACAGTACGCGCGCGTAGGGAAGTTCACGGCGTCCTGGGGGGGATTGAACACTCACCATGTGGGCCCTCTGAGACGTATCGACGGGGAGTCGCACATATAGGGAACAAGCGCACGAATACACATCAACTCGGTGCGCTGCGGGCGAGCTTAGTCCGACCGGATCAACGCCGTGTCATATTCGGCAAGCGCCTGAAACGGGCATTGCGACTGGAGTACCCTCAGTCCATTTGTACGCTGAGCCATCGCTCGCACACGATGAGTTACGGCGAACGCGCACACGAAACTCACTCACCGTGACGGGTGAAGGTCACCGCCCGACGCGGCCCACGGCTCAGTCGGAGACCCGGTGCCGAGCCAAGTCGACCCGACCCGCCCGCGACTCAGGCTCCGGCGATACGGAGTGCGGCGTCCGCGGTGGCCTCCGCGAACACGGAGACAGGGCGGTCGGGGTCGGAGCGGTGGACGAGGATGACGCTCTCGATCAGACCGAAGAGCAGGTCCGTGCGGAGATCAAGCTCGCCTTTCGCGAGTGCGCCGCCCGCGGATGTCGCGGCGAGCAACTGCCGGTAGGCATCCTTGAGTTCGGCACGCACGGCGTGAAAGCCCGCGAAGCGCTCCGCACGCACTTCGGGCAGCAGATAGAGACCGCCGAGGTTGTACGGCCCCTCGCACAGCACCTCGACGTCCGCACGGCACAGCTCCCACAGCCGGTTCTCCGGCGGGACCGTGTCGTCGGCGAGCAGCTCACGGGCGTACACGAGCGAGGGCGTGACGGTGGACTCCAGGAGCTCGGCGAGGAGTTCCTCCTTGCCGGAGACGTAGTGGTACATGGAGGCCTGCCGCATACCGGCACGCTCGGCGACGGCCCGGGTGCTGGTGGCGGCGTATCCGAGGGTCGTGAACAACTCGGCCGCGGCGACCAGCAGTTCCTCACGCGGCGCCAGTCCACTGTCCGGCCGCCGGGCAGCCCGGGGCCGACCGACCCTCCGACCGGACTCCGCACCACGTGTCGTACCCATGCGTTCGATCCTCGCACACGGGGGCCCACGGCGAGCGCCGGACGATCTTCACGCACCCCGAACCGCCGCCACAGAGGCAGCGAGCACGCGGACACCCAGGCGCCCAACCCTGCCCCGACGCGCGGCTCCACCTCATGAGCAGGAACCAACCCGCACCCGCACCCGACGGAACTCCCCACCCCGTGAGCCCCCGGTAACCGGCCGGCAACACCCGAGCAACCCCCCCGACCCACCCCGCCCCTAATTTCTGTCAAGCGACAGAAACAACCCCGGAGCCGGAGGTCCGCCATGGCGACAGAGACCACGTACGGAGCCCGCGACCACGCACGCGCGCAGGAAGGCACCCGTGCCGAGGCCATGCCCGTCGTCCCGGCCGGCGACTGGCCGGACCCGCCCTGCGAGGCGGGCCACCTGGTGTGGGCGGAGACGGTCGCGGGCGGCAACTACACCCACCGGGTCCTCGCCCGCGGCACCGAGCTCCGCCTCACCGACCTGCACGGAGACGCCTGCGCCCACCTGCTCCTGTTCGTGGAGGGCCGCCCCTGGGAGCGCCTGAACGTCGCCGACACGGTCAAGGTCCAGTGGAACGCCTACCTCGGCGAGAACCAGCTGCTCCTGTCCGACCAGGGCCGCGTCCTCGCGAGCGTCGTCGCCGACACCTCGGGCCGCCACGACGCCCTGTGCGGGACCTCCACCCTCGTCCGCAACACCGAGCGCTACGGCGACGGCACCCCCCAGAGCCCCTCTCCCGCCGGCCGCGAGCTCTTCAAGCTGGCGGCCGCGAAGAACGGTCTCGAACCGCGCGACCTCCCGCCGTCCCTCTCCTTCTTCCAGGGCGTGCGGATCGACGAGGACGGCACCCTCGACTTCACCGGCTCCGCGGGCCCGGGTGGCAGCGTCACCCTGCGCGCCGAACAGGACGTGACCGTGCTGATCGCGAACGTCCCGCACCCCGCCGACCCCCGCCCCGCCTACGTCAGCACCCCCCTTGAGGTGCTCGCCTGGCGCGCCGGACCCACCCGCGCCGGCGACCCCCTCTGGGACGCCACCCCCGAGGGCCGCCGCGCCTTCCTCAACACCGCCGACTTCCTCGCCTCGAAGGGACGCGCATGAAACTCCAGGACACGCGCACGACGGCAGTGGTCGCGGCCCGCGCCGCCTGGTCCTCCGTCCTCCGCGAGGGCGAGACGCTCACCATCACCGACCTGCACGGCAACCAGGCCGTCGACTTCCTCGTCTACGACGCCCACGACACGTCGGTCCGCTACAGCGCCCCCGACACCATCCACGCGCAGGGCGGCATCTTCCTCACCACGGGCAGCGTGCTGATGTCCAACGAGCACACCCCGCTGATGACGGTCGCCGCCGACGACGTGGGCCGCCACGACACGGTCGGCGGTGCCTGCTCCAAGGAGTCGAACACCCTGCGCTACGGCCATCACACCTGGTCGCAGCACGCCTGTGTGGACAACTTCCTCGCCGAGGGCGCGAAGCACGGTCTCGGCAAGCGCGACCTCGTCTCCAACATCAACTGGTACATGAACGTCCCGGTCGAGAAGGACGGCACCCTCGGCATCGTCGACGGTCTCTCCGCCCCGGGTCTCTCCCTGGTGCTGCGCGCCGAGCGGGACGTCCTCGTCCTGGTCTCCAACTGCCCCCAGATCAACAACCCCTGCAACGGCTTCGACCCGACGGCCGTGGAGATGACGATCCGGGCGGCGCAGACGGCGATCGGGGCTGTCGCATGACCTTCGACACCCTCCTCGTCGCCAACCGGGGCGAGATCGCGGTGCGGATCATCCGCACCGCCCGCGAACTGGGCCTGCGTACGGTCGCGGTGTACTCCGACGCGGACCGGGCCGCCCCTCACGTCCGCCTCGCCGACACGGCCGTACGCCTTGGTCCCGCGCCCGCGAAGGAGTCGTACCTCGACGCCGATCTGGTCCTGAAGGCGGCCAAGGACACGGGCGCCGGCGCCATCCACCCCGGCTACGGCTTCCTGTCCGAGGACGCCGCCTTCGCCCGTCGCTGCGAGGACGCCGGAATCGTCTTCGTGGGCCCCACCGTCGGACAGCTGGAGCTGTTCGGCGCGAAGCACACGGCACGGGCCGCGGCCGAGGCGGCCGGGGTGCCCCTCGCGCCGGGCACGGGACTGCTGCCCTCCCTCGACGCGGCGCTCGAAGCAGCGGCGGCCGTCGGCTATCCCGTCATGCTCAAGGCCACCGGCGGTGGCGGCGGCATCGGCATGTCGGCCTGCCGCTCGGCCGCCGAACTGACCGACGCCTGGGACCGGGTGCAGCGCGTCGCCGCCGCCTCCTTCTCCTCCGCCGGCGTCTTCCTGGAACGGCTCGTCGAGCACGCCCGCCATGTCGAGGTGCAGGTCTTCGGCGACGGCGACGGCACGGTCGTCACCTTCGGCGACCGCGACTGCTCCCTCCAGCGCCGCAACCAGAAGGTCCTGGAAGAGGCACCCGCACCGGGCCTCCCCGCACACATACGCGCTCAACTCACCTCCAATGCACGCGACTTGTGCGCCTCCGTCGGCTACCGCTCCGCCGGGACCGTCGAGTTCGTGTACGACGCCGCCCGAGAGGAGGCCTACTTCCTGGAGGTCAACACCCGCCTCCAGGTGGAGCATCCGGTCACCGAGGAGATCTACGGCGTCGACCTGGTCGCCTGGATGCTCCGCCTGGCCCGGGGCGAGCGGGACGTCGTACGCGAGCCCGGCACCCCGCGCGGACACGCCGTCGAGGCCCGTCTCTACGCCGAGGACCCTTCCCGCGAACACCGGCCCAGCGCGGGCCTGTTGACCCGGGTCGAGTTCCCCACCGGGGTGCGTGTCGACGGCTGGGTGGAGACCGGTACCGAGGTGACGACGTCGTACGACCCGATGCTCGCCAAGATCATCGCGTACGGTTCCGACCGTGCCCACGCGCTCCAGCGGCTGGACGAGGCCCTGGAACGCACTCGCGTCGACGGCATCGAGACCAACCTGGGCCTGGTGCGGGCGGCGCTCACGCACACCGACTTCACTACGGCCACCCACTCCACGGCGACGCTCGACGAGGTCACCGATCCCACCCGCCGCATCGAGGTCGTGGCCGCCGGAACCCTCACCACCGTGCAGGACTGGCCCGGCCGCACCGGCTACTGGCAGGTCGGCGTGCCCCCGTGCGGGCCGATGGACGACCGTTCCTTCCGGCTCGGCAACGCGGCGCTGGCGAACCCGGAGGGTGCGCCCGGTCTCGAATGCACCCTGCAGGGGCCGTCGTTGAGGTTCTCCCACCCCACGACGGTCTGTGTGACGGGCGCACCGGCACGGGTCACGGTGGACGGCAGTCCGGTCGCGCAGTGGGAACCGGTGACCGTGCCCGCGGGCAGTGTCCTGGAGGTCGGCGCACCCGCCGAGCACGGCCTGCGGACCTACGTCCTCTTCGCGGGCGGCCTCGACGTCCCGGCGTTCCTCGGCAGCGCGAGCACCTTCACGCTGGGCCGCTTCGGCGGACACGGCGGACGGGCGCTGCGCACGGGTGACGTACTGCACGGAGGCCGCCGGGCCGAGGGGACGGCCGGGACCGACCGCCCTTCCCGCCCCTCCTTCACCTCCACCTGGCACATCGGCGCCGTCGAAGGCCCGCACGCCGCACCGGAGTTCTTCACCGAGGACGACATCCACGACTTCTACGCCGCCGACTGGAAGGTCCACTTCAACTCGGCCCGTACCGGAGTCCGCCTGGTCGGCCCGAAGCCCCGCTGGGCGCGCACCGACGGCGGCGAGGCCGGCCTGCACCCGTCCAACATCCACGACACGCCCTACTCGGTCGGCGCAGTCGACTACACGGGCGACATGCCGGTGTTGCTCGGCCCCGACGGCCCCTCCCTGGGCGGTTTCGTGTGCCCGGCGACCGTGATCAGCACCGAACGCTGGAAACTGGGTCAACTGCGCCCGGGTGACACCGTGCGCTTCATGCCGGTGAACACGGACGGCTCGGCGCGCCCGGCCATCGTGGACGGCGGCATCCTGGCCCGCGACGGCGACGTGACGTACCGCCGCAGCGGCGACGACAACCTGCTGGTCGAGTTCGGCCCCATGCAGCTCGACCTGGCGCTCCGGATGCGCGTCCACGCGCTGATGGAGGCGGTGTCCGAGGAGGGCCCGGACGGCATCACCGACCTCACCCCCGGCATCCGCTCCCTCCAGATCCAGACCGACCCCGGCCGCGTTGCGCAACACGAACTCCTCGCCGTCGTAAGGGAGATCACCGCCGCACTCCCCCCGTCCGACGAACTGGTCGTTCCCTCCCGCACGGTCCACCTCCCGCTCTCCTGGGACGACCCGGCCACCCGCGAGGCGATCGCCCGCTACATGGCGGGCGTCCGCGACGACGCACCCTGGTGCCCGTGGAACATCGAGTTCATCCGCCGCGTCAACGGCCTGGACTCGGTGAACGACGTCTACCGCACGGTGTTCGACGCCGAATACCTCGTACTCGGCCTGGGCGACGTGTACTTGGGCGCCCCGGTCGCCACCCCGCTCGACCCGCGGCACCGCCTGGTGACCACCAAGTACAACCCGGCGCGCACCTGGACGGCCGAGAACTCGGTCGGCATCGGCGGCGCGTACCTGTGCATCTACGGCATGGAGGGCCCCGGCGGCTACCAGTTCGTGGGCCGTACGACCCAGGTGTGGTCGGGCTGGCAGCAGCGCGGCGCGTTCGAGCCGAGCTCGCCCTGGCTGCTGCGCTTCTTCGACCGCATCAAGTGGTATCCGGTGGACGCGGACGAACTGCTGGAACTACGCGCCGACATCACCTCCGGCCGTTTCGTGCCCCGCATCGAGGAGGGCACCTTCTCGCTCGCCGAGTACCAGGGGTTCCTCGCCGAACACGCCGGGTCCATCGCGGAGTTCAGGGTGCGCCAGCAGGCCGCCTTCTCCCAGGAGCGGGACGCGTGGGAAGCGGCGGGCGAGTTCGCGCGCGCCGAGGCGGCATCCGCACCGGCGGTCACCCCGGCCGAGGTGACGGTCCCCCCGGGCGGCCATCTGATCGAGGCAGAATTCGCCGCCTCCGTATGGCAGTTGAACGTCGGACCGGGTGACGAGGTGACGGCCGGCCAGCCGCTCCTGGCCCTGGAGGCGATGAAGATGGAGTCCAGGGTGCACGCGCCGGCAGCCGGTGTGGTCACGGAGATCCTGGCGAGGCCCGGCGACCAGGTGGAGGCGGGGACGGCACTGCTCGTCCTGGCCCCGCCCGCACAGTGAAAGAGGAGCAGGACATGTCCACCACCGTCACCCGGGTCCGCGCCGCCTACGGCCGCGTCGAGGCCGTGGACCGCCCTGAGATCTGGATCGACCTGCGCCCGCGGGAGGAGGTCGAACGGGAAGCGCGGACGATCGACGAGCGGCTCGAGAGGGGCGAGCAACTACCCCTCGCCGGGCGCCTGTTCGCCGCCAAGGGCAACATCGATGTGGCCGGTCTGCCCACCACGGCGGGCTGTCCGTCGTACGCCTATCACCCCGAGGCCGACGCACCGGTCGTCGCCCGGCTGCGCGCGGCGGGCGCGATCGTGCTCGGCACCACGAACCTGGACCAGTTCGCGACGGGCCTGGTCGGCACCCGCTCCCCGCACGGCGCGGTCCGCAACGCCTACGACCCCGAGCGGGTGAGCGGCGGTTCCAGCTCCGGTTCGGCGGTCGCCGTGGCCCTGGGCATCGTCGACTTCGCCCTCGGCACCGACACGGCGGGCTCGGGCCGGGTACCGGCCGCCTTCAACGGCATCGTCGGCCTCAAGCCCACCCGCGGCCTGGTTCCCACGGCCGGAGTCGTCCCGGCCTGCGCCTCCATCGACTGCGTGACGGTCTTCGCCCGCACTCTCCCGGAGGCCGAACAGGCACTGGCCCACATGACGACCGGCACACCCCCGGGGATTCCCGGACGCCCGCCGGGACCCTGGCGGATCGCGGTCCCTCCGCGAGAGCAGCTGGGCGAACTGGACGAGGGCTGGGCAGAGGCGTACGAGCGGGCGGTGGAGCAACTGGTCGCGGCAGGCGCGTCGCTGCGCGAACTCGACCTCACAGCCTTCACCGAGGCGGCGGCGATGCTCTACGAGGGCGCGTTCGTCGCCGAGCGCTACACCGCCGTGGGGGCTTTTGTCGACAAGGCGACAGCTGAGGGCGACCCGAACCTCGACCCCACGGTCGCCGCCATCATCACCCGGGCCCGCGACCTCCCGGCCCACCAGCTCTACGCCGACATGGACCGTCTGTCCGTCCTGCGTACCCGGGCCCTGGCCGAACTGGCCGACGCGGACGCCCTTCTCCTGCCCACCACCCCCGGCCATCCCACCCTCGGCGAGGTGGCCGCCGACCCCGTCGGCGCCAACGCCCGTCTGGGCCGCTTCACCAATGCCACGAACCTCTTCGACCTGGCCGCCGTGGCGGTCCCGGCCGGCGAGGTGAACGGCCTCCCCTTCGGCGTGATGCTGATCGGCCCGGCACACACGGACGAACGCCTGACGAGAATCGCGGCCCAGCTCCAGCCGGAGACCCGGCTGGCAGTCGTCGGTGCCCACCTGACCGGCCAGCCCCTGAACCCCCAACTCCTGTCGTTGGGCGCCCGCCTGGACCGTACGACGACGACGGCCCCGGTCTACCGTCTGCACGCCCTGCGGACAACGCCACCGAAGCCGGGTCTGGTTCATGTGGGCAAGGGCGGCGCACAGATCGAAACGGAGATCTGGCGCCTCCCCACAGAGGGCCTGGGTCGCCTCCTGACGGACCTCCCCCGCCCGATGACGCTGGGCAGCGTGGAACTCTCGGACGGAACCCGAGCCCCAGGCTTCCTGTGCGAACCCAGCGCTCTCACCAACGCCGAGGACATCACGCAGCACGGCAGCTGGCGCTCATATCTGAACAAGGAGTAGGTCGCCCAACTCAGGGGCGCGGGGAACTGCGCGACCAGCCACAGCGAACCCGCGCCCGCCCCCAAACCCGTCACCCCACCGACGAGTAGGCCACAACCCCCCGCAGCAACAGATCAACAGCCTTACGCGCGTTCTTCGCAACGGAGGAAGACCGGTCGCCCCCCGACACCGGCGCCGCCGCGGAGATCTGCCCCAGCACGTCGATGACCTGCTTGCACCACCGCACGAAGTCCCCGGCCGGCATCTCCGCCTCCCGAAGCACCTCGTCGAGCCCCTTCCCCGAGGCCCACATGTACGCGGCCCAGGCGAACCCGAGATCCGGCTCGCGCTGCCCGACCCCCTCGGTCTGGCTGATCCGGAAGTCCTCCTCCAGGGCGTCCAGCCGTCCCCAGATCCGCACCATCTCACCGAGCGAGGCCTTCGCCTTGCCGGAGGGCACCTTGGGCGCCATGGCGTCGTCGCCGACCCGGGCCTCGTACACCAACGCCGACACGCACGCGGCCAGTTCGGCGGGAGCGAGGCCCTCCCAGACCCCTTCCCGTAGGCACTCGCTGGCCAGCAGATCGAGTTCGCCGTACAGCCGGGCCAGCCGCTTGCCGTGCTCGGTGACCTCGTCGCCCCGCAGATAGTCCAGCTCGGTCAGCAGCGCGACGATCCGGTCGAAGGTGCGGGCGATGGTGTTCGTCCGGCCCTCGATACGCCGCTCCAGCTGCGAGGTGTCCCGCATCAGCCGGTGATACCGCTCGGCCCAACGGGCGTGGTCCTCCCGGTCGTTGCACCCGTGGCAGGGGTGTGCCCGGATCGCCGTACGCAGTCGGGCGATCTCCCGGTCGTCGGCCGCCTGGGACCGCTTCTTGCGCGCCCGCTCCGGCGGAATGTGTCCCGCCTTGGTACGGAGAGCGGAGGCGAGGTCACGACGGGACTGCGGTGAACGCGGGTTGAAGGACTTCGGGATCCGCATCCGCTCCAACGCCTCGACCGGCACCGGGAAGTCCATCGACGCGAGCCGCTTGACCTGCCGTTCCGCGGTCAGCACCAGGGGCCGCGGGCCGTCATGGTGCTCGAAGCCCCGGTGTCCGTTGGACCGCCCGGCGGGCAGCCCCGGATCCAGCACCAGGGCGAGACCGGCGTACTTGCCCGTCGGCACATGGATGACGTCACCCGGCTTGAGTTTCTCCAGCGCCACGGCCGACTCGGCCCGGCGCTCGGCAACTCCCTGACGGGCCAGCTCCGTCTCCCGGTCCTTGAGCTCGCGACGCAGCCGCGCGTAGTCCTCGAAGTCACCGAGGTGGCAGGTCATGGACTCCTTGTAGCCGTCCAGACCCTCTTCGTTGCGCTGCACCTGCCGCGAGATCCCGACGACCGACTTGTCGGCCTGGAACTGCGCGAAGGACGTCTCGAGCAGCTCGCGCGAGCGATGCCGGCCGAACTGCTCGACCAGGTTGACCGCCATGTTGTACGACGGCTTGAAGCTGGAGCGCAGCGGGTAGGTGCGCGTGCCCGCGAGCCCGGCCAGATGCTCGGGGCCCGACCCCCGCTGCCAGAGCACCACCGCGTGGCCCTCGACGTCGATACCGCGTCGCCCCGCTCGCCCCGTCAGCTGGGTGTACTCGCCGGGGGTGATGTCGGCGTGCTGTTCGCCGTTCCACTTGACGAGTTTCTCCAGCACGACTGAGCGGGCGGGCATGTTGATACCCAGCGCGAGGGTCTCGGTCGCGAACACGGCCTTGACCAGGCCGCGCACGAACAGTTCCTCGACGACCTCCTTGAAGGTCGGCAGCATGCCCGCGTGGTGGGCCGCGATACCGCGCTCCAGGCCCTCCAGCCACTCGTAGTACCCGAGCACATGGAGGTCCTCGGTCGGGATCGACGTCGTACGCTCCTCGACGAGCTCGCGCACCTTCCCGCGCGCCTCGTCGTCGTTGAGCCTCAGCCCCGCGTGCAGGCACTGCTGGACGGCCGCCTCGCACGCGGCACGGCTGAAGATGAACGTGATGGCGGGCAGCAGGCCCTCGGCGTCGAGCCGCTCGATGACCTCGGGCCGGCTCGGTGTCCACACTTTCGACCGCTGCCGCCGCTCTCGCTCACGGTCGGCCTCGCGCATCGCCCGGCCGCGTCTGCGGTCCTGGTAGGAGGGCCGCTGGGCCTCCATCCGGGCCAGCCGCGTGAGGTCGGGGTTGACGGCCTTCTTCTGGCCCTCGCCCTCCTCGAACAGGTCGTACATCCGCCGCCCGGCGAGCACGTGCTGGAACAGCGGCACGGGCCGGTGCTCCGAGACGATCACCTGGGTGTCGCCTCGGACGGTGTCGAGCCAGTCGCCGAACTCCTCGGCGTTGGACACCGTCGCCGACAACGACACCAGGGTCACCGACTCGGGGAGGTGGATGATCACCTCTTCCCATACGGCGCCACGGAAGCGGTCGGAGAGGTAGTGCACCTCGTCCATCACCACGTATCCGAGGCCGAGGAGGGTCTGCGAGCCCGCGTACAGCATGTTCCTCAGCACCTCGGTGGTCATCACGACCACGGGGGCGTCGGAGTTGACGCTGTTGTCACCGGTGAGCAGGCCGACCTTGTCCGCGCCGTAACGGCGGCTCAGGTCCGCGTACTTCTGGTTGGACAGCGCCTTGATGGGTGTCGTGTAGAAGCACTTCTTGCCCTGCTGGAGGGCGAGGTGGACGGCGAACTCGCCGACGATCGTCTTGCCGGAGCCGGTGGGCGCGGCAACCAGCACGCCCTTGCCCGCTTCGAGAGCCTGACAGGCCTCGATCTGGAAGGGATCGAGACCGAAGTCGTACATCTCGCGGAAGTCCGCGAGCGAGGTGGCCTGCTCGGCTGCCCGCAGGCGGGCTGCCGCGTACCGCTCGGCCGGTGAGAGGTCCTCTGTCATCGTGCTTTCGAGCGTACCGGGCGCCACTGACAACAGGACGATCATTATCCGGATCGGCCTTCGCGAAACCCGGTCTTCACGCAGATCAGGAGCCGGGGGCAGAGAAGGCCCGGCGGACACGACGCGCTCGGCGGCAACGCCTTGGGCCGTTTCCCGGCCGCAACGCGCAAGCGGCCGGCAGCGCCGCTGTGGCGCCCCGGCCGCGGCCCGCGGTGGAGTGGACGAAGAGGGCGCTCCCGCAGGTCACGGCAGTGACCTCAGGAACTGTTGCCCGCTCGTCAGGTCACGTCGTCATAGCCGTTGACCCGGTCCGTGCCCGACGCCTCGGGCAGTGCCCGGCTCGCGGAGACGGTCTCGACCTCGCCGATGTCGTCGGGGGTGAGGTCCAGGTCGGAGGCCTCGTCGTCGTCGGGCCCCTCGGCCTCGCGACGGCGCTTGCGGCGGTCGTTCAGCAGCGAGAACGCGGTCGCCCCGAAGTACAGCACCCAGATCGGCGCGGCGAGCGCGAGCATCGTCAGCGGGTCGGTGCTCGGCGTGGCGACGGCCGCGAACACCGTGATCGCCATGATCATGCCGCGCCACCAGCCGAGCATCCGCTTGCCGGTGATCAACCCGGTGAGGTTGAGGAAGACCAGCAGCAGGGGCAGCTCGAAGGAGAGGCCGAAGACCAGCACCATGCGCAGGACGAGGTCAAGCAGGTCGTCCAGGGGCAGCAGGTTGGAGGTACCGCCCGGGGTGAAGCCGATCAGCACCTTCGCCGTGGTGGGCAGCACCGAGTAGGCGAAGTAGGCACCGACCATGAAGAGCGGGGCACCCGTGCCGACGAAGGCGTAGGCGTACTTCCGCTCGTGCCGGTGCAGGCCCGGGGCGACGAAGGCCCACAGCTGGTAGAGCCAGACCGGGGAGGCGGCGACGACGCCGGCCATCAGCGACACCTTCAGGGCCAGCGTGAAGGGCGCCAGAAGGCCGTTGATCGTGATCTCGGCACACGGCTTGGTCGACTGTGTCGACTTGGCCAGTTCCGCGAAGGACTTGTCACAGCCGACCGAGTCGAGGATCGGCTTGGTGATCAAGTTGATGATGTCGTTGTAGAAGAAGGCGGCGACGACCGTGACAAGGACGATGGCCAGCATGGCCTTCGCGAGCCGGTTGCGGAGCTCACGAAGGTGATCCGCGAGAGGCATCCGCCCCTCGGGATCCCTCTCCTCTTTGCGGGCAGACTTGAGCAACCCACGTTCCCATCTCGTGCGGGCGGGCCGGAGGTCACCGGCCCCGCGTCAGCGCTTGGTCGTGTCCGTCGGCTCGGTGACCGGGCGCGAGCTCGTCACGTCGCCAGGGGCGGACTGGATGGTGCGCTGAGCCGGGGTCTGCTCGTCGGTGTTGGGCGGGCCGGCCGGCGTGGCCGTGCTGCTGCCCTCGTCCTTCATCGCCTTGGCCTCGCTCTTGAGGATGCGAGCGGACTTGCCGAGCGAGCGCGCCATGTCGGGAAGCTTCTTCGCGCCGAACAGCAGGATGATGACGACGAGGATGAGAATGATCTCGGGGGCGCCGAGCCTTCCGAACATAAGTCTTTACCTTCTCACCGAGGCGGCTTGTGGGGTGCTGTCCGACCGGTCGGACACATGTCCGACCAGTCGTGCTGACAGCGATCGTAACGCTCAGGGGTGAACGCCTGGCAATCCCCGTGCGTACTCCCGGTTCGCGGCCGGGCCTCGTTATCCGGACCGCGACCAGCAGCGTACCTGTCGACCTGGCCGAGGTGACAGGGCGAAGTGGCGCAAAACGCATCCAGCCCGCCACTCACACCCAACTCTCAGCCGTACTCACAGCGAGTCCACAGAACGGGCCGTGCTCACCGCCGCCCGCTCCAGGTCCTCCGCGGCCCGGCTGATGCGCCGCGCGGAGTCCGTGACCTGCCTCCCCAGGCGCTGCGCCTCCAGAAACACCCGGACGGCGAGCACACCGAGAACGGCGAGACCCACGAAACCCACAGCTACCGCGAACATCGGCCAGAACATGGCACCGAGCCTAGAGGGTGGAGTGCAGCCGCAGCGTCCGGACCCCGCCACCGGTGAGCAGCTCCACGATCCGCTCGCCCGCGGGCTTGCGGACGGCCGCACCGCACTCGGGGCAGGTGAAGGAGTAGAACGTGGTGCGCGTGCTCGCACCGATCGCGAGGCGCAGGGCGCTCGCGGTCAGCTCGAAGCGCTCCCGGCAGTCCGGGCAGCCCGCCTTGAAGGTCACCGGAGCCGCGCTTCTCATCCCCGCGAAGGCGGCAGCCACCGTCATGCCCGCACCGGACGTCGCCGACTCGCTCAAAGCCCCTGCTCCTGCCTGTCGTACCGACCGTCCTGTACACGGGTCCCGGGGGTCTCGTGCGCCTCGACCCCGTCGTAGGCCGCAAGCGCCTCGCGGGCCGCCTCGCGGGCGCTGTCGGCGAGGTCGCGCGGCGAGACGATACGGCCGTCGCGGCCGAGCCGGAGCGCCAGCCGCCTCAGGGACGCCGGCTCGGGAGTGCGGAGGGTAATACGCAGCCCACCGTCGGAAAGCTCATCCGCACTGTCGTGCGGGTAGTACTCGGCGACCCAGCGTCCGCCCGGCCCCACCTCCACGACCACCTCGGGATCCTCGGCCGCGGGCTGCACGAGCCCCTCGGACAGGTCCCTGAGCTCGATCTCGGGCGGCACGGACGGTTCGTCGAGGATCCTGATCTCGGCGACCCGGTCGAGCCGGAAGGTGCGGCGCGCCTCGGAGCGGCGGCACCAGGCCTCCACATAGGTGTGGCCGACGCTGACCAGGCGGATCGGGTCGATCTCACGCTCGGTGACCTCGTCGCGGGCGGGCGAGTAGTAGCGGATCCACAGACGGCGGCGCTCGGAGATGGCCCGGTCGACGTCCGCGAAGACACCGCCCTCGGACTCGAAGGTCACCGACAGTCGCGCGCTGGCGCCGGCATTCTCACCGGCCGCGGTCTCCACCTTGGCGGTGGCCCGCAGCAGCGCCTGCCGGTCGCTCTCCCTGAGGCCGGGCAGTGTGGACACCGCGCGGGCGGCCACCAGCAGCGCGGTCGCCTCGTCGGCGGCGAGCCGGAGCGGCTCCGCCACGTCATCGGGGTTGTGCCACCAGATCCGCTCGCCGTCGGTGTCGATGTCGAGCAGGTCGCCCCCGCGGAAGCTGGTGCCGCACATGGGCAGCACATCGAGGTCGGAGACCAGCTCGTCCTCGGTGATCCCGAAGGCACGGGCGACGTCCTCGACCCGGGCTCCGGGGCGCTCCTTCAGATAGGTCACCAGCGAGAGCATCCGCCGGGTCTGGTCGATGGCGTTCGTGGGCCTGACCGGTTTGCCTGCCACGTTCTCTTCCGCTCCCCCTCAGCCCTTGGCCACGGCACGCAGCCGGTCCACCACGTCGGCCCGCAGCTCGGCGGGCTCCAGGACCACCACGTCAGGGCCGAACTCCACCAGCCAGGCGTCCAGGCCGTGGCCGTACGGAATCTCCAACTCGTCCCAGCCCTCGCCCAGTTCCCGAACCGAGGTGGCCTTCGCCCGCAAGGGGTATCCGGCATCGGTGCGCAGCCGGATCCGCGCGCTGCGGTCGGCGGTCTCGCCCGCCCAGCTCGCGACGGTCTCACGGACGGTCACGACATCGGGGACCGGAGCGGTGAAGCGCGCACCGCGCGAGCGGACCTTCCCGGTGATCCGGGAGAGCCGGAACACCCGCTCGGCACCCCGGTCGCGGTCGAAGCCGGCCAAGTACCAGTGGCCGCGCCAGCACTCCAGCGCCCACGGCTCGACATGGCGGGGCTCGGGGCGTGCGGCGGTGGCCTTGCGGTAGTCGAACAGGACCGGACGGCGGTCTCGGCAGGCCAGCATCAGCGGCTCGAAGGAGGCCTCGTGCACCGGGATGCGCGGCTCCAGGGCGCCATGCGTCTCATAGGGGTCGACATCCTCGGGCAGCCCTGCCGCACGCAGCTTCTGGAGAGCGCCGCTGGCGGCACCGGCGAGCCTGGCCTGCTGCCACACCTTGGCGGCCAGCCCCAGGGCGGCGGCCTCCTCGGCGTCGAGCGTGATGGGCGGCAGCCGGTTGCTGTCGCGGCGGGCGAGATAGCCGACTTCGCCGTCGAGGTTCTCAACGGTCTCGATCACGAGCCCCAGTTCGCGCAGATCATCCTTGTCGCGCTCGAACATCCGGTTGAAGGAGTCGTCGGAATTCGCTTCCAGGTAGGCCTCGATGGACTCCCGGAGCTCACGCTTGCTCAGCGGCCGTCGCGTCCCGAGCAGACACAGCGCCAGGTTCATCAGCCGCTCGGCCTTGGCAATGGCCATCGACGCCCTTCGCCTCCCTATGGTGCTTCCGGACGATGACCGTACCGCCCCGAAGGAGCAAGGCAAAAGCCGAGGGCCCATGCCCGGACAGGCATGGACCCCGGTTGATCGAATCCGGTCGGATCCCGTACGACGATCCGACCGCGACGCGATCTCTTATGACTTCTCCGACAACTGCGGTACGACGATCAGACGGCGACGAGGTCGACCACGAAGATCAGGGTCTCGCCGGGCTTGATCGCCGGAGTCGGGCTCTGGTTGCCGTAGGCGAGGTGGGCGGGGATGGTCAGCTGGCGACGGCCGCCGACCTTCATGCCCTGCACACCCTGGTCCCAGCCCTTGATGACCCGGCCGCCGCCCAGCGGGAAGCGGAACGGCTGACCTCGGTTCCAGCTGGCGTCGAACTCCTCACCGGTGCTGAAGGAGACGCCCACGTAGTGGACGGTGACGGTCTGGCCGGCCTGCGCGACCTCGCCGTCGCCCTCCCAGATGTCCTTGATCTCCAGGTCCGCCGGGGGCGCGCCCTCAGGGAAGTCGATCTCGGGCTTGTCGATGCTCACGTCACTCGCTCCTGCTTGTTCACGGAAAGGCAACTGGGACCAGTCTTGCATCCCTGCCGCGGGGACCTTCGCGCATGTCCCCCGTGCGTCACATCTTGGCCAGGATGTCCACGGTGAAGACCATCGTGGAGTCCTTCTCGATGCCGCTGCCGGGCTGCGGGTTGTCGCCGTAACCCAGCTTCGGCGGGATGGAGATGAGCACCCGGCTGCCGACCTTCTTGCCGGTCAGACCCTGCGCCCAGCCCTTGACGACCTGCTGGAGCGAGAACGACGTCAGCTGCTTGCGGCCGTACGTCGAGTCGAACTCCTTGCCGGAGTCCCACACCACGCCCTTGTACTGCACGAGCAGGGTGCTGTCCGCCGCGACCACGTCGCCGTCACCCTCGATGACGTACTTCGCCACCAGCTCGGTGGGCGCGTCCGCCTTGGGGATCTCGATGGAGGGGGCCTTGCCGTCGGTGTTCGTGCCGACCTTGGGCAGTTTCGCGTCGCTCTGCGCCACGTTCTTGCCCTTGGCGGAGCTCTTCGCGTTGAACGTGTCCTGGATGTCGAAGACGAAGACCAGCGTGTCGGTCCCCTTGACGCCCGCGTCCGGGTTGCCCGCCTTGCCGTACGACCATGTCGGCGGAACCGAGAACTCGACGCGGCTGCCGGCCTTCCTGCCCGTCAGGGCGTACCGCCAGCCATCGATGACACTGCCCTGTTGCAGTTGGAAAAGAATGGCCGTCTTGGCGTCGTACGAGTTTCCCAGGACCTTCGCCGAGTCCCAGATCTGGCCGAGGTAGTGGGCCTGGACGTAGTCGCCCTCGGCGACCGTGGTGCCGTTGCCCGCGATGACCGTCTTGACCGCGAGCTGATCGGACGCGGCGCCGCTGCCCTTGGCGACCGTCGGCTTCGCACCGAACTTCACGCCCCCGGTGATCGCCGGCAGCGGCCCGTCGACGACCTTCGGCGCAGGCGGCGCCGGGGTGCCCGACGACGTGGCCGAGGGCGACGCACTGTCGCTCGCCTTACTCGAGTCGGACTTGTCGTCGCCGCACGCGGCGAGCGTGGCAAGTCCTGCGGGTACGGCAATGAGCAGTGAGCGTCGGCGCACGGTGGAAGCCTCGTAATCGGTCGATCTTGTGGATGGCGTGCGCGCAACTCTACGGCGTGCGAAGGGCGCCGTACGGGAAACGTACGGCGCCCGTGTTGCGTTCCGGCAGTCAAGCGGAACGCTTCGATCACATTCCGGCGATCAGTTTCTCGACCCGGTCGTCGACCGAACGGAACGGGTCCTTGCACAACACCGTGCGCTGGGCCTGGTCGTTGAGCTTGAGATGAACCCAGTCGACGGTGAAGTCCCGGCGCTGTTCCTGCGCCCTGCGGATGAAGTCACCGCGCAGCCGGGCCCGAGTCGTCTGCGGCGGAACCGACTTGCCCTCGAAGATCTTCAAGTCGTTGCAGATACGGGCGGCTTGGCCCTTCCTCTCCAGAAGGTAGTAGAGACCACGACGACGGTGAATGTCGTGATACGCGAGGTCTATCTGCGCGACCCGCGGGTTGGACATGGTCATGTTGTGCTTGGCCCGGTACCGCTCGATGAGCTTGTACTTCATGACCCAGTCGATCTCGGTGCCGATCCGGTCCAGGTCCTCGGCCTCGATCGAGTCCAGCACCCGGCCCCACAGCTCCAGGACCTGGTCGACGGTGCCGGTGCGGATGCCACGCCGCTCGACGAAGTCCACGGCCTTCTCGTAGTACTCGCGCTGCACCTCCAGCGCGGAGGCCTCCCGGCCGCTGGCCAGGCGCACCTTGCGCCGGCCCGTGATGTCGTGACTGACCTCGCGGATCGCCCGGATCGGGTTCTCCAGCGTCAGGTCCCGCATCACGGTGCCCGCCTCGATCATGCGCAGCACCAGGTCGGTCGCGCCGACCTTGAGCAGCATGGTCGTCTCGGACATGTTCGAGTCGCCCACGATCACGTGCAGGCGGCGGTAGCGCTCGGCATCCGCGTGCGGTTCGTCGCGGGTGTTGATGATCGGCCGGGAGCGGGTCGTCGCCGAGGAGACACCCTCCCAGATGTGCTCGGCCCGCTGACTGACGCAGTACACCGCGCCCCGCGGGGTCTGCAACACCTTGCCGGCGCCGCAGAGAAGCTGCCTCGTGACCAGGAACGGAATGAGAATGTCCGCGAGCCGGGAGAACTCCCCGTGGCGTGCGACGAGATAGTTCTCGTGGCAGCCGTAGGAGTTGCCGGCCGAATCCGTGTTGTTCTTGAAGAGGTAGACGTCGCCCGCGATTCCTTCCTCGTGCAGGCGTCGTTCGGCGTCCACCAGGAGTCCTTCGAGAATGCGCTCGCCTGCTTTGTCGTGCGTGACCAGTTCGGTCACGTTGTCACATTCGGGTGTCGCGTATTCCGGATGTGACCCGACGTCGAGATAGAGGCGGGCGCCGTTTCGCAGAAAGACATTGCTGCTGCGGCCCCATGACACGACACGGCGGAAGAGGTACCGCGCCACCTCGTCGGGAGACAGCCGGCGCTGTCCCCTGAACGTACACGTGACGCCGTACTCGTTCTCCAGCCCGAAAATGCGGCGGTCCATGAGTGAACATTACGCCCGATCCCCCGAGCTGAAACGGGGTTCGGCAGCACGGTTTGGATCATTTTCCGATGAGGACGCAACCACCGCCCTCCCCACGGGAGCTGTGAGGACGCTTCCCGTGAGCAGCAGAACCAGCAGCGACACGCCCCCCGCGACACCCGGCACCGCGAAGCCCCACAGAGCCCCGCCCCGCTCGACGACCGGGCCCGCAAGCCCCGTTCCGACGGACGCGCCCACCGTGAACGTCGTCACGAGCCAGGAGAACGCCTCGGTGACCGTACCGGCCGGAGCGTGCCGGTCGACCAGGACGAAGGCACACGCGATGACAGGCGCCAGGAACACACCCGCGAGCACCGACAGCAACGTCATGGCGACCGCGCCCGGCATCAACGTCAGCGGCAGATAACACACCGCCAGGAAGCCCACCAGCACCTGCAGTCGCCGCGCCGGCTCACCGGCCCACTGCCGCGCGCCGTACACCATGCCGCCCAGGAGCGCGCCCAGACCGATACCGGCCATCAGCCAGCCGTACACCGCGTCCCCGCCGTGCTCGTCCGCGTACGGCACGGAGGCGACCGTGATGGACCCCAGCGCGATCCCGACGAACAGGAACGCGCCCAGCATGGCCAGCAGTCCGCGCGAACGCAGCGCGCCGAGCCAGTGCGCCTCCCGCGGTGCGGAGCGCCACGCGCGCGAGGGCGGCGACACGACCACGGAGAGGGCGCCGAGCACCCCCACGGCGTTCAGCACCAGCAGGGCCGCCCGCTCCGACCACAGCGACACGCACAGGGTCACCAGCAACGGGCCGACGGTGAACATGACTTCCTGCGCCACCGCGTCCAGCGCGTACGCCCGGTGCACCTGGTCCTCCCGGCGCAGCACCGAGGGCCACAGGGCCCGCAGACCGCCCTCCAGAGGCGGCGTGAACAGACCGGCGGCCGCCACGCACGCGTAGGCGAGCGGAAGCGGGTCGGTACCGGTGAACGCGAAGCCCGCCATGGCGAGCGCGGACAGAACGGCCGCCGGCAACTGGACCCGCGGCTGGCCGTACAGGTCCACCAGCCGGCCGAGGACGGGCTGGCCTACGGCGTTGGCGACGCCGTAGACCGCCGCGAGAGCGCCCGCCAGGCTGTACGTGCCGCCCTCGGCCCGGACGAAGAGCACCAGGGCGATCGCCGCGGTCGCGTTGGGCAGCCGCCCCACCAGCGTGCCCGCGAGCAGGCGAGCCGCGTGCCGTCCCCTGAGGATCTCCAGGTATCCCGCGGCCATGCCCCGCCTCCAAGTAATACGTATAACGTCCTCTCCCATACGTACCATGTGCGCAGTCCGCAGGTCCAGACGAAAGAGCAGGTCCACGGTGGCACCCAGCAGTACGCGCCCGACCAGCCGAGACGTCGCGCAGGCCGCCGGGGTGTCCCAGGCCGCCGTCTCACTCGTCCTCGGCGACAAATGGCGCGGCCGGGTCTCCGAGACCACCGCCGCACGCGTCCGCGAAGCCGCCCGCGACCTCGGCTACCGGCCCAACCTCGCCGCCCGCAACCTCCGCCTCGGCCACACCCGCACCGTCCTCCTCGTCGTCCCGGCACTTACCACGGAGTTCTTCGCCGGCGTCTACACCGGCGCCGCACGCGTCGCCGCCGACCACGGCTTCGGCGTCGTCCTGTACCCCTCCCCCGAAGGCATCGGCCCCGCCCGCGACCCCTTCGCCTCCGCCCAGGCCGCCCTCGACGGCGTCATCGCCTCCTCCATGGCCGCCGACGCCCTCACCGCCATCCGCGGAGACCAACTCCCCCTCGTCATGCTCGACAGCGACCCCACCGGCAGCCTCGGCGCCGCCACCGTCAACCTCGACATCGCCGACGGCGTCCGCCAGGTCGCCGCCCACCTCCTGGACCTCGGCCACCGCCACTACCTCCACCTCGCAGCCGACATCCCCTCCTGGACCTTCGAGGTACGCGCACGCGAACTGGCCGCACAACTCGCCACCGTCCCCGGCACCACCGTCCGCACGATCCACGCCCCCATCTCGATCGACGGCGCCCTGACCGCCGCCCAAGCGGCCCTCGCCACCCCCGGCCCCCGACCCACCGCCCTGGTCTGCGACGACGACAAACTCGCCGCCGGCGCCTACAAAGCCGTACGACGACTCGGCCTGCGCGTCCCCGACGACATCTCCGTCACCGGCCTGGACGACCTCGCCCTCGCCACCGCCCTCGACCCCGAACTGACCACCGTACGACTGGACGCCGAGCTCTTCGGCGAACGCGGCATGCAAGCCCTCCTTGCCGTCCTGGAGGGCCGCACACCACAAGCAGGGGACATCCCCGTCGAGTTGGTCGTACGGGGCTCCACAGCCCCTCCAGGCACCCCCTGAACGCCCTGTGCCCCGGCCTGGTGTCGGCCGGGGCACAGAAGGGGTGATGGTCGCGCACTGCGGGCAGGACTACTCCTCCTCGGAGTCCTCCGCCTCCTGCGCGCTCTCCGCCTCCGTGGTCGCACCGCCCGCCTCCAGCAGACGACCGAGCTGACGACCCACGATCCGCTTGAACTTGCGCTGCTGCGGACGCGTACGGTCCAGCACCGCGACCTCCAGACGCTCCGCCGGGATCTCCCGCTCACTGCCGTTCGTATCCCGGGACAGCGCCTGCACCGCCAGCTTCAGCGCCTCGGCCAGACTCACACCGTCCTGGTGACGCTGATCCAGATACGTACTGATCTGCTCGGCGTTGCCACCCACCGCCACCGAACCGTGCTCATCCACAATCGAACCGTCATGCGGCAACCGGTAGATCTGGTCCCCGTCCGGCGTGTCACCGACCTCGGCCACGACCAGCTCCACCTCGTACGGCTTCTCGCCCGCCGAGGAGAAGATCGTGCCCAGCGTCTGCGCATAGACGTTGGCCAGACCACGAGCAGTCACGTCGTCACGGTCGTAGGTGTACCCACGGAGGTCGGCGTACCGCACACCGCCGATCCGCAGGTTCTCGTACTCGTTGTACTTGCCGGCGGCCGCGAACCCGATCCGGTCGTAGATCTCGCTGAACTTGTGCAGCGCACGGGACGGATTCTCACCGACGAACACGATGCCATCGGCATACTGCAGCACGACCAGGCTGCGACCACGAGCGATGCCCTTACGGGCGTACTCCGCCCGGTCGGCCATCGCCTGCTGGGGAGAAACATAGAACGGCGTCGACACCGGTTATCCGTCCCTTTCTGTGGAAGACACTGCGATCACCTTGAACAAGACGGGAGACGCCTACAGCAGCGCAGCCCGCGGGCCGT
This sequence comes from Streptomyces sp. NPDC005374, assembly GCF_042872225.1. Classification (NCBI taxonomy): domain Bacteria; kingdom Bacillati; phylum Actinomycetota; class Actinomycetes; order Kitasatosporales; family Streptomycetaceae; genus Streptomyces; species Streptomyces sp. NPDC005374. Next base: position 231,509 of record NZ_JBIAKA010000004.1, on the reverse strand, counting down.
CGGGCTGCTCCAGCCGACGCGCGAGAATCGAACGGGCGATCTCGGACGACTCGTCGTCGGTGAGCCGGCGGAAACCGTCCTCGGTGATCACGGTGACGATCGGGTAGATCCGGCGGGCGACATCGGGACCACCGGTCGCCGAGTCGTCGTCAGCCGCGTCGTACAGGGCCTGCACCACAAGCGTCGTGGCCTCGGCCTCGCTCAGACCGTCGTGGAAGAACTTCTTCATGGCACCGCGCGCGAAGACCGAGCCGGAACCGGTGGCGGCGAAGTTGTGCTCCTCGGAACGGCCGCCAGTGACGTCGTAGGAGAAGATCCGGCCCCTCTCCCGGTCCACGTCGTACCCCGCGAACAGCGGCACCACGGCCAGACCCTGCATCGCCATGCCCAGATTCGACCGGATCATGGTCGACAGCCGATTCGCCTTGCCCTCCAGCGACAGCTGAGCGCCCTCGACCTTCTCGAAGTGCTCCAGCTCCAACTGGAAGAGCTTCACCATCTCCACGGCGAGACCGGCCGTGCCGGCGATACCGACAGCCGAGTACTCGTCCGCCGGGAACACCTTCTCGATGTCCCGCTGCGCGATGACGTTCCCCATGGTCGCCCGCCGGTCACCGGCGAGCACCACACCGCCCGGGAAGGTGACGGCCACGATGGTCGTCCCGTGCGGCGCCTCGATCACGCCCTGCGTCGGCGGCAGTTGCCGGTTGCCCGGCAGCATCCCCGGCTGATGCTCGGACAGGAAGTCCATGAAGGACGACGACCCAGGCGTCAGGAAGGCAGCTGGTAGACGCCCGGTGCTACGAGTGTTGGCTTCCACGCGATTCCTTCCACGTAAGCAGCAGCCCGCCTTATGGCATCGGGCCGATCCTTGAACTGCCCCAGTGCGGCATTGCAGCTGAAGCACAGTACGCCTCGGACCCTACCCGTCTTGTGGCAGTGATCCACATGCTCGGGCACGGCCGCCAAACATATGCAGCAGACGCCCCCTTGAGAGGCGATCAGCTCATCTCGATCGGCTTCGGTGATGCCGTACTGACGCTTCAGATGGCCCTGCCGCCCCTGGATTGCCCGACACGCCTTGCAGCGCGTCGACAAGCCATCGGATGCGGTGGCATTTCGATGCCAGTCGCTGTGCGGCTTGACCTCGCCGCACATGCGGCAGAGCTTGTGTCCGTCCGGGACATCCACTTGCTCCCGAACCGACTTACCCATGGCCTCCCGGCGCCGCCGGTAGTGCGCGGCGCTGTACTCCGCCACGCACTCCCGGCAATGCACCTGAAGGCCGTCACGCCGATTCTTGTCACGCGCAAAGGCCGCAAGAGGCAGATCCCGCCCACACTTCCTGCATCCCTTGACGTCGAGCTCGTCAGCCACCCAACTCCCCCATGGCCTTCAATTTGAAGGAGAAGTGACCAACCGACCTTTACTCTCCGCCTTTTTGCACGAAGCTTCGAACGAAATCCTCTGCGTTCTCTTCGAGTACATCATCGATTTCGTCCAGAACCGAGTCGACGTCGTCGCTCAGCTTCTCCTGGCGCTCCTTGAGGTCCTCGGAACCCTGCGTCTCCGCAGTCTGCTCCTCGACCTCCTCGGTGTTGCGTGTGGCCTTCTGCTGTCCGCCGCCGGTGTCCTTGGTCGCCATAACCCCTCACCCCGCTCGGTTCGACGTTCTTGATCAGACCCTACAAGCAGGGTCTGACATCGGCCCCGCAGTTTCTACAACGTACGGGGACCATCTCGATGATTCCCTCTGGACGGGTTTTCCACCCTGCCGGGCCGTCCGGCCCGCCTGCCCTTTCAGCCGCCCGAAAGCACCCTGACCAGGTCTTCTGCCGTGCGACAGCGATCCAGGAGCTCCTTGACGTGATTTCGCGTTCCGCGAAGCGGTTCCAGGGTTGGGACCCGCTGGAGCGAATCCCGGCCCGGGAGGTCGAAGATCACCGAGTCCCAGGAGGCCGCGGCGACGTCGTCGGCGTACTGCTCCAGACAGCGTCCGCGGAAGTAGGCGCGGGTGTCCTCGGGAGGCTTGGTGCGGGCGCGCTCGACGTCCTGTTCGTCGAGGAGCCGTTTCATGCGGCCGCGGGCCGAGAGGCGGTTGTAGAGGCCCTTCTCGGCGCGTACGTCGGCGTACTGGAGGTCGAGGAGGTGGAGTTTCGCGGCGTCCCAGTCGAGGTCGTCGCGGCGCCGGTAGCCCTCCATGAGTTCTCGCTTGGCGACCCAGTCGAGCTCGCCGGCGAGGCTCATGGGGTCGTTCTCCAGGCGGTTGAGGGTGTCCTCCCAGCGGCCCAGGACGTCTTTGGTCTGGTCGTCCACGTCGGCGCCGAACCGCTCTTCGACGTACTTGCGGGCGAGTTCGTAGTACTCCATCTGGAGCTGGACCGCGGTGAGTGTGCGGCCGCTGCGGAGGGTGACCAGGCGTTGGAGGGTCGGGTCGTGGGAGACCTGGTGCAGGGTTCGTACCGGCTGGTCGACGGCGAGGTCGACTGCGATGAAGCCGTCCTCGATCATCGACAGGACCAGGGCCGTGGTGCCGAGCTTGAGGTAGGTGGAGATCTCGGAGAGGTTCGCGTCGCCGATGATGACGTGGAGGCGGCGGTACTTCTCGGCGTCGGCGTGGGGTTCGTCGCGGGTGTTGATGATGGGGCGTTTGAGGGTGGTTTCCAGGCCGACCTCGACCTCGAAGTAGTCGGCGCGCTGGCTGAGCTGGAAGCCGTGTTCGTGTCCGTCCTGGCCGATGCCGACGCGGCCGGCTCCGGCGAAGACCTGGCGGGAGACGAAGAAGGGCGTGAGGTGGCGCACGATGTCCGAGAAGGGGGTTTCCCGCTTCATCAGGTAGTTCTCGTGTGTGCCGTAGGAGGCGCCCTTGTTGTCGGTGTTGTTCTTGTAGAGGTGGATGGGCTGGGCGCCGGGGAGCTGTGCGGCTCGTTCGGCGGCCTCGGCCATGATGCGCTCGCCGGCCTTGTCCCAGAGGACGGCGTCGCGGGGGTTGGTGACCTCGGGGGCGCTGTATTCGGGGTGTGCGTGGTCGACGTAGAGCCGTGCGCCGTTGGTGAGGATGACGTTGGCGAGGCCGATGTCCTCGTCGGTGAGCTGGCTGGAGTCGGCGGTTTCGCGGGCGAGGTCGAAGCCCCGTGCGTCCCGCAGGGGGTTCTCCTCCTCGAAGTCCCATCGGGCCCGTCGGGCCCGGTGCATCGCCGCCGCGTAGGCGTTGACGATCTGGGACGAGGTGAGCATGGCATTGGCGTTGGGGTGGCCGGGGACGGAGATCCCGTACTCCGTCTCGATGCCCATTACTCGCCGTACGGTCATGCGGCCCTCCTTGCCCGGCGGCGCCCTCGGTCGGGGACGCCGCTCAAGTACCGCTGGCGCTCCGGTGCGTGTGCGGTGCCCGTCCCCGCACTGCGCGACTCGGCGGTACCGAAGAGCCTAGAACGGCTCTGCGCTGGTGGGGAGATCATTTGCGTCATTGCCTTGCTCGCCTCTGTTCCGGTTAGTTGCCTGAAAAACAGTCGGCTGCGGGTACCCCGGTGAGGGCACCCGCAGCCGCCCTGTCTTTACAGGTACTGACCGGTGTTGGCCACCGTGTCGATGGAGCGTCCGGTGTCGGCGCCCTGCTTTCCGGTGATGAGCGTACGGATGTAGACGATCCGTTCGCCCTTCTTTCCGGAGATGCGGGCCCAGTCGTCCGGGTTGGTGGTGTTGGGCAGGTCCTCGTTCTCCTTGAACTCGTCCACGCAGGCCTGGAGGAGGTGGGAGACGCGGATGCCCTTCTGCTTGTGGTCGAGGAAGTCCTTGATCGCCATCTTCTTGGCCCGGCCGACGATGTTCTCGATCATGGCGCCGGAGTTGAAGTCCTTGAAGTAGAGGACTTCCTTGTCACCGTTGGCGTAGGTGACCTCCAGGAAGCGGTTCTCCTCGGATTCGGTGTACATGTGTTCCACGGCGGTCTGGATCATGCTCTGGACCGTGGCCACCTTGTCGCCGCCGTGCTCCCCGACGTCCTCGGGGTGCAGCGGGAGGCGGTCGGTGAGGTACTTCTGGAAGATGTCCTTGGCCGATTCGGCGTCGGGTCGCTCGATCTTGATCTTCACGTCGAGGCGGCCGGGGCGCAGGATGGCGGGGTCGATCATGTCCTCGCGGTTGGAGGCACCGATGACGACCACGTTCTGCAGGCCTTCGACGCCGTCGATCTCGGCGAGGAGCTGCGGGACGATGGTGTTCTCGACGTCGGAGCTGACGCCGGATCCGCGGGTGCGGAAGAGGGATTCCATCTCGTCGAAGAAGACGATGACGGGGGTGCCCTCGCTGGCCTTCTCCCTCGCACGCTGGAAGACGAGGCGGATCTGCCGCTCGGTCTCGCCGACGTACTTGTTGAGGAGTTCGGGGCCCTTGATGTTGAGGAAGAAGCTCTTGCCGGTGGCCTGGCCGGTGACCTCGGCGACCTTTTTGGCCAGCGAGTTGGCGACGGCCTTGGCGATGAGCGTCTTGCCGCATCCGGGCGGTCCGTAGAGCAGGACGCCCTTGGGCGGGCGCAGCTCATGCTCCTTGAAGAGGTCGGGGTAGAGGTAGGGGAGCTCGACGGCGTCGCGGATCATCTCGATCTGTCCGCCGAGGCCACCGATCTGCTCGTAGCCGATGTCGGGGACTTCTTCGAGGACGAGTTCCTCGACCTCGCTCTTCGGTACGACTTCGTAGACGTAGCCGGAGCGGGGTTCGAGCAGGAGGGCGTCGCCGGGTCGGATGACGACGTCCAGGAGTGGTTCGGCGAGCCGTACCACTCGTTCCTCGTCGGTGTGGCCCTGTACGAGGGCGCGCTCGCCGTCCTCGAGGATTTCCTTGAGGGTGACGATGTCGCCGACGCTCTCGTATTCCATGGCCTCGACCACGTTGAGAGCTTCGTTGAGCATCACTTCCTGGCCACGTCGGAGCTCTTCGAGCTCGACGCTGGGGCTGACGTTCACCCGGAGTTTGCGGCCGCCGGTGAAGATGTCGGCGGTGCCGTCCTCGTTCGCTTCGAGGAAGACGCCGAATCCGGCCGGGGGCTGTGCGAGCCGGTCGACCTCTTCCTTGAGGGCCACGATCTGGTCGCGGGCCTCACGGAGTGTGTTGGCCAGTCGCTCGTTCTGGGCGGACACGCCGGCCAGGTTTGTCTGTAGCTCGACGATCCGCTCTTCGAGAATCCTCGTGTGCCGCGGAGAGTCGGCGAGCTTGCGTCGCAGGACGGCGATCTCCTGCTCAAGGTAGGCAATCTGCCCGGCCGGGTCGTCGGACCCTCGTCCCGGGCGGATGCCGCGGTTCATGTCGTCGTCGTGGGCTGCCACGGTCCTCACCTCCTCCAAGGGGAGCTGGACGCTTCCAGACCCTACCTGGGTGGGTGTCGATTGAAACCCCTAGATCACAAAGACTGTCGAGGTGTGTCCGATCTTCACCCTTGCGCTTCCCCTCACGCCAGGGGAATACCCACCGAACATGATTGGGAAGCCGCCGAAGGTAGGGTCGAAGTGTTCAACACCCGTCAGAGCTGGCCTGATTCCCGCCGGCTCGGCATCTAAACGGCAGGAGAGATGAGCGTGCAGCAGGAGGCCGAGGTCGGCGGCGAGGCGTTGGAGGTCTGGATCGACCAGGACCTCTGTACCGGCGACGGCATCTGTGTCCAGTACGCGCCGGAGGTGTTCGAGCTGGACATCGACGGTCTGGCGTATGTGAAGGGCTCGGGCGAGGAGCTTCTGCAGGACAGGGGGGCCACAACGCCCGTACCGCTGCCGCTTCTCACCGATGTGGTCGACTCGGTGAAGGAGTGTCCGGGCGAGTGCATTCATGTACGGCGAGTTTCGGACAGGGTCGAGATCTACGGTCCGGACACGGAGTGACGTGACGGGCACACCGGGTGACCGGTGTCTGATTTCCCACAGGTGTGGTCGCTTCGGTCAGACGGTGTGTGTGCCGGCCGGTGTGGAGCGGACGAATGTGCCGTCCTTCCACTGCCACTGCGCCTTGTCCTTCACGTCCGGGCAGCAACTGGGTACGTCGGACGTGGAGTAGCCGAGCAGGGTCGCCAGGACTGCTCCGTCGCTCACCGTGAAGTCGGTGACGGTGTTGCGGGTCTTCGGGCTCAGCAGGGTGGCGACCACGCGGGGTTCACCGGTGGCCTTCGCGCGCGTGATGACGTAGACGCCGTCGGGTGGGGTGCCCATGGGGGCGTCGCAGTGCACCACGACGATGGTTTCCGGCCGTCCGTCGCCGTCGAGGTCTCCGGTGATCCGCTTCTGCACCTTCGCCTTGACCGGGCCGCAGTCGATCGGGAAGTGGACGTTCGCGGGATCGGGCGCCGTGGTGGTCACCGGGGTGGTTCTGGCCTCGGGGCCGGCCGCCTGCGCGGCCGTCGCCGGGTTGGGCTGCAGGACGGAGGAGAAGGCGACGACTCCCGCCACTGCGGTGGCGGTGGCGACCCAGTGGATGGGGCGGGTGTGCGTGTGTGCCAGTTCCGGGACGGCGGATTGCTGCACTAGGAGCGTCTCCTGTGAGGGCTGTGCCGGTGGGGGTGGGTGGCCAGCATGGTGCCACACGTCACAGGGCGGGGAAACGGCGGGGTCCGGGGCCGCGGACGCGTCCGTCGGGTTTGTTCGGTTTGTGGCGTGGTGTCAACACGAGGGCGCCGCGGTCGCGTTCCGGAAGACTTCCGGGAACGCGGCTGCGGCGCCCGTTCGTTGACTGGGGTGTGCGGTGCGTCAGCGGCCTCCGCCGTCGGCGTTGGGGCCGGTGTAGTCCTCGCCGTAGGCGCCCTTGGAGGGGCGGCGGCGGCGCATGGGCGGCTCGACGCCGTCCGCGAGGCGGCGGGCGGTGAGGAGGAAGCCGGTGTGGCCGATCATCCGGTGGTCGGGGCGGACCGCGAGGCCCTCCACGTGCCAGTTGCGGATCATCGATTCCCAGGAGGTGGGCTCGTTGAAGGAGCCGATCTCGCGGATGGACTCGACGGTCCGGGCGAGCTGGGTGGTGGTGGCGACGTAGCAGCACAGGATGCCGCCGGGGACCAGCGCCTTGGAGACGGCCTCCAGGCACTCCCAGGGGGCGAGCATGTCGAGGACGACGCGGTCGACGTCGGTGTCGGACAGGTTGTCCTGGAGGTCGCCGACGGTGAGCTGCCAGGCGGGGTGCGGGCCGCCGAAGTAGCGTTCCACGTTCTGCTGGGCGATCTCCGCGAAGTCCTCGCGGCGCTCGTAGCTGTGCAGCATGCCCGTGTCGCCGATGGCACGCAGCAGGAAGCTGCTGAGCGAGCCGGAGCCGACGCCGGCCTCCACGACGCGGGCGCCGGGGAAGATGTCGGCGAAGGCGAGGATCTGCCCCGCGTCCTTGGGGTAGACCACGGCGGCGCCGCGGGGCATGGACAGGACGTAGTCGGGGAGCAGGGGGCGCAGCGCGAGGTAGGCGACGTTACCGGTGGTGCGGACAACGCTGCCCTCGGGTGCGCCGATCAGCTCGTCGTGCGGGAAGGAACCCTTGTGGGTGTGGAAGTTCTTTCCCTCTTCGAGCGTGAACGTGTAGTGGCGGCCCTTGGGGTCGGTCAGCTGAACCTGGTCCCCGACCTTGAAGGGCCCGCGCCTGCGGGCGGCACCGGTCGGTTCGGACATGTGAACAGCCTACCGGGGATTGCCGGGGTCGCCGACCACTAGGAGGGCCTGGCCATGGCCTTCACGAAGGCGCGTTCCACGTCGGCGGCGGACAGGACGCCGTAGATCTCTCCGGTCTCCTCGACGACGAGGTACTCGGTCGCCGGGGTGTCGCGCAGGGCGTCCAGGAGGTCTTCGCCCGCGAGTTCGGCCGAGACGCGCATGCCGTCGGTGAGGTCCTGGGCGAGGCCGCTGACGGCGACCCAGGGGCGGCGGTGTTCGGGTACGCCGACGATGGCTGCCTCGCGGACGAGGGAGAGCGGGGTGCCCTCGGCGTCGACGACGACCAGGGCGCGGGCGCCGGCGGCGTTGGCGCGGCGCAGGGCCTCGGAGAGGGGTGTGTCGGTCTCGACGGGGACGGCGCGGCGGGTGAGGGTGCGGGCGCGCAGGTCGGGGAGGTGTTCGCGCAGGCGGGCCACGCGAAGGCTGTTGCCGGCTCCGGTCCAGATGATCGCGGCGAGGATCGCGGCGAGCAGGGCGTCCATCACGGTGTCCATGCCGACGTTGTCCTCGGCGGTGGAGCCGAGGGCTCCGGACTGGGTGAGCAGCGGGAGGCCGATGAGGACGGAGACGGCGAGTGCGCGGCCGACCCAGGCGGCGGCGACGGTGCCGGTCATGGGTTTGCCGGTGATCTTCCAGACGACGGCCCGGAGCATGCGGCCGCCGTCGAGGGGGAGGCCGGGCAGGAGGTTGAACGCGGCCACGATGAGGTTGGAGATCATGAGGCCGCCGAGCAGGACGGCGGGGACGGTGCCGGGTTCCACGGGCTGGAGGGCCAGGTAGAAGAGGCCGGCGAGGACGAGGGAGAACAGCGGGCCGACGAAGGCCAGCACGAACTCGCGGCCGGGGGTCTCGGCCTCCTTCTCGATCTCGGAGACGCCGCCGAAGAACTGGAGCTGGATGCGGCGGACCGGGAGCTTGAAGCGGAGGGCCGCGACGGTGTGGGCGAGTTCGTGGACGAGTACGGAGGCGTAGAAGGCGACCGCGAAGAAGAGGGAGACGAGGTAGCGGGCGGCGCCCAGTTCCGGCAGGACGCGGTCCAACTGGCCGCCGAAGACCCAGGTGATGAGCGCGGCGACGAGGAACCAGCTGGGGGCGACGTAGACGGGCACGCCGAAGGGGCGGCCCATGAGGAGTCCGCCGCGGGGCTGTGGCTGCTGGGGCGGGGGGTTCTTGGCGGGGGCACCGGAGTGGGCGAGGGTGCGGTGGTCGTCGGGTGCGGGGGTTTCGGGTGCGGGTGCCTGGGCCGGCTGCTCGGGGTCACCTGCGCCGGTGTCGCTCCCGGGAGCAGGGGTGTCGGCGGCGTCGTCCAGCGGTGTGCCCGGGGCAGCGTTGTCACCGGTGGCGGGCTTGTGCGGGGCTTCGGTGCTGTGCTCGGGTTCCGGGGCGGGCGGAGTGGTGGAAGAGCGGCCGGGGTCCGCGTCGGTCGGGTGTTCGGCGTTCGTGGCGGCGGCCCTGGTTCCGTTGTCGTGCGGGTCGGTGGTCCGGGCCGTGGGCCCTGTGTGGGGCTCGGCCGACCTGTCCGTGCCGGACTGCGGCTGCCCGCTCCCGCCGCTCTCGTCCACGATGTCCCCTCGTTCGAAGCGTCTTCCGCGTCTGCCGTGCGGAAGGGTCTCGGGTCGATGGTATGCGGCGGTCGCGGCGCGTTCCGCCCCGGCACCCCCTGCGTTTCCCCCGGGGGTCGCGGTGGTCATGCCCGTGGCTGGGTCACTGTCAGTGGCGGGCCGTATGGTCTGTGGTCATGGAGACGAGTACCGAGGGCACGGCGGAGGCCGCGAGCGGCGACCCGGGGACGGCGGCGGAACCGGTCGCGGGTGAGCCGACGGCCGGGGCGGCGGCAGTGGCAGTGGCAGTGGCGGAGGGCACCGGTGAGGTGTCCCGGTCCGCCGCCATAGCGCCCGCCTCCCTCTCTCCCTCGCGGGCCAGTGACTTCATGCAGTGCCCGCTGCTGTACCGGTTCCGGGTGATCGACCGGCTGCCGGAGAAGCCGAGCGAGGCGGCGACCCGGGGGACCCTTGTGCACTCGGTCCTCGAGCGGCTCTTCGACGCGCCGGCCACTGAGCGGACCGCGCCGAGGGCCAAGTCGCTCGTACCGGGCCAGTGGGACCGGCTCAGGGAGAGCCGGCCTGAGGTGGTCGAGCTGTTCGCCGACGATCCGGACGGCGAGCGGTTGACGCGGTGGCTCGGTGAGGCGGAGCGGCTGGTCGAGCGGTGGTTCACGCTGGAGGACCCGACGCGGCTGGAGCCCGCCGAGCGGGAGCTGTTCGTCGAGACGGAGCTGGACTCGGGGCTCAGGCTGCGCGGGATCATCGACCGGGTCGACGTGGCGCCGACCGGCGAGGTGCGGATCGTCGACTACAAGACGGGCAAGGCGCCCCGCCCGGAGTACGCCGAGGGTGCGCTGTTCCAGATGAAGTTCTACGCCCTGGTGGTCTGGCGGCTGAAGAACGTGATCCCGCGCCGGCTTCAGCTCGTCTATCTCGGCAGCGGTGACGTCCTGACGTACGACCCGGTCCTCGCCGATCTGGAGCGGATCGAGCGCAAGCTGCTGGCCCTGTGGGAGGCGATCCGGGAGGCCACGGAGACGGGTGAGTGGCGGCCCCGCCCGACCAAGTTGTGCGGCTGGTGCGACCACCAGGAGCACTGCCCGGAGTTCGGGGGCACTCCCCCGCCGTATCCGCTGCCGGTGCGGGTGGCCGGCCCGGACGCGGGCGGCGACCCGGTGGGTGCTCCGGGGCGGACACAGCCGTCGCCGGTGAGGGCGGCCGAGTCGGCGGGCGGGCCGCAGGGCAGAATGGGGCCGGACTAGCGAAGGAGACTTACGTGGCCATCCGCGTCCTACTCGTCGACGACCAGCCGCTGCTGCGTACCGGCTTCCGGATGATCCTGGAGGCCGAGCAGGACATCGCGGTCGTGGGCGAGGCCGGAGACGGCCTTCAGGCCATCGACCAGGTGCGGGCGCTTCAGCCCGACGTGGTCCTGATGGACATCCGGATGCCGCGGATGGACGGTGTGGAGGCGACCCGGCAGATCACCGGGCCGGGGCGGGACGGTCCGGCCAAGGTGTTGGTGCTGACCACCTTCGACCTCGACGAGTACGTGGTGGAGGCGCTGCGGGCGGGGGCCAGCGGGTTCCTGTTGAAGGACGCCCCGGCCAACGAACTCGTGCAGGCGATCCGGGTGGTGGCCGCGGGTGAGGCGATGCTCGCGCCGAGCATCACCCGTCGGCTGCTCGACAAGTACGCCACGCACCTGCCGTCGGGTGACGAGCCGGTGCCGGACACCCTGCACACCCTCACCGACCGCGAGGTCGAGGTGCTGAAGCTGGTGGCGCGCGGGCTGTCCAACGCGGAGATCGCCGCGGATCTGTTCGTCAGCGAGACCACCGTGAAGACGCATGTCGGTCACGTCCTGACCAAGCTCGGGCTGCGGGACCGGGTACAGGCCGCGGTGTACGCGTATGAGAGCGGTCTGGTGCGTCCCGGAGCGCAGTAGCCGGGCAGCGGTGAGCGAAGAAAGAGGGCGTCCCCTTCCTGACAGGGGGCGCCCTCTTCGTGTGTGCGGCCGTCGGTCGGGCCTGCCGGCGGATCAGCCCTTGCTGAGTTCCCAGAAGCGGAACACCGTGGAGGCGTCGAGGCAGTACTCCAGGCCGTAGACGTCGTCGCGGACGACGGCGTACTGCTTGGCCTGCCAGACCGGCAGGACGGGGACCTCCTGGGCGACGATGTCCTGGAGCGTGCCGAAGTGGTCGTCCGTGGCGGTGCGGTCCGGCTGGGCGGCGGTCTCCGGGATGAGCGTGCCGGTGATCTTGCTGTTGCTGTAGTGGTTGTCGAGCACGTTGCCCGCGCCGAAGAAGGGAGCCGTGAAGTTGTCGGCGTCCGGGTAGTCGGGCACCCAGCCCTTCACGTAGACGCCGTACTTGCCGGCGGCGATGTCCTTCTCGTACTGGTCGAAGGCCACGGACTTCACGTCGGCGGCGAACAGTCCGCTGGCGTTGAGCTGCTGGGCGATCGTCTTGAGTTCCTGGTCGGTGGCCGGGCCGTAGCGGGACGGCGTCGACCACAGGGTCAGCTTCACCTTGCCGGTGATGTTGTCGTCGGCCAGGGCGGCGGCGGCCTTCGACCTGGAGGGCTGCGCGCCGTAGGTGTCGAAGAAGGCCGTGTTGTGGCCGGCGATACCGGCCGGGATGATCGAGTAGAGCGCGGTCGCGGTGCCCTGGTAGACGTCGTGGATGAGGGCTTCGCGGTCGAGCAGATAGGCGATGGCCTTGCGGACGCCGAGCTTTGCGGTGACGGGGTCGTTCATGTTGAAGACGAGGTGCTGGACCTCGGCGCTGCTGCCCTCGACGACCTCGACGCCCGAGTCGGGCGAGGCGTTCTCGATGTCGGTGATGTCGCCCGCGGTGAGGCCGCGGTAGGCGATGTCGACCTTGTTGTCGCTGAGGGCGGTCTTCAGGGCGGCCTGGTCGCCGTGGAAGAACTTGAGCGTGACGCCGGAGTTCTTCGTCTCGGCGGTGCCCTTGTAGTTCTCGTTGACGGAGAACACGGCCTGGTCGTCGTCGAACGAGTCCAGCCGGTAGGGGCCGGAGCCGACCGCCTCGCCGTCCTTGCGCAGCCCGTTCGCGTCGTACTGCGTGTGGTCGACGATGGAACCCGCACCGGAGGCGATCTTGCTCGGGAAGGTGGCGTCGGGTGTGTTCAGCTTGAAGACGACGGTCTTCTCGTCAGGTGTCTCGACCTTGTCGAGCATCGGGAACATGATCGCCGGACCGGCGTCGTCGTTGATCTTCAGCGTGCGGTCGAAGGAGAACTTGACGTCCTCGGAGGTGAGCGCGTCACCGTTGCTGAACTTGAGGCCGTCCTTGAGCGTGCACGTGTACACCTGGGTCTTGGCGTCCGTGAACTCGCAGCTCCGGGCGGCGTCGGGCTCCGGTTCCGTGCCGCCCTTGGGGAAGCTGAGCAGCGACTGGAAGACGTTGTTGAACAACAGCCAGGAGCCGGGGTCGTAGCCGGAGGCCGGGTCGGTGGCGAGGACGTCGTCGGACATCCCCATGACCACGGAGGAGCCGCCGGAACCGGAGTCACCGGACTGGGCGCCACAGCCGCTCAGCAGGCCGCAGGCCAGCCCCGCGACGATCGGCAGGACCGGCCACTGGATGCGCTTGTTCACGTGCGAGTGCCTTGTCGTCGATTCTTGTGGAATCCCGGGACCTGTCCTCGAAGGTCCCGGGCGCAGAACGTGCCGGCCGGGTCAGCCGCTCACGCCCTTGCCGAGTTCCCACAGCTGAAGCGTCGACGAGGAGTTGAGCGCGTAGGCGGTGCCCGTGACGTCGTCGCGTGCGGCGACGTACTGATTGCCCTGCCACAGCGGCAGCACGGGGACGTCGTTGGCGACGATGTCCTGGATCTCGGTCAGGCTTCCGGACGCGGCGATGCGGTCGGCCTCGCGGCGGGACTCCGGGATCAGGGTGTTGCGGATCTGGGTGTTGTCGTACGGCGAGCCGAGGAAGTTGTCCTTGTCGAGGAACGGGGCGAGGTAGTTGTCGGCGTCGGGGAAGTCGGGGAACCAGCCCATGCCGTAGACGTCGTACTCGCCCTTCTGCTCCGCGGGGCGGAAGGTGGCCCAGGGGGAGCCCTTGATGTCGACGTCGAAGAGCCCGCTGCTGTTGAGCTGCTTCTGGAGGTCCTCGAACTCCTCCTTGGTGGCCGAGCCGTAGTGGTCGGTCGTGTAGTGGAGGGTCAGTTTCACCGGGGTGGTGATGCCGGCCTGGGTCAGCAGGGACTTGGCCCTGGTGGCGCTCGGGTCGCCGTACTTGTTGAAGAACGCGTTGGTGTGGCCGGTGATGGTGGCCGGGACCAGCGAGAAGAGCGGCTGCGCCTGGGTGCCGTAGACCTTGGAGACGAGTTCGCCGCGGTTGATCAGCTGGGCCATCGCCTGGCGTACGGCACGGGACTTCACGGTCGGGGCGTCGGTGTTGAAGGCCAGGTAGCGGATCTCCAGGCCGGCCATCTCGACGAGGTCGACGTCACCGCCGGACTCGTTGGAGAGCTTCTGGATCTGCGCGGGCGACATGGTGCGGGTGATGAGGTCGATGTCGCCCTTCTCCAGGGCGGTTCCCATCGCGTCGGCGTCCGTGAAGGAGCGCAGTTCGACCTTGTCGTTGTTCACCTTCAAGGCCCCCTTGTAGTTGGGGTTCTTGGTGAACACGGCGTCGACGAGCTCGTCGTTCTTGACGTCGGCCTTCATCGTGTAGGGGCCCGAGCCGTCGATGTCGAAGCCGTCGCGGAGCTTGTTCTTCGCGTAGTCGTCGGGGTTGACGATGCCGGCGACCGGGGTCGACAGCTTGTACGGGAAGGTGGCGTCGGCGGTCTTGAGGTGGAAGATGACCTCGCGGTCGCCCTTGGTCTCGACGGTGTCGACGGTGGACAGCAGGGCGAAGACGCCGGAGTCCGCCTTGATGGCGCGGGCGCGGTCGATGGAGTACTTCACGTCGGCCGCGGTGATGGCGTCGCCGTTGGCGAACTTCAGGCCGTCGCGCAGGGTGCAGACGTAGCGTTCGTTGCCGCTGTCGCTGAAGCCGCAGGACTGGGCGGCCTCGGGCACCGGGTCGCCGTCGCCCTTGGGCTGGATCATCAGGGTCTGCACGGTCTGGCGCAGGACGTTCCAGGTGCCGACGTCGTAGGCGTAGGCGGGGTCGAGCGGAGCGGGAGCGTCCTTCGTGGCGGTGAACCGGTCCGTGGTGCCGACGCCGATCGCGTCGCTCCCGCCGCTGCCGCTGTCGGTCCCGCCGCAGGCGGCGAGTACCGGCGCGAGCAGACCGATGACGGCCGGCAGCACCAAAGTCTTGCGGTTCATGCGCGAGTTTCTCCACAGCTGTCGAGTCCGTGTACCCGGCATGCATGGGTGGTGCGGCGGATCACGGGGTGAGGGCGATGTTCTCACCAGGAGGTTAGTCCGGACCGGCAGGAGGGTTCGCGGTCACCGGAGTTGGGCCGCCATCACACAGCGGAATCGGGCGTGGACGCACCGAATACCGGCCAGGGGAAGGAATGGGCGCAGGTTTCCATCAATCGGGACACATGGGCGGGTCCAGGCGGCCGGAATCGGGGCCTCCGGCACAGCCTCGGCCACCTGTCGAGGCTCGTCCGCGTGGGGAACCTCACACCCGTAACGGGGCGGGAGTCGACCGGAATTCGGCCATCCGGCGCGCAGGGAATTCCACTGACAGGTATCTGGGGAATTACCGCGCTATCCGCCTTGCACGCTGGGTGAACACCCGAGGCATTTCCGTCATCGAAGGGCGATCAGGCCGCGCAGGAATGTCAGGTCGATCTCTTCGAGGGAGCTGACGACGGTCCGTCCGGGGGCCGCGGCGATGGGAGCCACGGAGGGCACGGCCACGACCTGGCAGCCCGCGGCCTCGGCGGCGGCGACACCGGTCGCGGTGTCCTCGACGACCGCGCATCTGGCCGGATCCGCACCGAGTCCGGCGGCGGCGAACAGATACGGGTCGGGGTAGGGCTTGGTGCGGGACACCTCGTCACCGGCGACCGTGAGGGCGAAGTGCTGCGGGCCGAGGGAGGCGAGGACCCGGTCGATGA
The DNA here is from genome assembly GCF_042872225.1 of Streptomyces sp. NPDC005374. NCBI lineage: Bacteria > Bacillati > Actinomycetota > Actinomycetes > Kitasatosporales > Streptomycetaceae > Streptomyces > Streptomyces sp. NPDC005374. Next base: position 216,238 of record NZ_JBIAKA010000004.1, on the reverse strand, counting down.
TGCGCCGGTGCGAGGCGGAGACCAGGGCGGTGGGGATCCGGTGCGCGGACAGTTCGGTCAGCAGCCGGAGCGCGCCCGGCATCAGCGGCAGGTCGCGGCCGATGCGGTCCTCGAAGCCGTCGTTGAGCAGGACGGTGAGTTCGGCGAGGGTGATGTCGGCGCCGGTGGCCTCGATGAGGAAGCCGGCACTGCGGGTCATGGGGCCGCCGACCACGACATGGCGCCAGGAGTCGTCGAGGGTGTGGCCGAGGCGGGCGAAGACCTCTGCCTCGACGTCCCACCAGAAGCCCTCGGTGTCCACCAGGGTGCCGTCCATGTCGAGGAGGACGGCCTGAAGTGCCGAGCCGTCTGCCGTACGGGTTACGGGCGCGGGGACCGTGCTGGTCATCCACGTACCTCCTTGAGGGACGAGCAGGCCGGTCCCCCGCACGGGGAACCGGCCTCCAGTGGACCGACCAGTGTACGACTTATCCGATCAGTGTGCTCGGTGAGTCATGACTCAGGAGCGTTTCAGCGGGCGTTGAAGTACTTCGCCTCCGGGTGGTGGATGACGATCGCGTCGGTGGACTGCTCGGGGTGGAGCTGGAACTCCTCCGAGAGGTGGACGCCGATGCGCTCCGGCTGGAGCAGGTCGGCGATCTTGGCGCGGTCCTCCAGATCGGGGCAGGCGCCGTAGCCGAGGGAGAAGCGGGCGCCCCGGTACTTCAGGGAGAACATGTCCTCGATCTCGCTGGGGTCCTCGCCCGCGAAGCCGAGTTCGGAACGCACCCGGGCGTGCCAGTACTCGGCGAGCGCCTCGGCCAACTGGACGGACAGGCCGTGCAGTTCGAGGTAGTCACGGTAGGCGTTCGCCTCGAACAGCTCGGCCGTCCGCTCGCCGATCCGGGAGCCGACGGTGACGACCTGGAAGCCGACCACGTCGGTCTCCCCCGACTCCTCCGGGCGGAAGAAGTCGGCGAGGCAGAGCCGGCGGCCGCGGCGCTGGCGCGGGAAGGTGAAGCGGGTGCGCTCGTTGCCCTCGTCGTCCAGGATGATCAGGTCGTCGTCCTTGGACACGCAGGGAAAGTAGCCGTAGACGACGGCGGCTTCCAGCAGGTTCTCGGTCTGCAGTTGGTCGAGCAGTCCGCGCAGACGCGGCCGGCCCTCGGTCTCGACGAGTTCCTCGTACGTCGGTCCCTCGCCGGTGCGGGCCTGCTTGAGCCCCCACTGGCCCTTGAACAGGGCGCCCTCGTCGAGCCAGGAGGCGTACTCCTTGAGCTGGATGCCCTTGATGACGCGGGTGCCCCGGAACGGCGGCGTGGGCAGCGGGTTGTCGATGGCCACGTCGGAGCGGACATGCCCCTCCTCGGGCCGCTCCTCCTCGACCTGTACGGCGCTCGCGCGCACCCGGCGCTGCTTGAGCTCGGGCAGCTTGGCGCCGGGCACGCCCCGCTTGACGCCGATGAGGGCGTCCATGAGGCGCAGGCCCTCGAACGCGTCGCGGGCGTAACGGACTTCGCCCTGGTAGATCTCGTGCAGGTCCTGTTCGACGTACGCCCTGGTCAGCGCTGCTCCGCCGAGGATCACCGGGAAGTCGGCGGCCATGCCGCGCTGGTTGAGCTCCTCCAGGTTCTCCTTCATGATCACCGTGGACTTGACCAGGAGGCCGGACATGCCGATGACGTCGGCGCGGTGCTCGGCCGCGGCGTCCAGGATCGCGGAGACCGGCTGCTTGATGCCGAGGTTGACCACGTTGTAGCCGTTGTTGGACAGGATGATGTCGACGAGGTTCTTGCCGATGTCGTGCACGTCGCCGCGCACGGTGGCCAGCACGATGGTGCCCTTGCCCTCGGCGTCCGACTTCTCCATGTGCGGTTCGAGGTGGGCGACCGCCGTCTTCATGACCTCGGCGGACTGCAGCACGAACGGCAGCTGCATCTGGCCCGAGCCGAACAGTTCGCCGACGACCTTCATGCCGTCCAGGAGGGTCTCGTTGACGATGTCGAGAGCGGGGCGGGTCTGCAGGGCCTCGTCGAGGTCGGCCTCCAGGCCGTTCTTCTCGCCGTCGATGATGCGGCGCTTGAGGCGCTCGTCCAGCGGCAGCGCGGCCAGTTCCTCGGCGCGGCCCGCCTTCAGGGACTTGGTGGTGGCGCCCTCGAAGAGCTGCATGAGCTTCTGGAGGGGGTCGTAGCCCTCGGCGCGGCGGTCGTGGATCAGGTCGAGGGCGGTCTGGACCTCCTCCTCGCTGAACCGGGCGATCGGCAGGATCTTCGACGCGTGCACGATCGCGGAGTCCAGGCCCGCCTTCACACACTCGTCCAGGAACACCGAGTTGAGCAGGATGCGGGCCGCCGGGTTGAGGCCGAAGGAGATGTTCGAAAGGCCCAGGGTGGTCTGTACGTCGGGGTGGCGGCGCTTGAGTTCGCGGATCGCCTCGATGGTGGCGACGCCGTCCTTGCGGGACTCCTCCTGACCGGTACAGATGGTGAAGGTCAGGGTGTCGATGAGGATGTCCGACTCGTGGATGCCCCAGTTGCCGGTCAGGTCGTCGATGAGCCGTTCGGCGATGGCGACCTTGTGTTCGGGGGTGCGGGCCTGGCCCTCCTCGTCGATGGTCAGCGCGATCAGCGCTGCGCCGTGCTCCTGCGCGAGCTTGGTGACCTTCGCGAAGCGGGACTCGGGGCCGTCGCCGTCCTCGTAGTTGACGGAGTTGATGACCGCGCGGCCGCCGAGCTTCTCCAACCCGGCCTGGATGACGGGGACTTCGGTGGAGTCGAGGACGATCGGCAGGGTGGAGGCGGTGGCGAAGCGGCCGGCGAGCTCCTTCATGTCGGCCACGCCGTCACGGCCCACGTAGTCCACGCACAGGTCCAGCATGTGGGCGCCTTCGCGGATCTGGTCGCGGGCCATCTCCACGCAGTCGTCCCAGCGCGCCGCCAGCATCGCCTCACGGAACTTCTTCGAGCCGTTGGCGTTGGTGCGCTCACCGATGGCCAGGTAGGAGGTGTCCTGGCGGAACGGGACCGTCTGGTAGAGGGAGGCGGCACCCGGCTCGGGCTGCGGGCTGCGCTCGGAGGGCGTGAGGTCGCGGACGCGGTCCACGACCTGGCGCAGGTGTTCGGGGGTGGTGCCGCAGCAGCCGCCGATCAGGGACAGGCCGTAGTCGCGGACGAAGTTCTCCTGCGCGTCGGCCAGGCCCTCGGGGTCGAGGGGGAAGTGCGCGCCGTCCTTGGTGAGGATGGGAAGGCCCGCGTTCGGCATGCACAGCAGCGGGATGCGGGAGTGACGGGCCAGGTAGCGCAGGTGCTCGCTCATCTCGGCGGGGCCGGTCGAGCAGTTCAGGCCGATCATGTCGATGCCCAGCGGCTCCAGCGCGGTCAGCGCGGCACCGATCTCCGAGCCCAGCAGCATGGTGCCGGTCGTCTCGAAGGCCATCGAGACCACCAGCGGCACGTCGGTGCCGGTGGCCTCCAGCGCGCGCCGGGCGCCGAGGACGGAGGCCTTCGTCTGGAGCAGGTCCTGCGTGGTCTCGACGATCAGGGCGTCGGCGCCGCCCGCGAGCATGCCCTCGACGTTGGCCTGGTAGCCGTCGCGGATCGTGGCGTAGTCGATGTGGCCGAGGGTGGGCAGCTTGGTGCCGGGGCCGACCGAGCCGAGGACCCAGCGCTGCCGGCCGTCGCGGGCGGTGTGCTCGTCGGCCGCCTCGCGGGCGATCCGGGCGCCCGCCTCGGAGAGTTCGTGCACACGGTCGGCGATGTCGTACTCGGTGGCGGCCGTGTGGTTGGCGCCGAAGGTGTTGGTCTCGACGCAGTCGACGCCCACCGCGAAGTACGCGTCGTGGACGGATCGGACGATGTCGGGACGGGTCACGTTGAGGATCTCGTTGCAGCCTTCGAGATTCTCGAAGTCCTCGAGAGTGGGGTCCTGGGCCTGCAGCATGGTGCCCATCGCTCCGTCGGCGACCACCACTCTGGTGGCGAGCGCCTCACGGAGCGCGGACACACGGGTCCGGCTGTCGGCGGAAGGGGTCAGTGGCGACGAGGCCATGAAAGGGCTCCCTGAGTTGCGACGGCTGTCGGCTTCACGGCGCCCGCGAGACGTCCCGCGCTGGGCGCACCACGCCAGGGTAGCCGGGCCCGCCACCGTATGGTCGGCGCGTCCACGGGACGGACGAGGATGGCGGGCAGGTCACCGGCTGGATACCAGTGACGCAACAGATGACGACCGACCATTAGCGGGAGGTCGGCATGGACCGGTAGTGTTCGGCATTGCCGAACACTGGCAGCGACGCCGTAACACTCGGCTGTCGACGGGACGGAGGCAGGACGGCGATGGCACGGAACATCCAGTCGCTCGAACGGGCGGCCGCGATGCTGCGGCTCCTCGCGGGCGGCGAGCGCAGGCTCGGCCTGTCGGACATCGCCTCGTCCCTGGGCCTGGCCAAGGGCACCGCGCACGGCATTCTGCGCACCCTCCAGCACGAGGGGTTCGTGGAGCAGGACGAGGCCTCCGGGCGCTATCAGCTGGGCGCCGAGCTGCTGCGCCTCGGCACCACCTACCTGGATGTGCACGAGCTGCGCGCACGTGCGCTCGTGTGGACCGATGACCTGGCCCGCTCCAGCGGTGAGAGCGTGCACCTGGGCGTCCTGCACCAGCAGGGTGTGCTGATCGTGCACCACGTCTTCCGGCCCGACGACAGCCGGCAGGTGCTGGAGATCGGGGCCATGCAGCCCCTGCACTGCACGGCGTTGGGCAAGGTGCTCTCCGCGTACGACCCGGTGGCGCACAGCGAGGCGGTGGAGAGCGACCGCAAGGTGTTCACCGACCGGACCGTGTGCGATCTGGGCGACTTCGAGCAGATCCTCGACATCACGCGCGCGCGTGGGTACGCGGCGGACATCGAGGAGACCTGGGAGGGCGTCGCGTCCATCGCCGCCCCCATCCACGACCGGCGGCGCATGCCCGTCGGCGCGGTCGGCATCACCGGGGCCGTGGAGCGGCTGTGCCGGGACGGCGAGCTGCGCCCCGAGCTGATCGCGGCGGTGCGGGACTGCGCCCGCGCGGTGTCACGGGACCTGGGCGCCGGCCGGTTCTGACGCGAGCCCGTCCAAGAAGAGCACAAGAGGGTCGGTACGTCCGTTGGACGTCCCGGCCCTTGCCCGTACCCTGACAAACTAGGCAAACCCATAGATCCGCACGCACAGTGCGCACGCGGAAGCCGTGTGTGTCGAACTCAAGATCGATAGCCACAGCAATCAATAACGATCGCGGTTTCGGCAACAGAGCTCTTGACGTGCACGTAACGCCGGAGCAAGACTCCCGTCCATCGGTCGGCATTGTCGAACACCTACCGGCAATACGCGCTAGAGTGTGACAACGCCAAGGGCCGACACCGCTCTCACTCCCGAGAGCAGCTCGAACCACCGGAGGGACCCGGGGTTCGGTCCCCTGGACGAAGGACAAAGGAGTCGCGGGTGTCCAGCTCCGACATCTTCATCGGCGAGACCATCGGTACCGCCATACTCATCCTGCTCGGCGGTGGCGTGTGCGCCGCCGTCACGCTGAAGGCCTCCAAGGCCCGCAACGCCGGCTGGCTGGCCATCACCTTCGGGTGGGGTTTCGCCGTGCTGACGGCCGTGTACACCTCGGCGCCGCTCTCCGGCGCCCACCTCAACCCGGCCGTGACGCTCGCGCTCGCGCTGAAGAAGGACGGCATCGCCTGGAGCGACGTCCCGATCTACTGGGGCGGACAACTGCTCGGCGCCATGATCGGTGCGGCCCTGGTCTGGGTCGCCTACTACGGTCAGTTCCACGCGCACCTGACCGACAAGGAGATCGTCGGCGCTCCCGGCGCGCAGGCCACCTCCGCCAAGGCCGTCGAGGCGCAGGAGAAGGGCGCCGGCCCGGTCCTGGGCATCTTCTCCACCGGCCCCGAGGTCCGCGTCGCCTGGCAGAACGTCGCCACCGAGGTCATCGGCACCATCGTGCTGGTGCTCGCCGTCCTCACCCAGGGCCTCAACGGTGACGGCAAGGGTCTCGGCACCCTGGGCGCCCTGATCACCGCACTCGTCGTCGTCTCCATCGGTCTGTCCCTCGGTGGCCCGACCGGTTACGCGATCAACCCGGCCCGTGACCTCGGTCCGCGCATCGTGCACGCACTCCTGCCCCTGCCCAACAAGGGCGGCTCCGACTGGAGCTACGCCTGGGTCCCGATCGCCGGTCCGCTGATCGGCGGCGCGATCGCTGCAGGCATCTACAACATCGCGTTCGCTTAGACCAGCAGTCGAACAGCAGTCGTAGACCGTCCCTTACTCACGGAACCCAGGAGCACACAGTGACCGACGCCCACACCGCCGGCCCGTTCATCGCCGCGATCGACCAGGGCACCACCTCCAGCCGCTGCATCGTCTTCGACAAGGACGGCCGTATCGTCTCGGTCGACCAGAAGGAGCACGAGCAGATCTTCCCGAAGCCGGGCTGGGTCGAGCACAACGCCAACGAGATCTGGACCAACGTCCAGGAAGTCGTCGCCGGGGCCGTCCAGAAGGCCGGCATCACCCGTGACGACATCAAGGCCATCGGCATCACCAACCAGCGCGAGACCACTCTGCTCTGGGACAAGAACACCGGTGAGCCCGTCCACAACGCCATCGTCTGGCAGGACACCCGCACCGACGCCCTGTGCAAGGACCTCGGCCGCAACGTCGGCCAGGACCGCTTCCGCCGCGAGACCGGCCTGCCGCTGGCCTCGTACTTCGCCGGCCCGAAGGCCCGCTGGCTGCTCGACAACGTCGAGGGGCTGCGCGAGCGCGCCGAGGCCGGGGACATCCTCTTCGGCACCATGGACAGCTGGGTCATCTGGAACCTGACCGGTGGTGTCAACGGCGGCAAGCACTACACCGACGTCACCAACGCCTCCCGCACCATGCTGATGAACCTCCACACCCTGGCGTGGGACGAGAAGATCGCCGAGTCCATCGGCGTGCCGCTGAACATGCTCCCGGAGATCCGCTCCTCCGCCGAGGTCTACGGCGAGGTCACCGGCGGCAAGCTCGGCGACCTGCTCGGCGGCATCCCGGTCGCCTCCGCGCTCGGCGACCAGCAGGCGGCCCTGTTCGGCCAGACCTGTTTCGCCGAGGGCGAGGCCAAGTCGACGTACGGCACCGGCACCTTCATGCTGCTGAACACCGGCGAGAAGATCATCAACTCGTACTCCGGGCTGCTGACCACCGTCGGCTACCGCATCGGTGACCAGAAGCCGGTCTACGCCCTCGAGGGCTCCATCGCCGTCACCGGTTCGCTGGTGCAGTGGATGCGCGACCAGATGGGCCTGATCTCCACCGCCGCCGAGATCGAGACGCTCGCGCTCTCGGTCGAGGACAACGGCGGCGCCTACTTCGTGCCGGCGTTCTCCGGTCTGTTCGCCCCGTACTGGCGCTCCGACGCCCGCGGTGTGATCGCCGGTCTGACCCGGTACGTCACCAAGGCGCACCTCGCGCGTGCCGTGCTCGAGGCCACCGCCTGGCAGACCCGTGAGATCACGGACGCCATGACCAAGGACTCCGGCGTCGAGCTCGCGGCCCTCAAGGTCGACGGCGGCATGACCTCCAACAACCTGCTGATGCAGACCCTCTCGGACTTCCTGGACGCCCCCGTGGTGCGCCCGATGGTCGCCGAGACGACCTGCCTCGGCGCCGCCTACGCCGCCGGTCTCGCCGTCGGCTTCTGGACCAGCACCGACGACCTGCGCGCCAACTGGCGCCGGGCCGCCGAGTGGACCCCCAACATGGACGCGGAGAAGCGCGACCGTGAGTACAAGAGCTGGCTCAAGGCCGTCGAGCGGACCATGGGCTGGCTCGAGGACGAGAACTGACGAGCGAGCGCACCCGAGCTCATCTCGTAGTTCTGACGAGGAGTAAGAACCCCACATGACCAGTCAGTCCACCCTGCAGTCCGTGCCTGCCCTCGGTACGCGCCCGGCCTCCGGCTCCAACCCGAGCCGCGCCGAGACCCGGGAGCAGCTCTCCAAGGCGTCGTACGACCTTCTCGTGATCGGCGGCGGCATCCTGGGCATCTCCACCGCCTGGCACGCCGCGCAGTCCGGCCTCAGGGTGGCACTGGTCGACGCCGGCGACTTCGCCGGCGCCACCTCGTCCGCCTCCTCCAAGCTGCTCCACGGCGGTCTGCGCTATCTGCAGACCGGCGCGGTGAAGCTGGTGGCGGAGAACCACTTCGAACGCCGTGCGGTGTCCCGCCAGGTGGCTCCCCACCTGGCGAACCCGCTCACGTTCTACCTCCCCGTGTACAAGGGCGGGCCGCACGGCGCCGCGAAGCTCGGGGCGGGCGTCTTCGCCTACTCCGCGCTCTCCGCGTTCGGTGACGGCGTCGGTCACCTCCTGTCCCCCGCCAAGGCGGCGCAGGACGTGCCCGAGCTGCGCACCGACAACCTCAAGGCCGTGGCCGTGTACGGCGACGACCAGATGAACGACGCCCGCATGGCGCTGATGACGGTCCGCGCGGCCGTCGAGGCGGGCGCGGTGGTCCTCAACCACGCCGAGGTGACCGGCCTCCGGTTCACCAAGGGCCGGGTGACGGGCGCCGACCTGCGCGACCGGCAGTCCGGTGACGAGTTCGGCGTGAACGCCCGGCTCGTGCTGAACGCGACCGGGCCGTGGGTCGACCACCTGCGCAAGCTGGAGGACCCGAACGCGGCGCCGTCCATCCGCCTCTCCAAGGGCGCGCACCTGGTCCTCAAGCGGACCTCGCCGTGGAAGGCCGCGCTCGCGACCCCGATCGACAAGTACCGGATCACCTTCGCCCTGCCCTGGGAGGACATGCTCCTCCTCGGCACCACGGACGAGGAGTTCGAGGGCGACCCGGCGGATGTCACGGTCACCGAGAAGGACACGGCCCAGATACTCGACGAGGCCGCGTTCTCGGTCCGCGACCAGCAGCTGTCCCGTGACCTGATCACGTACTCGTTCGCCGGTCTGCGCGTGCTGCCGGGCGGCCCCGGCAGCACTGCGAAGGCCAAGCGCGAGACCGTGGTCACCGAGGGCAGGGGCGGCATGCTGTCCGTCGCGGGCGGCAAGTGGACGACCTTCCGGCACATCGGCCGTACGGTCATGCAGAAGCTGGAGGCGCTGCCGGGCCACCCGCTGGGCGACGACTTCGAGCCGGTCTCCTCGCTGCCGAAGAAGCTGCCGCTGCCCGGTGTCGCCAACCCGCGCGCGGTCGCGCACCGGCTGCTGGTGGACAACCCGGCGCCCGGCCCCCGGATGGGAGCCGACACGGCGAGGCACCTCGCCACGCACTACGGTTCGCTGGCCTTCGACATCGCGCGGCTGGCCAACGAGAACCCCGAGCTGGGCGAGCGGGTGCACCCGGACGCGCCCGAGATCTGGGCGCAGGTCGTGTACGCCCGGGACAACGAGTGGGCCGAGACGCAGGACGACGTGCTGCGCCGCCGTACGACCCTGACGATCCGGGGCCTGGCCACGGACGACGTCCGGGCGAAGGTCCAGGACCTGCTCGACAAGAAGTAGAGACCCCGGCCCCTCCCCCTATGGGGGCCGGTACGTGAAGGGGGCGGCTCCTCGACGAGGGAGCCGCCCCTTTCGCATGTCCTGTTGTCAGTGCCGGGTGCTTTCATGGCACGCATGGACAACGATCAGGCCGCTGTCGAGGAACTCACCGCGCTGCGGGAGGCCTTCGGCGTGGACGACGGGGGCGCGTCGGCTCTCGGGTGGGAAGCGGTGCAGACCTTCGAGGCGGAGCGGGGGGTGGTGCTGCCGGAGCCGTATCGGACGTTCGTCGCGGAGATCTCCGACGGGTCGTTCCAGGGGCCGCCGGAATTCGGGCTCGTGGGGTTGGCCGAGTTGCCCGGGGACTGGGGAGGCGACGGCGCGGACCGGGACCTGCGCAAGCCGTTCCCGCTGACCGAGGGCTGGCTCTGGGAGGCGGGCGAGGGTCCGTACGAAGACCCTGACGCCGTCATCGGCCAGGTGTTCCGGCACGGTTCGATCGTGCTCGGGACCGACGGGTGCGCGATGAACTGGCATCTCGTCGTCACGGGCCCCCACCGGGGGCACATATGGCACATCACGGATGTGGGCGCCATGCCCTTCGGCTCGGAGTTCGGGCACACGACCTCCGAGCCCGGGTTCGCCGGCTGGGTGCGGCACTGGGCCGCCGACAAGGAGTGGTTCGACGCCGAGTCAGCCCAGTGAGGCCACGACCTCGCGCACGGCGTCCGGCGAGGACAACTCCGCGCGCCGCAGGATGAGTTCGCGCCCGAGGAGCAGGGACCGGCGGGATGCCGGTACCGGGTCCGGCAGGGTCGTGAGGTCGGTCAGGTGGGCGAAGCCGATGATGCGGCGGATGATCTCGGTGCCCGCGTAGCCGAGGGACTCGGTCCAGACGCGGCGCAGGAAGCGGTCCAGGTAGGCGTCGTCGAAGAAGGTGTCGACGCGGGTCGGCCACAGGCGGCGGAACTCCGTCTCGAACGCCGTCCAGGACAGGGCGAGTTGGTCGGCGTGGTCGCTCAACGCGTCCAGGGCGCGGGCCCGTTCCTCCGAGACCAGCGCGTTGGCCCAGTACAGGCCGAGGTCGAAGCCGATCGGACCCACGAAGGAGAACTCGGGGTCGAAGACCCGGACGACCGGGGCGCCTTCGCGGGTGCCGACCATGATGCTGCCGGTGTGCAGGTCGCCGTGGAGGAGGGCCTGGGCGCTGGTCATGAACAGGTGCCTGAGGTCGGCCACCTCCGTGCGGAGCCTCGCGTCCGCACGGAACGCCTTCGCCAGGTCGTCGACGCCCTCGTGCCAGTGGTTGTGCTCGTGCTCGATGTACGGCTCGGACAGCACCACGTCCTCGGTGATCTTGCAGAGCTCGGGGCTGACGGAGGCCGCGATCAGGGCCTTGCGTTCCGCCGACGGCATGCCGAAGTCGCTGGTGGCGAAGGAGAGCCGGGCGACCAGTTCGCCGACCCGGACCGAGGTGTCGGGGCCGTACGACGCGCCCTCGTTCAGGAGGGTGCGCAGGACCTCCAGGTCCGACATGTCCTCCATGACGGTGGCGTAGTTCTCGGGGTCGTAGCCGTGGATCGCCGGGATCTCGTCGGGGGCGACCTTCGCGATCTGCTCGTAGGCGCGGGCCTCGGCGTCGGCGCGGTCCGGGTTCATCGGCCAGGACGGGCCCGCCACGCGCACCCAGGGCAGGGCCTGCTTCAGCGCGAGGCTGCGGGTGCCGTCGGCCGCCGAGGCGAGGAAGACCCGGTTCATGTTGCCGTCGGAGACCTCGCGGACCTCCGGGTCGGCGGCGCCGTCCCAGTGGCCGCGCTCGCGCAGGTACGCCGGGATGTCCTCCGGCTCCAGGATGCGGTAACCCATGGTCTGGTAACTCCCTTGTGGCGTACGGCGCTCTGAGGTGTGCCGCTATGCCGTGCGGCGCTTGGACAACGTGAAGCTGAAGACCAGGGCGAGGATGAGGACCGCGCCCTCGACGACGTCCTGGGTGTAGTACGGCAGGCCCTTGATGGTCAGGCCGGTGGTGATGATGCCGATGAGGACCGCGCCGAGCGCCGTGCCCCAGACGTTGGGGCGGCCCCGGCCCAGCACGGAGGTGCCGACGAGCGCCACGGCCACCGCTTCCAGCAGCTGCGAGGTTCCGGCGGACACGTCGCCCTGGCCGATGCGGGACGCGAGGATCAGGCCGCCGATCGAGGCGAGGACGCCGGACAGGACGTAGGCCAGGGCCCGGTAGGCGCCGACGCGGATGCCGGCCAGGCGGGCGGCCTCGGGGTTGGCGCCGATCGCGTACAGGACGCGGCCCCAGCGGGTGCGGGCCAGGAACACCCAGGCGACGACCGTCAGGCCGCCGAAGATGAGGACCGAGACGGGGATGCCGGCGACCGTGCCGCGGTCGATCTTGAGGAACCCGGCCGTGAACTTTCCGGGCGCGGTCGAGCCGTCGTCCATGGTCATGCCAGGGGTGATCGACTGACCGTCGACGAGGATGAGCTTGCTGCCCTGGATCACGAACATGGTGCCGAGGGTGGCGAGCATGTCGGGGATCTTCAGTACGACGATCAGCAGCGCGTTGAGCAGGCCCGCCACGGCACCCGCCACGAGCACCGCGAGGATCGCGACCGTGCCGACCTGGTTCTGGACGACCATCGTCTGGGCGGCGACCGAGACGCCGAGGCCCGCGACCGCGCCGACGGACATGTCCATTCCGCCGACGGCCATGGTCAGGGTGACGCCGAGGCCGAGGATCGCGGCGACGGAGACGTACCGGAGGGTGTCGAGGAGGGTCGCCGACTCTCGGAAGGAGCCCTCGCTGAGTGCGAAGTACAGGAACAGGGCGACCGTGACGAAGATGAAGCCGTACTTGATCACGGCGTTCTGGACGCGTACGGCGGTGGAGGTCGCGGGCGGGATCGCCGCCTTGGTGGGGACCTCGGTGCTCTGCTGGGTGGTCATGGGGGCTGCTTCCTTGGGGCCTGCGGCTGGCGGCCGACGTCAGACCGACGCCGAGATGGTCTGGATGACGCGGTCGCGTTCCGCGTCCTCGCCGTACGCGTCGAGGTGGATCTCACCGGCGGCGAGCACGACGACGCGGTCGGCGATCTCGAGGACCTCGTCGACATCGGCGGACAGGACGAGTACGGCGGCGCCCTCGGCGGCCAGCGCGCGGGCGCGGCGGCCGATGTCGCGACGCGCGCCGATGTCCACGCCTCGGAACGGTTCGTCCAGGATGAGGACGCGGGGTGCCTCGGCGAGCCACCGGCCGACGACGACCTTCTGCTGGTTGCCGCCGGACAGCTCCTCGACGGTGCTGTGCTCGTCGCGGGCCACGACGCCGAGGGCCTCGATGGTGTCGCGGCCGAGGGCGTCCTCCCTGGCCGTGTTCACCAGCCCGAGCCGGGACAGCGACTTCAGGAAGGGCAGGGAGATGTTCTGGGCCAGCGACCAGCCGGGCACGAGCGCGTCGGCGTGCCGGTCCTCGGGGACCAGGTGGACACCGCCGCGGATGGCGTCGGAGGGCCGCTTCGGCGCGTACGGTCTCCCGTCCAGCTCGACGGTCCCCGTCGCGAAGGGCTCGGCGCCGAACAGGCCGCGGGCCAGCTCGGTCTTGCCTGCCCCCAACAGGCCCACCACACCGGTGACTTCACCGGCGCGCAGGTCGAGGTCGAGGGGCGCCCTGCCCTCGAAGAGGCGGACTCCGCGCAGCGAGAGAGCGACGTCCCCCTGGTCGCCCTCCCGCACCGGGCGGGCCGTCGTCGTCTCCTGGGCCTGCGCCAGCATCGCGCGCAGGGCGCTGTCCCAGTCGAAGGGCTTGGCCTGGTCCTCGGTGAGACGGCCGTCCCGCAGGACGACCAGGCGGTCGGCGAGGGCGTCGATCTCGCCGAGGCGGTGGGAGACGTAGAGGACGGCGATGCCGTCGTCGCGCATTTTCTCGACGAGCGCGAAGAGGCGTTCGGCCTCGGCTGCGGACAGGGCCGAGGTCGGCTCGTCGAGGATCAGCAGGCGCGGGCGGGTGGCGAGCGCGCGGGCGAGGATCAGCAACTGGCGGTCGGAGATGCCGAGTTCGCCCACCTCGCGGCGCAGCACTGCATCGCTCCAGCCGAGATCGAGGCCCGCCTGGATCTCGCGGGCGCGCTCCAGGACCCGGCGCCCGTTCAGGAACGGGTTTCCGCGCTTCTGCGCCAGCTCCTCGAAGACCAGGTTCTCGGCTACGGAGAGGCCCGGCACGATGCCCTCGCCGATGCGCTGGTGCACGGTCTGGATGCCCAACTGCCGGGCGGCGAGCGGGGACTGGAGGGCCGCGGGTTCCCCGGCGACCCGTACCTGTCCGCCGTGGCCGGTGTGCACGCCCGACAGGATCTTGATCAGCGTGGACTTGCCGGCGCCGTTCGCGCCGAGCAGCGCGACCACGCTGCCCGGGGCGATGTCGAGGCTGACGGACTCCAGGACCGTCTTGCCCCCGAAGGCCATGCTGACCTCGTGGAGGGTGACCGCCGGTTCAGTGGGCGACATTCGAGATCCAGTCGGCGGTGGAGACCTGCGACAGGTTCAGCGCCGGCAGCGCCGTGCGGAGCTGGTCCATGTTCTCGATCTTCTTCTCGCGCAGGAAGTCCTGGGTGATGGCGACGGCCGGGAACTCCACGGAGGTCTTGTTCAGCTGACCGGCCAGCTCCAGGGCGGCGGTCCGCACCACGGCGGCGCCGACCGCGGACGGGTCGGTGCCCGCGGTGGCGACCCAGGGGCTGTCGGCGGCGGTCATCTGCTGGATGTCGGCGTTGGAGACGTCCGCTCCGAAGACCTTCACCTTGTCCTGGAGCTTCTTGTTCTGGACGGCGAGGACGGTGCCCTTGGCGAGCTCGTCGTAGGGGGCGAAGACACCGGTCACGTCCGCGTGCTGGGTGAGCGCGGCGGAGACCAGGGGAACGTTGTCGGTGGCCGTGGAGTCGGTGACCTTGCCGACCTTGAACTGCTGCTTCCAGCCCTGCGCGGCGAGTTCCTTGGCCCACACGGTGTTCCGCTTGTCCAGGGCCGCGTAACCGGCGACGTTGACGTAGCCGACCTTGGCGTTCTTGCCGAGCTTCTTCGCCATCACGTCGAGGACGGCCTGCGCCATGCTCGCGTCGTCCTGCTCGGTGCTCACCACGCCCTTGGTGGGGGTGTCGACGTCGTAGACGACGACCTTGATGCCCTTCTTCACGGCCTTGTCGATCTCCGGCTGGATGGTCGCCGGGAAGCCGTGGTCGATGATGATCGCCTTAGCGCCGGAGTTGATCGCGGAGGACAGGTCGGTGGCCTGCTTGGCGTTGTCCGCCTGGGCGTCGTACACGGTCAGGTCGATGCCGAGGGCCTTGGCCTGGGCCTTGGCGCCGTTGCCCCACTGCTCGAAGTAGTCGCCGGCGCCGCTCTGGCGGACCAGGGCCACCTTGACCGGGCCCGCGCTGAAGGGGGCCGGCTTCTTGCCGGTGGCGGCCGAGGCGGAGGCGGCGGTGTCGGTGGTGTTCTTCGAGGCGTCCGTGGACTGCGAGCAGCCCGCGAGCGCGAGGGCGGAGACGGAGGCCAGCGAGAGCGCGGCGAGCGGGAGGCGGACACGGGACATGGGTGGCTCCAGGTGCGGGGTGGTGAGGAGAAGAGAGGGGTGCGTGTCCCGGAGCGAGCGAAAGGAATGCGCCATCGACGTCAGAGGCCGGTGGCGGGGCGCGCGGGGGCTCCGGGGGAGGTCAGCGACAGCTGGCGGTGGTCATCCGGAGCAGGTCCACGTACAGCCGCCGCACGAGCAGCAGCGTCTTCATAAGGAGATCATGAGAACGTTTCCAGCCAATCGTCAAAGCCCTGGACACGAATTCTCACAAAGTGAGACAACGACTACGTCACACCAGGTCGGCGCCTCCACCGGAGTTACCATCACAGGACCGGCACCCGACCCGGCACAGTGAGGCCCCCATGACGACAACTGGCGCGAAAGCGACGTGTATGCCCTGCATGCGCCGCTGTCCCGGCGCGCTGTGTCGCGGCTGACGACCTGTTCGCCGCCGCCCGCCGCCCCGCTGTCTTCCCTCTCCGTCC
This sequence comes from Streptomyces sp. NPDC005374, assembly GCF_042872225.1. Classification (NCBI taxonomy): domain Bacteria; kingdom Bacillati; phylum Actinomycetota; class Actinomycetes; order Kitasatosporales; family Streptomycetaceae; genus Streptomyces; species Streptomyces sp. NPDC005374. The sequence goes on along the minus strand of NZ_JBIAKA010000004.1, from coordinate 200,669 downwards.
GTCCGGTGCTTGTCTCGGTATCCGGACTTTCCATCCAGAATCCTGGAGTTGTTCCCATGACGCTGCTGACGACCTGGTCCGAGTCCGGTCCCGAGACCCTGGTCCGCCGCACCTCGGACCCCGCCGAGATCGCCGAGGCCCTCAAGCCGCTCGGTGTGCGCTACGAGCAGTGGCCGGTCCGCGAGGACGTCCCGTTCGACGCCGACAGCGAGACCGTGTTCGCCGCCTACGGCCCCGAGATCGACAAGCTGAACGCCGAGGAGGGCTTCACCACCGTCGACGTCCTCGGTCTGCACCCGAGCGACGACCCGGAGTTCCCCGCGAAGGCCGCGGCCGCACGCGCGAAGTTCCTCCAGGAGCACACCCACGACGACGATGACGAGGTCCGCTTCTTCGTCTCCGGCTCCGGGATCTTCTACCTGCACGTGAACGGCGAGGTGCACGCGGTGTTCTGCGAGAAGGGCGACCTCCTCGGCGTGCCGCGCGGCACCACCCACTGGTTCGACATGGGCACCGCCCCCTCGTTCACCGCGATCCGCTTCTTCCACGAGGAGGACGGCTGGATCGGCAACTTCACCGGTTCCACGATCGCCGCCCGCTTCCCGGACTACGACACGATCGCTGCGGGCTACGAGGCCGACAGGGCCGCCGCATGACGTTGCACCACGACGTCGACGCCGTGGTGCTCGACATCGAGGGCACCACGAGCGCCACGGGGTTCGTCGTCGACGTGCTGTACCCGTACTCGCGCTCGCGGTTCGCCGCGCTGCTCACCGAGCGGGGCGAGGAACCCGAGGTGGCGCGGGCCGTCGCCCAGGTGCGCGAGGAGATCGGCGAACCGGACGCCGACGCCGCAGGCGTCGAGAAGGCGCTGAACGCCTGGCTCGACGAGGACCGCAAGGCGACCCCGCTGAAGACCCTCCAGGGCGTCATCTGGGCCGAGGGCTTCGCCCGCGGCGACCTCGTCTCGCACTTCTACGACGACGTCGTACCGCGGTTGCGCGCCTGGCACGCGGCGGGCGTGGACCTCTACGTCTACTCGTCCGGGTCGGTCGCGGCGCAGCGGGCGTGGTTCACCAACAGCCCGGAGGGCGACCTCACGCCGCTGGTCTCCGGTCTCTACGACACCGAGAACGCCGGGCCCAAGCAGGAGCCCGAGTCGTACCGCCGTATCGCCTCGGCGACCGGCGTCCGTCCGGAGCGGCTCCTCTTCCTCTCCGACCGGCCCGGCGAGCTGGACGCGGCCCGTGCGGCCGGGTGGCACACCGCCGGGATCCGGCGGCCCGGGGAGCCGTACTACGAGCAAGGGGTCGGCGACCACGCAGCGGCGGGGACGTTCGACGAGATCACCGTTTCAAGGAGCACTTCGTGACCACCGACATCAGCGCCCTCGACCTGGAGGAGGCGGGGGCCGTCCTCGCCGCCGAGTCCGCCCGCTTCGCCTCGTTCGGCTGGATGCGGGGGACCTCCGGGAACCTGTCCGTGGTGCTCTCGCGCGATCCGCTGCGGCTCGCCGTCACCGCCAGTGGGCACGACAAGGGTGAACTGACGCCCGCGGACGTGGTGTTGGTGGACGCTCAGGGTGCGGCCGTACAGGGCGGCAAGCCGTCCGCCGAGGCCGAGCTGCATGCGCGGGTTGCCGCGCTGACCGGCGCCGGTGCCGTGGTCCATGTGCACACCGTCGCCTCGGTGGCGATGGGCAAGCGCGAGCCGGGCGGGATCGTCTTCAGGGATCTGGAGATGCTGAAGGGCGTCGGCCTTCCGGCGCACGACGTCGAGGTGACGCTGCCGGTCATCGCCAACAGCCAGGACATGAAGGTGCTGGGCGATCGTCTGGAGGAGGCACGGGAGCCCCGGATGCCCGCGGTCGTGGTCGCGGGACACGGGCTGTACGTGTGGGGTTCGGATCCGCGGCAGGCCCGGCACCACACCGAAGTGGTGGAGTGGCTGCTGGAGTTGGAGCTGACGGGCCGCTGAGACGGAGAGAGGGGGTCCCCGGGCAGGGGACCCCCTCATGCCTGTGCCCGGCTCCTACTTCAGCCGGTCGCCCGGGAGTTCGCCCGCCGAGACCTCCAGCACCCCGCGCTCCGTCACCAGCCCCGTCACCAGCCGTCCCGGTGTGACGTCGAACGCCGGGTTGTGGCCGCGGGACTCGGCCGGAGCCGTCCGCACGCCGGCCCACTCCAACACCTCGACCTCACCGCGGAGTTCGATGTGGATGTCGTCGCCGGTCGCGGTCGCCAGGTCCACCGTGGTCGTCGGTGCCGCCACCAGGAACGGGATCCCCGCGTCGGCGCACGCCAGGGCGACGCCCACCGTGCCCACCTTGTTCGCGGTGTCGCCGTTCGCGGCGATCCGGTCGGCGCCGACGATCGCCGCGTCGACCTCGCCGCGCAGGATCGTGCCGGCGGCGGCCCCGTCCGCCTGGACGTAGTGCGGGATGCCCTCCTGGACCAACTCCCAGGCGGTGAGCCGGGATCCCTGGAGCAGGGGGCGCGTCTCGTCGGCGTAGACGACCTCCAGGCGTCCGCGCGCGTGCAGTTCACGGACGACACCGAGGGCCGTCCCCCAGCCTGCCGTCGCCAGCGCGCCGGTGTTGCAGTGCGTCAGGATCCTCAACGGCCGGTCCTCACCGATCCGTTCGAGCAGCCAGTCCGCGCCGAACGCGCCCATCGCCCGGTTCGCCGAGACGTCCTCGCGCTGGACCGCCGCGGCCTCCTCCAGCACCGCGTCGAGTCCTTCCTCGAAGCGGGTCATCACCCGGTCCACGCACACCATGAGATTGACGGCGGTGGGCCGGGCCTCACGGATCCGGGCGACCGCCGCACGCACCTCGGCGTCCGACCAGCCCTCCCGCTCCCCCTGCACGAGCGCCAGCGCGACGCCGTACCCTCCGGCGGCCCCGATCGCGGGAGCGCCCCGCACCACAAGGCGCTGGATCGCGTCGACCAAGGTGTCCACATCGTGGACGTCCCTTGTCTCGGTGCGATGCGGCAGCAGCGTCTGGTCGATGAGAGCGAGGCCGTTTCCGGTCCAGTCGACAGCACGCAATTCCTGGGGCATTTCGGGACACTCCTGCTGTTCCGGTGGTGTTTTCCACGGTACATGACCTGCGGGAACCACAGTTCGAGACATTCGAGCAGGTGTCTGGAAACGGGTGGTACTGTCCAGCTTCCAGTCCGCGGACCGAGACGAAGGGGGAAGAACGTGTTGCTGACCAAGCGCCGTTTCCTCGACTTCGGCCGGTGTGCAGGCGACGGCTGTCGACGCTGACCCGTCCCCTTCGGCCCCTCCCCCACGGCGCTCCGCGCCGACCCTCACGCGCTCCCGCCGGAGCGCGTTCCCGTCGTTACGTCGTATCCCGGAAGGTCCCCCGATGCCTCGCAGAAGCCGTCGTACCCTGCAAGTCGCCGCCGCCACCGCGCTCCTCGTCACCGCGGCCTCGGCCTGCAACGCCGCCGCGAAGAGCGACACCGCCTCCGACGCGGCGAGCGGCAGCGGCAAGTCCTTCACCCTGGTCACTCCCGACTCCGTGGGACAGAACGAGTTCCTGAAGCTCGCGGTCACCGGCATCAAGGACGCGGCGAAGCGGTACGACGGGACGGAGAAGGTCTACGAGTCCACGGACACCGCCTCGCAGCAGCAGAACGTGCAGGCCGCGGTGGACGCCAAGCCGGACGTCATCGTGCTCGTCGGCTTCGAGTTCGCCGACATCGTCGCCCAGCAGGCCCAGAAGAACCCCGAGCAGCAGTTCCTGATCATCGACGCCTGCACGACCAAGACGTACAAGAACGTCAGCTGCGCGGTCTTCCGCGAGCACGAGGGCGTCTACCTCGCGGGCGCCGAGGCGGGCCTGCTCAGCAAGTCCGGGAAGGTCGGCGCGGTCGACGTCCTCGACACCCCCCAGTTCCGCCGCTACAGCGACCCGTTCGCGGCCGGCGCCAAGAAGGTCGCGCCCAAGACCTCCACCGGCACCCGTTTCGTCGGCGGTCAGTCCCCCTTCGACGACTCGGCGCGCGCCAAGGAGCAGGCGAGCACGCTGCTCGCGAAGGGCTACGACCAGATCATGGCGGCCGCCGCGGCCGGCAACTACGGCGTGTTCGAGGCGGCGAAGGCCAAGGGCGCCTACGCGTACGGCGTCGACGTCAACCAGTGCCCCTCGGCGCCCGGCACGGTCGTCGACAACGTGATCAAGCGCACGGACATCGCCGTCGAGAAGGGCATCGAGTCGGTCCTGGCCGGGAAGAACGGCACGACCGTGTCGTACGGCCTGAAGGAGGGCGGCATCAGCCTCACCGGTCTCGAGAGCGGCGTCGACTCCTCGAAGTGCGTGATCGCCGACCACAAGGACGTCCTGAAGAAGGTCGAGGCGCTGCGCGACCAGATCGTGTCCGGGAAGCTGACGGTCGATGACCCCGCCGCGAGCTGAGTCCCACGACATCGCGGTCGAACTCCGGGGAATCACCAAGCGGTTCCCCGGAACGCTCGCCAACGACCACGTCGACCTGACCGTGCGGCGCGGCGAGATCCACGCCCTGATGGGTGAGAACGGCGCCGGCAAGTCGACGCTCATGTCGGTCCTCTACGGCATGGAACGCGCCGACGCCGGGACGGTCCGGATCGACGGGCGGGAGACGGACTTCGGCAGCCCCGGCGACGCCATGGCCGCCGGGCTCGGCATGGTCCACCAGAGCTTCAAGCTGTTCGACTCGCTGACGGTCGCCGAGAACGTCGTCTACGCCGCCGAGCCGCGCCGCTTCGGCCTGGTGGACCGGGCCGCGGCCCGCCGCCGGGTACGCGAGCTGGCCGAGGCGCACGGCCTGGCCGTGGACCCCGACGCCAGGGTCGGCGAGCTGCCCGTGGGGCTGCGCCAGCGGGTGGAGATCCTGAAGCTGCTGCACCGCGGCGCCCGCACGCTGATCCTCGACGAGCCGACCGCGGTGCTGACCCCCGGCGAGGCCGACGCCCTGTTCGCGGTGCTCAAGTCGCTGGCCGCCGAGGGCCGTACGGTGATCCTCGTCACGCACAAGCTGCGCGAGGTGCTGGCGGGCAGCGACCGCGTGACCGTCCTGCGGGACGGCAGGGTCGTGGCCCGTCTGGTCACCGCCGAGACCTCCGCCGACGAGATCGCCGCCGCGATGACCGGCCGCGCGGTCGAGCTGGACCGGATCCACCCGGCCGGGACACCCGGTGACGTGGTGCTGGACGTGACCGGCCTCGCGACCCCCGGAGTGCACGAGGCGGCCCTAACCGTCCGCGCCGGCGAGATCGTCGGGGTCGCGGGCGTCGCGGGCAACGGCCAGAGCGAACTCGTCGAGGCGCTGGCAGGACTGCGGCCGGTCACGGCGGGGCGGGTGACGCTCCAGGGCCACGACATCACCCACGCCTCGGCCACCGAACGCCGCCTCAAGGGTCTGGCGTACGTCCCCGAGGACCGGCACGCGGTCGGTACGGCCCCTGCCGCGTCGGTGGCGGACAACCTCGCGATGGGACACCACCGTACGTCCCTGTCGTCCCGCGGACTGCTGCCGCCGGCGACCGTCCGCACCCACGCCCGGCGACTGATCGAGCGGTTCGGGATCAAGGTCCCGACCTCCGCCGTCCCCGCCTCCGCACTGTCCGGCGGCAACCTCCAGAAGCTGCTCATCGGCCGTGAACTCGCCCATGAGGCACCGCTGTTGCTCGTGGAGCAGCCGACGCGCGGGGTCGACATCGGCGCGATCCAGAACATCCACGACCAGCTGATCGCCTACCGCGACGCCGGCCACGCCGTCCTCCTCGTCTCGGCCGAGCTGAGCGAGATCCGGGGGCTCGCGGACCGGGTGCTGGTGATGTACGAGGGCCGCGTCACGGCGGCGTACCGGAAGAACGAAGCGGACGAACGGACCCTGGGGCTCGCGATGGCGGGCGGCACCTGACATGAGACCTGACCGCATCATGAGCGCCCTGCGCTCCCCCGTCACCTTCTCCGTGCTCGCGGGCGTCCTCATCGGCGCCCTCTTCCTTCTCGGCACCGGCGCGGACCCGGTCACGGCGTACGAGGCGGTGCTGACGGGCTCGCTCGGCGCCGACGGCATCGGCTCCACCCTGTCCACCGGCACCAGCGTGCTCGGTCTGGCGCTCGCGCTGGCGATCCCGCTGCGCGCCGGGCTCATCAACCTCGGCGGCGACGGGCAGATGGTGCTCGGCGGGATCAGCGCCGCCGTCATCGGCCTGTACTCACCACTGCCCGCGCCCCTGACCGTCACCCTGGCCCTCCTGGGCGGCATGGCGGCCGGCGCCCTGTACGCCGCCCTGGCCGCCCTGTGCGAGAACCACCTCGGCGTCCCGCTCCTGGTCAGCAGCCTGCTGCTCAGCTATCCGGCGGTGTCGCTCGCGTCCTATCTGGCCCGCTATCCGCTCAAGGAGCCCGGCTCCAGCCTCCCGCAGACCCGGGCGATGCCCGACGGGGTGGCGCTGCCCGCGTTCGGCGACTCGACGGTGACCGTGGGCCTGGTGCTGGTCGTCCTCGCGGCGGCCGCCTACTGGTTCACCGACCGGCGCACCGCCATCGGGTACGAGATCCGCATGACGGGCCTCAACGCCCGCTTCTCCTCGTACGCCGGTGTCGAACGCCGGGGCCTGACCCTGAAGTTGATGTCGGTCTCCGGTGCGCTCGCCGGACTCGTGGGCGCGATAGGGGTGTTGAGCTTCCCGTACCGCTTCGTCGACGGCTCGCTCACCGCACCCGGCTACACCTGGACGGGACTCACGGCCGCGCTGCTCGCGACGGCCGCGCCGATCGGCACGGTCCTCTCCTCGTTCTTCTTCGCGGTCCTCCAGGTCGGCGGCCTCGCGATGGAACGCACGACCCAGGTGCCGCGCGAGCTGACCCAGGTCCTTCAGGCGATCGTGATCGTGTTCCTGGCGGCCCGGCTGCGCCTGCCCGGCCTCCCCGGATTCCTGAGCCGCCGCCGCAAGTCCGAGGAGACGGTGTGATGTTCTTCGACTCCGATCTGCTGATGTCGGCGCTGCGCGCGCTCACCCCGATCCTGCTGGCCGCGCTCGGCGGCGCCCTGTGCGAACGGGCGGGCGTCTTCAACATCGGCCTCGAGGGCATGATGCTGATGGGCTGCTTCACGTCCGTCACCACCAGCTGGTTCACCGGCAGCGCCTGGCTCGGCGTACTGGCGGCGGCCCTCGCCGCGGCCGCGTACTCGCTGATCCTGGCCGTGGGCGCGGTGACCCTGGGCGGTGACGCGGTCGTCCTGGGCGTGGCCATGAACCTGCTCGCGGTCGGCCTGACCGGCTTCCTGCTGCGTACGGTCTTCGGTGTGCAGGGCACTTTTGACGATCCGTCACTGGCCGGGCTGCCGTTGGTCGGTGGCCTGACCCCGCTCACCTATCTGTCCTGGGCGGCGGTCGCGGTGGCCGCCGTGATGCTCTCGCGGCATGTGTGGGGGCTCAGGCTGCGCGGGGTCGGTGAGGCCCCGGACGCGGCGGCCACGCTCGGGGTGAGCCCCGTCAGGTACAAGTACGGGGCGATCCTGCTCTCCGGCGTGCTGTGCGGGCTCGCGGGGGCCCAACTCGCCCTGGGCAACGTCACCTTGTTCACCGAGAACATGACGGCGGGCCGCGGCTGGATCGCGGTCGTCGCGGTCATGCTCGGCCGCGCGGCACCCGTCGGCGTGCTGCTGGCCGCGCTGCTCTTCGGCATCGCCGAGGCGGCCGGGTTCCGTCTGCAGGGCCTCGGTCTGCCCCAGCAGGCGACCGACGCCGCGCCCTACGTCGTCACGCTCGGCGCCCTCTTCCTCACGACGGCCCGGCGCCGTCGCCGTACGCCTTCCCCCTCCGGAGCCGCCTCATGAGCCAGGATCTGCTGCCCGTCACCCGCATCCCCCGCACCGGGCTCCCGGCGCACGCGGTCGTCGTCGGCGACCCGGCCCGCGCGGCGGCCGTCGCCGCACTCCTCGACGGCGCCGAGGAGGTGTCGTACCACCGCGAATACCGTGTGTTCAGCGGGAGTTGGAAGGGCGTGCCGATCACGGTCGCCTCGCACGGCGTCGGCGGGCCAGGAGCCGTACTGCTGTTCCAGGAGCTCGCCGACGCGGGGATCCGCACGATCCTCCGGTTCGGCACGGCGGGTGCGATGAGGCCCGGCATCGGTGACGGCGATCTCGTCATCGCGGAGGCGGCCGTACGGGACGACGGCGTCACACAGCAGTTGCTGCCGCCCGAGTACCCGGCGGTCTCCGCACCCGAGGCGGTGCTCGCGCTCCAGCGTGCGGCCCGCGCGGTCGGCGCACCGCACCACCGGGGGATCGTGTGGACCCGCGCGGCGTTCCAGCCCGGGCTCCTCCCGCTCTTCTCCTACGAGGGCGCCGGGCTCGCGGCGATCGAGATGGAGCTGTCCGCGCTGCTGGTCACCGCCTCCCTGCGCGGAATCGTCGCGGGCGGCGTGCTCGTCGTCGACGGCGCGAACGCGGACGAGCTGGTGGACGAGGAGGGCACCAGCGTGTACGACCCGCACAGGGACGTCGTCGCGGTGGGTGTGGACCGGGGCGCGGTCGTGTCCCTGGAGGCGCTGCGGCTGCTGGCGGAGGCGCACGAGGAACGTGAGACGGGGGACGCGCTGTGACCATCGACCTGCTGGTGCACGGTGGTGACGTCCTGACCGTCGACGAGGCCGGGACCGTTGTTCACAGCGGCGCGGTCGCCGTCCACGAGGGCGTGATCGTCGCCGTCGGTCCCGCGGATGAGCTGTGTACCCGGTTCACAGCGGAGGAGTCCATTGACGCCGACGGCTGTCTGGTCCTGCCAGGGCTCGTCAACACGCACACGCACCTGGCGATGACCCTGCTGCGGGGCCGCGCCGACGATGTGACCCTCCAGGGGTTCCTGGAGCGGGTGCTGCCCGCGGAGGCCGAGCTGCTCACACCGAAGAACGTGGCGGCGGCCGTGCGGCTCGCGATCGCGGAGAGCGTACGGGCCGGGGTGACCTCGGCGCTCGACATGTACTGGTTCCACGAGGCGGCCGAGCAGGCGGCGCGGGAGGCGGGCTGGCGGCTGCTGAGCGGCCCCACCTTCATGGACGTACCGGAGCCTCCCGACGGGATCGAGTACGGGCAGCGGCTCGCGTGGGCCCGGCGGGACCTGGAGGCGCGGGGCCCGGCTCGGGGCGGCCGCCGTCCCGTCGTCTTCGCGCACTCCACCTACACCCTCTCGCCCGGCCAGCTGACCGAGATCGCCGCCCTGGCCCGGGAGTTCGGGGCGCTGCTGCACATCCACGCGGCGGAGAACGCCACCGAGGTCGCCACCGTCGAGGTCCGTCACGACAAGCGGCCGGTCGAACTGCTCGACTCACTGGGGCTGCTCGGCCCCGACCTGCTGATCGCGCACGCCGTGGACCTCACCGGGCCGGAGATCGCGGCTCTGGCCCGTACCGGCACGTCCGTGGCCCACTGCCCGGTCTCCAATCTCAAGCTGGGCTGCGGAATCGCGCCGGTACCGCGGCTGCTGAGCGCCGGGGTGACCGTCGGCCTCGGCACGGACGGGGCGGTCAGCTCCAACTCGCTGGACGTGCTGGGAGCGGTGCGGCAGGCCGCGCTCGTGCACAAGGCGGGCGGCGACCCCACGGCGGTCGGCGCCGAGCGGGCCGTACGCATGGCGACGGTCGAGGGCGCGCGGGCGCTGGGCCTCGCGGACCGGTTGGGGACGCTGGAGGCGGGCAAGCGGGCCGACCTGATCGTCCTGGACCTGAACGCCCCGCATCTGCGGCCGCTGCACGACCCGTGGTCGACGCTGGCGTACGCGGCCCACTCGGCGGACGTACGGGACACCGTCGTCGACGGGCGGGTGCTGATGCGGGACCGGGCGCTGCGCACCCTTGACGTGGAATCGGTGATCGCTGAACTGGAGGCGCTCGTCTGAGCAGACCTCATAATGAGCCTGAGACATCCGACGTCTCAGCGCACCCGCGCGGCGAGAAGGAGGCCGGTCATGGCTGTCACCGACGAGGCGATCGAGAAGATCAAGGGCATGATCGTCTCCGGCGCGCTGCGCCCCGGCGACCGGCTCCCCAAGGAGAGCGAGCTCGCCTCCGAGCTGGGGCTGTCCCGCAACTCGTTGCGCGAGGCCGTGCGGGCGCTGTCGCTGATCCGGATCCTGGACGTGCGGCAGGGCGACGGTACGTATGTGACCAGCCTTGATCCGCAACTCCTGCTGGAGGCGCTGAGTTTCGTCGTGGACTTCCACCGCGACGACACGGTCCTGGAGTTCCTCGCGGTGCGCCGGATCCTGGAACCGGCGGCCACCGCGATGGCCGCCGCCCGGATCAGCGAGCAGCAACTGGACGCGCTGGGAGCCCAGTTGGACAAGCTCGGCGAAAGCCCGTCGGTGGAGGAACTGGTCGCCTCCGACCTCGACTTCCACCGCGGGATCGTGCAGGGCTCCGGCAACTCCGTGCTCTGCTCCCTCCTCGACGGCCTGTCCGGCCCCACCACCCGGGCGCGGATCTGGCGCGGTCTGACCCAGGAGGACGCGGTCAGCCGCACCCTGCACGAGCACCGCGCGATTCTCGCCGCCCTGCGCGACCGGGACGGCGAGGCGGCCCGCTCGTGGGCGACGGTCCACATCGCGAGCGTGGAGCAGTGGCTGCGGTCCACGCTGTGAGAAGCCTGTGAGAACCGTCCGGGGCGGTGGCGCGGTGGGTGGGTGTTCCCGGGGTGCGATCGGGGCAGTGATCGTTCACTCCCCCGTGCAAGGGGGCTGCGGTCGCCCCCGCCGGACGCCGTAAGGTTGGTGCGTTAAGCGAGGGCACGTCGGAAGGAGGCCTGGGTGATCGAGCTCGAGGGAGTACCCGAGCTGGTCGACCCGGTCATGGTGGCCGCGTTCGAGGGCTGGAACGATGCCGGCGACGCCGCTTCCGCCGCGGTCGCGCATCTGGACAGGGAGTGGAAGGGCGAGGTGTTCGCGGCGCTGGACGCCGAGGACTACTACGACTTCCAGGTGAACCGTCCCACGGTGTGGCTGGACGGCGGGGTGCGCAAGATCACGTGGCCGACGACAAGGTTGTCGGTGGTCCGCGTCGGCGGTGACAAACCGCGCGATCTCGTACTCGTCCGGGGCATCGAACCGTCGATGCGATGGCGTTCGTTCTGCAACGAGCTGCTGGGCTTCGCCCACGAACTGGGCGTGGAGCTGGTGGTGATCCTGGGCGCGCTGCTCGGTGACACCCCGCACACGCGTCCGGTTCCGATCAGCGGGACCACGTCCGACGCGGACCTGGCCCAGCGGATGGACCTGGAGGAGACCAAGTACGAGGGCCCCACGGGCATCGTCGGCATCCTGCAGGAGGCGTGCACGCACGCGGGCGTGCCCGCGGTGTCGCTGTGGGCCGCCGTACCGCACTACGTGTCGCAGCCGCCGAACCCGAAGGCGACGCTGGCCCTCCTGAACCGGCTGGAGGACCTGATCGACGTGCGGATCCCGCTGGGCGAGCTGGCCGAGGACGCGCGCGCCTGGCAGGTGGGCGTGGATCAACTGGCCGCCGAGGACACCGAGGTCGCCGAGTACGTCCAGACGCTGGAGGAGGCCCGGGACACCGCGGAGCTGCCGGAGGCCTCGGGTGACGCGATCGCCCGGGAGTTCGAGCGGTATCTGCGGCGCCGGGACGGCGGTCAGCCGGGGCAGCCGGGCGGTCACGCGACCGCGGACGGCAGTGACAGCACGGCGTATCTGTGGGACGGCCCGGGCGGTCGTACGAAGCCGTCCAAGCCGCCGACGCCGGACGCAGGGTCGGAAACGGGGACAGGGACGGGGACGGGGACCGACGACGAGGACTCGTCATCGGAGGATTCCTCACCGGAGGACTCGTCGCCGGAGGACTCGTCGCCGGAAGACTCCTCGTCGGAGGACTGAGCAGGTGAGGGCGGTGCGCAGTCCGCGCACCGCCCTCATGTGTCCCACCGGTCTCAGATCTGCTGGACCGCCACCGCGTCGTAGTCGGTGGTCGGCGTCGGCTCCACGTCGAAGCGCGCGTTGGGCAGGTACAGCCGCCCGCCCCACGCGGCGGCCGTGGTCGGGATGCGGAAGCGCGGGTCGGTGATCCGGGTGATCGCGGTGCCCCTGGTCCCGGCGTCGTTCAGCCGGAACACGTCGATCGCGTTCTGCCGTTGCTGGACGGCGTAGAGGATCCGGCCGAGCAGCAACAGGCCGTCGCCGTTGGGGAGTTTCGCCCCGCCCAGGTCGACTTCGCGGGCAGCCCCGGTGCGCGGGTCGACCCGCATGAGAGCGCCGCCGTTGGCGAAGTCGTTCACCACGAGCAGGGCGCGGCCGTCGGGCGTGCGCTCGATGCCGTTGGCCGTGAAGTCGGGCCCCTGCTGCCATTCCCCGGTCAGCGGTACGGTCTCCACCGCGCCCTTGGCCAGTCTGTAGAGCACCGGTTTGAAGGAGTCGGTGAACCAGGCGGCGCCCGGGGTGAGGATGACGTCGTTCACGAAGGTGCCGCCGGTGGCGTGCACCTGCTCGGTCTCGCCGGAGCGGACGTCGACGGTCCGGATCTCGCCGCTGTCGCCGCCAGCGAGGAAGAGTCTGCCGTGCCCGTCGATCTTCAGACCCACGGTCGGGCGTCCGGTGCCCTTCGCGACGACACGGCCGCGACCGGTGGCCAGGCTCGCGCGGTAGATGTCGCCGTTCGCGAGGGAGCCGAAGTAGGCGTACGGCTTCGCGCCGATCGTGATGCCCTCGGGCTGGAAGCCGTCGGGGAGGGGGAACTGCGCGGGCCACGCGGCGTGCCGGGTGTTCTCGGCCGCGTCCGCGGTACCGCCGAGCAGGGCCGCGCCGGAGAGCGCGGCGGTCGTGGTCAGGAGTGTGCGACGTGCGAAGGAGCGTTCTGCGGGTGCCACGGTGCGTCCTTCCGCAAGGAGACCGGCACATGGCCGGCCGAACAGTCGAGCGACACACCCACCCCATCACATGACGGGGCTCTCCACAGCCTTCGGCCGGATTGTGACGTGACATCGGTTTCCGGACGGATTGCACACGTTACCCAATTCAACTTGTTTCCAAACCGAGTTGGCGAACGGAGGCTGGACGAGCCGTCGTTGTGGTGCTTTGTTGTCCCCCGGAAGGCACCCGCAGCACCCGCACGGACCGAAGGGAGCGGTACCCGATGACCGAACAGGTACAGCCGCCACAGGGCCCGGGAACCACCGGGCCGGGACCCGACGGAGCGGGGTTCACCTACCGAGGAGCCGAACAGGAACTCATCGTCGTCGCACGCCCCGAGACCCGGTTGCGCGCCGAGGAGCAGGGCGTCCGCTCGGCGGCCGGTGCCGACGTGTCGGCCCTCGACATGTTCCTCAGCGACGAACAGATCGCCCTGGAGCCGCTGTTCGGCAGCGAGGAGCGTATCCAGCAGAGCGTCGACGGCATCGGCGGCGAGGACGTGCCCGACCTCGCGCGGTTCTACCGGGTGCGCGGCGGTGAGAGCCGGGCCGAGGAACTGCGGGCCAGGATCGCCGCGTTGCCCGGCATCGACACGGCGTACGTCAAACCGCCCGCCGTGCCGGCGACGGTGGCCGACGACGACCGCCGCCTCAAGGAGGGCGCTCCGGTGACGCCCGACTACACCGGCAGGCAGGGCTATCTGCGCCCCGCGCCCGAGGGGATCGACGCCCACTGGGCCTGGCAGCGCCCCGGCGGGACGGGCCGGGGAGTGACCGTGATCGACGTGGAGGGGGCCTGGCAGCTCGGCCACGAGGACCTGGCCGCCAAACTCGCCGGTGTCGTCGTGGGCACCCCGCTGACCGACCTGGCCTGGCGCAACCACGGCACCGCCGTGATCGGTGTCATCGGCGGCGACACGGGCGAGCGGGGAGTGACCGGGATCGTGCCCGAGGCGGTGACCGCGGCCGCCTCCTTCCAGGGCATCGGCACGGCGGCCGCGATCCAGGCGGCGGCCGACCGGCTCGGCCCCGGTGACGTGGTCCTGGTCGAACTGCACCGCCCCGGACCGCGGTTCGACCACGAGATCCGCGACGACCAGCGCGGCTACATCCCGATCGAGTGGTGGCCGGACGACTTCGCCGCCGTGCGGTACGCGACCGCCAGGGGTGTGCTGGTCGTGGCCGCCGCGGGCAACGGCGGGGAGTCCCTCGACGACGCCGTCTACGAGCGCCGCCCGGACGAGTTCCCGCAGTGGTGGCGGAACCCCTTCAACCCCTCCAACCGGTCCTCCGGAGCCGTCCTGGTCGGCGCGGGCGCCCCGCCGCCCGGCACGCACGGCCGCGACCACGGCCCGGACCGCTCCCGGCTCGCGTTCTCCAACTACGGCGCGCGCGTGGACGCCCAGGGCTGGGGACGCGAGGTCACGACCACCGGCGGCTCCTGGGACAGGCCCGGCGATCTGCAGGGCGGGCCCGAGGAGATCGCCTGGTACACGGACACGTTCTCCGGGACCTCCTCGGCCTCCCCGGTGGTGGTCGGCGCGCTGGCCGCGCTCCAGGGCATGCTGAAGGCGGCCGCCCGACCGCCGATGTCCCCGGGACGCGCCCGTACGGTGCTGCGCGCCACGGGCTCCGCGCAGCAGGACGCACCGGGCCGGCCGGCCTCGCAGCGGATCGGCAACAGGCCCGACATCAAGGCGGCGGTCACCTGGCTGCTGCCGGACCTGGTGGGCTCGGGCCAGGCCGAGCGGTACTGGGACGAACTCCTGCCCTACCCCCCTGAACTCCCGCCGCGCCTGCGGCTGTTCGTGGCCGGCGCCTGGCGCAGCCTCAACCACCCGTCCCCCGAGATCCGGCAGGCGGTGCACGCCGCCTTCGCGGGCGGACGGCCCGACGTCCGGGTGTGGTTCTCGGACGACGAGATCGTCGGCCTGGTGATCGCCGGCTGACGGTCCGGCACGGCAAGTCCCGTCACATCAACCCGTCACATCAAAGGGAAGGTGACATCCGCATGAGCATCACCCCGCAGATGGGCCAGCAGGGACAGCAGCAGCTCCAGCCGGTCCCGAGCACCTCGCCCCACGATCAACAGCCGTTCGGGCAGCAGGGCTTCGGGCAGCAGCAGGACTTCGGCCGACAGCAGGACTTCGGCCAGCAGCAGGGCGGCATCGGCTCGATGGAGCAGCTCCAGCAGCTCGGCCGGCAGCAGCCCTTCCAGCAGTTGCTGCACCAGCTGGGCGGCCTGCAGCAGGGCTACGGCCAACAGCAACAGCAGCCCTACGGCCAGTCGCAGCAGCAGGACCAGCAGGCGCAGCAGACGGAGCAGCAGAACCAGCAGCAGCTCCAGCAGCTCGCCCAGTCCGTGGTCCAGCAGGTGATCCAGCAGGTCCAGTCGCAGGCGCTCGCCGCCGGTGCGGCCGACGGCTTCATCGACATCGTGCACCCGCTCCAGGGCCAGCCGCAGCAGGTCTTCCTGCGCATCAACAACCAGTTCCGGGTGCTGAACAGCCCGAGTCCGCAGATCCACCAGCAGATCCAGGAGGCGTTCGCGTTCGGTCACCAGGTGATCGGCATCTGGGACACCCAGTCCCCGAACGTCCTGCGCAGCGTGCGGATCCAGCGGGTCTGACGCGCGCGTGAAAGACGAAGGGGCGCTTCCCGCCGCGGGTTCCGCGGAGAGGAAGCGCCCCTTCCCGCTGCCTACAGCGCGACGCCGAGCAGCGCGTCCACCGCGCGGGTCACCACGCCGGGAGCGCCCGTGTCGGTGCCGCCCCGCTCCTCCTGGACGGCGGCCCAGCGGTCGACGGCGGCGAGCGCGGCGGGGGCGTCCAGGTCGTTCGCGAGGGCTTCGCGGATCTCCTCGACGAGCGCCTCGGCGGAGGGACCGTCGGGCCGGGACACGGCGGCACGCCAGCGTCCGACCCGGTCCACGGCGTCCTGGAGGACCTGGTCGGTCCACTCCCAGTCGGCCCGGTAGTGGTGGGCGAGCAGCGCGAGCCGGATGGCGGCGGGGTCGACGCCGTCGCGCCGCAGCTGCGACACGAAGACCAGGTTGCCCTTGGACTTGGACATCTTCTCGCCGTCGAGGGCGACCATGCCGGCGTGGACGTACGCCTTGGCCATGGGAAACTCGCCGGTCAGCACCTGGGCGTGCGAGGCGCCCATCTCGTGGTGCGGGAAGACGAGGTCGGAGCCGCCGCCCTGGACGTCGAAGGTCATGCCGAGGTGGTCGAGGGCGATCGCGACGCACTCGATGTGCCAGCCCGGCCGTCCCCGGCCGAGGGAGGCGCCGTCCCAGCTGGGCTCGCCCTCACGGGCGGCCATCCACAGCATGGGGTCGAGGGGGTTCTTCTTGCCCGGACGGTCCGGGTCGCCGCCTCGCTCGGCGGACAGCATCCTCATGGCGGCCGCGTCGAGGCCCGAGACCCTGCCGAAGTCGGGGTCGGACTCGACGGAGAAGTAGGTGTCCCCTTCGAGCTCGTAGGCGGCACCGGCGTCCCGCAGTCGCTCGACGAGCGGCACGATGCCGGGTATCGCCTCGACCGCGCCGATGTAGTGCTGCGGGGGCAGCATCCTCAGGGCGGTCATGTCCTCGCGGAAGAGGGCCGTCTCCTTCTCGGCGAGGGCGGCCCAGTCGACGCTGTCCCGCTGGGCGCGCTCCAGCAGCGGGTCGTCGATGTCGGTGACGTTCTGGACGTAGTGAACCTGGCGCTTGGTGTCGAGCCACACGCGCTGCACGAGGTCGAACGCGTTGTAGGTGGCCGCGTGCCCCATGTGGGTGGCGTCGTACGGCGTGATGCCGCAGACGTAGATTCGGGCGACGGGACCGGGGTCGAGGGTGACCGGACCGCCGGTCGCGGTGTCGTGGATCCTCAGGTCGCGGCCCTGACCAGGCAGGGCGGGGACCTCGGAAGCGGGCCAGGCATGCATGTCATGAGCCTAACCGGACGGATGTTCCGTATACGAACCGGACCGGGCCGGATGGCCGGTAAGGCCTTCTTGCGCGGCACGGGAGCGTATGCGAGGGCCGCCGGGGCCTGTCGTCACGTTCCCGTCCGCCCCTCGACGCCGTGCACGCCCTCTCGCCGCACCGGGCACGGACCCGCACGAACGTCCGTACTCGCCCGCCCCGGAGGTGCCCTAGACGGGCGGCCAGGGAATGGCCGGCCACTCACCGCTCGGTTCCGGGTGCCTGCCGGTGGCGAGCAGGTCGTCGACACGCGCGCGTGTGGCGTCGAGTTCCGCTGCGGTGATCAGGGCGGCCAGCCGGGTGCCCAGATCCCCCGACAGGGCCTCTCTGAGGCTCTTGAGGACCTCGACCGCCTCCCCCGTCAGCGGCTCCCCCGCCCAGCCCCACAGCAGCGTGCGCAGCTTGTTCTCGGCGTTGAAGGTGACGCCGTGGTCGATGCCGTAGAGGCGGTCGCCCTCGGCGGGCAGCAGATGGCCGCCCTTGCGGTCCGCGTTGTTGATCACGGCGTCGAGGACGGCGAGTCTGCGCAGCCGCTCGTCGTCCGCGTGCACCAGCAGCGCGGTCTTCCCTTCGCCGACGTCGGCGAGGCCGATGGCCTTCCAGCCCGGCTCCGGCTCCTCGGCGTCGACCAGGGCGAGCAGTTCGGTACCCGCCACGCCCTCGATCCACAGCTGGCACATGCCCTCGCCGTAGGGGCCGTCCCGCAGCACGGTGGGCGGCACCAGGCCCCAGCCGGTCGCCTCGGACACCTCGTAGGCGGCGACCTCGCGCTGGGCGAGGGTGCCGTCCGGGAAGTCCCACAGGGGGCGTTCGCCACGGACCGGCTTGTAGACGCAGAGGAGCTCCTGGCCCTCGCTCGCGACGGAGCACTGCAGCACCGCGTTGGAGGCGTCCCGGATCTGTCCGCGGACCGTCAGCTCACCCCGGGTGAGCAGCTCTGCCGTGGTCACGCTCCGCGGCGGTATCCGTTCTGGCGCGGACATACATGTCCTTCCGGGTCGAGCGGGAGACTGCACAGCGGGCACGGCGGCCGTCCGGCGTTGACGACGTCCAGGGCGCGCTTGGCGAAGGCCCTGGCCTGCGCGCCGGTGAGCCGGACCCGCAGCATCGGGGGCCCGTTCTCCTCGTCCTGGAGGAGCTTCTCCTCGGCCTCGGCGAGATCCTCCTCGGAGTCCGCCTCCAGCTCCACGAGAGCCTGCGCCTCGACGATCATGCGCTGCTCCTCGCCGTCCCAGGCGAGGGCCATGGTGCCGACCCGGAACTCCTCCTCGACGGGGGTGTCGAGGGGGGCGGCGTCGAAGACGCCGGTGGGCGGCACGGCCGGGACGGGGGCGTTGCCGCCGCTGCGGCGCACGACCTCGTCGAGGAGTTCGTCCATCCGCTCGGCGAGGGCGGCCACCTGCGTCTTCTCCAGGGCCACGCTGGTCACTCGGGGGCCGGCGGTGGCCTGGAGGAAGAACGTACGGCGTCCGGGCAGTCCGACCGTACCGGCCACGAAGCGGTCCGGCGGGTCATAGAGGAACACCTGACGGGACACGTCCTGTCTCCATTGGATTCGTGAGTACGGGAACGACGGGAACGTCCATGCGTGAACGCGGTTGAGTGAATCGCTTCACCCTACTGCGCTCGACGATCACGGTGCGCCCGCACCACCACCGACCGGAGCGTCACCGCCCGCGGCCTCCTCGCGCGGCACCAGGGACGCGAAGTCACCAGTGTCACCGAGGCGGACGAGAAACGGCCTCAGACGTGTGTAACGGATGACGGTGATGGAACACGGTTCAACGGAGATCCGCTGGAAGAGGTCGAGATGAAGTCCCAGTGCGTCCGCCACGAGCGACTTGATGATGTCGCCGTGCGAGCACATCAGATACACGGCGTCGGCACCGTGATCGCGCTCCACGCGCGCGTTCCACTCGCGTACGGCCTCCGCCGCGCGCGTCTGCATGGCCCGCATGGACTCGCCGCCGGGGAACGCGGCCGCCGAGGGGTGCGCCTGGACGACCTCCATGAGCGGCTCTCCCATGAGCTCGGCGAGCTTGCGTCCGGACCAGTCGCCGTAGTGGCACTCCCCGATGCGCTCCTCGCTGTGCGCCGTGAGACCGGGGCGTGCGTCAAGGAGCGGCCGGACCGTTTCCTCGCAGCGCTGGAGCGGGCTGGCGACGACCTCGGAGATCGGTACGCCTTCGAGCCGGCCGGGCAGCGCGGCGGCCTGTGCGGCGCCGCGCTCGTCCAGGGCGACCCCGGGCGTCCACCCGGCGAGCAGCCCCTCGGTGTTCGCGGTGGAGCGTCCGTGTCTGACAAGGATCAACGTGGGCATGCGGCCCAGGGTAGGCGTACGCCGGAATGCGACGGCGTCCGAGCGACAGGAGAACACGCTCCGTGATCGTCGACTGTGCCATCTACCGGGACGGGCACCGGACGGAGGGACCCGAGGACCTGTCGGACGCGCTGGACGGGGCGCGGGCGGCGGGCGGGTTCGTCTGGATCGGGCTGCACGAACCGTCCGAGGACGAGTTCGAGCTGGTCACCAAGGAGTTCGGACTGCACCCACTGGCGGTGGAGGACGCACTCAAGGCCCATCAACGGCCCAAACTGGAGGTCTACGACGACTCGTTGTTCGTGGTCCTCAAGCCGGTCGTGTACGAGCCTGAGAGCGACGCCGTCTCCACCGGCGAGGTCATGCTCTTCCTCGGCGACGCCTTCGTGGTGACGGTCCGTCATGGCGTGGGGTCGCCGCTGAAGGCCGTACGAGAGCGTCTGGAGCAGGAACCGAGGCTGCTCGACAAGGGGCCCACCGCGGTGCTGTACGCGGTCGCCGACGCCGTCGTGGACCACTACCTGGAGGTGGCGACGGAGCTCGGGACCGACCTGGAGGAGCTGGAGGCGGAGGTGTTCTCGCCGGACGGCGGCGGCTCCCGGGACACCGCGTCCCGGATCTACACCTTCAAGCGGCAGATCCTGGAGTTCCGCCGGGCCACCGTCCCGCTCGCGATGCCCCTGACCCGGCTCGCGGGTGTGGAGTCGTACGGCGGGACGGTGCCGTTCGTCAACGACCGGGCCCGGCCCTTCTTCCGGGACGTCAACGATCACCTCGCGCGCGTGAACGAGTCGGTGGAGGGCCTGGACCGGCTGGTGTCGGACGTTCTGTCGGCGCATCTCGCGCAGATGAGCGTCCGGCAGAACGACGACATGCGGAAGATCTCCGCATGGGCCGCCATGGCCGCGATCCCCACGATGATCGCGGGGATCTACGGCATGAACTTCGAACACATGCCCGAGCTTCGCTGGGTGTGGTCGTATCCGGCGGTGATCGCGTTGATGGGCGTTCTGGAGGTGCTGCTGTACCGGACGTTCAAGCGCCGGGGCTGGCTGTAGCGGGCGCTCAGGCGAACTCGGGGGCCGAGGTCGCCGGGCCGCCCAGGGCGTCGCGGCGTTCCGGTGTCCTCAGGGAGACCATGCGGCGCCAGCCCGCGGCGCGTTCGTAGGCGTAGACGCCGTGGATGCCCGCGGCGAGCACCGCCGACTTCGCCCGGGGCCAGCCGAGGATGCGCCCCATGTGGGCCATCACGGCGAGGCTGACGTCCCGGTAGACGCGGATCTCGGCCAGCGCGCACTCCCTGAGCGTGTGCTGGATGGCGCGGCCGTGACCCGCGTGGGCGAAGCGCAGGAGTTCCTCGTGGCAGTAGGCGAGGTGATTGTCCTCGTCACCGGAGATCATCCGTACCGCCCGGCCGAGGTCGGGGTGGTCGGCGAAGTGCTTGCGCAGCAGCTCCATCTGCTCGGCGGCCCGCTGTTCGGTGACGCGGCTGTGGGCGAGGTAGGTGACGATGTCCTGCACGGTGAGCGGCTCGTCGCTCCTGAGCTGTTCGTGGGCGAGGCCGATGCCGTGCCGTTCCAGGAGCATGGTGTAGTCCGTCTCCGGCGGGACGGGGACGGGCTCGAGGCCGCGCTTCTTCATCAGGGCGTTGAAGATCCGCCCGTGCTTGTCCTCGTCCGCGCCGTGCCGGGTGATCTTGGGAGCCAGGTCGCGTTCGCTCCGCGGCACCAGTGCGGCGATGCGGGCGTTCTCCCAGCCGCCCTGTGACTCCCCGCTGGCCGCGATGGAGCAGAACAGCCGGAACGACTCGTCGTTGTCGAGGATCTCCTGGAACAGGCTCTTGGCCGAAAGCATCGTGGGGCACCTCTCTGCCGGACTCCGCGGCAAACCCGCAAAGAACGAGTCAAATGCGGCGCGAGGGGTGCTGCAACAGCTGTGTCGGACAACTCCGCCAAAAGGAGGACCACCGGGGTCACTCCGGGGGCGTAACCGCGCGGGCGTGGGCGCGTTGACTCACGTGACGGCCGTGGCGGGGAAGACCCCCGAGCCCCCACCACGGCCGCGGAAATCGGCGGGGCCGAACGTGTATCCGCGCGGTGGGACGTCAGGTTCCGCGCCCGCGGCGTGATCCGCCGGTCCCTGTGCGGCCGTGCGGTCCGGATCGCTTCGTGGCCGCCGCGCGTGCGAGGCACCGCGGCCGCGAAGCCGAGCGGATCCGGAGATCCGGGCCTATGCGAGGCCGGCGCGCTCCAGGGCCTCGGTGCCGGCCCGGAGCGCCGCGAGGCGCTCGTCGAGCGTGAAGCCCGCGGGGGCCAGGGTCAGGGTGGTGACGCCGGCCGCCGCGTACTCCTTCATCCGGTCCGCGATGCGGTCCACGGAGCCGAGCAGCGCCGTCTTGTCGATCAGGTCGTGCGGAATGGCGGCCGCGGCGCCGTCCTTGTCGCCCGCGAGGTACTTGTCCTGGATCTCGGCGGCCGCCGACTCGAAGCCCATGCGCTGGGCGAGCTGGTTGTAGAAGTTCTGCTTGCGGCTGCCCATGCCGCCGACGTACAGCGCGGTGTACGGGCGGAAGGTGTCGGCGAGCGCGGCCACGTCCTTGTCCTCGCCGAGGGCGAGCGGAAGGGTCGGGGCGATGTCGAACCCGTCGAGGGTCTTGCCCGCCTTCTCCCGTCCGGCGCGCAGATACCGGATCGCGGTGTCCTCCAGGTGCTCGGCGGAGGGGAAGATCAGCAGGGCGCCGTCGGCGATCTCACCGGTCTGCTCCAGGTTCTTGGGGCCGATCGCGGCGATGTACAGCGGGATGTGCTCGCGCTGCGGGTGGACCGTGAGCTTGAGGGGCTTGCCGGGGCCGCCGGGCAGCGGGAGCGTCCAGTGCTCGCCGTCGTGGGTGAGGCGTTCGCGGCTCATGGCCTTGCGGACGATCTCGACGTACTCACGCGTGCGTGCCAGCGGCTTGTCGAACTTGACGCCGTACCAGCCCTCGGAGACCTGCGGCCCCGAGACGCCGAGGCCGAGCCGGAAACGGCCGCCGGAGAGCGAGTCGAGGGTGGCGGCGGTCATCGCGGTCATCGCCGGCTGACGGGCCGGGATCTGGAAGATGGCCGAGCCGACGTCGATGCGCTCGGTCTGGGCGGCGACCCAGGTGAGCACGGTGGCCGCGTCCGAGCCGTAGGCCTCGGCGGCCCAGCAGACGGCGTATCCGAGCCGGTCGGCCTCCTGGGCGACGGCGAGATTGTCCGCGTCCATTCCGGCGCCCCAGTAGCCGAGGTTGATCCCGAGCTGCATGGCCGATTCCCCTTACCGATCAGTAACGTCCCTTGTCGCAGACCTTAGCGTGACAGCGCGGACCGGGGCAGGTCGCGGCCCGTGCCGGTGACCGGGCCCACTTGCCCCGCACCTGTGGGAATCGGTTGTCCACAGGCCCCCACGAGGCATGCTCTGGCCAGTAATCTCGGCGTCCATGGAGCAGAGGCATCTCGGCCGTACCGGCCTGCGCGTGTCCCGCATCGGGCTCGGCACCCTCACCTGGGGCAGGGACACCGACGAGCACGACGCGGCTGACCTCCTGAAAACGTTCTGGGAGGCGGGCGGGACCCTCGTCGACACGGCGGACGTGTACGGCGACGGGGAGGCCGAGTACCTGCTCGGACGTCTCATAGAAGGGCTGGTCCCGCGCCGGGACCTGGTCATCTCCACGAAGGCCGGCAGCGTGGCCGACCCGGACCGCCGTGTCGACGGCTCGCGCGGGCATCTGCTCTCCGCGCTGGACGACTCGCTGGCCCGGCTCGGCACCGACTACGTCGACGTGTGGCACATCCACTCCTACGACCCCTGCACCCCGCTGGAGGAGACGCTCCAGGCACTCGATCTGGCCGTCAGCAGCGGCCGGGCGCGCTATGCCGGAGTGTCCAACTTCTCCGGCTGGCAGCTTGCCAAGGCGGGGACCTGGCAGCTGGCGGCGCCCGGGGTACGGACCCGGCTGGCCGCCACACAGCTGGAGTACTCGCTGCTGCAGCGCGGTCTCGAGCGGGAGGTGCTGCCGGCCGCGCTGGACCTGGGCATCGGCCTGCTGCCGTCCTCACCGCTGGGGCGCGGGGTCCTGACGGGCAAGTACCGGGGAAACACCACGCCGTCCGACTCGCGGGGTGCCTCGGAACACATGGCGCCGTTCGTCGCCCCGTACCTCGACGACACGGCGAGCCGCATCGTGGACGCCGTGACCACGGCGGCCGACGGACTCGCGGTCACCCCGCTGCAGGTGGCCCTCGCGTGGGTCAGGGACCGGCCGGGGGTGGCGGCGCCGATCGTCGGCGCGCGCAACTCGCAGCAGCTCACGGCGGCATTGTCAGTGGAGGCCCTTAGTCTTCCTGACGAGATCTGCCGGGCGCTCGACGATGTGTCGGCGCCCGTGCACCGCTATCCCGATCACGACTGGAGCACGCTGTGAGCACGGAGCCGGAGCCCACGGAGACGACCGAGCCGGGGACGCGGGGCGCCGCGCCGGAGCCGGAGGGCACGGACGAAACACCGGGCGCTTCCGCGGCGGAGAGTGCGGAGAGTGCCGACGCGGAGCCCGACGGGAACACCGAGGGCGTGAGCGGTGATTCCGCCGCCGGTGACACGGACGGCACCGCCAAGGCGCAGTTGTCCGAGGCCGAGGCCGAGCTGGCTGCGCAGCGGGTCGAGCGGGAGCGGATCGCGCGGCGGAAGGCCGAGAAGCAGGGGCCCGTCATCGGCGGCGCCGGGCTCAGCGGGAAGGCGGCCGACCTTCTCGCGGCCGTGCGGGCCGTGGAGAGCGGGGAGAAGCCCGCGGCCGCCGTGTTCAGCGAGCCCGAGCCGCCGCGTCGGCCCGCCAAGGAACCGGCGCGGCCCCGGCCGGTGCCGGCGGAGACTGCCGGAGCCGGAGCCGCGGCCGGGACGGAGGCCGGGATCGCCGGTGCGATCAGTTCAGCCGGTTCCCCGGGAGGGCCCGCACCCGAGGCCGTGGAGGCCGCACGGCGGGTGCTGATCGAGGGCGGTGCGCCGGACGGCCTCGCACCGCAGGTCGCCGCGGTGTTCGGCGAAACGGCGGACGACGAACTGCGCACGGACCCCTGGCAGTTGCTGCGCGTCCCCGCTGTACGGCCCGAGCAGGCCGACGGTTTCGCGCGGGCCCTGCTCGGCGCGGAGTGCGCCCCGGACGACGAGCGGCGCGGGCGGGCGGTCACCGTCTGGCTCCTCGAGCAGGCGGCACTGGCCGGGCACACCGCTCTGGAGATGCCGGCACTCACCGCCGCGCTGGCCCAGCGGGGCGTGCCGGATGCCGACGCGGCCGTACAGAGCACGATCGCCGAGGCCGAGGCCCTGGTCTTCCAGGACGCCCTCGAGTCGACCGCGCCGGAGCCCGAGGTGAGCGACGAGGACGACGAGGAAGGGGCGGAGCGTCCGGTCCGGATCCTGATCGGCCTGGAGCGCTACGCCCTCGCGGAGGAGAGCCTCGCCGACGGACTGGCCCGGCTCATCAACTCCGTGCCCAAGGAGGACGGTTCGGCCGAGGAGTGGGAGCGTGCCGCCGCGTCGGCCAAGGGCTCGGCCGCCGAGCTGATCCGCGCGGTCGCGGCGGACGGCCTGGTCCTGCACACCGGTGGCGAGGCGTCCCAGGCGGACCCCGCGGCACTGCTGGAGGCGGCGCGGAGCCTGGGACTGCGGGCCTGGGCGGCCACGCACAGCCCACTGGGGCGTGACCGCTTCGCCGGACTGCTCACGGCGGGTGCGCAGGTCGCCACCGTCGCGGGTCTTCTCACCGGTGCCGAAGGGCCCGGTCGGGACACCGACGGGGCGTTCGATCTCGACCTGCTCGTCGTGCTCGACGCGCCTCAGCTGGATGTCGAGACGGCCGCGCTGCTCGTGGAGTCGTTGCCGGACGGGGCGCGGCTGGTGCTGGGCGGGGACCCGGCAGTGCTGTGGTCGGCGGGCCCCGGGCGGGTGTTCGCGGATCTTCTCGCCGCGCGGATCTGCCCGCAGGTCGCCTCGCGAACGCCGGACCCCGGACCGCTGGGCGAGCTGGTCTCGGGCATCGGCATCGGCGAGCTGAACCAGGTCGAGGCCCCCGGCAAGGAGGTCGTGATCGTGCCGGTGCGGGACGCGGGCGAGGCCGTGCACCGGACCGTGCAGCTGGTCGCGGACTCGGTACCCCGGGCGATCGGCGTCCCCGCCGAGGAGACCCAGGTGATCACCCCGGGCCACGGCGGCGCCGCAGGCACCCGCGCGCTCAACGCGGCCCTGAAGGAACGCCTCAACCCGGGCCCCGGCCGCTTCGGCGGATTCGACCCGGGCGACCGCATCGCCTACTCCCCCGCACCGGGCCGTACGCTGCTGGGCCGCGTGGTGCGGGCCGACGCGGAGGGCCTGCACCTGACCTGCGCCGACGAGCCCGTCGTCGTACCGAAGGAGCGGGTGGAGCAGTCCGTCCGGCACGGCTGGGCGCTGACCGCGCACCAGGCGGTGGGCGGTCGCTGGCCCGCGGTGGTCGCGGTACTGCCCGGCGACGCCGCCCAGGCGCTGACCCGCCCCTGGGTCTACACGGCGTTCGGCCGGGCGGCCCGCCACCTCTCCGTGGTGCACGGCGTGGACCAGGCACTGCCCAGGGCGGTGGCCGAGATCCCGGCCAAACCCCGGACCACTCGGCTGCCGGTCCTGCTCAGGACACAGACGCCCACGGTCGGCTGACTCCCCAACCGAAACGAGGGCGGTGGGGCCCGCGCCCCGTACACCGGGGCCCCCCCCCCCCGCCCCGGGCGGCCCCGCCCCCACGGGCGGCCGCCCCCCGGAACCGGGGGTGGGGGGGGTTGT
>NZ_JBIAKA010000004.1:0-174612 GCF_042872225.1 Streptomyces sp. NPDC005374 | reverse complement strand
TTCGGGCTCAGTACACTCAGGCCCGGGGGGGGCTGCCCCCCCCACCCAACGGGGGGGGGGGGGCCCGTAAAAAGATCCTCCGGCCCCACCGCCCTCGTACGCGTCAGGACACCCGCGTCAGCGTCCCCGCTCAGCGGCGGTCCGCATCCAACGGTTCCAGGTCCTCGTCCTCGTTCAGCTCCGGGTCGAGATCGTCCTCGACGTCGGGTTCGTCGGCCTCGTCATCGAGGTCGTCGTCGAACACGGCGCTGACGTCGAAGCGGCACACCACGCGCTCGGCGTCGACCTGCTCGAACGGCGCCTCCAGCCACTCCCCGGGGTCGGCCGGGTCGTCCGCCGCGGTCACCCACAGCGTGGAGTCGCCCTCCTCCAGACCGAACTCCTTGTGCCGGGAGGCGATCTCGTCGGGCTCGAACTCTCCGAAGAGCACCCCCAGCGCACCGTGCACCGTGCCTGAGGCCTCCGTGCCGAGACCGTCGTCGGCCGCCTCGACCCGCTGAGCCTGCGCCATCAGCCGCTGAGGTTCCGCCACGGCGTAGTCGCGGCGGATCAGCACGCTCAGCGCGCTCGGCTCCTCGGGACCCGTGTAGGGCGGGGTGTCCTCCGCGCCGGGGATCTCGAAGGGGGTGACCTCGTCGTAACGGTCGTAGAGCAGCTCGTCGTACACCTCGGCGGCCGCGGCCAGTTCGTTGAAGGCCTCGTAGACGGCGGAGTCGTCCTCCCCCGACCTCCGTTCGACCGCGGCCAGGTGGCGGTCGAGCGCGGTCTTGACCGCCTCGGCGGCGGCACGTACCTCGGCAGCGGTGGGCTGCACAGCATCAGACATAGTGCAGACGCTATCCGTACCTGGCCCCGGCCCGCACAATAGATGCGATGCCGGAATACGAATTTGTCGACGTGTACGTGCCACGGGGGGTCTCCCGCAAGGACGCCACACGTCTGCTGACGGACCATGCCGAGTACGGACACTGGGAGTTGGACCGACTGAGTCTGATGCGCGATGGCAGCCGCAGGGTGCGGTTGCGCCGGCGGATCATCCGCCAGGTGCGTGCCACGTGGTGAGACAGGACGAACGGAGCGGGCCCCGTCGTGACGGGGCCCGCTCCGTTTCACGCGCGGCGTACCGAGCCAGGGTACGCGGCGTGCGGTCCTAGGCCGAGGCGCGCGCCTTGCGGTAGAGGACCGCGCCCGCCAGCAGCGCGCCGGCACCGACCGGGAGCACCAGGCCGATCGGCACGTCACTGCCGGTGTGCGCGAGTTCGGCGCTGCCCAGGGGCTGGGTCACGGTCTGGGTGCCGGGGTGGTTGCCATGGGTGCCGCCGCCCGGAGTCCCGGTGCCCGGGGTGGACGGGGTGGCCGGGGAACCGGGAGGACCGGGCTCCACGGGGTTTCCGGGGTGGCCCGGGTGCCCGGGGTTACCGGGCGGGACGTTGCGGCTGCCGCCGGGCGTGGTGTGGTGCCCGCCGCCTGAGCCGTTGCCGCAGTCGTTGCCCATCGCGGGGTTGCCGATGCCGACGACGTCGACGCTGTTGCCGCAGACGTTCACGGGGGCGTCGATCGGCACCTCGACGTGGTTGCCCGAGCCCACCCCGGGCGAACCGCCGGTGTGCCCGCCGGCGTGCGCGCCCCCGGAGCCGCCCGAGCCCCCGTGACCGCCGTGGCCACCGTGCCCCTGACTGCCGTGACCCCCGTGGCTGCCGTGGCCGGCCGAGCCGCCGGAACCGCCCGAGTCGCCGTACCCGCCGTGCGAGCCGCTGCCGCCGCTCTTGTTGGCGCAGCTGTTGCCCATCGCGGGGTTGAGGACCCCGACGACGTCCACGGTGTTGCCGCAGGCGTTCACCGGCGCGTGCACCGGCGCCGACACCGTGTTGCCCGACAGCACGCCGGGTGAGTTCACGCTTGATCCGCTCGCGCCCGAGTCGGCGTGGGCGGCTCCGCCTGCGGCGGCGATCACGCCGGTCGCGGCCGCCACTGTCATCAGGCCCTTGCGGGTGGCTTGTCGCATTACTGAATCCCTGCCTTCGACGTTGTCTCGAAATGCCGCTGCTGTGCGGCTCTTTTCCCCTTCGGAAAGGCCTGTCGGCCCCGGAGCGCATGGCGCGCGCTCCGGGGCCGACAGGCTCAACCCTGTTAACTAAGGGCGAGGCACAACGTCACTTGTTGATGCAGGTGTTGCCGAAGGCGGGGTTCAGCAGACCGATCACGGAGACCGTGTTGCCGCAGACGTTCACCGGGACGTGGACGGGCACCTGCACGACGTTGCCGGACAGCACGCCCGGCGAACCGATGGCGGCACCCTGGGCACCGGCGTCGGCGACGGCAAGGCCCGCACCCGCGAGAACCAGGCCACCAGTGGCAGCCGCAGCGGCGACGACCTTCTTGATCATTATTCCTCCTTGTTGGCAATGCGATCCCAAGCAGCGGATCGCATCACCTGTAACGAGGAGGGAGTAATGGAGCTACGAGCTTATGAGCGCATTCACTCTTCTCAGTCAGTTCCGTACACGTTGCCGATTACGGAGGTCATGACGCGTCGATGAAACGGTCGAGAACGCGCACGCCGAACTTCAGTCCGTCCACCGGCACCCGCTCGTCGACACCGTGGAACATGCCGGCGAAGTCGAGCTCCGGGGGCAGCTTGAGGGGCGCGAAGCCGAAGCCGCGGATGCCGAGGTCGTCGAAGGACTTGGCGTCGGTGCCGCCGGAGAGCATGTAGGGGATGGCCTTGGCGCCCGGGTCCTCGGCGACCAGCGCGGACTGCATGGCGTCCACGAGGGCGCCGTCGAAGGTGGTCTCGACGGCCTTGTCGGAGTGCACGTCCTCGCGCCTGACCTTGGGGCCGAGGATCTTGTCGAGGTCGGTGAGGAACTCCTCCTCGAAGCCGGGCAGGAAGCGCCCGTCGACGTGCGCGGTCGCCTCGCCCGGGATGACGTTGACCTTGTACCCGGCGCCGAGCTGGGTGGGGTTCGCCGTGTTGCTGAGGGTCGCGCCGATGAGCTTGGCGATGCCGCCGAGCCGGGCGAGCGTGCCCTCCATGTCCTCCGGGTCCAGCTCGGTGCCGAGCGCGTCGCCGAGTTCGTCGAGGAAGGCCCGGGTGGTCTTGGTGACCCGCACCGGGAACTTGTGGCGGCCGAGCCGCGCGACGGCCTCCGACAGTTCGGTGATGGCGTTGTCCCGGTGGATCATCGACC
Source organism: Streptomyces sp. NPDC005374 (assembly GCF_042872225.1). Taxonomy (NCBI): domain Bacteria; kingdom Bacillati; phylum Actinomycetota; class Actinomycetes; order Kitasatosporales; family Streptomycetaceae; genus Streptomyces; species Streptomyces sp. NPDC005374. The sequence goes on along the minus strand of NZ_JBIAKA010000004.1, from coordinate 171,421 downwards.
CGTGCCCGGCGGTGCCGGCCACCGTCAGCTTCATCCAGTGCATGCCCTTCTCGGCCGTCTGGATCAGGTAGAGCCGGCGCTGCTCGTTGACCGTGAAGGAGAAGCCGCCCACCTCGCTGATCGCCTCGGTCACGCCCTCGAAGAGGTCCGGGTGGTTGTCGACGAGGTGCCGGGCGCCGAAGGTGCCGCCCGCCTCCTCGTCGGCGAGGAACGCGAGGACGATGTCCCGGGGCGGCCTGCGTCCGCTGCGCAGCCGGTCGCGGACGACCGCCAGGGTCATCGCGTCCATGTCCTTCATGTCGACGGCGCCCCGGCCCCACACGCACCCGTCGGCGACCTCGCCGGAGAACGGGTGGTGGGTCCAGTCCTGCGCGTTGGCCGGTACGACGTCGAGGTGGCCGTGGATGAGCAGCGCGGGCCTGGACGGGTCCTCGCCCGCGATCCGGGCGACCGTGGAGGCGCGGCCGGGGTGCGACTCGTAGATCTGCGGGTCGAGACCCACCTCGGCGAGCTTTCCCGCGACCCACTCGGCCGCCTTGCGCTCGCCCGGGCCGGAGTGGTCGCCGTAGTTGCTGGTGTCGAACCGGATCAGCTCGCGGCACAGGTCCACGACCTCGTCCTCGCCGGCGACGCTCCTGCCAGTGTCGGTCTCGCTCACGGTGTTTCCTCCCGCTGTCACTGCTGGTGGTTCCCCTCATCCTCTCCCCGCCACCCGGTCCGCCCCAAGACCGGGCCCGGCCCGTCACACGCCGTTCACGCGAGGCCCGGGGCGGGAACAGGGGGTGATCGGACGCCCTCGAAAGCCTGGTAATGTTTCCTTCGTCGCTGCGGGTGAAACCCCGTGCGGCAGACACCTTGTCCGGGTGGCGGAATGGCAGACGCGCTAGCTTGAGGTGCTAGTGCCCTTTATCGGGCGTGGGGGTTCAAGTCCCCCCTCGGACACCAGCCGAATCCCCCGGCCGCTCAGCGGCCGGGGGATTCGTCGTGTCGCGGGCGAGCACACGGTCGGGGAGTGTTCATGGAGGGGTCGGTTCCCCTTCGCTCGCCGTATGTGGGGCATCTCTCGCTCCATGTGAAGATCACCAGGTCAGAGACGTACGTTCGGTGTTCCACCATCCTCCGGACGGCCTCCCAGGTGGCCGATTCGGGGGCATGAGCCTAGCGTCGTACTAAAATTTCCGGCTTGTTACGAGCTGGAGCCGGACAACCCCAGGCAGACCTGCGGCCCGCCAGCGCCCCGGAGGCCTCCGGGATCGAGACGCGAGGACCGATGGCAGCCACACACGAGAGCAGTGCTCTCGGCCTGCTCAAGGAAGAGTTCAGCGCAGAGATCCGCGAGCAGTTCGGCGACACCGCCCGTTTCTCCGGGGGGCCCGCCTCCTCCCCGCGCACGCTCGTCGACGTCTTCGACGCGTCCGTGCGCTCCCACCCCGACGAGCTCGCCCTCGACGACGGGACGACCCGGCTCAGCTACCGCGCCCTGGCCGTGGAGGTGGAGCGGCTGCGGCGACGGCTCGCCGAGGCCGGGGTGGGGCTCGGCGACCGGGTGGGCGTCCGGGTGCCGTCCGGCACCAACGACCTCTACGTCGCGATCCTCGCCGTGCTGGCCGCGGGCGCCGCGTACGTCCCCGTGGACGCCGAGGACCCCGATGAGCGGGCCGAGCTGGTGTTCGGGGAGGCGGAGGTCCGGGCCGTGGTCGGCGCCGGGCACGAGCTGACCGTCAACGGGCGCGCCGAGGTCCCCGCCGCCCGGCCCGGCGTCGAGCACGACGCGTGGATCATCTTCACCTCCGGCTCCACCGGCAAGCCCAAGGGCGTGGCCGTCTCGCACCGCAGCGCCGCCGCGTTCGTGGACGCCGAGGCCGCGCTGTTCCTCACCGACGACCCCATCGGTCCCGGTGACAGGGTCATGGCGGGGCTGTCGGTCGCCTTCGACGCCTCCTGCGAGGAGATGTGGCTGGCGTGGCGGTACGGGGCCTGTCTGGTGCCGGTGCCGCGGTCGCAGGTCAGGAGTGGGGCCGACCTCGGTCCCTGGCTTGTCGAGCAGGAGATCACCGTCGTGTCGACGGTGCCGACGCTCGCCTCGTTGTGGGAGTCCGAGACCCTCAACGACGTACGGCTGCTGATCTTCGGCGGTGAGGCGTGCCCGCCCGAGCTGGTGCAGCGGCTGGTGACGGAGGGGCGCGAGGTGTGGAACACCTACGGGCCCACCGAGGCGACCGTGGTGGCCTGTGCCTCGCTGATGAGCGGCGAGGAGCCGATCCGGATCGGGCTGCCGCTGGACGGCTGGGAGCTGGCCGTCGTCGACGAGGCCGGCGACCCCGTGCCGATGGGCGCGAGCGGGCAGCTGGTGATCGGCGGGGTCGGGCTCGCCCGGTACCTGGACGCCGAGAAGGACGCGGAGAAGTACGCGCCGCTGAAGTCGCTGGGCTGGGAGCGGGCGTATCGCAGCGGTGACCTGGTGAAGGCCGAGCCCGAGGGGCTCGTCTTCCTCGGGCGTGCCGACGAGCAGATCAAGCTCGGGGGCCGGCGGATCGAGCTCGGTGAGGTCGACGCGGCTCTGCAGGCACTGCCGGGGGTCGCGGGAGCGGCCGCCGCCGTGCGCACCGCCCGCAGCGGCAACCAGCTCCTCGTCGGGTACGTCGTCACGCAGGAGGGCTGGGACCACGCGACGGCCGTCGAGAAGCTGCGCGCCGAACTGCCCGCCGCGCTCGTGCCGTTGATCGCTCCCGTGGCGGACCTGCCGACCCGGACCTCCGGCAAGGTGGACCGCAACGCGCTGCCCTGGCCCCTGGAGGACCTCGAGACCAGCGGCCCCGCCGAGGAGTTGTACGGCACCGAGGCCTGGCTCGCCGAGCAGTGGGCGGAAGTCCTCGGCATCCCGGTCACCAGTGCCCGTGACGACTTCTTCGCGGTCGGCGGTGGCAGCCTGGCCGCCGCCCAGCTGACCACCCGGCTGCGCACCCGCTACCCGAGCGCGGCCGTCCTCGACATCTACCAGCAGCCCACGTTGCGGAAGCTGGCCCGTCACCTGGAGGAGTCCTCCCAGGACGACGGGGCGACGCGCGTGATCACGCCCGTGCCCCGCAGCGCCCAGGTGATCCAACTCCTGGTCCTGCTCCCGCTGTTCACCCTGATGGGACTGCGCTGGCTGGTGCCGCTGGCCGCGCTCGGGAACGTCCTGCCGTACTCCTGGCTGCCGAGCACCTCGTGGTGGCTGGTCGGGGCCGGGGCGCTGCTGCTCTTCAGCCCGCCCGGACGGCTCGCGATCGCCGCGGGCGGTGCGCGGCTGCTGCTGCGCGGTGTCCAGCCGGGCCGCTACGCCCGCGGTGGCAGCCTCCACCTGCGGCTCTGGACGGCCGAGCGGCTGGCCGAGTTCACCGGGGCGACCTCGCTGACCGGCTCCTGGCTGGAGCGGTACGCGCGGGCGCTCGGCGCCAAGATCGGTCCGGACGTGGACCTGCACTCGCTGCCGCCGGTGACGGGGATGCTCAGGCTGGGCCGGGGTGCCGCCGTGGAGTCCGAGGTGGACCTGTCCGGCTGGTGGCTGGACGGCGACCGGCTGGAGATCGGCGCGGTCAGGGTGGGCGCGCACGCCGTCGTCGGCACGCGCAGCATGCTGTTCCCGGGCGCCCGGGTCGGCAAGCGGGCCGAGGTGGCGCCGGGTTCGGCGGTCACCGGCCAGATCCCGACCGGGCAGCGCTGGGCGGGCGCGCCCGCGGTCAAGCTCGGCAAGGCCAAGCGCAACTGGCCGAAGGAACGGCCGGTGCGGGGCACGTACTGGCGGGTGATGTACGGCGTCACCGGCCTCGCGCTGACGCTGCTGCCGGTGCTGGCGGGCGGCGCGGCCTTCCTGGTGGCCCGTCCGTTCCTGGCCGGGGGCTCTCCCCTGACGGGTGCCTTCCTCGCCCTCGTCCCGGCGACGCTGGCCTTCGGTCTCGCGTACGCGCTGCTGCTCCTGGTCGGCGTCCGGCTGCTGAGTCTGGGGCTGCGCGAGGGGACGTATCCGACGCACAGCCGCATCGGCTGGCAGGCGTGGACCGTGACGCAGCTGATGGACCTCTCGCGCGAGACGCTGTTCCCCCTGTACGCCGGGCTGGCCACGCCGGTGTGGCTGCGGCTGCTCGGGATGCGGATCGGGCGGGGCGCCGAGGTGTCGACCGTGCTCGCGCTGCCGAGCCTGACGACGGTCGGCGAGGGCGCGTTCCTGGCCGACGACACGCTGACCGCGCCGTACGAGCTGGGTGGCGGCTGGGTGCGGATAGGGCGTGCGGAGATCGGGCGGCGGGCGTTCCTCGGGAACTCGGGGATGACCGCGCCGGGGCGGAGCGTGCCGGACGGCGGGCTCGTCGGGGTGCTGTCGGCGACGCCGAAGAAGGCGAAGAAGGGCACGTCGTACCTGGGTCTGCCGCCGGTGAAGCTGCCCCGGAACACGGCCGACAGCGACCAGAGCCGGACGTACGAGCCGTCGGCGGGGCTGCTGTGGGCGCGTGGCCTCGTGGAGCTGTGCCGGATCGTGCCGGTGTTCTGCTCGGCGGGTGTGGCCGTGCTGACGGTGGCCGCGCTGTGCGTGCTGGGGCCGTGGGCCTGGCTGCTGGCCGGGGTGGTGCTGCTGGCGGCCGGTGCGCTGGCGGGTCTGGTGTCGATGGCCGCGAAGTGGCTGCTCGTGGGGCGGCACCGCAGCGGGGAGCACCCGCTGTGGAGCGGCTTCGTGTGGCGCAACGAGCTCGCGGACACCTTCGTCGAGGTGCTCGCGGTGCCGTGGCTGGCGGGCTCCGTGCCGGGCACGCCGGTGATGACGGCGTGGCTCAGGCGGCTCGGCGCGCGGATCGGCAAGGGCGTCTGGGTGGAGAGCTACTGGCTGCCGGAGACCGATCTGGTGACGCTGGAGGACGCGGCGACCGTGAACCGCGGCTGTGTGCTCCAGACCCACCTCTTCCACGACCGGATCTTGCGGACGGATACTGTTGTTCTCCGTGAGGGTGCCACGCTGGGCCCTGGCGGGATCGTGCTGCCCGGCAGCACGATCGGGGCCCGCACCACGCTGGGTCCCGCGTCGCTCGTCATGGCAGCGGAGTCCGTCCCGGACGACACCCGTTGGCTGGGCAACCCGATCGAGGCATGGCGTCCCTGAAGGCGGGCCACTCGGTTCCGGTGAGCGGTGTGACGGCGCATCCGAGTGGCAACGCAGCGCAGGGAGCAGAAGCGGCAGTGGCAGTCCAGCAACCGGCGGGTTCGGACCCGTACTTCCCGGACCACGGTGACGCGCGGTACCGGGTGCACCGGTACGAGCTCGCGCTGGACTACCGCCCGGGCCCCAACCGGCTGGCCGGGAGCGGCAGGATCAACGCCATAGCGGGGCGTTCGCCGCTGGCCGAGTTCATGCTCAACCTGTCCGACTTCAAGATCGGCCGGGTCCGGGTGGACGGCCGGCAGGCGCACTACACGCACCGCGGCGGGAAGCTGCGGATCCGGCCGTCGAAGCCGGTGCGGCCCGGGGCGGCGTTCACGGTCGAGGTGCACTGGTCGGGCAACCCCAAGCCGGTGAACAGCCCTTGGGGCGGGCTCGGCTGGGAGGAGCTGGAGGACGGGGCGCTGGTGGCGAGCCAGCCGATCGGAGCGCCGTCCTGGTACCCGTGCAACGACCGGCCCGCCGACAAGGCGTCGTACCAGATCTCGATCACCACGCCGTCCGCGTACGCGGTGGTGGCGGGCGGCAGGCTGCTGACCCGGACGACCAAGGCGTCCACGACGACCTGGGTGTACGAGCAGGCCGCGCCCACGTCCAGCTATCTCGTCGGGCTGTCGATCGGCAAGTACCAGACGGTGCTGCTCGGCGATCCGGGTCCTGGCGGGGTGCCGCAGCACGGGCACATCCCGGCGCATCTGCTGCCGGAGTTCTCCCGGGACTTCGCGCGGCAGCCGCAGATGATGGAGCTGTTCCAGGAGCTGTTCGGGCCGTATCCGTTCGACGAGTACGCGGTCGTCGTCACGGAGGAGGAGCTCGATGTGCCCGTGGAGGCCCAGGGGTTGTCGCTGTTCGGCGCCAACCACGTGGACGGGGCCAGGGGTTGGGAGCGGCTGGTGGCGCACGAGCTGGCGCACCAGTGGTTCGGCAACAGTGTGTCCATCGCGGACTGGCGGCACATCTGGCTGAACGAGGGGTTCGCCAAGTACGCCGAGTGGCTGTGGTCGGAGCGCTCGGGGGGCCGTACGGCCCAGCAACTGGCCGTCGTCGCGCACCGGTTGGTGTCCACGCTCCCCCAGGACCTGCGGCTGGCCGACCCGGGCCGCAAGTCGATGTTCGACGACCGGCTCTACGAGCGCGGCGGGCTCGCCGTGCACGCGCTGCGCTGCGCGCTGGGTGACGAGGCGTTCTTCCGGATGCTGCGCGGCTGGACGGGGCTGCACCGGGGCGGGGCCGTGACCACCTCGACGTTCACGGCCCATGTCAACCGGTACGCGGACGAACCGCTGGACGGGCTGTTCGACGCGTGGGTGCGCGGGGTCGCGTTGCCGCCGCTGCCCACGATGTTCCCGGCCCGGCCCGCGCACCCGCCCACCAACGCCGAGTCGGCGTAGGCGGGCGGGACCTGGGCTCCCGCGCCAGCACAATGGTGGTCATGTCCCGACGTACCTCGAAGCCCCGGCCCCTCGCCACGTCCTGCCCCTGCGGTCTCGCCGAGACCTACGACACCTGCTGCGGCCGTTTCCACCGGGGTGCGGCCGCGGCGCCGACCGCCGAAGCGCTGATGCGCTCGCGGTACTGCGCCTTCGTGAAGCGGGACGAGGCGTATCTGCTGCGCACATGGCATCCCCGGACCCGGCCGCCGGGCGTCGACTTCGATCCCGGGATGCGCTGGACCGGCCTGCAGATCCTCGGGGCGAGTGACGGATCGGCGTTCCACAGCACCGGCACGGTGACGTTCCGCGCCTCGTTCAAGGGCGGTTCACTCCACGAGCGCAGTCGGTTCGAACGGGTCGACGGGGCCTGGGTGTACGTGGACGGGGACTTTCCGGGCTGAACTACGGCGCCAGGATGTCGAGTTCCTGCAGGGCCCCCACCGCGATCTCGCGGGTCAGCTCCTCCGCGTGGGCGGCGTCGCCCGCGCGGATCGCCTCGGCGAGGCGGACGTGGAGGGTGACGGCGGCCGGGGCGGGGTCCTCGAACATGACCTCGTGCTGGGTACGGCCGGTGAGGACCTCCGCGACGAGGTCGCCGAGGTGCGCGAACATCTCGTTGCCGGAGGCATTGAGGATCACCCGGTGGAAGGCGATGTCGTGGAAGAGGTAGCCCTCAAGCCGGTGGCCCCTGGAGTTGGCGACCATGCCGAGCGCGCACTCGGTGAGCTGGGCGCACTGCTCGGCTGTCGCGTTCTTCGCGGCCAGGCCCGCCGCCACCGGCTCGATCGCCGAACGCAGCACGGTCAGCGAGCGCAGTTGCGCCGGGCGGTCGGTGCCGGCCAGCCGCCAGCGGATGACCTGGGGGTCGTAGACGTTCCACTCGGCCTTGGGGCGCACCGTCACGCCCACGCGGCGGCGGGACTCGACCAGGTGCATGGACTCCAGGACCCGGACCGCCTCGCGCATCACCGAACGTGAGACGTCGAAGCGCTGGGCCAGTTCGTCGGTGCGCAGAACGCTGCCCGGCGGGTACTCGCCCGCGGTGATCGCGGGACCGAGGTTCTCCAGTACCTGGCCGTGCAGCCCCCGGCCCGATGTGCTCATGCACTCAGCGTACGTGCCGGATCACACCGCCAAAAAGTCAGACTTATTTGCGCCAGGGCCTTGAATAGTCGTACCTAATCGGTTTCAGTTGCGTCGACATCACATGTCGAAGACGAACCAGACGGTGAGGCAGCGATGAGTACCCCCCATGTCGTCGTGGTCATGGGCGTAGCGGGCACCGGGAAGACCACCATCGGTCCCCTGCTCGCGGCCCGGCTCGGCGTTCCGTACGCCGAGGGCGACGACTTCCACCCGCCGGCCAACATCGCGAAGATGTCGGCAGGCACCCCGCTCACCGACGAGGACCGGTGGCCGTGGCTGGACGCCATCGGCTCCTGGGCGCACGGGCGGGCGGGGCTCGGCGGGGTGGTCAGCTGCTCGGCGCTGAAGCGGTCGTACCGCGACCGGCTGCGGACCGAGGCACCCGGGGTCGTCTTCGTGCACCTGGCGGGCGACCGGGCCCTCATCGAGGACCGGATGTCGCACCGGCAGGGGCACTTCATGCCCACCGCGCTGCTGGACTCGCAGTTCGCCACGCTCCAGCCCCTCCAGGAGGACGAGGCCGGGGTCGTGGTGGACGTGTCCGGCAGCCCGGAGGAGATCACCGGGCGGGCCGCCAAGGCACTCGCCGAACGCCCGTAAAGCCCCTTGAAACACCTTTTCCGAAGAACGTCCCCGTACCTGCAAGGGAATCCCCCGTGACCAGACTCAGCGTCGAGATGCTGGCAGCGGACGCACCCGAGCCGATCACCTCGGCCGGTCACGCTCAGCTGGGCATCGCCGTCCTGGCGGGCATCGCCGTCATCGTCCTGCTCATCACCAAGTTCAAGCTCCACGCGTTCCTGGCGCTGACCCTGGGCACGCTCGTGCTCGGCGCGGTCGCCGGGGCGCCGCTCGACAAGGCCATCGCCAGTTTCACCACCGGCCTCGGCACCACGGTCGCCGGTGTCGGTGTGCTGATCGCCCTGGGCGCGATCCTCGGCAAGATGCTCGCCGACTCCGGGGGTGCCGACCAGATCGTCGACACGATCCTGGCGAAGGCGGGCGGCCGTTCCATGCCGTGGGCGATGGTCCTGATCGCCTCCGTGATCGGACTCCCCCTCTTCTTCGAGGTCGGCGTGGTGCTGCTGATCCCGGTCGTGCTCATGGTCGCCAAGCGCGGCAACTACTCCCTGATGCGCATCGGCATCCCGGCTCTCGCGGGTCTCTCGGTGATGCACGGCCTGGTGCCGCCGCACCCCGGCCCGCTGGTCGCGATCGACGCGGTGCAGGCCAACCTCGGTGTGACCCTCGCGCTCGGCGTGCTGGTCGCCATCCCGACGGTGATCGTCGCCGGTCCCCTGTTCTCGAAGGTCGCGGCCCGCTGGGTGGACGTCCCGGCGCCCGACCGGATGATCCCGCAGCGTGCCTCGGAGGAGCTGGAGAAGCGCCCGGGCTTCGGCGCCACCCTCACCACGATCCTGCTCCCGGTCGTCCTGATGCTCTCCAAAGCGCTGGTCGACATCGTGATCGACGACCCCGACAACACCGTGCAGCGCGTCTTCGACGTCGTCGGCTCCCCGCTGATCGCGCTGCTGGCCTCGGTCCTCGTGGGCATCTTCACGCTGCTCCGCCCCGCCGGGTTCGGCAAGGAGCGTCTGACCCCGCTCGTCGAAAGGGGCCTCGCGCCCATCGCCGGCATTCTGCTGATCGTCGGCGCGGGCGGCGGCTTCAAGCAGACCCTGATCGACTCCGGTGTGGGTCGGATGGTCCTGGAGATCTCCGAGGACTGGTCGATCCCGGCGCTGCTGCTGGCCTGGCTGATCGCGCTGGTGATCCGGCTGGCGACGGGCTCGGCGACGGTGGCCACGGTCTCCGCGGCCGGACTGGTCGCGCCGCTCGCCGAGAACATGTCGACGACCCACGCGGCCCTGCTCGTCCTCGCCATCGGCGCCGGTTCGCTCTTCTTCAGCCATGTCAACGACGCCGGGTTCTGGCTGGTCAAGGAGTACTTCGGACTGGACGTCGGGCAGACCATCAAGACCTGGTCGCTCATGGAGACGATCATCTCGGTGGTCGCGGGCGGGCTGGTGCTGCTGCTCTCGCTGATCATCTAGCGGTTCTTCCAGCGGTCTTACGGCTCCTGCGGCCCGTCCTCCTCGCGAGGACGGGCCGTTCCGCCTCCCCCTCCGGCATCCGTTCGTCCCTGCTTTCGCAGCCTGGGCCAAGTCGCTTCCCTGGCACGGGGCTTGGTCCCATCATGAGGTGACTTGGCAGCGGGGGTGTCATGGCGATCTCACTCGGGATGCGCGTATCCGGATTACTTCTCGCGGGTGCGCTGGCGATCGGGACGGCGGCGGCCTGCGGTGGGGGCGGGGACGAACGCTCGGGAGGTTCCGGGGAGACCGGTGTGTCCGGAGAGGCTTCGGGGGGCGGGAGCGGGGGGTCGGGAGGTTCCGACGGCTCCGGTGGTTCCGACGGCTCCGGTGGTTCCAGTGCTTCTGGTGGTGGCGGATCCAGCGCTTCTGGCGGTTCTAACGGTTCCGGTGATTCCGGTGATTCCGGTGGCGGCATGCCGACGTGGAAGCCCTCCGACGACGGCAGTGGGAGTGGCGGGGGCGGCGGGGGCGGTTCCGAAGGCGCGGGCGGGGGTGGCGGCGGCTCCGGCGGAAACGATTCCGGGGGCAGCGGGCCGAGGCCGGCGGAGAAGCCCGACTGGCTGCGGCCGGGCCCGCGTTCGCCCAACACCGAGCAGTCGCCGGATCCGGAGTTCGTCTACGACCAACTCGGGCGCAAGCCCGGCGAGTGCAAGGCCACGCTGGGTGTCATCGAGGCACAGCCGGACAAGACCGAAGCCGCTTGGCAGGTACTGCGTGGCTTGGCCCACGCATGTCTCGCGCTCCAGGGCCGGAGCGGCGGCACATGGGACGAGGCGGCCGAGTCCTACGCCGCCGCCAACGGGGGTGCCGGCACCTGCAAGGGGCGCGCCGCGTATGCCGTACTCGGTGACATGCTGCGGTTCCACCGGCAACACCCTTCGGTCACGGCCAGGTTGAGCGGTTCGGACGAGACCGGCGGCACGGCTGTCTGCACCTTCCGGATCGCCAGGGCGACCCCCGCCGAGGTGAAAGCGGGCGAACAGATCACCGTCCAGGTCAGCGGTGCCCCCTTCAGCCCCGAGGACCTGATCTCGGTCCAGGACTTCCTCATCGGTGGCGAGAAACCGCTGGACGGGCTCACGTTCGTCAAAGGGTCCCAGTCCGGCGACCAGTTCTCCTTCACCACCACGGTCCCGTCCTTCGCCACCTATCCGCGGACGGTCGACATCTGGATGAAGTACGGCGTCGCGGACACCCTCGAGAAGGCCCTCACGGTCGTGGACCCGAATCCCACGGTCCCCTCGCCCGCGGACTCCACCTCGGCCGCCGTCTCCGCGACGCCCTCGTGACCGCCCCCGCCCAACTGCTCCGTCTCCGACGGACCCTGGCCCGCGCGGGCGCGAGAATCGGCCGTACGCCATCCCCACCACCGCCGGACCCTCCAGCGCCGGACCCACCACGGCCCGGCCCACCGGCACCGGATCCCACACCACCCGGCCTCCCGCCGAACCCCACACCACCCGCGCCGGCACCCCCACCCCCTCGCTCGCCCGAACCCCGCAGCTGGCTGGAGCTGATCGGTACCGTCGGGTCCTTCGTGTCCCTCTTCACCGCCGTCCTCTTCTACTTCGGCTGGGCCAGCACCGACCAGGAGACCCGTGCCCTGGGCCTCAGGGACACCCTCTTCCGCCTGTCCACCGCCGACTACCTCCTCCGCAGCGTCGACGCCCTCTACTTCCCGGCACTCGCCCTGGCCGCCGCCGCGATGGTCGCGGCCGTGCTGCACCGCAGGGTGCAGCGGGCCCCGGAGAGGGCCGCGGCCGTACTGCGTGTCCTACGGCACGCCTGGCTGCCCGCGCTGCTCCTGGGCTCCCTGTACTACCTGTCGCCGAGCCTGCTCGACCTGCTCATCCCGCTCGCCGCGCTGATCGGCGTGCTGCTGAGCGCGTACGCCCGCACCAGACCTGAACCCGGGGAGGGGCTCCGGCGTCAGGCGGCCGCGCGGATCTGGGCGCCCGCCCTCCTCGTGGCCGTAGTCGCCCTCTTCTGGGCGGTGTACGCGTACGCCGGGATCATCGGGCGGGCCCGGGCCACCGAGACGGCCGCCACCGTGAACGGCGGTTTCCCCGTGGTCGTCGTGTTCAGCAAGCAGGATCTGCTGATCCGCGGCGGCGGCAGCTGTGTCGCTGCCGTGGCGGAGAAGGGCAGTCCGTACCACTTCCGGTACGCCGGGCTGCGGCTGTTCCATGTCTCCGGCGACCGGCTGTTCCTCGTGCCCCGCTACTGGTCCCCGTCGGACGGCACGTTGTACGTGCTGCGCGAAGGGGATCCGGCGCTGCGGGTGGAGTACGTCAGCGGGGCGGCGCGCCGCAGGAGCGAATGCCCGTAGGGCTCACGGCCGCCACAGGGGGTGTTCGCGTTCCGCCCAGTCCCTGTCCACCGTCCCCGTCCGCAGCCCCCTGCGTGCCTCCGGGTCGCCGAGCGCCATGCCGATGTGGCCCGCGAGGACGATGCCGACGGTCAGGGCGAGCCAGTCGTGGACGAAGGTCGCGCTGGTGCGCCACTGGATCGGGGTGAGGTGGGTGAACCACATCAGCAGACCCGTGCCCAGCATGACGAGGCTCGCGCCGGAGATCCAGGCGGCGTAGACCTTCTGCCCCGCGTTGAACTTGCCCGCGGGGCGCGACGCCCGGCGCTTGTCGCGGCGCAGTGCGGCGCTCAGCCAGATCCGGTCGTGCGGGCCGAAGCGGTTCAGGAAGCCCAGGTCGGCGCGGAAGGCGCGGGAGACCAGGCCCACCAGGACCGGTACCGGCAGGGCCAGACCCGCCCATTCGTGGACGCGGACCACCAGCTCGCGGCGGCCGACGAGTTCGGCGAACTGCGGGATGTACAGACAGGCGGCGGTGGCCACGCAGACGCCCATCAGTGCGGCGGTCGTGCGGTGGACCCACTTCTGGCTGCGGCCGAAGCGGCGGATCCTTGTCCGCGGCGGGGCGTCAGTTCGTAGGTTCATCGTCCCGCCCGTTCGACTTGCCGACCCAGGCGTCGACGTCATAGCCCCGGTGCTCCCAGTAGCCCCGCTCCACGTCCTCGGTGACGGTGATGCCGGACAGCCATTTGGCGGACTTGTAGAAGTACATGGGGGCCACGTAGAGGCGGACCGGGCCGCCGTGGGAGTGGCCGATGTCCTTGTCCTGCATGCGCAGGGCCACCAGGACGTCCGAGCGGCGGGCCTGGTCGAGGGTGAGGCTCTCGGTGTACGCCCCGTCGAAGCAGCTGAAGCGGACGGCGCCCGCCTTCGCCGTCACTCCGGCGGCGTCCAGCAGCCGGGAGAGCCGTACGCCTTCGAACGGTGTGTCCGGGACCCGCCAGCCCGTCACGCACTGGACGTCCTTGACGAGCCGGGTCTGCGGCATCGCCCGCAGGTCGGCCAGGGTGTACGTGCGCGGGCGGGAGACCAGGCCGTCGATCTTGAGCTGGTAGTTCCCGGCGTTCTTGTGCGGTACGGAGGACGTCACCGAGTAGTAGCGGAAGCCGCCCCCGTTGGGGAGCAGTCCCGTCAGGCCGGTGGGGTCCTTGTCGGCGGCGCTGCCGAGGAAGGCCTCCAGGCCGCGTTGCAGGGTGGGGGCGGCTACCACGCCGAGCGCGCCCAGGCCGAGGGTGCCGAGGAGGACGCGACGGCCGACCGGCGTACCGCGCTGCTCCTCGGGTTGTTCGGTGTTCACGTATCCATTCGAACACCCGCGACCCCCGTGGGACCAGGAATCGCGGGTGCTCGTCAGACTTCCGTAACCACTTCTCATCCGGTTCTCAGCGGGCGTCCGGACACCGGGGAGCTACGACACCTCCTCGGCCGCCTTGTCCAGCTGGAACGCCTCGTTGCCCAGGCCGATCCGGGCATGCGCCTCGGGCTTGCGGGCCTTCAGGAACAGGCCCTGCGCCAGGCCCACCACCAGGGCGAGTCCGATGATGCCGGGCAGCAGCCAGCTCAGGGAGGAACCGGGGCCGGCGCCGACCAGGACGTCGAAGTCCTTGACCGTGTAGACGGCGATCACCAGCAGGGCGATCCCCGCGAGGACGGAGGTGGCCAGTCGCCAGGCCTGGGCGCCCGCGGCACCGCGCCGGACGAAGAAGGCGACCACCGAGGCGGAGGCGGCCGCCATCAGCACGATCACGCCCAGGGAGCCGAGGTTGCCGAACCAGGTGAACAGCTGCAGGACCGGCACGGTGGGGTCGCCGGTGGGCTTGTCGTCGGCGATCGCGAAGACGACCACGACGATCACGGACACGGCGGTCTGCAGCAGCGACCCGGTGCCGGGGGCGCCGCTCGCGCTGTTCGTGCGGCCGAAGGCGGCGGGCAGCAGGCCCTCGCGGCCCATGGCGAAGGCGTAGCGGGCGACGACGTTGTGGAAGCTGAGCATGGCGGCGAACATGCCGGTCACGAACAGGACGTGCAGGACGTCGGTGAACGTGCCGCCGAGGCGGGACTCGGTGAGGCCGAAGAGGAGTCCGGCGCTCTGCTTCTGGGACTCGGCGACGATCGCCGAGGGCCCGGTGGCGACGGTGAGGGCCCAGCTGCTGAGCGCGAAGAAGACGGCGACGCCGCCCACGGCGAGGAACATCACGCGCGGCACCAGGATGTGCGGGCGGCTGGTCTCCTCGGCGTACACGGGGGCCTGCTCGAAGCCGAGGAAGGCCGCGATGCAGAAGCACAGGGCGGTGCCGACGCCGGCGCCGCTGAGGGTGTCCGGGTTGAAGGCGTGCAGCGAGAGGCCCTGGGCCGCCGGGTCGGCGACGGCGGCGATGTCGAAGACGACGACCAGGGCGACCTCGACGATCAGCAGGACGCCGAGCACGCGCGCGTTGACGTCGATCTTCAGCCAGCCCAGCGCGCCCACGACCAGGGCGGCCACCAGCGCGGGTATCCACCAGGCCACCGACAGGTCGGTGTAGGTGGCGAACAGGCCGGAGACCTCGAAGCCGAAGATGCCGTAGATGCCGACCTGGAGGGCGTTGTAGGAGACCAGGGCGACGAGGGCCGCGCTCGCTCCGGCCGTGGCGCCGAGGCCTCGGGAGATGTAGGCGTAGAAGGCGCCGGCGTTGTGGACGTGCCGGCTCATCTCGGCGTAGCCGACGCTGAACAGGACGAGGACCACGCCGAGGAGGACGAAGAGAAGGGGCTGGCCGACGATCTTCATCACCGCGAATGTTGTGGGCATGACACCCGCAACGACCATGAGGGGAGCGGTCGCGGCGAGAACGGAGAGCAGCAGGCCCCCGGTGCCGAGGCGGCCGGCGCGCAGGGCCCGGTCCTGCCCCTTGAACGTACTGATGCCGTCGGCGGGCGGTCTGCCCGTACGGGAACTTTCGGTGGTCATGGGGACCGTCCTTCTGAGGGTTCGGGGGTTCACACCGTGCCGAGCGCATGGTCGCGGGCGGCACGGAAGGCGGAGTACGGCTCACGGTCCGGATAGGACCAGGGGGCCGGGGTGGGGCGTTCGCCGATGCGGTGGAAGAGGGCGGCGGCCTCGGCGCCGCGGCCCTCGCAGACCTTCGCGTGGGCGAGGAAGTTGAGGTCGACCAGGCGGCGGGGGTGGTCCTCGTGCTCCCATTCCAGCCACCAGTCGAAGGCGGACTTCATCACCTGCCGGGCCCGGCGTCCGGTCCAGTGTCCGGAGGCGGCCGGGTCGGCCGGCTCCTGCCCGGCGGCGGCCAGGGCCCGGTAGCGCTCGGTGTGCGCGATGACCGGCAGGATGGCGAGCGGGGAGTCGGCGGGGGCCTGCTCGGCGGCCCAGTTGGCGAAGTCGTAGACCTCGTGCAGCGGGTCGGGGCCGGCCCCGGCTCGGCGCTCGGCGAGCCGGGCGACCATCAGATGGTGGGCGTGGTGGTGGTCGGCGTACCGCTGCCGGATCTCGCCGAAGACGTCGGCCACCTCGTCCGCCGCGCCGAGGTCGCGCTCCAGCAGGAGCAGACCGAGCCAGGGGGTGGGGTCGGCGGGCGCGAGCCGGGCCGCGGTCCGGCAGGCCTCGCGGGCGAGGGCGGGCTGCCCCTTGCCCCGCTGGACGCGATGGACGAGGGCGAGGGCGAGCAGCACGGCGGCGTCGGCGGAGTCCGGCTCGGCGACCAGCCAGTCCCGGGCCCACGCGTCGCTGTAGGACTCGGCGGCCAGGACCGTGGCCCGGTGGCCACGCCGGTCCCAGTCGTCTCCCGTCCGGGTGAGCAGCGTTCGGACCGCCTGCCACCTGCCCTGCGCCAACGCGGCGCGCGCGTCGACGAGTTCGGCGTCGTCGAGGGCCGCGTCGAAGGCCTGGGCGGCGCGTTTTCGACTGCGGCCGAAGGAGGGCGGGGGCGGGGACACCGTGTGGGCTTTCCTCACGGAACATGGTTCGTGGTGGGTGGTGCACAGGGGGTGCCCGGCCCGGTGCGGGCAGGCCGACAACCGATACAGGCAGGTCGGCGGGCTGATTCGCACCGCCATCGACTGATCACGGACAGCCAACCCCCCACCTGTGCTTTGCGTCAAGGGTCGAAGGCGCGTTACACGCGTCAACTCTCCATACCTGAGGGGAAGTTGTGAGCGTCCGGTGCTGGTGGGAACGGGTCAAGACCCCACATCTGTGGCGTACGCCATGGCGCCTGCCGCCCGCACACCGCACCATGACGGGAACCCCCCGCCGCCGCGAGGGCGCGGTGACCGCGTCGACGGCTCGAATGCGGGTACTCCCAGGAGCAGGCCGGGCACTGGGACGCTACAGTCGGCGACTACCCCCAGCCGCCCGGCCGGACGATCGAGGTACCCAGCGTGTCGGTTCTGGTTCTGACTCTCGCCGTGAGTGCTGCCTGCTGCCTTGGCTTCGGCTTCGTGCTCCAGCAGAACGCGGCCCGTCAGGCCCCGCTGAGCGACTTCCTCTCACCCCGGCTGCTCCTCGACCTCGTGAAGGTGCCGCGCTGGCTCGGCGGCATCGGCCTCATGGTGGCCGGAATGGTCCTGGGCGCGATCGCGCTCGGTCAGGGCGAGGTGTCCCTGGTCGAACCCCTCCTCGCCACGAACCTGCTCTTCGCCCTCGCCCTCTCCCGCCGGCAGACCCGGCAGCCGCTGGGCCGCCAGGGCTGGGCCGGCCTCGCACTGCTCGCGGGCGGGGTGAGCGCGTTCATCGTGGCGGGCGAGCCGCGCGGCGGCACGGCGGTCACCGATCCGCTGCGCCACTGGCTGATCATCGGCGCGATGATCGGCCTCGCCCTGCTGCTCACCACCTACGCCAAGCGCTCCCGGCTCAGCTCCGGCCCGGTCCTGCTGGCCCTGGCGGCCGGTCTGCTGTACGGCGTCCAGGACGCCCTCACCCGGGTCAGCGGCCAGCGCTTCTCCGAGGGCGGCCTCGCCGAACTGATGACCGGCTGGCAGCCGTACGCCGTGCTGGCCCTCGGCGTCACCGGGCTCGTCCTGGTGCAGAGCGCGTTCGAGACCGCCCCGCTGCGGATGTCGCTGCCCGCTCTGACCGCCGCCCAGCCGCTCGCCGGGATCGTCTGCGGGGTGGGCTTCCTGGGCGACCGGCTGCGCACCGACACCGGCGCGCTGACCTGGGAGGCGCTGGGACTCGCGGCCGTCGTCGCGGGCATCGTGCTGCTGGGGATGCACCCCGCGATGCCCTGTGGAGCCGCCCCGTCGGAACCCGCCCGGAACCTCCAGCCGAGCTGACGCGCGCCCCTGCTTGGATGGGGGGTATGAGCGCTGCTGACGAGATCCTCGACATCGTCGACGAGAACGACGTCGTCGTCGCACAGTCCCCGCGCGGCGAGGCCTACGCGAAGGGCCTGCGCCACCGCTGTGTCTTCATCCAGGCCAGGGACGCCGAAGGCCGTCTCTTCGTCCACCGCCGCACACCCACCAAGCTGGTCTTCCCGTCCCTCTACGACATGTTCGTGGGCGGAGTGGTCGGTGCGGGCGAGTCGTACGACGACGCCGCCCTGCGCGAGGCCGAGGAGGAACTGGGCGTGAGCGGCCTCCCGCGCCCGGCGTACCTCTTCAAGTTCCTCTACGACGACGGGGCCGGCCGGACCTGGTGGTCGGCCGTCTACCAAGTCCACTGCGAGCTCCCGGTGAACCCCCAGGTGGAGGAGGTCGCCTGGCACGACTTCCTGACCGAGGACGAGGTGGAGCTGCGGCTCGGGGAGTGGGAGTGGGTGCCGGACGGGCTGGCGGCCTACGAGCGGTTGCGGGCGTACCGGTCGATGGGGTGACCAAAGGCCCGGGGCACGTGCATGACCCGACGGTGATCGACATCACTGAGGAGGCCTGTGCCGTCCGCTCCCCGATAGGCTCGTGCGCGTGATCGATTTCGCACGGAACGTCCGCGTCTGGTTCGCCCCCGAGGAGGTCCGGCAGGAGGGCCGTACCCCCGACTACCGGTTCTCGCTGGCCAACGAACGCACCTTTCTGGCCTGGCTGCGTACCGCGCTCGCGCTGATCGGCGGCGGCTTCGCCGTGGACCAGTTCCTGCCGGATCTGCGCTGGGGCTGGCGGGTCGGGCTGGCACTCGCGCTTCTCGCGGCGGGGGTGCTGTGCTCACTGCGGGCGGTCAATCACTGGGTGCGGTGCGAGCGGGCCATGCGGCGGGGAGAGGACCTCCCGGCGTCGCGGTTCCCTGCGCTGCTGAGCCTGGTGGTCGCGGTCGTCGCCATCGCCATGGTGTTCGTCGTACTCGTCGGATGGGAGGGGTGAGCGGGGGCGCGGCCTCGGAGCGCGACCCCGGGCTCCAGCCCGAACGCACCCGGCTCGCCTGGCGCCGTACGACCCTCTCCGGCACGGCGTGTGCGGTACTCGGCGTGAAGTCCGCCCTGCACGGCGGCCCGTCGCCCGCGGGCCTCGTCGCCTGCGCCCTGTGCTGCGTCCTCTGGCTGTGCTTCCTGCACCTCGCCCACCGCCGCATCCGCACCCTGGCATCGACCGACAGACCCTCCCGGCTCACCCCGAGACACGCCACGGCGGCGGTCCTGTGCACGGTGGCCCTGGCGGCGTGCGGGGCGGCCCTGGTGCTCTGACCGAGCGCCGGGTCCGGTGAAGTGGCGACGCGGGTCCGGTGCAGACCGTTGCGGCGGCGCGGCCCTCGCGGCACGGTTCCGCAGACACCGTTGCGGTGGGACAGCCCCAGTGGCACCGGCCCCGCCGGGCAACGTCCCGGTGAGCACCTTCCCGGCGGCGCAGTCTCCGCATGCGTGGTCCCCATAGACACCGTCGCGGTGTCACCGGCCCCGCCGGGCACTGCCCCGGTGAGCACCTGCCCGGCGGCGCAGTCCCCGCACGCGCGGTCTGCGCAGGCACCCGCCCCAGTGGCATCAGTCCCGCCGGGCGACGCCCCAGCGAGCATCTTCCCGGCGGCGCGATCCCTCCATCCGCACCGCCCCTGCGGCATCGGCCCCGCTCGGCATCATTCAGGCCGCCGTGGGCGTTGGCCGCGGTCGGCGAGCGGTTCGGTGCGGCTTCGGTGTCTTTCGGGCAGGGCGGCTCCCGCAGCTTGATGCCGAGCCCTGCAGGCCCGCACCCCCCACGGGCCCCGAGCGCCCCCGTCGTCGCAGCGGCGCACGGTGGCGGGCACCAGGGGTCGCGCCACGTGTGCTGAATCTCCCGATATGCGCCCCACCCGTGGCAGCCTGTCCGACGAACATCGCCCGTCGCTTCGAAGGTGAGCACCATGACCACCCTCCACCACGAACACGCCTCCCACACGCACGCCCACGGCCCGGACTGCGGTCACACCGAGGTGCCGCACGGGGACCACGTCGACTTCGCGCACGACGGGCATCTGCACCGCGAGCACGAGGACCACTGGGACGAGTGCGAGCCCGGCGGGCACGTCTCGCACTCGGAGCACGAGCACCGGCACGGCCAGGACTGCGGACACGAGAGCGTCCTGCACGGCGACCACGTCGACTACCTCCACGACGGCCACCGGCACGCCGCTCACGACGGCCACTGGGACGACCACTGACCTGACCGAGAAGCACCGCCGACAGCTCCCCGCCACACCAGGCCGGGAGCTGTCGGCCTATCGTGGGCCGGATCACGTTCGCCGTCCCCCCTGGACGGCATACCGACCAGTCGGCATGATGGTCGGTACCCGTTCACGTGCGTAAGGAGCCCAGATGAGCCCCGATCATCCGCCAGGACTCGATCTCGACCAGCTGCGCGGCCTGCTCGACCGCGAGCGGCCCGGCCTCGTGCACGGTCCGCTGACCGGCCGGCTGATCGAGGGCGGACGGTCGAACCTCACGTACGCGGTGTCGGACGGCACGTCGAAGTGGGTCGTACGACGGCCCCCGCTCGGCCATGTCCTCGCCACCGCGCACGACATGAAGCGCGAGCACCGGGTCATCAGCGCACTGCACCCCACGAACGTGCCGGTGCCGAACCCGGTCCTGCTCTGCGAGGACCCCGAGAACGAGGCGGCGCCCGGATCGCCGTTCTACGTCATGGAGTTCGTCGAGGGCACCCCGTACCGCACCGCCGACCAGCTCGCCCCTCTCGGCCCGCAGCGCACCCGCGACGCCGTGCTGTCCCTCGTCGACACCCTCGTCGAGCTGCACGCGGTGGATCCGGCGGAGGTCGGGCTCGCGGACTTCGGGCGCCCCGAGGGCTTCCTGGACCGTCAGTTGCGCCGCTGGGGCAAGCAGCTGGACGCCTCCCGCAACCGCGACCTGGCCGGCATCGACGAGCTGCACGCGGCGCTCGGCCGCCATCTGCCCGAGTCCCCCGCGGCCACGGTCGTGCACGGCGACTACCGGCTCGACAACGTCCTGCTGGGCGACGACGACCGGATCAGGGCGATCCTCGACTGGGAGATGTCGACCCTCGGCGACCCGCTCACCGACCTCGGCCTGCTGGTGATGTACAGCATGCCGCTGGGCGCGCCCGACTCCCCGGTCTCCACGACCGCCGAGGCCGCGGGGCACCCTGATCCGGCCGAACTGGTCGCGCGGTACGCCGAGCGCTCCGGGCGGGACGTGACGGCGGTGTCCTGGTACACGGCGTTCGCGTGGTTCAAGCTCGCCGTGATCCTCGAGGGCATCCACTACCGCTACACCCTGGGCCAGACCGTCGGCGGCGGCTTCGACCGCATCGGCGACCTGGTCCCGGTCTTCATCCAGCACGGTCTCACCACGCTTCACGACGGCATCCAGGAAGGCTGAACCGCATGGACTTCGCGTTCGACGCGCGCACCGAGGAGCTGCGCACCAAGCTGCTCGCCTTCATGGACGAGTACGTCTACCCCGCCGAGGCGGTCGCGGAGGAGCAGCGCGCCCAGCTGGCCTCGCCGTGGGACACCCCGGCCGTGGTGGAGGAGCTGAAGGCCGAGGCCCGCCGCCAGGGCCTGTGGAACCTCTTCCTGCCCGACGCCGAGTACGGCGCCGGGCTGACCAACCTGCAGTACGCCCCGCTCGCCGAGATCACCGGCCGCTCCCCCCAGCTCGCGCCCACCGCGCTGAACTGCGCGGCGCCCGACACGGGCAACATGGAGGTGCTGACCCAGTTCGCCGACGAGCAGCAGAAGAAGCAGTGGCTGGAGCCGCTGCTGGCCGGTGAGATCCGCTCCGCGTTCGCGATGACGGAGCCGGAGGTCGCGTCGTCCGACGCCACCAACATCACCACCCACATCGAGCGTGACGGCGACGAGTACGTCGTCACGGGCCGCAAGTGGTACATCTCCGGGGCGATGAACCCGGACTGCAAGATCTTCATCGTGATGGGCAAGACGGACCCGGACGGCGAGGACATCCGCCGCCAGCAGTCCATGATCCTGGTCCCGCGCGACACCCCGGGCGTCACCGTGAAGCGCGCGATGCAGGTCTTCGGCTACGAGGACCACTCCCACGGCGGCCACGCCGAGGTGGTCTTCGACCACGCGCGCGTACCGGCCGCGAACCTGATCGGTGAGGAGGGCGGCGGCTTCGCCATCGCCCAGGCCCGTCTCGGACCGGGCCGGATCCACCACTGCATGCGGCTGATCGGCATGGCCGAGCGGGCCATCGAGCTGATGTGCAGGCGGGCCGTTGCGCGCAACGCCTTCGGCAAGGCGCTGGCCCAGCAGGGCGTGGTGCACAACTGGATCGCCGACGCGCGCGTGACCGTCGAGCAACTGCGGCTGCTGGTGCTGAAGACGGCCTGGCTGATGGACACGGTCGGCAACCGGGGCGCCCACACCGAGATCCAGTCCATCAAGATCGCCACGCCGCGCGCGGTGGTCGACATCATCGACCGGGCGATCCAGCTGCACGGCGCGGGCGGTGTCAGCCAGGACTTCCCGCTGGCCGAGTTGTACGCCGGGGCCCGCACCCTGATGATCGCGGACGGCCCGGACGAGGTCCACCAACGGTCGCTGGCGCGGCGGGAGTTGAAGAAGTACCTGTAACGCGGCGCGGGGCCGGCGAGGCGCAACCGCCTCGCCGGCCCCGGTTCCCCCGAGGTGACGGTCAGCTAGCTGGGCGTCGACGCGCTCAGCGTCCAGCCCTGGCGGCACGTGTGCCCGAAGACGCCCACGTCGCAGCCCTCGACCCGGAACGTGTAGGCGCCCGTGGTGCGTTGCACCACCCGCACCCGGCCGGACGTCCCGCCACCCACCTCGCGCTGCGTACCGTTCGGGTCGGCGGCGCTGGTGTAGCGGACCAGGAACCTGTCGTAGCTGTACGGCGACGTCGTACTCCAGTTGAAGTAGGCGTAGCCGCCGTCCTCCCACGCGGCCACGACCATGTTCCGGCCCTGCCGCGGCGACCAGGTGACGTTGCCGTAGTCGAAGTACTGGCGCTTGCCGGCGTAGACGCCGTTCAGGTAGACGTCCCTGGTGTAGCTCCTCGGGCAGCCCAGCCAGCCGCCGGCCCCGCCGAGGGCGTTCCAACGCCCGTTGATGTGCGCCTCGTTCACCGCGATGCCGCACGCGGCCGCCCGGGCCTTTGTCGGCGCCGCCGAGGTCTGTGCCGCGGCCGGTACCGCGGCGGCGGTGCCCAGTGCGAGCAGCGAGCCCAGCACGACGCCCGTCAGGCGTCGGTTCAGTGTCAGCATGGTTCGTTCTCCCCCGTCGGTCCTGCTTTCCTGCCACGAGCATCGCGCCCTCAGCGGCCGGGAGTTGAGGGGCGACGGCCGGGCGGTCCCCGGAACCTCTCCCGGGTGGACCGGGAACCGTTCCCAAGACACCCGGGCGGTCGAACCGGGACGATGAGGGCATGGAGGACGGGCGGGGGCGTACCCGGCGGCGCACCGTGGCGGCGTACGCCCTGCTGGGTCTGGCGCTCGCCCAAGTGACGGCCGGGGCCGTGCTGTTGGCGATGGCGAACGTCCCGGCGCGGGACCTGGTCCGCTACGACATGGTCGTCGACCTGGCCGTGGGTCTCGCCTACCCCGTCTGCGGCACGGTGATCGCGCTGCACCGGCCGCGCAACCCCATCGGCTGGCTGCTGATCGGGTACGGCCTGGGGCACGCGTTCACGGGACTGTCGATCGGCGTGGGCGTCGAGGGGCTGCGGCTGGGCTGGCCGTCCGAGCTGCTGCGCGCGGTCGTCACGATCGGGCGGCACACCTGGATCATCGGCAGCTCGTGGGCGTTCGTCTTCGTGTTCTTCCTGTTCCCCGACGGACGGCTGCCCGACCGCCGCTGGCGCTGGGCCCTGGTGCTGCAACTGCTGTCCTCTCCCCTCGACTTCGCGGTCTGGGCGCGGGACGACTGGGGGCTGTTCCTCGGCACGCCGGCCGAACCCTCGTACCTCCCGGCACCCGACGGCTGGCTGCCCGTGCTCAGACACGTGGAGACCGCCAAGGCCTGTCTGGTGCTGGCCGCCGTGTTCGCCGTCATGGCCATGCGCTACCGGCGCGGCGGGGAACAGGACCGGCGCCGACTGCTGTGGCTGATCGCCGGGATGACACCGCTGGCGCTGAGCGTGCTGCTGCAGATCGTCGGCTTTCCCGCGGTCTACACGTCGTGCTGCACCCTGTTCCTGCCCGCCGCCATCGTGATCGCCGTGGTCCGTCACGAACTGCTCGACATCCGCGTCGTCGTCTCCCGGAGCCTGCTGTACGGCGCGCTCACCCTCGGCGTGATCGCCGCCTACGTCGGCCTCGTCGCCTTCGTGCAGTCGCAGCTCGCCCCGCTGCCCGACCTCCTTGGCCCGGCGCTCGTCACGGTCACCCTCGCCGTCGCCTTCGAGCCCGCCCGGCGGGGACTGCAGCGCATGGTCGACCGGGCCCTGTACGGCGAACGGCACGATCCGGTGCGTGTGGTCTCGCGGATCGGCAAACGGCTCGCGGGGACCGGGGTGGGCGCGGTGCCGGAGGCGGTGGGCGAGGCGCTGCGGGTGCCGTACGCGTGCGTCGACTCCAGGTCGGGGACGGGGAGCGGGAGTTGGGGAACCCTGGCGGGGCCCGTGCACACCGTCCCGCTGGACTACGACGGCCACGACGTCGGCGAGCTGGTGGTCGGCCTGCGGCCCGGGGAGCAGCAGCCGGCCCCGGCGGACCTGGCCGTCCTGGAGCTGCTGGCGGTTCCGCTCGCGGCGGCGTTGCACGCGACCGACCTGACCCGGCAGTTGCAGGTGTCCCGGGAACGGATCGTCGCCGCGCAGGAGGAGGAACGGCGGCGCATCCGCCGCGATCTGCACGACGGGCTCGGTCCGACGCTCGCCGGAGCGGCCTTCCAGGTGGACGCGGTGGGCAACCTGCTGGCGTTCGACCGGGAGCGGGCGCTCGGTCTGCTGGCCGAACTGCGGGCCGAGATCGGCGGCGCGGTCGGGGAGGTCAGGCGTCTGGTGGACGGGCTCAGGCCGCCGGACCTGGACCAGCTGGGGCTGCTCGGCGCCCTGCGGGAGCGTGCCGCCTGGCTGTCCTGCCGTGCCGACGGCACCCCGCTGCAGGTGCGGATCCAGGCCCCCGACCGGTTGCCGGTACTGCCCGCCGCCGTGGAGGTGGCCGCCTACCGGATCGCGGTCGAGGCCCTCACCAACGCCGCCCGGCACGCCCGCGCCTCGCGCGTGGACCTGCGCGTCGAGATCGGTGACGGCCTGTGGCTCGAGGTGTGCGACGACGGCACGCCCACTGCCGGGGACGCGCCGTGGCAGGCGGGTGTGGGCATCACGTCGATGCAGGAGCGCGCGGCGGAACTCGGCGGTCGCTGCACGGCGGGCCGAGGACGGGTGACGGCGAGGCTGCCGCTGTGAGGGACGGTGCGATGACACGGGATGCGCAGGACCCACGGGACCGAACGAAACCTGCGATGACCCGGGATACGCAGGACCCACGGGACCGAACGGAACCGGGTGCTGCGCGCGGCGCCCGGACGATGGAGGTACGAGCGGGAAGCCGGGGCGACGGATCTCGCGGGGCCGCGGGCGAACACCGAGCACCTGAGGACACGCTCCCGACGGCCCCGGCGCCCGAGACACAGATGTACGGGCAGGACGGCAGAGCTCGGGCATTCGGCAGTGGCGCCTTTGCCTCCTGGCAGCAGCAAACGGTCGGGGGCGGAGCGCCCGACGAGACCGGCGCGCCGCGAGAGCTCCACGGAATCCGCCCGTTGCCGCGTCCGGAGCGACCGGCGGGAGGCGGGAGCCCTGGGCTGGGCGGGACCGGCGCGTTCCGCGGCACACCAGGTCCCGAGGCCGCAGCGGAAGACGGCGATGCGCTGCGGGTCGTGCTGGCCGATGACCACCCCGTGGTCCGTACGGGTCTCGCCGCGCTGCTCGAGTCGGTGCGGGACACCAGCCCGCGGGTCCGGGTGGTCGGTGTGGCGGCCAGCGGGCGGGAGGCCGTACGGGCCGCGGTGACGCTGCGCCCGCACGTGATGGTGATGGACATCCGGATGCCCGACCAGAACGGCATCGAGGCGACGCGGGAGATCGGCCGGGTCGCCCCGTCGGTGGCGGTGCTGATGCTGACCATGGTCGATGAGGACGACTCGGTGTTCGCGGCGATGCGGGCCGGTGCCCGCGGCTACGTCCTCAAGGGGGCGGGGCAGGACGAGATCGTCCGGGCGATCCGGGCGGTGGCCGCCGGTGAGGCGATCTTCGGGCCCGGTGTGGCACGGCGCGTGCTCGGGCAGCTCGGCAGGCCGCAGCCGCAGCCCGACCCGTGTCCGACGCTCACCCCGCGGGAACGGGACGTGCTGACGCTGATCGCCGACGGACAGCCCAACTCGGTGGTGGCCGCCCGGCTCGGCCTCTCCCCCAAGACCGTCAGCAATCACATGTCGGCGGTCCTGACGAAACTGGGTGTCGCCGACCGTGCCGGGGCGGCGGCGTGGGCCCGCGAGGCCGGACTCGGCCCCACGCCGGACGCGTAGGGCGCCGTCACGGCCGCAGTGCCCGCAGCAGCAGGTCGGCCAGGTGGTCGGCGACCTCCTGCGGGCTGAGCGGGCCGTCGGGGCGGTACCAGTTCGACAGGTGGTGGACGGAACCGAAGTGGTAGTCCACCACCAGGTCGGCGGGGGTCGCCTTCGAGAAGACGCCCACCTCCTGGCCCTCCTCGATCAGCGCGCGGAAGCGCTCGTGGTACTTCCGCCGCTCGGCGCGCACCTGCTTGTTCTTCTCCGGGCTCAGTTGGTGCATCGAGCGGAAGAAGATCGACGCGTCGTCGAGGTTCTCGATCGTGGTGACGACCACGTCGGCGGCCACGGCCCGAAGACGCTTCTCGATCGGCTCGTCGGTGTTCGCGAGCGCGTCGAGGCGCTCCTGCTGGACGCGCAGCACGCGCGCGTACACCTCGTGCAGGAGGTCGTCCTTGGAGCCGAAGTAGTGGTACAGCGCTCCCTTGGTGACGCCTGCCGCCTCGACGATCTCCTGCACGGAGGTGCGGTCGTAGCCCTGCTCGGCGAAGAGCCGGGTGGCGGCGGCCAGCAGCCGCTGTGGGACGGGCGTACCGTCTCCGTCCGTGGTCCTGGGCACTGTGCCGCCACCTGCCTTCCGAGAGGTCATTCGCTGCCTTGCGGCTGGGAACGCAGTTCCCGACGGAGGATCTTCCCACTGGCCGTCTTCGGCAAGTCGGGCAGGATCTCCACCTGCCGCGGGTATTTGTAAGCGGCCAGTCTCTCCTTGCAGTACGCGGCGAGCGCATCGGGGTCGATTTCGGCACCCGGACGGAGGCTGATGTACGCCTTGACGGTCTCCCCGCGGTACCCGTCGGGCACTCCGACGACGGCCGCCTCGCGCACCGCCGGGTGGGTGTACAGCACGTCCTCGACCTCGCGCGGCCACACCTTGAAACCGGACGCGTTGATCATGTCCTTCTTGCGGTCGACGACGTACAGCCAGCCCTGCGGATCCATGAACCCGATGTCGCCCGTGCGCAGTTCGCCGTCCGGGAAGGTCTCGGCGGTCGCGTCGGGCCGCCGCCAGTAACCGGGCACGACCTGCGGCCCGCGCACGACGATCTCGCCCTGCTCCCCGAACGGCACCTCGACGCCGCTGTCGTCGACGATCCGTACGACCGTGTCGGGCCCCGGCACCCCCACGGCCAGCGTCCCGGACACCGGGTCGACGGGCGCCTCCCGCTCCGGCGGCACGGAGGCGCAGGGCGCGGAGCACTCGGTCAGCCCGTAGCCGTTGCGGATGTACGGCCCGAAGCCGGCCCGGAACTTCTCGACCAGGGCGGGCGGCAGCGGGGCTCCGCCCGAGGAGATGTTGACGAAGGACGAGAAGTGCTCGCGGGTGACGTCCGGGTGGGCGGCGAGCGCCATGAACGCGGTCGAGGGGCCGACCGTGTAGTGCGGCCGGTGCTCGGCGAAGGCCTCCAGGACCACGCCCGACTCGAAGCGGTACGCCAGCACGAGGGTGCCCGCGCTGTTCAGACAGGCTCCGAGCTCGCAGACCATCCCGGTGATGTGGAACAGCGGCGCCATCGCGAAGTACACGGGCGCCTCGGGCAGTGCGAGACCGGTCCGCTGCCGCTCGGCGTTGTACATGATGTTGCCGTGCGTGTTGGTGGCGCCCTTGGGCGTGCCGCTGGTGCCCGAGGTGTAGCTGATCAGCGCGATGTCGGCGGGTCCGGGATCGCGGTCGTCGGGCGCCTTGTGCCCGGCGCGGGCGACCTCGGTCAGGTCGTCGGCGTCCGCGGCCCGCGGCAGCCGCTCGAAACCGAGCACGCGCGCGTCACCGCGGGTCTGGAAGTCCAGCTCGCACCCGGTGAGCACGATCCGCACCGACGAGCCGGCGGCCGTCTCGCGCAGATACGACTCCCAGGCCCGGTCGGTGCAGATCAGCGCGGCCGGCTCGCCGTCCCGCAGCACATGCCCGACCTCGCCCGACTTGTACATGGGGTTGACCGGCACGACGGTGGCGCCCGCCTTCCAGGCGCCGAGCAGCGCGATGACGAAGTGCGGCGAGTTCTGCAGCAGGATCGCCACCCGGTCACCGGGTTCCAGTCCACGGGCGGCGAGGTGCCCGGCGACGGAGTCGCTGAGCTCGTCGACCTCGCGGTAGCTGAGCCGCCCGTCGAAGTAGGCGAGGAAGGGCCGCTCCGGCGCCTCGGCGACGGACCGCCGAAGGGCGTGCACGAGCGAGTCGGCGGGTTCGATCGGACCGCGCTGGGCCGCGCTGAGCAGTCCCAGCCAGGGCTTGGCCGCGTAACGGGAGTCGGTCACCGCGTTCCCTCCCACTTCTGCTGGATGTGGTTCATTCCCGCGAGCCAGCGATCGGGCCGGCCGGCCCGCGCCTGGTAGTACTCGGCGACCTCCGGGTGCGGCAGGATCAGGAAGCGGTCCTCCTCGATCCCACGGAACAACGCCTCGGCCACGTCCTCGGGCTCCACGGCGGTCGGCCTGAGCACCAGGTCCCCGGCGCTCCCGGTGGCGGCCAGCATGTCGGTGCGCACGCCCTGCGGACAGATCGCGTGCACCTTGATGCCGCGGTGCCGGTAGGTCAGGGACAGGTACTCGGCGAAGGCGAGCGCCCCGTGCTTGGTGACGGCGTAGGGGGCGGCCCCGATCATGGTCAGCAGCCCGGCGGCGGACACGGTGGACACGAACCGCCCGTTCCCCCGCTCCAGCCATTGCGGAAGCAGCGCGTGGGCGGCTCGTACATGGGCCATGACGTTGACGTCCCAGGAGGCGGCCCAGGCGGTCTCGTCGAGCGGCTCGTCGGCGTTCCCGCCCCCGAAGGCGACCCCGGCGTTGGCGCAGTAGACGTCGACGACGCCGGTCAGGGCGTCACGAGCCTCGGAGACCACGGCGGAGGCATCCCCGGCGACGGCGATCCCGCCGATCTCCTCGGCGACAGCCTTCGCCCGCCCGGCATCGAGGTCATTGACGACGACCCGAGCCCCGTCAGCGGCGAACCGCCGGGCCAGCGCAGCCCCGATGCCACCTCCCGCTCCGGTGACGATCACTCCGGCATCCTGCAGGGCTTCCACCATCGGTCTCCTTCGACTCCGGCTCGACTGCACGGCCAGACTAACCGGTCGGTATGTCAGAAGGAAGGGTGACCGGAGTGCCCTGAAGGGGCGCGGGGCTGTATCGATGTGCGGCTCCGCCGCGTGGGCGCGACAAGCCACGACGTACCGGCACCCTCCCCACAACCCGCGGGAGCACCTACCGTGCACCTCATGCGCCTATCCAGACGAACCCTGCTGGCAGCAGCAACGGCAACGGCGTCACTGACCTCCGCATCCCCCACCCAAGCAGCACACCCCCACAGACGAACCGGTTTCGAGAACCTCGCCGCGTCCGGCTACTCGGCCCTCGACGGCCAGAAGGTCGGAATCGTCACCAACCCCACCGGCGTCACCCGCGACGTCCGCCACATCGTCGACGTGATGCACGCCGACGAAAGGGTGAACCTCACCGCCGTCTTCGGCCCCGAGCACGGCTTCCGGGGCACCGCCCAGGCAGGCGGCTCCGAGGGCCGCTACGACGACCCGGCCACCGGTCTCCCCGTCCACGACACCTACCTCAAGAGCGGCCGCCCCCTCGCCGACGTCTTCACCGCCTCCGGCGTGGACACGGTGGTCTTCGACATCCAGGACGTGGGCGCGCGCTTCTACACGTACATCTGGACCCTGTACGACTGCATGGAGGCGGCCCAGCTCGCCGGCAAGCGCTTCGTCGTCCTGGACCGCCCGAACCCCGTCACCGGCCGCGAGGCCCTCGGCCCGGTCCTGCACCGGGAGTTCGCGACCTTCGTGGGCAGACAGCCCATCTCCCAGGCGCACGGCATGACCGTCGCGGAGCTGGCCCGCCTCTTCAACGGCGAGTTCCTCAGCGCCCCCGTCCCCCTGGACACGGTCCTGATGACGGGCTGGAGGCGCTCGGAGTTCTACGACGCCTGGGACCTCCCCTGGGTCCCCCCGAGCCCGAACATGCCGACCCCCGACACCGCACTCGTGTACTCGGGCACCTGTCTCTTCGAGGGCACGAACCTCTCCGAGGGACGCGGCACCACCCGCCCCTTCGAACTGCTGGGCGCCGAGGGCATCGACGGCCGCTGGGCCGCCGCCGCGAACGAACTCGGCCTGCCGGGTGTGCACTTCAGGGAGGCCTACTTCGCTCCGGCCTTCTCCAAGTTCCAGGGGAAGACCGTCGGCGGCGTCCAGATCCACGTGCACGACAGGCCCGCGTACGACCCCGTCCGCACCGGGATCGCCCTGCTGGTGACCGCCAGGAAGACCTGGTCCGGCTTCGGTTGGCGCGCGGACAACTGGATCGACAGGCTGACCGGCTCCACTCTCGTGCGCACGATGATCGACGGCGGCGCGGGCACCGACGAGGTCGTGGCCGGCTGGCGGGAGGAACTGGCGGCGTTCCGGCGGACTCGAAAGAACTACCTCATCTACAGATGAGCCATGACGTATGGCCAACGTCGGCCGGTAGCAGGACGATGCGCCCACATCGCACCACTACGGGGGACGAGGGGGCCTGTCATGACGGATCCGGCGATGAGTGTGACGCCGTACTGGGAGCTGACGTTCGACGCGGACGGAGACCCGGACACCGGCCGGCGGGACCGGCTGCTCGCGGAGGTGGTGAACCGCGGAGTCGAGGACCTGGTCGTCTTCTCGCACGGCTGGAACAGCGACCGCTCGGGGGCGACCCGGCTCTACAGCCACTTCTTCGAACCGTTCCCCGCACTCGCGCCCGCGGCGAAGCTCGGGTACGTCGGGGTCGTATGGCCGTCGATGCGGTTCTCGGACGAGCCGATCCCTGATTTCCCGCGGTCCGTGGCCGCCGAGATGCCGCCGCGTCCGGTGCTCGACAAGGACACCCGGCACGCACTCCTGGAGACCTTCCCCGGGCGGGCCACGGTGATCGACCAGTTGGCCCGATTGCTGGACCAGCAGCCGCAGGGGGAAACCGAGTTGGAGGAGTTCGGGAGACTGGTCCGGCTGCTGGTGGAGGTCGTGCCGCCGGGGCCGCAGGCGCTGTTCGCGGCGGACACCCTCGCCGAGGGAGTGCCACAGGACGAGCCGGAGATCTTCACCGGGTCCACCGCGACGGTGTGCGAGGAGTTCGCGCGGGCGCTGGCGCATCTCGAGTCCCCGTCCCCACGGGAGGCCGAGGGGTTCTCGCTCCCCAACCCGTGGGACGGGGCGCACGAACTGCTGCGGCAGGGGACGTACTACGCGATGAAGCGGCGGGCCGGCACCGTCGGCGAGCGTGGACTCGGCCGGGTGATCGGGCAGTTGGCCGGGGCGGCGCCCGGGGTGCGGGTGCACCTGGTGGGGCACAGCTTCGGGGGCCGGCTGGTGTCGTTCGCGCTGCGCGGGCTGCCGCAGGGGGTACGGACCGTCAAGTCCGTCACGCTGCTCCAAGGCGCCTTCTCGCACTACGCGTTCGCGACCCGGCTGCCGCACGACGCGCGCGCGGGAGGGATGCTCCAGGGGCAGCAGAACCGTGTCGACGGGCCGGTGGTGTGCTGTTACTCCCACTTCGACTCGGCCCTCGGCACGCTGTATCCACTGGCGTCCCGCATGGCGGGTGACGCGCAGGGCGTCGCGGCCTTCGACATCGGCCGGGCGCTGGGCGCGAAGTGGGGGGCGATGGGGCACGACGGCGTGCAGGCCGTGCCCGGCACGCCGTCCCTGAAGCTCGCCGACGCTTTCGGGAACCTGCCCGTGAAGGGCTGTGTGAACGTCGACGCGGCGGCGGTGGTCAAGCGCGGCGGGCCGCCCTGCGGCGCCCACAGCGACATCGTCCACCGCGAACTGGCCCGGCTGGTCCTGGCGGCGGGCCGTGTTCACTGACCCGCCGCCGGACCGCCGTACGCCTACCGGTGCGAGGTGAACTCCACCACCTGCTGGAAGGTCGGACGGTTCTGCCAGCTGATGTTGTAGTGCTTGATGCCGCCCAGGGTGCGCTGCACGATCGAGTCGGCGCACCACTGGTCGCCCGCCGAGCACAGGTCGTCGCCGGGATAGACCTGGGCCGCGGTCTTGCCGGACGCGGTCTTCAGGGTGCTGATCAGGATGTCCCGGCAGGCGCTGAGGCTGCCGCCGCCGCAGTACTTGTCGGTCAGCGGTCCCTGCACCGACTCACCGAGCACCGAGCGGATGTCCTTGTCGACGTAGCTCCACCAGCCGAACTGGAAGGAGCTGCCCGCGTGTGCGCCGGTGGGGCCGTGCGCGGCCGACGGGGACTCGTCGACGGACAGGTTGGCCTGGAAGGCGGTGTACAGGTTGCTGCCGAGGCCCGGGGAGAACTCCGCCTGCACCAGCAGCGGCCACCACGCGTCGAGGATGCGGACCGCGTCGGCGTCGGCGTACGCCTTCGAACCCGCCGACGTCTCGGTGCGCTTGCCGCCCGCGGTCAGCCACGCCTGGAGCTTGGTGACCGCGGCCGCCGCCGTGGAGTCGGTGACCGTGGAGCTGTTGACCACCTTCAGCAGGTCCGGGAGCACGTCCTCGGCGCGCAGGTCGGTGAGGGACGCGTCCGCCATGGCCTTGACGAGGGAGGCCCTGGTGACCCCGCCCGCGGCGACCAGTTTCTTCACCCGGTCCTCGAGGAGGTTGCCGCGGTGCACGGACCCGTCGCCCCAGGAGGCCGCCGAGTAGTCGAGCGCCTGTTTGTTGTTCCAGGAGATGTAGTAGTCCTGGTCGATCGAGTTGGGGTGCGCGGAGGCCGGCGTGTAGTCGGCGGTGTTGGTCGCCGGGTCCCAGTTCTTCCAGTCGTACGCCGCCTGCGCCCACACCGGGAACTCGGCGTCGACACCGGCCGCGCGCACCGGGTTGTTGCCGCTGTTGTAGTACGCGGTGTGCGTGGAGTCGGCGTAGAACCAGTTGAAGGTGTAGTTGATGTGCTGCACCGCGCTCTGGAACGTCTGCGGGCTCTTGACGTAGTCCGGGTCGTTCAGCATCTGGAAGCCGATGATCGAGTCGGCCTCGTGCATGTAGGAGGAGCGCAGGGTGGTGTAGGCGACCTTCTTGCCGCCGACGGTCGCCCGGTATTCGACGGGGCCGTATTTCGTGCGGTAGACCCGCATCGTGTACGACCCCGCGGCGGTGCCGTCGGCCGTGGTCGGGGCCCAGGTGTTCTTCTGCTCGATCTTGTCCATGGCCGTGCAGGTGCCGTGGTACAGGTAGTGGTAGTCGTCCTGGCACAGCTCGACGGCGTAGCTGTCGATGATGTCCTGGCCGGAGGTCGTGGCGGACCACGCGTAGTCCTGGCCGCGCCCCAGCTCGACGTACATGCTCAGGCCCGCGAAGGAGGCGCCGCGGGCGCTGATGCCCGGGCCCTGGATCTCCTGGAGCATGAGCAACTGGGGGGCGAAGTAGCCGGTCTGCGGGCCGAAGACGGCGACCGGGTGGCCGCTGGCGGTGTACTTCCCGCTGACCACGAGGGCGTTGGACATACCGCGCCGGGCCGAAGTGAGGGCGTTCGCGGTGGCCGTGGCGGAGGCCGCGCTCGCGCTCTGGTCGGCGCCGGTGCCCGAGGCGTCGTAGACCAGGGGCTCGGTGCTCACCGAACCGGTGTCGGGCATCGCCTGACCCTGCGCGGCGGCGGGCTTGGTGGCGTACGGGAAGCTCTCGCCGTTGTGGACGGTGAGGGCGGCCTCGGGGTCGTTGCGCTCGCGGAAGGACTCCCAGACCGCGGTGCCCTTCGCCACGCCGTACTGCTGCTGGGCGGCCAGCAGCGAGATCGCGTTGTTGACCTCGCCGCCGCCCCCGGAGCCGAACAGGGCGCCGATGACGGAGGCCAGCGCGACCAGGTCGGTGATCTTGAAGTGGTCGATCGTGCCGGCGTTGGTGACGGAGTCCTTGTGGCCGGTCAGGACGTACTCGCCGGGGAAGTACCGGCCGCTGTCGGAGGCGTCGATGTAGGAGTTGATGCCGGCGAGGTAGGCGTTGGCGTCGGCGAGGGCCTGCTGGCCGCGGGCTCCGTTGCTCGCCACGGCGTTGTCGATCTGTGCCTGCAGATCCGCCTCGCTGTAGGGCGCGTTGCGCCAGAACTGCTGCTCCAGGCCCTGGTTGGAGGCGGCGCCGCCCGCGAAGGCGGTCAGCTGGCCGCGTCCCACGTGCCGGAAGACGTCCATCAGCCACAGCCGGTCCTCAGCCGCGGCATAGCCCGCGCCGAACTCCGTGCCGTATCTGGTGGTACCGGTGATGTGCGGTACGCCCGTCTTCTTGTCGCGGACGATCGTCACGTCGCTGCGGTTCGCGGGCTTCTCGGTGGAGGCGACTTGATCGGACGCGACCCCGAACGACGCGTCGTTGAAGAACGTGTTGATCGTGGAATTGGTGAGCGTGGGGTAGCCCTTGGCCAGGTTGGCGTAGGGGCCGAGCTGGTCCTCGGCGTGGTCGGGCTGGGTGCCGAAGGCCTGGTTGAGAAGGACTTGGGCGAGGGTCGCGTTGCCGTTCTCGCCGGGCGGCAGGATGTCGGAGCACTGTCCGCCGCAGTAGTCGTTGGAGGCCGCCGCCGTGGCTGTCGTCTGGGCGAGCGGGGACAAAAGAGCGGCAACCAGGACGCATACGGAAGCCGACTTCAGGAACCCGGAGAGTCTGCCGGGAGTTCTCAGTCTGTCAAGGAGGGTGCGCGAGGTGCGCCGTGGCATGGCAGCTCCAACCGACGGGGGGTGTGCCGGGACGTTACCGCCGGTATCCCCGGTAGTGAAGATGAACATGCGTCAAGTTTTGGCAGGGGTGCGTGGGCTTATGGGGGGCATCGGAAATCGGATGGAGCCAAATCGCTTGTCGATACGTCTATTCGGCAACGCCGTGCGAAGTCCGCACGGCAACGCCGAAGTTGACCGAAGTACAGGTGCAGGTGTGACGGAGGTGCAGGGCGATGGCCGGTTTCCGAAGTCTGGCGAGACAGGTGCGAGACCCGCGGTGCGATCTGGCGCTTCGGCGCTATTCGCTGCGCAAGTGCCTTGAGCGGTTCGCTCCTTACGGGCACAGGGCGACCTGGGACCATTTGTGCTCCCACGCGGGATTCGGTCCCGAGGACCGCTCCCCCGACCCGGCGCGGCTCGTGGCCGCACTGGAGGAGCTGGAGGAGGCGCGTTCGGTCTGGCTGGCCTACGAGGTCGAGTTCGCCGAGCGGCGCAAGAAGGAGAAGTACGACGGGCTGCGCAGGCCGGGCAGTGTGGACGACTGGCACCGGCTGACCTGGGGCGGTTTCGGTGTCGCGTGGTGCGACGACCCCCGGATCCATCCCGCTGAATCGCTGGCCGAGGTGCTGCGCCGGCTGATCTCCGCGCTGGAGCGCGAGCCGGGCGCGGTGTGCCCGGCGTGCGACGGGGAGCGGCTCGTCTGGAAGTACGAACTGGACCACGAACCCTCGACGGGTCCGGTCTGCACGGAGTGCGGAATCCTGGTCCCGCGGCCCGTGCTCACACCCGAGGCCCTGGCGGACGCCAGGCGTGGACGGCTGCTGGTGTCGGCCTAGAGCGAGTGAGCGCCCGGGGTGCGCCGGGGATGCCGCACCCCTTTTTGTCCGGTCCGACCCACCGGGTTGGTCTGTCGGCCGCGACTGGCACCATCGAGGAATGGTGCAGGTGTGTCTGAACGGTCCGCGCGGAGCCGCCGACGGGACGGCGGTGCCGCTCACTCCCGAGACCATGGCGCAGTCGGCGGCCGAGGCCGTCGCGGCGGGCGCCATGGACATCCATGTCCACCCCAAGACGCCGTGCGGACAGGACACCCTGTCGCCGCGCGTGCTCGCGGTGACACTCGAGGCGATCCGCGCGCGCGTGTCCGTCCCGGTCGGTGTGACCACCGGCGCCTGGACCGAACGCGATCCCTCGGCCCGGCTCGCCCGCGTCCGGAGCTGGACCGTGCTGCCCGATCACGCCTCGGTGAACTGGCATGAGCCGGGCGCCGAGGAGGTGGCCGCCGCGCTGATCGACGCGGGCGTCGGCGTGGAGGCCGGCATCTGGTCCGGGACGGACGCCGCTCAGCGGTTCGCGGTGTCCCCGCTCGGGCCGAGGGTGCTGCGTGTGCTGGCGGAGGTGACGGACACCGAGGCGCCGGAGGCTTCGGCACGCGCCCTCCTCACCTCGCTCGGCACGGCGCACGGCCGCCCTGTGCTGCTGCACGGCGAGGACGGCGGTGCCTGGCCGGTACTGCGCCTCGCGGGGCGGCTCGGGCTGGCGACCCGGATCGGCCTGGAGGACACACTGTTCCTCCCGGACCGCCAACCCGCCATGTCCAACGCTCAGTTGGTGGCCGAAGGGCTGCTCCAGTACGGGTGCGCCCAGCGCTCGCCGTGAGGAAGGGCGAGGAGTCCGACGCGCGTCGCGAGGTCGGGATCGCCCTGGGACCGGAGACGGTCGGGGGCGTGGGCGCCCAGCCAGGACCGGAGGACGGGCATGGCGGCCTCCTCGCCGTACAGCCACCAGCGGAAGGGGCTGTCGTCCCCGAGCAGCTCCGGGAGCCACCAGTCCACACACTTCATGAGGTGCGCGTCCGCGACCGGGTGCGGTCGCCACCGGTCGAGCAACGGGGTCGCCGATCTGAGGATCGAGGCGCACAACTCGAAGATCTCCTCGATCGCGTACGGCGGCTCGGGCGTCGCGAGGACGTCCTGCCACCATGCGTGCACGAACGTCTCGACGGCAGTGGCCTGCTCCTTCGGCCACGAGCGCCAGTCGACTTCGGTGAGGCCGTGGTAGCCAAGGCCGAGCGGCCCCAACGCCCCTTCGGTCAGCGCTCGCGCGCCCTGCGGCAGCAGGCGTCGCATCGCGGCGTCCTGGTCGTCGAAGTGACCCGATACCTGGAAGGTGTACTGCCGCACCACGTCCACCGGGATCCGGACATACGGCGTACGCAGAAACGCGATCTCCTCAGGGAGGTCACAGACGCTGCAGGCGGTCTCGCCGGGGCTGGCGAATCCGTTGAAGACGGTCTCGATGTCGGCGAGGGCGGCCTCAAGGGCGTTTGCGTGCATGGGAGTTGGTCCCGTCAGGACTCCGGGCGCGGCGTCGCCGCCGGCCGAAGATCGCGACGCTACCAGGCGCGGGCGGACCTCCACCACCGGATTCCGGGGCCCCGGCCCGCACGCTCCTCCGGGGGCGCCCGGCCCCCGGCCCGTCATGCCTCCCGGCGCGCTTCGCCCTACCGGCCTCCGGGCCGTTCCGCCAACAGGCGCGAGCCCGTCAACCGGTCTCCGACGACGTCGTCCGGGTTGGACAGGACGCAGGTGTCAAGCGAGAGACAGCCGCAGCCGATGCAGTCGGTGAGGTGGTCGCGGAGGCGGTTCAACTGCTTGATGCGTTCGTCGAGTTCGGTGCGCCAGACCTCGGAGAGGCGGGCCCAGTCCTCGCGGGTGGGGGTGCGTTCCTCGGGGAGTTCGGAAAGGGCCTCACGGATCGTGGCCAGCGGGATGCCGACGCGCTGTGCGGCCCGGACGAACGCGACCCGGCGCAGCGCGTCACGGGAGTAGCGGCGCTGGTTGCCCGTGGTGCGCCGACTGTTGATCAGGCCCTTGGACTCGTAGAAGTGCAGGGCGGAGACGGCGGCGCCGCTGCGGGCGGCGAGCTGGCCGACCGTGAGCTCATGGATCTTCTCGGGAATCTGGGGCACCCCTCGAACCCTACCCACGCCGTCACGCCCGCGGTCCGTTGACATGGGCTCTCCGGCCGACCATGCTAAGCAGTCGCTTAGACATGATGTGGCGAGGAGGCGGGACATGGCAGAGCCGAGGATCTTCACGGGCGCCGACGACCTGAAGGCGGCGGTGGGCGAGCAGCTCGGGTACACCGACTGGCTGGAGGTGGACCAGAAGCGCATCGACCTGTTCGCGGACGCCACGGGTGACCACCAGTGGATCCACGTGGATCCGGAGAAGGCCGCGGCGGGCCCCTTCGGCACCACCATCGCGCACGGCTATCTGACCCTCTCCCTGCTGCCGCTCTTCGGACCGCAGCTGATCAAGGTCGAGAACGTGAAGATGGGCGTCAACTACGGGACGAACAAGGTGCGTTTCCCCGCACCCGTGCCCGTCGGCTCCCGCCTGCGCGCCACCGCCACGATCAACGCCGTCGACGACGTGACGGGCGGCGTCCAGGTCACCGTCGCCTTCAGCGTGGAGCGCGAGGGCGGCGACAAGCCGGTGTGCGTCGCGGAGTCGGTGTCCCGGTACTACCTCTGAGCGGCTACTTCGCCGCCCCCACCATTCGCAGTACGAGGTCGGCGTCCAGCGCGCCGACCTCGTCGGGCGTCCAGGGGCCGTCGAGGTTGAACCAGCGGGCCACGTCGACGCAGAGCGACATGACGGCGACGGTGGTGCCCCTGACGTCCAGCACGTCGAACTCGCCGGAGGCCACGCCGTCCTCGATGATCCCGCGCACCTCGGCATCGCACTGCCGGCGCAGCGCGAGGATCTCGGCACGGGCGTCGGGGCCGAGCGAGTCCAGTTCGTACTGGACGACCCGGGCGGTGGTACGGCCGCCGGCGTGCCAGCGGACGAAGGAACTCACGGCCTCCGCGAGCCGCTCGGTCGCGGTGCCCTCGCGGCGGGCCGCGACCCGGAGGATCTCCAGCGCCTTCTCGTGACCGATCCGGCTGATGCGGTGGAGCAGCTCTTCCTTGGTCTTGTAGTGGATGTAGAGCGCGGCAGGGCTCATACCGGCCCGGCCCGCGATGTCCCGGGTCGTGGTGGCGTGGTAGCCGCGCTCGGCGAACGCCTCCACCGCGGCGACGAGCAACCGCCGCGCCGCGTCGGGCGTGACCTCGCCCCACGCCGGCGTCTCGCCGCCGGCCGTCTCCTCCGCCGTACTCATCGCACACCCCTCACCACTGTCGGAGACACCACCATACCGCCGAAGCTGAGCGAGCGCTTAGACACCCCGGTCGACCGAGCCTGGGCCGGGGCCGGGCAGGAAGCGGTTGCGGCGGAGCCGGCACGGGGGCGCAACCGCCGGGACAGCCGGAGGAGGCCGCAGTCGGACGCTGGAGGCGAGGGTGTGGTCGGCCCCCTCGAAGCAGGGCACGACCGGAGTCCATCCCGGCACCGGGCGGGGTCTGCGCCGCTCAGCTCGCAGGGGCGAGCGACCCTCCGAAGCGATGCAGGGCGGCAGCCCCTCGCCGAGCCTGCCTGATCGGCGACCTGGCCCTGACCACCGACGCCGACGGCCGGCCGGTGCCGGCCCACGACCCTCGACCCGCGCACCGGCGTCCGGCTGCCGACGCCACCGAGCCCTCGGGAATCTTCGACAGCCGGTCGGCGCCGCCCGGAGCCGACCGCCGCCGAAGCCTCTCCTGGCCGGCCATGGTCGGCATCCCTCCCCGCCGGTCCGGACAGGACCTGTTCGTATCGAACCGGACCGAAGACTCTCGCCGTCGGCCCGGGCGGAGCCCCTTCGTGTCGGACCGGGTCAGAGCTTCTCGAAGGGGTCGTGCTCGGCCAGCAGCTTCTCCAGGCGGGCCTGGTCGACGCGGCTGACGATCTGACCGGCTTCCTGCCGGTCCCGGATCACCTTGGCCAGCGTGAAGGCGGAGGTGACGAGGTACATGACGGCGATCGCGAGGAAGCCGCGCACCCAGGCGTCGGCGTGCAGCCGGAAGATCCCGACGGCCGTGGCCCCCATGGCCACGGCGAAGGACGCCACAGCCTGGCCGTAGAAGGCTGCCGTGTTCTGCTGCTTGACCGGTGTCTCACTCATGGACAGAGTCTCGGCGCCCGCGGTCCGGGCCACATCCGCTCAGGTACTCAGACCGGTACTCAGAAGGCCGAGACGCCCGTCAACGCCCGCCCGATGACCAGCTTCTGGATCTGGCTCGTGCCCTCGTAGAGGGTCATCACGCGGGCGTCGCGCAGCAGTTTGCCCGCCGGGTACTCGTCGATGTAGCCGTAGCCGCCGAAGACCTGGAGGGCGTTGTTCGCGGCGCGCACGGCGGCCTCCGAGGCGAAGAGCTTGGCCTTGGAGGACTCGACGGCGAAGGGCAGCCCTCGGTCGATCAGGTCGGCGACCCGCCAGGTCAGCAGGCGGGCCGCGTCCACGTCCACGGCGATGTCGCTGATCAGCTCCTGGACCAGCTGATGGCCCGCGATCGGCTTGCCGAACTGCTCGCGCTCACCGGCGTACCGGACGGCCGCGTCCAGGGCGGCCTGGGCGATGCCGACACAGCCCGCCGCCACCGACATCCGCCCCTTGGCCAGCGCGGACATGGCGACGGAGAAGCCCTTGCCCTCCTCGCCGAGCAGCGCGGAGGCGGGCACGCGCACGCCCTCCAGGACCAGTTCGGCGGTGGCCTGGCC
This sequence comes from Streptomyces sp. NPDC005374, assembly GCF_042872225.1. Taxonomy (NCBI): domain Bacteria; kingdom Bacillati; phylum Actinomycetota; class Actinomycetes; order Kitasatosporales; family Streptomycetaceae; genus Streptomyces; species Streptomyces sp. NPDC005374. The sequence continues at coordinate 130,959 of NZ_JBIAKA010000004.1, read as the reverse complement.
GCGCAGCCCGAGCTTGCCGTGGATGGTGCGGCGGGTGAGGCCGGGGGTGTCGGTAGGGACCAGGAAGGCGGAGACGCCCTTGTGTCCGGGCGCGTCCGTCGACCGGGCGAACAGCAGCACCACGTCGGCCCAGGAACCGTTGGTGATGAACATCTTGGTGCCGTCGATGACGTAGTCGTCGCCGTCGCGTACGGCGCGGGTGGCGAGGTTGCCCGCGTCGGAACCGGTGCCCGGCTCGGTGAGGCCGAAGCAGCCGACGTACTCGCCGGAGGTGAGCCCCGGCAGCCAGCGTCGCCGCTGCTCCTCGCTCCCGTGGGCGGCGATGGTCTTGGCGACCAGGCCGAGCGAGACGGACACGATCCCGCGCACGGAGGAGTCGCCCCGTCCGAGCTCCTCGGTGACCAGGCAGTACGCGAGGTGGTCGCCGCCCGAGCCGCCGTACTCCTCGTCGATCGTCAGCCCGAGGAAGCCGACTCCGCCGAGCTTCTTGACGATGGACCGGTCGACCTCCTCGGCGCGGTCCCAGGCAACGACATGGGGGGCGATCTCACGGTCCACGAAGTCCCTTGCGAGCCGCCGGACGGCGGACTGCTCCTCGCTGAGCCCCAGGTCGACCACGAGATCACCTCACTTGAGAAGGACACCTTTAAATTAGCACTGCTAGTTTACGTCGCGCAGCCCTACTATGTGCGCCATGGCCCGACCGCGCAAGCCCCTCCTCAGCACCGACCGGATCGTCGAGACGGCACGCGCGCTCGTGGACGCGGAGGGCCTGGCGGCCCTGTCCACGCGCCGGCTGGCGGCGGAACTCGGGGTGAGCGGCCCGTCCCTGTACAACCACTTCGGTACGAAGGACGAGATCCTGGAAGCGGTCGCCGACTCGGTGAGCGTCCAGGTCGACCTGTCGATGTTCGAGGGCGACCGCGACTGGCGGACCGCCCTGCACGACTGGGCCGTCTCCTACCGCAGCGCCCTGCGCGACCATCCGAACATCGTCCCGGTCCTGGCCCAGGGCCCCGGCCGCCGCCCCGCGGGGCTGCGCCTGGCCGACGCGGTCTACGGCGCGATGGTCGACGCGGGCTGGCCACCGGCGCAGGCCACGTCGATCGGCGCCCTGATGCGGTACTTCGTCATGGGCTCGGCGCTCGGTTCCTTCGCGGGGGGCTTCGTGGACGACGCGAGCGCGTACGATCCGGCCGACTATCCCCACCTCGGGCAGGCCCACCTCCTCGCCGAGCAGCAGGAGAAGATCGACGAGAGGGCGTTCGAGACGGGGCTCAGGGCCCTGCTGGACGGGCTGGCGCAGCAGTACGAGCAGGTACGGCAGACGGTGTGACGACACTTCGGCGGTGACCGAACCGTTCGGGGCGCATGCTGGATCCCATGACCCAGGACCCGCAGGCAGCCCGGCTGGCGAGGCTCGCCGCTCTGATCGCCGACGAGACCCGGGCCACCTGTCTGCTGGCCCTGCTCGACGGCCGGGCCTGGACGGCGGGTGAGCTGGCCCGCCGGGCGGGAGTCGCCGCGTCGACGCTGAGCGAGCACCTGGGCAAGCTGGTCGCGGGCGGGCTGCTGACGCAGGAGCGACAGGGCCGCCACCGCTATGTGCGGCTGGCCGACGCGAGGGTGGCCCACCTTGTCGAGGACCTGGCGGCGCAGGTCTCCCCGGACATCGCCCAACGGCCGCGAAACCTGCGGGAGTCGAGCGCCGACTCGGCGATGGCCAGGGGCCGCACCTGCTACGACCACTTGGCGGGCCGCCTGGGCATCGCACTGACCGATGCCCTGACGTCTCGTCAACTCCTCGTTCAGGACACGGGTTTCGCCCTCACGGACGCGGGACTGGCCTGGTTCGGGACGACAGGCATCCCCCTCGACCGCAAGGGCCGCCGCCCCCTCGCCCGAGCCTGCCTCGACTGGACGGAACGCCGCCCGCACCTGGCGGGGGTCGCGGGTGCGGCCCTGTGCCGACACGCCTTCGCCGAAGGCTGGTGCGTACGGATCGGCTCGGAGCGGGCGGTGAGGGTGACGGAGGTGGGCGAGCAGTCCCTTGCCGAGTTGCTGGGCATCGACGCGAAGGCCCTGCGCCGGCATCCCCGTCCGAAATCCGCGAGCCATGGACCCCACCCCTCTCTAGCCTCAGGAACGTGATGAACTCCGTCCGCCGTACCGAACTCCTCGCCACCGCCGCGGCCACCGTCACCGTCGTCCTGTGGGCCTCCGCCTTCGTCTCCATCCGCAGCGCGGGCGCCGCCTACTCGCCCGGCGCCCTGGCCCTGGGACGACTGCTGTCCGGCGCGCTCGCACTGGGCGCGATCTGCCTGATACGACGAGAAGGACGCCCCCCACGCGAGGCCTGGCGCGGCATCGCGGTCTCCGGCGTCCTGTGGTTCGGCTTCTACATGGTCGTCCTGAACTGGGGCGAACAACAGGTGGACGCGGGCACCGCCGCCCTGGTCGTGAACATCGGCCCGATCCTGATCGCCCTGCTCGGTGCCCGCCTGCTCGGAGACGCGATGCCGCCCCGGCTGCTGGCCGGAATGGCGGTCTCCTTCGCCGGTGCGGTCACCGTGGGCCTGTCGATGTCGGGCGAAGGAGGATCTTCCGTACTCGGCGTGATCCTTTGCCTCCTCGCGGCGATCGCCTACGCCGGTGGAGTGGTCGCCCAGAAGCCCGCGCTGAGCAAGGCGAGCCCGTTGCAGGTCACGACGTTCGGCTGCCTCACCGGAGCCGTCCTGTGCCTCCCCTTCGCCGGCCAACTGGCCTCGGAAGCAGCGGACGCCCCCCTCTCCGCGACCCTCAACATGGTCTACCTGGGCGTGTTCCCGACCGCTCTGGCCTTCACCACCTGGGCCTACGCCCTCGCCCGTACGACCGCCAGCCGGATGGGCGCGACCACCTACGCGGTGCCGGCCCTGGTCGTCCTGATGTCCTGGCTGGCCCTGGGCGAGGTTCCGGGCCTGCTCACGCTCGCGGGAGGGGCACTGTGCCTGGCGGGTGTGGCGGTGTCCCGCTCCCGCGCACGGCGCACGGCCGCCACTGCGCCGACGACCCCGGAGCCACGGCTTCGGAAGGCGTCGGACACCGCGTGAACGCGGCGCACCTGGGCCGGGGCGTCGGGCAAACCGTCGCTCAGAACACCACCAGCGCCCTGCCGCCCTTGCCCGCCAGCATGTTGTCGAACGCCGCCGGGATCCCGTCCAGTGCGATCCGTTCCGTCACGAGGGACCCCAGGTCCAGCCGGCCCGCCCGCACGTGCTCGGCCAGCACCGGCAGGTCCTCGGCCGGGTTCGAGTTGCCGTAGACACAGCCCGCGAGGGTGCGGCCCCAGTGGAAGATCTCCAGGGCGTTGAAGGTGACCTGCTGCTCCTTGCCTCCGATGCCGACGACCGTCGTACGGCCGCCGCGGCGGGTGGAGTCCCAGGCGGCGCGGATGGTCGAGGCGCGGCCGACGCACTCGACGGCGACGTCGACGCCCTGCCTGCCGGTGAGTCCCCGGATCTCGCGGGCGGTGTTCTCCGAGGCCACCACGTAGTCGGTGGCTCCGGCGGCGCGCGCCAACTCCTCCTTCTCCGGGGAGACATCGACCGCGACGATCCGCGAGGCACCGGCGATCCGCGCGGCCTGGAGTGCGGCCAGGCCCACTCCCCCGACGCCGTACACGGCCACCGTCTCGCCCTCCCGGACCCGTGCCGAGTGGTGGACGGCTCCGTAGCCGGTGAGGACCGCGCAGCCCAGCAGGGCGGCGTCCGTGAGGGGGATGCCGTCGGGGAGGGGCAGCAGACAGGACTCCGGGACGACCGTCTCCTCGGCGAACGCGGCGACGTTCAGGCCGGGGTGGAGATCGGTGCCGTCGGCAGTGCGGGCGTAGACCTCGGCGGCGCCGTTGAGGGCGTTGGCGCACAGCCACACCTCGCCGAGCGAGCAGGCATGGCAACTCCCGCAGGACGGAGCCCAGTTGAGAACCACTCCGGCACCGGGCGCCACCCCGGTGACCCCCTCCCCCACGGCGACGACCGTGCCCGCGCCCTCGTGGCCGAGGACGGCCGGGACGGGGACGCGCATGGTGCCGTCGGACAGGGACAGGTCGGAGTGGCAGACCCCGGCGGCGGCGAGGCGGACGCGGACCTGGCCGGGGCCGGGATCCGGGAGGTCGATGTCGGTGACCTCCAGGGGTGCGCCCACGGCGGGAAGGACGGCGGCACGAACCACGGAACGGCTCCTCAGAACTGGAGGGACTTGGTCTGGAGGTACTCGGCGAGGCCGTGCGAGCCGAGCTCTCGGCCCACCCCGGACTGCTTGTAACCCCCGAAGGGGGCAAGGGGGTTGAAGCGGCCGCCGTTGATGTCGACCTGCCCGGTGTCCATCCTGCGGGCGAAGGCCACGGCCTCCGACTCCTCGCCGGCCCAGACGGCGCCCGCGAGGCCGTAGACCGTGCCGTTGGCGATGCGCAGGGCGTCCTCCTCGTCCTCGTAGCGGAGGATGGACAGGACCGGGCCGAAGATCTCCTCCTGCGCGATCGTCATCTCGGGTGTCACCTCGGCGAAGACCGTCGGGGCGACGAAGTAGCCCTGTTCGCGCGGGGATTCGGGGCCGCCGGCGACCAGCCGGGCTCCTTCGGCCACGCCCTTCTCGATGTAACCGCGCACCCTCGCCTGCTGCTTGGCGTTGACCACCGGTCCGATGCGCTCGCCGTACTTCGCGGCGGCCGCGGCGGCGAGTTCGACGGCCTCCTCGTACTGTTCCCGGTGGACGAGCATCCGGGTCCAGGCACTGCAGGTCTGGCCGGAGTTGGACATCACGTTGGCGACGCCGACGTTGACCGCCTTGGCGAGGTCGGCGCTCGGCAGGATGACGTTGGCGGACTTGCCTCCCAGTTCCAGGGCGACCTTCTTCAGTGCGGCACCGGCACTCGCGCCGATCTGCCGGCCGACGGCGGTGGAGCCGGTGAAGGAGACGAGGTCGACGTCCGGGTGCTCGGCGAGGGCCTGTCCGGCGACCGGGCCGAGACCGGTGACGAGGTTGAAGACACCGGCCGGGACGCCCGCCTCGTGGACCGCCTCGGCGAAGAGCTGGGCGACCAGGGGGGTGTCCTCGGCGGGCTTGAGGACGACCGTGCAGCCCGCGGCGAGGGCCGGGGCGACCTTGGCGACGATCTGGTGCAGCGGATAGTTCCAGGGCGTGATCGCGCCGACCACGCCGATCGGCTCGAGATGGACGGTGGAGTTGCCGGCCTTCTCCTCGAAGGGGTGCGTGGCCGCGAGCTCGGCGTAGGAGGCGGCGACCGCGATGGGCACGGCGGCGTGGACGTTCTGCGAGAACTTCAGGGGCGCGCCGAGCTCGGCGGTGATCGTCTCGGCGATCTCGTCCTTGCGGGCGGCCAGGACGTCCCGGAGGGCGGCCAGGCGGGCGGCCCGCTCGGCGGGGGCGGTCGAGGCCCAGGCCGGGAGGGCGGCGCGGGCGGCCCGTACGGCGGTGTCGACGTCCTCGGCGGTGCCGGCCGGGACCCGGCCGACGACCTGTTCGTCGGCCGGGTTCACGACCTCGATCAGGTCCCGGCCGGCGGCCGGGCGCCACTCGCCGTCGATGTACATGCCGTCGTGCGCCTTCATGGTGCGTCCTCCCGGGCTGGGCCGTGTCGCGTCGTACCGTGCCACATAAACTAGCGGCGATAGTTTTCTTGCGCCAGGGCGGGCCGGACCGTCGAACCGCCCCCGGAGGACTCCCGTCTCACCCCTCCAGGTCCGGAAGCCGGGCCGGGGACGGGCAGATCCGTTCGCCGTGCTGGTCGAAGACGAAGAGGTGGGAGATGTCGACGAGGAGGGGGACCTGCATGCCGCGGCGGAGGTCGATGTCCGGGGTGGTGCGCACGACGAGGTCGCCGGGGAGGCGGTTGTCGGACGGGGCGGGTTCGGGTGCGGTGTCCTGCGGGTCCTCCAGCACCACCACCGGGCCCGCCCGCAGGGATCCCGCGCGGTCCCTGAGACGGTCCAGGACCGTGCCCTCACGGCGGCGGCGCCGGGGCGGCCGCGGGGCGGGCCGCGGTGCCTCCAGGTCCGGGACGAAGGCGGAGCGGGAGCCGGTGTTGAAGTGCACGAGGACCTCGTGGCCCTGGAACTCCACATGCTCGACCAGGCCGGTGATCGGCATCTCACCGGGGCGGGCGGAGGCGGGCTTGGCGATCCGGATCGCCTCCGAGCGCAGGCCGACGATCACCTCGCGGCCCTGCTGGACGCGGAGCAACTGGTGGTCCAGGCACAGGGGTTCGGGCAGGCGCAGGTACTGCTTGCCCAGGCTGATCGTCATGGCGCCGTCCAGCGGGGCCCGGACCAGGCCGCGCAGCAGGTTGATGCGCGGGGTGCCGATGAAGGCGGCGACGAAGACGTTGCGGGGCAGCGCGTACACCGAGCGCGGGGAGCCGACCTGCTGGAGGACTCCGCCGCGCAGGACGGCGACCCGGTCGCCGAGCGACATCGCCTCGGCCTGGTCGTGGGTGACGTAGACCGTGGTGACGCCCAACTCGCGGGTGAGGCCCACGATCTCGGCGCGCAGGTGGTTGCGGAGCTTGGCGTCGAGATTGGACAGCGGCTCGTCCATGAGGAAGGCGGAGGGGTGGCGGGAGATGGCCCGGCCCATCGCCACGCGCTGGCGTTCACCGCCGGAGAGCTGGCCCGGGTAGCGGTCGAGGATGTCCTCAATGCCCAGCATGCGGGCGGTGGCGTCCACGCGTGCGCGGGGGTCCTCGCCGGGGGCCTCGATGCGCAGCGGGAAGCCGATGTTGCCGCGGCTCGTCATGTTCGGGTAGAGGGCGAAGTTCTGGAACACCATCGCCATCCGCCGCTCGGAGGGCAGCAGGTCGTTGGCGTATTCGCCGTCGAGCCTGAGCTGCCCCTCGGTGATCTCCTCCAGACCGGCGATCATGCGCAGCACGGTGGACTTGCCGCATCCGGAGGGGCCGAGCAGGACGAGGAACTCGCCGGGCGCGATGTCCAGCGAGAGCCGGTCCACCACCCGGGTTCCTCGTGTGTAGGTCTTGCTCACGTCGTGCAGGGAGATGGCGCGTGTCATGGCAGTGCCCCCGAGGGCGAACTGTGCGAACGCTGGTGCTCCGCGGTCGGACGCCACGTGCGGGTCGAACGGGGCGTGTGAGTCACGGAAGTTAACGGAAAGTGCGCCCCTCGGGGAAGACATGTGCGGGATTGGGACACTCCGGTCCGGCTGTCGGGAAAGCGGATGCCTCGATTCAGTGGGTGGCGGGGGCGCGGATCAGGGCGAGATGGGCGAATACGACGACGTTGCCGGAGTAGCCGGTTCTGCGGTTGTAGTTGCCGCCGCAGGTGATGAGCCGCAGCTCGGGGCGGGCCCTCGGGCCGTAGACCTCCCGGTTGGGGAAGTGGTCCTTCTCGAACTTCCGGATGGCGTCGACGGTGTAGACGGCGGTACGGCCATCCGCCCGCCGCACCTCGATCCGGCGCCCGGGTTTCAGTTCGGTGAGTCCGGCGAACACCGCGGGCCCGGTGTCGGTGTCCAGGTGCCCGACGGCGACGGCGGTGCCCCGCTGGCCGGGGGACGGTCCGTCGGCGTACCAGCCCACGAGGTTGTCGTCACCGTTCGGCGGGGCGGTGAGCTTGCGGCTCCGGTCGAGGCGGAGGTTCATGACCGGGGCGTCGACGTCCAGGTAGGGGATGAGGAGGCGGGTGGCACGGGAACGGGGCAGGGGGCGGCGCCCCGGCGGGTGGTGCTTGCCGGGCGGTGAGGCGTGCCGGCGCGCGCCCGCGGGCGTTCCGGTGCGGGGCTTGCCGGCGACGGCACCGGGCGATGCCGCGCCGGGGCGGGGACGGCCCGCGCCGGTACCGGCCGGCGCCGGTTTCCCCGCGCCGGTACGGGCGTCCGGGCGGACCTTCGCCCCGGCGGCGCCCGAGGCCGTCGGCTTCGTCGCGGCGGCGGCCGTACCCGTCGGCTTCGTCGCGCGGGCGGCCGTACCCGTCGGCCGTGCTGCGCCGGTCCCCGTACGCGCCCCCGTGCCGTCCCACTCGGACCGTGACCCGTGCAGTCCCGTCCCCGCCGGCGGCCGGTCCGAGGTCGCCGCACGGGCGTCGACGCGGGCCCCCTGGACGGCCCCGGACCCGCCCGGCGGAGCGAGCGCGGTCGCTTCGCCGGGCTGTTCGTCCTGGGCCCACTGGAGGCCGCCCACCAGGAGGGCGACGGCGAGGACCGCCGTCCTCGTGAGGCGGTAGGCGCGCGTCCGGTACCACGGCCTGCGGGTCCGCCTACGCGGCGCCATGCGTACGGCGGCGCAGCCGGAACCAGGTCGCCCCGCCGACGGCGACGAGGCCCACGGCGGCGGCACCCGCGACCGAGGTGAACGCGTCGTCACGGGCGAGTCCGCCACCGCCGGCCGGCGGGCCGCCGTGGGGGCCGCCGCCGCCCGGGCCGGGCCTGTCCTTGCAGTCGACCTTGAACACCTTGTGCTTGCCCGCACCGTTCCCGTCGACGATCTTCCAGGTCAGCTTGTAGTGGCCCGCGGGGAGCATGAGGTTCGAGGTGACGCCGGACCCGTTGGCGAGGGTGACGACTCCGGAGAGCGTGGCGGTGGTCCCGGCCTGCGCGGACTGCGGCTCGATGGTCCAGTTGATGCCCTGGGCCACGTCGAAGTTGAAGGCGTCGAGGTAGAACAGGCAGACCTTGGGCTGGTTGAGGTGGGCGGGGGACTGGGTGCCCGCCATGTGCACCTTGACGTCTCCGTTGTCACCGGGGGCGGCGACGGCGGACGGCGTGGCGAGGAGCAGCGTTCCGGCGGCGAGCGCCGTCAGGGCGGCTGCTCTGCGGGGACGGGACGAGGTCGACATACGAGACCCTCCGAATCAGGTGATTTACATACAAACTGCACCTGATTCGATGTCACATCCGAGGCGCTCATGGGGGGACCATCGTCCGACACACCGTCAGATATCGCTCTTACGGCTCAAGGGGCGGCGCACCCGGGACGCCTCGGCGGACTCCCCCGAGGGCCGCCGCGACGACCGCAGCGCGACCCCCGACGACACCAGCAGCAGTGCGCCGAGCATCACGAACGGCGCCGCCACGCCCGCGACCCCGGCGACCAGGCCCGCGGTGGCGGGTGCGGCGACCTGCCCGAGGCGGTTGCCGGTCAGCCGCAGGGCCAGGGCGGTGGAGCGGGCGCCGTCGGGGGCGGCCTGGACGACCGTCGTCATGGACAGCGGCTGGCCGACGCCGAGGCAGAAGCCGAGCAGGGCGAGGACGACGGCCAGCGCCCACACCGGGACCGGCAGCGCGATGCCCGCGCACAGCAGGGCCGCCAGCAGACACGTCACGGTGAGGAGCAACGCGCGCCCCAGCAGCCGTAGCAGAGGGGTCAGCACCAGGCGGCAGGCGATCGTGGCGGCCGCGCGCAGGCTCAGCAGCAGACCGATCACCGAGGGGGCGATGCCCCGGTGCTCGCCGACCACCGGGAGGTACGCGGTGAGGATGTCCGTGGCGGACAGCACGGAGAGGCTCACGAAGATGCCTCCGGGCACGCCCCGGGCACCCAGGATGGTCCGTACGGGCACTCGATCGGCGTGGCCGGTACGGGAGTCGGCCGCCGTGTCGCGATGCTCGATCCGCCACAGCGAGGTGAACGCGACCGCCGCTCCGGCACCCGCGACGAGCAGCGCCAGCGCACTGGTGCCCGCCATGTCGGAGCCGCCGATCAGCGCGCCCGCCGCGACCGGGCCCACGAGTTGGCCGAGGGAGGCGCCGATGGTGAAGTGGCCGAAGTTGCGGTCCTGTTCGTGCGGGGCGGACTGCCGGGCGACGAGCGACTGCGCACCGATGACGAAGCAGAGGTGGCCAAGGCCCATCACCCCGCTCCAGACCGCCATCGCCCACAGGGAGTCGGCGGTCCCGCTCAGCGCGCAGCCGCCCGATATCAGGACCACGCCGACCGGCAGCAGGGGCGCACAACGCCCGTGGTCCGTACGGCGGCCCAGCGGTACGGCGGCGAAGAGCGGCAGCAGCGCGTACACACCGGCGATGACACCGATGGCCCGCTCGTCCGCGCCCAGCGCCAGGGCCCGGTAGGAGACGGCGGGCCGCGCCATCGACACCGCCCCCTGCGCGAAGCTGAAGGCGATGACGAGGCGGAGCAGCCAGCCGCGGTTCCCACCGGGCCTCACCACGACGTTCTCCATGAGGTGATCAGATGATTCCGAAGAGGATGCCCGCTCCGAGGATGATCAGGCTGGTGAGCGCCGCCCACTTGACCACGAACTTCGTGTGGTCGCCGAACTCCACCTTGGCCATGCCGACCAGGACGTAGACGGCCGGGACGAGCGGGCTGGACATGTGCAGCGGCTGGCCGACGAGGGAGGCGCGGGCCATCTCCAGCGGGGTGACACCGTGCGCCGCGCCGGCCTCGGCGAGCACCGGCAGGACGCCGAAGTAGAAGCCGTCGTTCGACATGAAGTAGGTGAGCGGCAGGCTCAGGACGCCGGTGACGAGGGCCATGTGCGGGCCCATGCCCTCGGGGATGACGTCGACCATCCAGCGGGCCATGTGGTCGACCATGCCGGTGCCCTGCAGAACGCCGGTGAAGACGGCGGCGGCGAAGACCATGCCGGAGACGTTGAGGACGTTGTCGGCGTGGGCGGCCAGACGGTCCTTCTGGTCCGGGATGTGCGGGAAGTTCACGGTGAGCGCGAGCGCGGCGCCGAGCAGGAACAGCACCGGGATCGGCAGCCACTCCATGATCATGGAGGTGAGGAGGGTGGCCGTGAGGAGCGCGTTGAACCAGTACAGCTTGGGGCGCAGGGTGGGCCGGTTCGGGTCCAGGACCTGGAAGCGCTTCAGCTCGCCCGCGGCGTCATCCGCGTCGGCATCGGAGGCGTCCGTGCCGCCGGTCCCCAGCGTGCTGTTGCCCGTGCCGGACGTGCCGGAAGTGCCGGTGCCCGAAGCACCCGAAGCGCCCGACCCGGCACCCACCAGGACCGTCTCGGACTCCGCGGGCTCGAGGACCTCCTGCAGCGTCAGCGTGCCGAGCCGCTTGCGCTCGCGCATGCCGAGGACGTACGAGAGGACGAAGACGCCCAGCAGACCGACGGCGAGGGCCGGGATCATCGGCACGAAGATGTCGCTGGCGTCGAGCTTCAGCGCGGTGGCCGCGCGGGCCGTCGGGCCGCCCCAGGGCAGCGTGTTCATCACGCCGTTGGCCATGGCGGCGACACCGGTCATCACGACCAGGCTCATCTTCAGGCGCTTGTACAGCGGGTACATCGCCGAGACGGTGATCATGAAGGTGGTCGAGCCGTCACCGTCGAGGGAGACGATCGCGGCGAGGATCGCGGTGCCGACGACGATCCGCATCGGGTCGGCCTTGGCGAACTTCAGGATGCCGCGCACGACCGGGTCGAAGAGGCCGACGTCGATCATCACACCGAAGTAGACGATCGCGAACATGAGCATCGCCGCGGTGGGGGCGAGGCTGGTGACGCCTTCGATGACGTAGTCACCGAGCTTGGCGCCCTTCCCGACGAAGACACAGAACAGTGCCGGGATCAGCACGAGCGCCGCGATCGGCGACATCTTCTTCATCATGATCAGGACCAGGAAGGTCGCGATCATGGCGAAGCCGAGGATGGTCAGCATGAGTGGATACCTAACGTTCGCCCTTGAACTCCCACCGGAGTCGGCAGTGCGATGACGTTAGGTCCCGTCAAGTGGCGTTAACAAGACGTTGACATGCGAGCAATAAGCGCAAAACTGCTGGTCACGGCTTTGCGCTGCTCACAGGGTCACTACCGCGGCCAGTTCCACCGGTACACCGTTGAGCACCGCGTTGCCCGAGAGCGGGTCGAGCAGGCTGCCGTCGAGGAGCTGGTTGACGTTGACGCCGGGGTCCTTCGCCGCGTGACCGAGGCGAGTGCCGGGCCGGTCGTGGCCCCAGCCGTGCGGCAGGCTGACCACGCCGGGCCGTACGCCGTCGGTGAGTTCGGCCTCGGTGACCACCTCTCCCCCGGCGCCCTTGATCCGTACCGCGGCGCCGTCCGCGAGGCCCAGCCGTTCGGCGTCCTCGGGGTGGATGTGCAGGGTGCAGCGATTGGTGCCGCCGGTGAGGGCGGGGACGTTGTGCATCCAGCTGTTGTTGGAGCGGAGGTGCCTGCGGCCGATGAGGACGAGTCCGTCGGCTGTGCGAAGGAGGGCCTCCCGCAGCCTGGGCAGGTCGTCCGCGATCGGCTGCGGCAGCAGTTCGATCTTGCCGCTCCTGGTCTTCAGGGGTTGCGGCAGCCGGGACCCGAGCGGCCCGAGGTCGATGCCGTGCGGATGCGCGAGCAGCTTCGTCAGGCTCAGCCCGTCCGGTCGTACGCCGAATCCGTCGCCGTAGGGGCCGAGGCGCAGCATCATGTCGAGCCGGCGCTCGGGGCCGGTGTCGCCCTTCAGGAGGGTGGCCAGCTCCTGTGGATCGCGGCCGTGGACCGGGGAGTACGGCTCCTTGACCGCCTTGCCGAGGGTCTGGCCGATGACCAGGTCGTCCACCGCGGACGGGTCGGCGCCGTGCATGCCGGTCGCGGCGAGGACGAGCCGGGCGAGGATCTCCGTCTCCGCCGTCCGGCCGGGTTCCAGCGGGACGGCGGGGCGGGTGTAGCGGACCTGGTTGCGCACGGCGAGGGTGTTGAAGGCGAAGTCGTGGTGCGGGCTCTGCGAGGGCGGGGGCGGCGGCAGTACGACGTGGGCGTGGCGCGAGGTCTCGTTGAGGTACGGGTCCACGCTGACCATGAAGTCGAGGGAGTCCAGGGCCTTGTCGAGCCGGTCGCCGTCGGGGGCGGAGAGCACGGGGTTGGCGGCGACGGCGATGAGCGCCCGGACCGGCTCGCCCTCCGCCGTCTCGGTGTCGATCTCCTCGGCGAGCGCGGAGAGCGGCAACTCCCCCTTGGCCTCGGGGTGTCGGCTCACCCTGGAGTGCCAGCGCCCGAGGGCGAACCCGTGGCCGGGTCCGGCGGGCCGGGGTGTGCGGTCGGTGGCCGCCTGCGGGAAGAGGGCGCCGCCGGGCCGGTCGAGGTTGCCGGTGAGGATGTTGAGCACGTCGACGAGCCAGCTCGCGAGGGTGCCGTGCGGGACGGTGCAGCTGCCGATCCGGCCGTATACGGCGGCTGTTGGCGCGGCGGCGAGTTCGCGGGCGAGGACGCGGATGGTGTCGGCGGCGACGTCACAGGCGTCGGTGACGGCGTCCGGGGTGAAGTCCCGTACGGCTTCCCGGAGTTCGTCGATCCCTTGGAGATGAGGGGTCAACTCCCCTGTGTCCACGAGGCCTTCCTCGAAGAGCACGTATGCCATGGCGGCGAGCAGCAAGGCGTCCGCGCCCGGCCGGATGGCGATGTGCCGGTCGGCGAGCTTGGCGGTGCGGGTGCGGCGGGGGTCGATGACGGTGAGGGTGCCGCCGCGGGCCTTGAGGGCCTTGAGCTTGCCGGGGAAGTCGGCCGCGGTGCACAGACTCCCGTTGGACTCCAGGGGGTTGGCGCCGATGAGCAGCAGATGGTCGGTGTGGTCGAGGTCGGGCACCGGGATGGCGTTGGCGTCGCCGTACAGCAGCCCGCTGGAGACGTGCTTGGGCATCTGGTCGACGGTGGACGCGGTGAAGATGCTCCGGGTGCCGAGCCCCGCGAGCAGCACCGTCGGGTAGAGGGCTCCGGCCATGGTGTGGACGTTGGGGTTGCCGAGGACGACCCCGACGGAGTTGGCGCCGTGCCGGTCGACGACCGCCCGGATCCCGGCGGCGACCGTGTCGAAGGCCTCCTCCCAGGTGGCCTCGCACAGTTCTCCGTCGCGTCGCACGAGGGGGCCGCGCAGCCGGTCGGGGTCCCCGTCGACGGCCCCGAAGGACGCCCCCTTCGGGCAGATGAACCCCTTGCTGAACACGTCGTCACGGTCACCGCGGGCACCGGTGACACGGGTTCCCTCGATGGTGAGGGTCAGCCCGCAGGTGGCCTCGCACAGGGGACAGATTCGCAGGGCGGTGCGGGACACGGGTCCTCCTGGGGGCAGCGGCGCCTTTCCGGGTGAGCATACCGACCGGTATGCACGACGGGGAGGCCTTCTCCGGCGAATTCCGGCAGGAGTGTCAGTCCAGCACCCGTGCCAGATACGCCCGCAGCATCTCCCGGGCCTCCTGGATGATCCGTTCGTCCCCCTCCGGCGCCATCCGGAAGGCCAGGTGGACCAGGGTGTCGGCGGTCTCCACGGCGATCAGGAAGGTGCGGCGCAGGTCGTCGTCGGGCTCGCGGGAGAGGTAGCCGGAGAGGAGCTCGGTGAGACGGTCGGCGACGCGGTGGTTGGGTTCGGAGTGGCGGGCGCCGACGGGGATCTGGTTGCCGAAGTCGACGAGGGAGAAGCCCGGCGCGGTGCGCTTCATCGCGAGGTACTCGTCGAGGACGACGTCCATCACCATGCGCCAGCCGCCTTCGTCGCCGGATTCCGCGAGGCGGTCGGTGACACGGGCCGTGAAGCGTTCGAGGTTGCGCTGGGCGAGGGCGTCGACCATCTGCCGCTTGTTGCCGAAGAAGCGGTAGACCGAGCCGATGGGAACGCCTGCGCGCAGCGCGACGGCACGGGTGCTCAGGGTGTCGTAGCCGACCTCGTCGAGGAGGTCGGCGCAGGCGTCGAGGATTCTGGTCAGCCGTTCGGCGCTGCGCCGCTGCACGGGGGCGCGGCGAAGCGAGGTCGCTTGGGGCACGGGCTTCATCGGATACCTCCGAGGAAACCCCGGCCATCAGGCCGGGGTTGGGGCACCTCCCGCTTGCGGGGGAGAATCGGACTCCTGCGGAGCAGGGCAGGGAACTGTGATGCGCCGCCAGGGCGAATCGCAGTGCTCTGACTCGCGGATTTAAACTTGACCAGTGGTGACGCTACTTTGTGAGCATGACCGCGAACCACGTGAAGCGGGCGTTCAAGTACCGCTTCTGTCCGACGGATGCGCAGGCGGCTGAGCTGTCGCGCACCTTCGGATGCGTGCGGAAGGTCTACAACATGGCGCTCGACGCCCGCACTCAGGCGTGGACGCGGCAGGAACGGGTCAACTACAACCAGACGTCCGCGATGCTGACGGCGTGGAAGAAGACCGAGGAGCTTGCCTACCTGGGTGAGGTGTCGTCGGTTCCGCTCCAGCAGACGCTGCGGCACCTGCAGGTGGCATTCACCAACTTCTTCAGCAAGCGGGCGAAGTATCCGCGCTTCAAGTCGAAGAAGAAGTCCCGCAGGAGCGCGGAGTACACCACCAGCGGTTTCCGCTTCCGTGAGGGCAGGCTGACTCTCGCGAAGATGGCTGAGCCTTTGGACATCGTGTGGTCGAGGCCGCTGCCCGAGGGTGCGCAGCCGTCTACGGTGACCGTGTCCCAGGATGCGGCCGGACGCTGGTTCGTGTCGCTGCTCTGCGACGACAAGATCCCCCCGGCCCCGGTCACCACGAACGCGGTCGGCATCGACCTGGGCATCACGTCTCTGGCGACGCTGTCCACCGGGGAGAAGATCACCAACCCGAAGCACGAGCGCAAGGACCGGGCCCGGCTGGCCAGGGCTCAGCGGGAACTGTCCCGCAAGGCCAAGGGTGACGGAGCCAACCGGGCCAAGGCCCGCCGGAAGGTCGCCCGTGTCCATGCCCGGATCGCCGACCGGCGCCGGGACTTCCTGCACAAGCTGACCACTCGTCTCGTCCGTGAGAACCAAACGGTCGTGATCGAGGACCTGACCGTCCGCAACATGGTCAGGAACCACAAGCTTGCCCGCGCCATCTCCGATGCGGCGTGGAGCGACATGCGGATGATGCTGGAGTACAAGACCGCCTGGTACGGGCGGGAACTGGTGGTCGTGGACCGCTTCTTCCCCAGCTCCAAACTGTGCGGTGCCTGCGGAACGATCCGGGCGAAACTGCCGCTCAATGTCCGTACGTGGACGTGTGAGTGCGGCGCGGTCCATGACCGGGACGTGAACGCGGCGGAGAACCTTTTGGCCGCCGGGCTGGCGGTGTCTGTCTGTGGAGCCGGTGTAAGACCTCAACGGGAGTCCTCCCGGACGGGGCAGTCGGCGATGAAGCAGAAAACCCCACGGCGCGAGCCGTAGGAATCCCCCTCGTCCACGAGGGGGAGGAAGTCAAGATGCCTTTCCGCCGTGGTGGTGGGGGTGGTGGTCCGGTCTCCCCGTCCGGTCCCGGTGAACCCCGACACCTGGTACGGGGCCCGGGGGCCCTGGGCAGTCATCGGCCGCCGATGCTCGCCGTGGACTGCGGTTCCGATGCCGTGACGTCCGCCGTGCTCTCCACCGGGTCGCCGTCCACGGCCCACACCGTGCCGTCGTCGGCGTACAGCCGGGCGGTGACCGTGTGGGTGCCCTGGGGGACGTACGCGGCGGCGAGGCGGTAGGCGGGGGTGCGCAGGGTGGTGACGGGGCGGTCGTCCACGAAGAGGACGGCGACGCCGTGGCCGGAGGCCGCCTTGGACGTCGTACCGGCGGGCGAGAAGGCGAAGTTATCGACGGTCAGGCGCACGGACCAGCAGTCGTCCGTGGCCGGCTGCACCTCTATGCCGACGTCGGGAGCGCTTCTCTGATCCACCTCTCGGTAGTGCCGCCCCTCGTGATCGGTGTCGCCGAGGACCTTGCCCACCGGTGTGACCGACTCGCCTTCCCTGTGCTCCTGCGCCCCAGTGGTGCCACAACTCACGGATCCGGTCATCAGCAGGACACAGACCGCGAGCACGGCAAGGAGTCCCCGCGTCCACGACATGCCGGGGAGCGTAGAACACGGGTACGACACTGCGAATCCCCCTGGGGTCTGGTTCCGGTCCTCCTCCCTGAGGAGGTGACGGGTGGGGAAACGGTTCCACGGGACGCCCTCTTGCACTGGCGCAACCGCAATCCTACGGTGATGCATAGGAATCAGACCGCAAGGGAGCGATCATGAACGGGGACCCCACGACCTCGAGCGGCGACGCGGCCGTCGGAAGGGCGAACGCGCGGAAGACCGCCGAGGGCCTGGCCCACCTCTCCGGTTTCGGCAACGAGCACGCGTCAGAAGCCGTCCCCGGCGCCCTGCCCGAGGGCCGCAACGCCCCGCAGCGCGCCCCCCTCGGCCTGTACGCGGAGCAGCTCAGCGGCTCGGCGTTCACGGAGCCCCGCGCCCACAACCGCCGCTCGTGGCTGTACCGGATCCGTCCGTCGGCCGCGCACCCGGCGTTCACGCACACCCACAACGGCCGGATCCGTACGGCCCCCTTCACCGAGTCGGTCCCGGACCCGAACCGGCTGCGCTGGGACCCGCTGCCGCAGCCCGCGGAGGGTACCGACTTCCTCGCCGGCCTGTGGACCCTCGGCGGCAACGGCGACGTCACCCAGCGCACCGGCATGGCTGTGCACCTCTACCACGCCACCGACTCGATGGACCGTGTCTTCAGTGACGCCGACGGCGAGCTGCTGATCGTCCCGGAGCGCGGCGGGCTGCTGCTGCGCACGGAGTTCGGACTGCTGCATGTGGAGCCGGGACATGTGGCGCTGATCCCTCGTGGGGTCCGCTTCCGTGTGGAGCTCCTTGATGAGTCGGCCCGGGGTTATGTGTGCGAGAACTACGGGGCGCCCTTCCAGCTCCCCGACCTCGGCCCGATCGGCGCCAACGGCCTGGCCAACGCCCGCGACTTCCGGGCCCCCGTCGCCGCGTACGAGGACGTCGAGGGGCCGGTGGAGGTGGTCAACAAGTTCTGCGGCAACCTCTGGACGGCGACCTACGACCACTCCCCGCTCGATGTCGTCGCCTGGCACGGCAACCATGTGCCGTACGTCTACGACCTGCGCCGTTTCAATGTCATCGGCAGCATCTCCTACGACCACCCCGACCCGTCGATCTTCACCGTGCTGACGTCCCCTTCGGACACCCCCGGGCTTGCCGGCGTCGACTTCGTGGTCTTCGCGCCGCGCTGGCTGGTCGGCGAGGACACCTTCCGGCCGCCGTACTTCCACCGGAACGTGATGAGCGAGTACATGGGCCTGATCGAGGGCGCCTACGACGCGAAGACCGCTGGAGCAGGGGGCTTCGTGCCCGGCGGCGGCTCGCTGCACAACATGATGTCGGCGCACGGGCCCGACCGGGAGACGTTCGACAGGGCGAGCGCGGCCGAGCTGAAGCCGCAGAAGGTCGACGACGGCCTGGCGTTCATGTTCGAGACGCGGTGGCCGGTGACGCTCACCGCGCACGCGGCCCGGGCCGATCACCTCCAGCCGCACTACGACGACGTGTGGCGGGGCCTCGAACGCCACTTCCGCCCGTTGCACTGACCGATCCGCGGAAGGTACGGATAGCCCGTGACCTCCTTCGCTCCGGACTCGATCGTCCTGAACCGCAAGCTGCCGCTCTGGTACCAGGTGTCGCAGTCCCTGCGCGCCTCGATACTCGGCCGCTCACCCGAGGACCCGCTCCGCCTGCCCACCGAGGAACAGTTGGCGGCGCACTACGGCGTGAGCGTCCTGACGATGCGGCAGGCGCTCAAGGAGCTGGAGGACGAGGGGCTGATCACCCGGCACCGCCGTCGGGGCACCTTCATCGAACCGGCCGCCCTGCGGGGCGCCCCGGTCCGGCTGCTCGGTTCGGTGGACGCGATCGTGGCCCAGCAGTCCGGTATGACGACCGAACTGCTGGAGCACGGCAAGTCACCGGTGCCGACCGAACTCGCCGAGCACTTCCCGGAGTTGGACGAGGTGGCGACGTACCACCGGCTGCGCAGCGACGAGAAGACCGGCGAACCGACCAACCACGCCCGCAACTACGTCCGTCCCGAACTGGCGGCCCGCATCGACCCGTCCGACCTGCTGCGCTGGCCGATGACGAAGGTGCTCAAGGACGTCGTCGGCGCGGACATCAGCCGCATCACGGACACCGTGGAGGCACGGCTGGCGGACCCGGAGACCGCGCGCCTGCTCCAGGTCCCGCTGCTGAGCCCGATCCTGCACTACACCGGAGTCACCTACGACACGGCCGGCCGGGTGCTGGACGCGGCGGTGATCCATTACCGGGGCGACCAGTTCTCCTTCTCGGTGACCCTGGACGCCACGTGAACGCACGGTCAGTGACAAGTCGTACGATGCCCAGCGTGACGCACGACGACGCTCCGCCGCTGGCGGACCTCATGCCGTGGTCCGTCGCACCGCCGCGGCTCGGCCGGGGGTGGCCGACGGGACCCGACGCGGCATCCCTGAAAGCCCGCTGGGATGCCTTGCTGAAGGCCGAGGGCCCCGACCGGGAGGCCCTGTTCGAGCCGACGCGCTCGCGCACCCTGCGCTCGGCGGTCGGGCAACTGCCGGGGCGGACGGGCGGCACGGAGCGGCTCGCGCGTGCCTCCGGTCCCTGCCCGGAGCCGGTACGGGTCCTGCACGCGCCCTTCGACGAGCAGTGGCTGATCCCGGACCACCGTCTGATCGACGCGGCCCGGCCCGAGTTGTGGCGGGTTGCCGACGACGACCAGGTGTTCGTGGTGGAGACGCCCGCGCATCCGCAGGGCGCCCGGCTGTTCGCGACCTCCGTGCTCCCGCTGCTCCGGCCCGGCCTGATCCGCCCGCTGTACCGGCGCCCGGGCAGCACCGAACCGAACCTTGCCCCGGGTCTCCTGGAGCACCTGCGGATGCGGCTCGGGATCGCGGTGGAGCCCCTGGACGTCCTCGGCTGGATCCTGGCGGCGGTCCGCCCGGACCTCACCGTGCCGCTCACCGACGATCCCGAACTCTGGTCCCTCGGCGTCGAGTCGGGCCGCCGCACGCTCTGGCTGATGCGACGGCACGGCGACCGCCCGAAGCTCCCCGGAGGCCGCCGCCCGTACGTCCGCGCGCCGCTCCCGTCCCGCCCCCTGGTCCTGGACTACGACCGCGACGAGGAGGCCCTGCTGCTGGACGAGGGCCGCATCTCGCCTGTGCCGCCCGAGGCCTGGGACTTCGAGGTGGCCGGAGTGCGGGTCCTGGAGCAGTGGTTCGCGGCCCGGGTCGCCGAGCCCGAACCCGGCACCCTGGCGGCGATCCGCCCGGCGACCTGGCCGCAGACGTGGACGTCGGAACTCCTGGAGCTGATCGCCGCGCTGGCCCTGCTGGCGGAACTCCAGCCCCCGTGGGACGAGTTGACGACCAGCATCACGACAACCGAGCTGCGCAAGGCCCGAGTGCTGCCGGTAGCGGAGTCCGCACGCAAGCCGGCATCGGTCTTCGATCACCACGAAGAGGGCCCAGAAGGCCAGTTCACGCTGCTGTAGACACCCCAGGGGCGCGGGGCTGCATGCACTTGCGGCTCCCGCCGCGCGGGCGCGACCAGCCAAAACGCACCCGGCACGCAACCAGTCACCCTGGCGGCGCGAACCCGTCCAGCACCCGCCCCAGCATCCGCTCGAACACCGCGTCCAGATCGATCGGCCCCGCGTCCTCCATGAACGACGCCGCCAGCCGCGGATACGCCCCGGACGCCACCTGACTCCCCAGGTACGCGATCCGGACCGCGTTCTCCTGCTCCTCGGACCACGGCAGCGACCGCACCCGCTCGGCCGTGGACAGCTCGTTCGAGACGTACGTCGTCACACAGCCGTTGAGCATCGCGACCAGCTCGATCTTCGTACCGGAAGGGGCGTCAAGCGGGTCGAGGCAGACAAGGCAGTGCTCCAGATACCTGAGCGTGTTGGGGCTGAAGCCATAGACCCCCGACATCAGCCGCACCATCCAGGCGTGCCGGTGCATGAGCGCCTTGGTCTGGCGTGCGTTGCGCAGCATGTCGGCCCGCCAGTCACCGGTCGGCTCGAACAGCTCGTGCTCCCCGCTCACCGCGTCCACCATCAGCTCGTACAGGTCCTCCTTACGGGGGACGTAGTTGTACAGCGACATCGTCCCGCAGCCCAGCTCGGCCGCGACGTGCCGCATGGACACGGCCTCCAGCCCCCCGGCATCGGCGAGCCGCACAGCAGCCGCCGCGATGTCGGCCCGGCTGAACGCGGGCCTCGGACCACGCCCCGTCCGCTCAGGACGCGCCCAGATCACTTCGGGTACGGCCGCTCGGCCTGCCATCGATCATCACCTCGGCCACCATCCTAGTTACGTACAGCGTACGTAGTGCGCTATGGTCACCCCATGACTTCTACGTACGCTGTACTTAGTGAAGGTCTGGAGAAGCGGTTCGGGGAGGTCCATGCCCTGCGCGGGTTGGATCTCGCGGTCGCCCCGGGCACGGTCTGCGGCATCCTCGGCCCCAACGGCGCCGGCAAGACCACGGCCGTACGGCTGCTGACGACGCTGCTGCGGCCGGACGCAGGTTCCGCGCGGGTCGCCGGGCACGACCTCGTCCGGGAGCCGGCGGCGGTACGCCGGGCCATCGCCGTGACCGGGCAGTCCGCGTCGGTCGACGGAGACCTCACCGGACGGCAGAACCTCCGGCTGTTCGCCCGGCTGCACCGGGTGCGGGGGCCGGCCGAGCGGGCCGTCGACATGCTCGACCGCTTCGGACTGACCGACGCCGCCGACCGGCCCACGTCCACCTATTCCGGCGGTATGCGTCGCCGCCTCGACCTGGCCGCGAGCCTGGTCCGCCGCCCCGAGATCCTGTTCCTCGACGAGCCGACGACCGGGCTCGATCCGGCCAGCCGCAACCTGATCTGGGATGCCGTGCGCGATCTCACCGCGGACGGCACGACCGTACTGCTGACCACGCAGTACCTGGAGGAGGCCGACCGGCTCGCCGACGACATCGCCCTGGTGGACAAGGGCCGGGTGGCGCACACCGGTTCGCCGTCCCAGCTGAAGGCGCTGATCGGGGCGCACGTCGAGATCGTCGTCGCGGACGCGGACGTCCTGGTGAAGGCGGCCGGCGTGCTCGACCGACTCACCGGCGGGGAACCGTCGTTCGACCACGAGCGCAACTCGGTCGGCGCGGTCACCCGGGACACCACGCTCACCCTGCCCCGGCTGGTGCGCGAACTGGACGCGGCCGGCGTGCCGTTGCTCGACGCGAGCATCCGGCCGCCGACCCTCGACGACGTCTTCCTGCGACTCACGAAGGAGCATGCGGCATGAGCATGTTGGCCTACGACGGCACCGCGATGCTGGGCCGTCAGCTGCGGCGGGTCCGGAACAACCCGGGGCTGCTGATCCTGACCCAGACCATGCCGATCACCATGCTGCTGTTCTTCGGCTACGTCTTCGGCAGCGCGCTGGCGATGCCGGGCGAGCAGTACCGGTCCTTCCTGGTGCCGGGTCTGCTGGTGGCGACGGCGGCGAACGGGATCATGACCGGGATGTTCCAGGCGGCCCAGGACGTCCACCGGGGCGTGACCGACCGGCTGCGCACGCTGCCGATCAGCCGGGCGGCCGTACCGCTGGGGCAGTCGGTCGCGGACGTGGCGGTGACGGCCGCCGGGATGGTGCCGTTCCTGCTGGTGGGGCTCGCGGTGGGCTGGCGCGTCGAGGGGTCCGCGCTCCAAGCGGCGGGCGCCGTCGGGCTGTTGCTGCTGTTCCGGTTCGCGACGACGTGGATCGGCATCTTCCTCGGCCTGCTCACCGGGAGCGAGGAGGCCGCCGGTCAGCTGGGCGGCGCGACGTTCGTCCTGCCGCTGCTGTCCAACGCGTACATCCCGACCGAGGGGCTGCCGGGCTGGCTGCGCACGCTCGCCGAATGGAACCCGATCAGCGCGGTGACCACGGCCCTGCGGGACCTGTTCGGGAACGCGCCCGTGCCGGAGGGGGCCGCCTGGCCGGTGGCCCATCCGATCGCCGGGTCGCTGATGTGGTGCGCGGTGCTGCTCGCGGTCTTCGCACCGCTGGCCGTACGCCGGTACGGGCGCGGCGAGGGCTGATCACGCCACCGGACTCAACGTGCGCGCACGGCAGGGGTGTTACGGGTGGGGTGGTGGTGCGGGGGACGTGCCCCGCACCCGGCGAAATCACCTGGCGCCGCTGCATGCCGTGGGGATGACGGACGGGAGCGCAGCGGGACGCCGGGACGGTACGACCGCCGAGCGCGGGTCGGGAACCTCTGAACCATGGCCCCTGTGGGGCCGGTACGGCTCAGCGACCGCCGAACAGCGAACGGCGCAGTCGGCGCAGCGGCGCGAACAGCGAGACGCGACGTACGCGCGCTCCCCTGCTGTCGCCGCGCTCCTTGGTGGTGTCACGCGCGGTCAGCTCACGCATCAGCAACGTCGCCTCGGCTGCCTCCCGCTGCGGGACAGCAGGTCCCGACAGCACTGAGAGATGGCGGTCGAGGCGCGAACTGGTCGCGCTGCTCCCGCAGGTGATCGCAGGGACCCTCGCCCTGCGCACTGCTATCTGTTCCATGTCACTCCCCACCCGTACGAGTCCACCCGGCCCGGGCAGGTTAACCCTATCGCCCCGTCGGGGCACACGTGTATCGGCGTCACAGGATTCACCTTCCCCATAAGGGTGTTGACCACCCCTCTTTGATTACTCTCCGAATCCAACCGATTTCAGGGCGAGTTGGACAACCGGCTGAGTAGTGGGCTGCACTGAGCCCCCGCCGGGCTCGACCGTCACAGCCAGTGATGTAGCGGACTTGTCGAGTCCGGTCGCGACCAAGGGCGTGTCGGCGGCGAAGAGCCCCAGGGAGCGCGGTTGCTCGCCGGAGCGCATGAGCCACAACTGGCGCACGCGGCCGCTCGGGGGCGCGCTGTACCCGCTCAGGGTGACGACCGCGCGCCCCTCCGATGCGGAAGCGATCACTCCGATGGTTCGGCCCTGTGCGTCCTGGCCACGGGTCGCGAGCGCGTCCGAGGCCCGGAGAACGTGGGCGATCTCACTGGCCTGGGCCTTCTGCGCGTCCAGTTCGTCCTGGGTCCGGTTGGCCTGGACGGCGAACAGGGAGGCGACGGCGAGAGCCGCGGCGGCGGTGGCCGTAGCGAAGGGCACGAACAAGGAGCGGCGCCGCTGCCTGGGCAGTGGCTGGGTCCCCCACACATGGGCCGGCAACTGCGACTTGCGGCCGCGCCCCGGTCCCCGCTGCCGTGCGGGCCCCCGGTGCCGGTCGGACTCGCGCGGCCGCACCGGCTCCCACTGCCGGTCGGACCCGTGGTGCGGGGCCGGCTCGCGGAGCGAAACGGGCTCCTGCGGAGTCGCGCGCACGGCGGCCAGCACCCGGTCGCGCATCGCGGGCGGCGCCGGGGCCGCCGCGGACCAGGCGAGCCGTACGGCGTCCTCGGACAGTGCCCGCACCTCGGCGGCACAGCTGTCGCAGCCCGCCAGGTGCCGCTCGAAGCGGACCCGTTCGGCGGGCTCCAGCGCGTCGAGCGCGTAGGGAGCCGCCAGGGAATGGAGGTCCTCGCTGCGGAACCGGTCACTCAGACTCATGCGACACCTCCCAGGCACTCGCGCAGCCGGGTCAGCCCGTCGCGCATCCGCGTCTTCACCGTACCCAGCGGCAACGAGAGCCGCTCGGCCACTTCACGGTACGTGTAGCCGTCGTAGTAGGCGAGGGTGACGGACTGTCGCTGGAGTTCGGTGAGCCGCTCCAGGCACCGGCGCACCCACTCGCGTTCGAGGCCCGCCTCGACCTCCTCGGTCACATGGTCGAAGGCAGGGGGGTGGGCCCGGTTCGCCTCCCGCTGCTCGCGCTCGCCCGCCGCACGGGCGCTGCGCACCCGGTCGACGGCGCGGCGGTGCGCGAGGGTGAGGATCCAGGACATCGCGCTGCCCTTGCGGGGGTCGAACCGCGCGGCGGACCGCCAGAGTTCGAGCAGCACTTCCTGTGACACCTCCTCGGACTGCGCCTGGTCACGCACCACCCGGCGCACGAGCCCGAACACCGGCCCGGACACGAATCCGTAGAGCTCCTCGAACGCCCTCTGGTCCCCGCCCGCCACGAGCACCAGAAGCTCGTCAGCCTCCAACTCGTCGCCCCCTCCCGCAAAGCCGCACCTGGGCCGTCCCGCCCCACGTGGTATTCGCAACGAACACACCTCCGGATGGGGTTACGGATGAGAAGGCCGAAAGCGCGGGTCGAGCAGCAGAAAAGAAGTTTTGAGATTCGACCAATCCGGCCCGCCCACCGCTCCGAATCACCGAGCGTCAGGCAAGTTGGACTGAGGACGGACGGCATGACACCTATCTCCAGGAGCGGCTCGGGACGCGGCAGTATCGCGACCCTCATCTGTGGCGCGCTGGCCGCCGGGGGGCTCGTAGCCGCCGGTGTGGCCACGCTGGAACCCGGGGCGGCCTCCGCCTCCAGTCACCGGGAGGCCCCCCTGATCTCGGGGCAGCCCCAGTACGACAACACGGACGTGTACGCGTTCGTCAGCCCCGACAAGCCGGACTCGACGACGATCGTCGCCAACTGGATCCCGTTCGAGGAGCCCGGGGGCGGGCCGAACTTCTACCAGTTCGCCGAGGACGCGCAGTACGACCTCCACATCGACAACAACGGTGACGGGCAGGGCGATCTGCTGTACCGCTTCACGTTCAAGACGCACGTCAAGAACAAGAAGTCGTTCCTGTACAACACCGGTGTGGTCGAGAGCCTCGACGACCCCGACCTGAACGTCACGCAGACGTACGACATCGACCTCTTCCGGCTGAAGTACGGGAAGGTCGAGTACAAGACGAAGGTCGCCGACGACATCCCGGTGGCCCCGTCGAACGTCGGCAAGGCGTCCATGCCGAACTACGAGAAGCTGCGCGACCAGGCGGTCTACAAGCTTCCCGGCGACGCGACGGCGTTCGCCGGCCAGGCCGACGACCCGTTCTTCGCGGACCTGCGCGTCTTCGACCTGCTGTACGGCGGCAACCTCAGCGAGGTCGGCAACGACACACTCAAGGGCTACAACGTCAACTCCATCGCCCTGCAGGTCCCGACGGAGATGATCGCCGAGTCGTCGCACCAGCCCATCGTGGGCATCTGGTCGACGACCCAGCGCAAGAACGCGCAGGGCTACTACTCCCAGGTCTCGCGCCTCGGCAACCCGTTGGTCAACGAGGTCGTCAACCCGCTCAAGGACAAGGACAAGTTCAACGCGTCCTCGCCGTGGGACGACGCTCAGTTCCTGAAGAACGTGACCAACCCCGAACTGCCGAAGCTCATCGAGGCGATCTACAAGATCCCCGCCCCGAAGGAGCCGCGCAACGACCTCGTGGACGTCTTCCTCAAGGGTGTGAAGGGGCTGAACCAGCCGCCCCACGTGCGCCCCGCGGAGGAGCTGCGCCTCAACACGTCCATCAAGCCCACCGATTCTCCGAAGCGGCTCGGTGTGCTTGATGGCGACAACGCCGGGTTCCCGAACGGGCGCCGGCTCACCGACGACGTGATCGACGCCTCGCTGCAGGTCGTCGAGGGTGAGCTGGTCGGGTCGAAGAACGACCTCGGTGACGCGGTCGACAAGAACGACAAGGACTTCGAGAAGTCCTTCCCGTACGTGGCGCTGCCGACCGAGGGTTCCCGGGGGCCGCTGGCGAAGGGCACGAGCGGCGGGAACGACGTCCGTAACCAGCTCGGCGACGCGCTGTCCCCGGCCGGGTCCTCCGGTTCGGACAACATGACGCTGATCGCCGCGTCCGCGGGTGCCGGTGCGGGTGGTATCGCGCTCATCGGGGCGGCCCTCATGTGGTGGCGCCGGACGCGGGAACGCGCCTACTAGGCCTCCCGCCTCCCCCATATACCGGCGCGGCCCGCACGAAGCCGTCCCCCACGGTGCGGGCCGCGCCGTGACACACGAACACGAACGAATCAGGAGAGGTCCATGTCCGGGTCTACGACCGACAGCGCGGCGGAGAGCGAACACGACGGGTCGCCGGAGACCGTGGAGCCCTCCATTCGGACCGACGAACCCTCCGCGCACGCCGACGAGGAGAAGGCCGCCGCCGTACGGCGGGTCTCCGAGGCCGGGCGGCGCTGGCGGGCCGCTCAACTCGCCGGGTGCGCTGCCCTGTTGGCCGTGGCCATGACGGGTGGGTCGATCGCTTTCGGTGCCCTGCGGGACGGCGGGACCGCCACCGTCGCCAGTTCGTCCGCGGCCGTCTCTCCCGGGCTCATGGCCAGCGGGGACCTCGATGCGAGCATCAAGGCGATGCAGGCCCATCTCCGCAGCCAGCCCAAGGACTTCGGCGGCTGGGCCGGCCTCGGGCTCGCCTACGTCGAGCAGGCCAGGACGAAGGGCGACCCGTCGCGGTACCGGCAGGCCGAGCAAGTGCTGAAGAAGTCACTGCAGTTGTCGGCGGACAACGAGCAGGGACTCACCGGTCTCGCCGCGCTCGCCGCCGCCCGGCACGACTTCAAGGACGCCCTCGCCTACGCCGACCGGACCCTGAAGCAGAACCCCTACAGCGAGCGGGCCCTCTCCTCCCGGATCGACGCCCTCGTCGAACTCGGCCGCTACGACGAGGCCTCCAAGGCTGCCGACCTGGCGGACGAACGGCGGCCCGGCATCCCGGTGTTCACCCGGTACGCCTACGTCCACGAGCTGCGCGGCGACGTCCGCACCGCCCGCGGTGTCCTGGAGCAGGCCCTGTCCACCGCGACCACCCCGGGCGACATCGCCTACGTGGCCGGCGCGCTGGGCCAACTCGCCTGGAACCAGGGCGACTACGACACGGCCCTGACCGACTACGCCCGCGCCCTCGCCGCCGACGACACCTACCTCCCCGCTCTGGAGGGCAGGGCCCGCGCCCAGGCCGCGAGCGGGGACCGGGCCGCCGCGATCAAGGGCATGGAGAACGTCGTGGCCCGGTATCCGCTGCCCGGCCCGCTCGTCGAGCTCGGTGAGCTGTACGAGGACCGGGGCGCCGACGGCGACCGGGCGAAGGCGAAGGACCAGTACACCCTCGTGGACGCCTGGATCGCCCTCGCCCGCGCCAACGGCGTCAACGCCGACCTCGACACCGCGCTCGCCGCCGCCGACCACGGCGACAAGGCCTCCGCCCTCAAGGCCGCCCGCGCCGAGTGGGCCCGCCGGCACACCGTGCACACCGCGGACGCGCTGGCCTGGGCCCTGCACGTCAACGGCCACGACAAGGAGGCCCTGGCGTACACCCGGCAGGCCACCGCCACCGGCTACCGCAACGCCTCCTTCCTCTACCACCGCGGGATCATCGAACTCGCCACCGGCGACCGGAAGGAAGGCCGGAGCCATCTCACCTCCGCCCTGAAGCTCAACCCCGGTTTCTCCCCCCTCGGCGCCCGTGAGGCCCGCAAGGCCCTCAAGGAGGCGTCCAAGTGAGGCCCCGCCGTCTGTTCGCGTCCGTCACGGCCGTCCTGACGGCGGCTTGTGCGCTCGCGCTGCTCCCTTCCAGCAGCGCGAGCGCGCACCCCCTCGGCAACTTCACCGTCAATCGCTACGACGGTCTCGTCGCCGCCCCCGGCGAACTCCGCGTCGCCCACGTCGAGGACCTCGCCGAGATCCCGGCCACCCAGGCCAAGCCGGACATCGAGAGGCTCGGCATGACCGAGTGGGCCGCACAGCGCTGCCAGAAGGCGGCCGAGGGCGGCAAGGTCACCGTCGACGGCCGTACCGTCGCCCTCACCGCCAAGAGCAGTCACGCGCGCGTACGTCCCGGCCAGGCCGGGCTCGACACCCTGCGCGTGGAGTGCCGGCTGACCGCCCCGCTGCCCGAGGACGCCACCGTGACCCTCGGCTTCCACAGCGCGGGCACCGACTCCGGCCCCGGCTGGCGCGAGATCACCGCGCGCGGCGACCGGATGACGCTCGCGAAGTCGGACGTGCCCGCGAAGTCGGTGTCGAACGAACTCACCACGTACCCGACGGAGTTGCTCTCCTCCCCCGCCGACACCGTGACCGCCTCCCTGCGCGTGCGGCCCGGCGGAGCGGCCCTCGCCCAGGAGCATTCGGACGCCCCGGCCGCCTCCGTGCTGCCCCGTGGCGCCGACCGCTGGACCCGCGCCCTGGACTCCCTGGTCGCCCGCCACGACCTCACCCTCGGCTTCGCCGCGCTCGCCCTGCTCATCGCCGTGTTCCTCGGCGCGATGCACGCGCTCGCCCCGGGCCACGGCAAGACCCTGATGGCCGCGGTGGCCGCGGCCCGCGGCGGCAAGGCCCGGATGAAGGACGTGCTGCCCCTGGCCGCCTCCGTGACGGTCACCCACACCCTGGGCGTGGTCGCCCTGGGCCTCCTGGTCACGGCCGGCTCGGCGGCGGCTCCCTCGGTGATCGCCTGGCTCGGGATCGCGAGCGGGGCGATGGTGACCGCCGCCGGGGTCACCCTGCTGCGACGGGCCCTGCGAGGCCGCGCCCACCAGCGGCCCGGGCATGAGCACGGGCACGGCCCCGGGCAGCACACCCACGACCACCCGCACGCGGCGGAGAAGCCCGAGGAGCGCTCCCTGGTCCTGGTCGCCGCCCGCACGGAGACCGTCCCGGCCACGGCTGAGGCACACACCCACTCGCACACGTCCGGCCACAGCCACGACCACGACCACGGACATGGTCACGGCCATGATCACCAGCACGGCCACGGACACACCCACGATCACGACCACCCCCACTCCCTCGAACACAGCCACGGCGGCTCCACCCACACCCACGCCGTCGCCCCCACCGTCCGCGGCACGATCCTCCTCGGCTTCGCCGGCGGTCTGGTGCCCAGCCCCTCCGCCGTCGTGGTGCTCGTCGGTGCCGCGGCGCTCGGGCAGGCCTGGTTCGGACTGCTGCTCGTCGTCGCCTACGGCGTCGGACTGGCCCTGACTCTGACCGCGGCCGGATTCGCCGTCGTCAGGCTGGGTAGCGGAGTCACACGGGTGCTGGACCGGCGCCCCCGCCTGGCGGCGAGCCCGCTGACCGCGTTGGTGCGCAGGACGGCACCACTGATGTCGGCGTTCGTCGTCGTGGCCCTTGGGGCTGGTTTGGTGCTCAAGGGGGCGGCATCCGCACTCGGCTGAGCTACTTTTGTGGAGAAATGACGCGAAGTCGAGCGGAGTGCGAAGTGGGGGACGTCCGTGTCCGAAGATCCGGGCAGTGAGCGAGTGATCGCGGGCCGCTACCGCCTCCTGTCCCCGCTCGGCGAGGGCGGCATGGGAACCGTGTGGCGGGCCCGTGACGAGGTGCTGCAGCGCGAGGTCGCCGTCAAGGAGGTACGCGCCCCGCACGGACTGCCGACGCAGGAGGTGGAGCGGTTGTACGCCCGCCTCGAACGCGAGGCGTGGGCGGCGGCGCGGGTGACGAACCGCAATGTGGTGACGGTGTACGACGTGGCCGCCGAGGACGGCCGGCCGTGGATCGTCATGGAGCTGGTGCGCGGCATCTCGCTCGCTGAACTCCTGGACGCCGAGGGCCCGTTGAGCCCGCAGCGGACCGCGCACATCGGTGCGGAGGTGCTTTCCGCACTGCGGGCCGCGCACGAGGCCGGGGTGCTGCACCGCGATGTGAAGCCCGCCAACGTGCTGCTGTCGAACGACGGCCGTGTGGTGCTCACCGACTTCGGCATCGCCCAGGTCGAGGGCAGTTCGGCGCTGACGATGACCGGCGAGGTCATCGGCTCCCCCGAGTTCCTCGCCCCGGAGCGGGCGCTGGGCCGCACTCCGGGTCCGGAGTCCGACCTGTGGTCGCTGGGCGTACTGCTCTACGCCGCCGTCGAGGGCAACTCCCCCTTCCGGCAGAACACCCCGCTGAGCACCCTGCGCGCGATCGTGGACGAGGAGCTGCCGCCGCCGTACCGGGCCGGTCCGCTCACCCCGGTGATCGAGGGGTTGTTGCGCAAGGATCCGGCGCAGCGGCTGCCTGCCGGGCAGGCCGAGCAGGAGCTGCGGATCATCGGGGCCGGGGGTACGCCCGGCGCGGACACCGCGCGGGCGGCGCAGTATCCCCCGACCGTCGCGGCGCCCTTCCCGCAGGAACCGCCGACGACCCCGTACCGGCCGGCGCCCACACCGGTCTCCACTCCCGCCACCACGGCCTCCAGGGCCCCGGACCGCAACCGTCGCGCGGGCTTCGTCCTGATCGCGGGTGTGGTGGCCCTCGCGCTGGCGATCGCGGGGCTGACGTACGCGCTGCTGAACCGGGACAACGGCGACAAGGACGGGGACACCGCCAAGGACCCCGGTTCGTCGGTGAGTTCGCCCGCGCAGACCGACACCGGCACGGACGGGCCCAGCAAGGAGAACCCGCCCTCAAGCCAGCAGGAGAGCACCACGAGCGCGCCCCCGCGGCAGTCCGTGGACGTCTCGCTGAAGGGCTCGAACACCGACTACTCCGGCAGCTGCCCGCCGGACCAGTCCGCGGCGCCCACCTTCACGGCCACACTGACGGTCGGCCGGCTCCCGGCGACGGTGACCTATCGCTGGGTGTCGAAGAACGGTTCGCTGAACGGCAGTTGGAAGACGCTCACGTTCCCGGAAGGCGGCGACAGGACACAGCAGGACCGGCAGGGCGTCACCACGCAGGACGACAGCGGTACGTTCCAGGACGCCATCAGCGTGGAGGTCCGCGACCCGGTCCACGAGACGTCCAACTCGGTCCCGTTCTCGCTGACCTGTGTGAAGGAGACCCCGACCCCGACGGGCGAGGCCTCCCCCACCGAGTCCCCCTGAGGGGTCAGGCCGCGCTGTTCAGGACCGGGAGGTAGCCGCCGGACTGGCCGGCCGCGGTCGGGTGGTAGGACTGGCCGATGTTGAGCAGGTCGAGGCTGTGCAGCCAGGCGCTGCCGGAGCAGAGTTCGTGCCCGGTGAAGGTGGGGCGGACGTCGCCCCAGGCGAAGCCGTGGTCCGCGGCGCGCTTGGCGGTCGCGGTGTCGAGGTAGTCGGCGGCGCCGTTGATCGCCTTCCGCTTGGTCTCGGAGAGGCCGAGGCAGGTGGCGCCGAGCTTGTAGAAGCGGGGGTAACCAAGGACCACCACACGGGCGTTGGGGGCCCGGCCGCTGATCGCCGAGTAGACGCTGTCCAGTCGACCCGGCAGCGTCGAGTCGACGTACGCCTTCGCGGTGTTGATCCGGGCCAGGCACGAGCTGTCGGACTGGAGCACACAGGTCGTCATGACGTCGGCGAAGCCCGCGTCGTTGCCCCCGATGCTGATCGAGACGAGGGCCGTGGCGGAGCTGAGCGGGGTCAGCTGGTTCGCCAGGACATCACCCGTACGAGCGCCCGAGCACGCCGTGAAGGCGAACGACGAGGGTGAGTGGGCGGCCGCCCAGAGGTAGGGGTAGGCCTTCGTGCTGCGTTTGCAGTCGCCGCTTGAACTGATGTAGCTGCCTGCGCCGACACCCGAGGAATAGGAGTCGCCCAGGGCCACATACGGGCCTTCGGCGGCGTGGGCGGTGCCTGTCCCGGTGAGGACGGCGGCGAGGGCGAGGAGGAGCGAGCCGACGTACGCGGCAAATCGGGAACGTCTCATGGAACCTCCCTTTAGCAGGATCTCTGCCACATCCGTCGTAGCAAGCACACGAATCGACGGGAAGTGTCCATGCCAAAATCGGCAATGATTTCGTGAACATGACAGGTTTGTTGACGCCTCCTCAACTCCCTTGTTCTACGCCCGTAGACGGCCCAGTCTTTACCTCAGCCCGGAGCGGAACGCGACGCTCCCGGTCGTGTGCGCGATCACGTGCACGCCCCCCACGGACGCGCGCCCGACCCAGGCGCGCGTCGCCCATGAGGAGGACCCCCTCGTAATGGCACATCTGCGTAGCAACACGTTCCGGTTCGCCGCGATCACCGGCCTCGCGACCGCCGCCCTCGTGGGCGGGCTCACCGCCCTGCCCGCCGAGGCCGCTCCGGCCGAGGGCAAGGTCCTCGCCGCCGGCTCCCCCACGGCCGTCAAGGACAGCTACATCGTCACGCTCAAGAAGAACGCGGGCTTCACGTCCTCCTCGAGCGAGGGCAAGAGCCTCATCAAGGAGTACGGCGGCTCGGTGAACAAGACGTTCGGCGCCGCGCTGAACGGCTACACCGCGACGCTCTCCGCGGCTGAGGCCAGGAGACTCGCAGCCGACCCGTCGATCGCCACGGTCGAGCAGAACCAGACCGTGCACCTGACCGACACCACCCAGTCCAGCGCGCCCTGGGGCCTGGACCGCTCCGACCAGACAGCGCTCCCGCTGTCCGGCACCTACACCTACCCGGACTCGGCGGGCAGCGGTGTGACGGCGTACGTCATCGACACCGGCGTCCGCATCACCCACTCCCAGATCAGCGGCCGGGCGAGCTACGGCTACGACGCCGTGGACGGCGACACCACCGCCTCGGACGGCAACGGTCACGGCACGCACGTGGCCACGACCATCGCCGGCACCACCTACGGGATCGCCAAGAAGGCGAAGATCGTGGCGGTCCGGGTGCTCGACAACGCCGGCTCCGGCACCACCGCGGGTGTCATCGCGGGCATCAACTGGGTGACCGCGAACCACAGCGGTCCCTCGGTCGCCAACATGTCCCTCGGCGGCGGCGCCTCCACCACCCTGGACGACGCCGTGGCCAACTCCATAGCCAGCGGCGTCACTTACGCGGTCGCGGCGGGCAACAGCAGCGCCAACGCCTCCTCGTACTCCCCGGCCCGCGTCGCCGCCGCGATCACGGTCGGCGCCACCACCAGCACGGACGCCAGGGCCAGCTACTCCAACTACGGCTCGGTCCTGGACATCTTCGCCCCCGGCTCCTCGATCACGGCGGGCTGGTACACCAGCGACACCGCGACCAACACCATCTCCGGCACATCGATGGCGACCCCGCACGTCGCGGGCGCGGCCGCGGTCTACCTGGCGGGCCACACCTCGGCCACCCCGGCCCAGGTCGCCACGGCCCTGGTGAACGGCGCCACCACCGGCGTCGTGACCAGCGCGGGCACCGGTTCACCGAACCGGCTCCTGAAGATCGTCCCCTGACCCCGACGCACACCCTCTGAACGGCCGTTCCCCGGAGGCGCCCCGCACCTCCGGGGAACGCTCATGCCCAAGTCCGTACCTGTCCGTCTTGACGCCCCCCATGTCACTGAGCGACATTGAAGTCCGGCATCCGGCGCTTTCTGGGGGGAAACGTCGCCCATGCAGATCACACGCACCCGGACATCTTCGGGAAAGTCGGGCAGAGAGCTCACGCCACTGCTCGCGGGCGCCGCGACCGCCGCGGGGGGACTCGGCGCGCTGCTCGCGCTCACCGGCTCCCACTCACCGCTGCGCGCACCGCTCGTGCTGTTCTTTCTGCTCGCCGCGCCCGCCGCCGGCATCGCCGCCGCACTGCGCGGACTCGATCCGTTCGCCCGGACACTGGCCGCGCTGGCCGGCTCTGTCGTCCTCAACATGCTGGTCGCCCAGGGCATGTTGGCCACCCACCGCTGGTCGGCGGGCGGCGGTGTCGTGGCGATGGCCGTGATCAGCGCCCTCATCCTCCTGTCGGTGCTGCTCCTGCGGCGCCGTACGGCGAAGGGCCGGGGCGTCTGACATGGACCTCAGCGTGTACCGCCCCGGTGAGCTGAGTGCCGCCGACCGGGCGGCGTGGACGGCCCTGCAGTCCAAGGCCCATCTCCAGGGCTCGCCCGGGCTGGCGAACCCGTTCCTGTCCCCCGAGTTCACGCTCGCGGTGAGCCGGTACCGACGGGGTGTGCGGGTCGCGGTGGCACGGGAACGGGGCGAGCCCGCCGCGTTCTTCCCGTTCCAGCGAACCGCCACCGGCGTCGGCCGGGCCGTCGGTCTCGGCGTCTCGGACGCCCAGGGTCTGGTGCACCGGCCCGGATTCACCTGGGACGCACGGGAGTTGCTGCGGGCCTGCGGGCTCGCCGTGTGGGAGTTCGACCATCTGGTGGAGGGCCAGGGGCCGTTCGAGACGAGCGCCGCCAAGGGCTTCGCCTCCCCGGTGCTGGACGTGGACCAGGGGTACGAGGCATATCTGGACCGACTGCGGGAGCGCTCACCGAAGTTCACCCGGACCACGCTCGCCAAGGAGCGCAGGCTGCACCGCACCGCGAGCGAGCTGCGCTACGTCCACGACGAGCGCGACCCGGCCGTCCTGCGCACGCTGATGGGCTGGAAGTCCGTGCAGTACCGCAGGACCGGCCGCAGCGACCGCTTCGCGCACGAGTGGATCTCCGGACTCGTGCGGCAGTTGTTCCACACCCGCTCCGAGTCGTTCGCCGGGCTCCTGTCGGTGCTGTACGCCGACGGGAAGCCGGTCGCCGCTCACTTCGGGCTGCGCACCGAGCGCGTGCTGGCGTGCTGGTTCCCGGCGTACGACCCGGAGTACGCGAAGTACTCCCCGGGCCTGATCCTGCATCTGCGCATGGCCGAGGCGGCCGCCGCCGACGGCATCGCGTACCTCGATCTGGGCCGGGGCCACAAGGAGTACAAGGACTCCCTGAAGACACGGGAACTGACCGTGTCGGAGGGGTGGGTGACCCGTCGGCACCCGGTCGCGGTCGGACACCGCGTCCGCCGGGTTCCGGTACGGGCACTGCGCAACGCCGTGGTGACGCGGCCGGAGCTGTTCGAACCCACCGACAGATTGTTGAAGAAGGTGGGAAAGATCCGCTCGGTTCCGTCTGTAACGGTCAAACCAACAAAAACGTGAGGCCTCGTTCCAGGTCTTGCCATAGGGGTTCAATCGTCAATACCGTCATACATCACACCCGCACCGTCCCGTCATCGAGCGGCTCTAGGGGAGGGCTCAAGGACCGCGACGGGGGGCGCGGGGCGCGGTAGGGGGGTGCCGTGCTCGGTGACCGCACTTGTGACCGAGTCGTGCCGCGAGACCGGCTGTCGTCTTTTTGGGACAAGCACAGGCAACAAGCACAGGACGACGACGGTCGGCCAGATTTGCCAGCTCACCCGGCAGGTACGGAGATTCCTTCCGGCATGCCGTGAGTGAGAACCCCCCTTTCGAACCGGAGAAAAAAACCGGACCGCCCAGGGGCGGGCGGTCCACCGGACGAGAGGGAACCAGACTCATGAGTTCAGTTCTGCGCCCGCCGACTACGGGCCAGGATGTGCCTGTAGCCGGCCAGTACCGACCGATCACCACTCATCTGGCCATAGCGCCACCGGTGAGCGTGGTCATACCCGCCATGAACGAGGCGGAGAACCTTCCGTACGTCTTCAAGACCCTGCCGGACTGGATCCACGAGGTGGTTCTCGTGGACGGCAACTCCACCGACGACACCGTCGCGGTGGCCCGCGGGCTGTGGCCCGAGGTGAAGGTCGTCAAGCAGCACGGCAAGGGCAAGGGGGACGCCCTGATCACCGGGTTCGAAGCCTGCACCGGTGACATCGTCGTCATGATCGACGCGGACGGCTCGGCCGACGGCAACGAGATCGTCTCCTATGTGTCCGCCCTCGTCTCGGGCGCGGACTTCGCCAAGGGGTCCCGCTTCGCCAACGGCGGCGGCACCGACGACATGACCTTCATCCGCAAGCTCGGCAACTGGGCGCTGTGCACCATCGTCAACCGCAAGTTCGGCGCCCGCTACACGGATCTCTGCTACGGATACAACGCGTTCTGGCGGCACTGCCTCGACAAGATCGACCTCGACTGCACGGGCTTCGAGGTGGAGACCCTGATGAACATCAGGGTGGTCAAGGCCGGGCTCAAGGTGCAGGAGATACCCAGCTACGAGTACCTCCGCATCCACGGCGCCAGCAACCTGAGGGCGGTCCGGGACGGTATCCGGGTGCTCAAGGTGATCCTCGGTGAGCGGTCCAACCGGCGTGCGCTGCGCCGCCGTACCCGCCACTCGCCGATGCTCGACTCGGGCCGGGGAGAGGTGTCTTGAGCGATCCCGACATCTCCGTCGTGATCTGTGTGTACACCGAGGACCGCTGGGAGGACATCCTCGCGGCGGTCGCCTCGGCGCGGACGCAGTCGTACACGGCCCTGGAGACGCTGCTGGTCGTCGACCACAATCCGGCGCTGCTGGATCGACTGGCCAAGGAGTACAAGGAGGCCGGGGAGGTCCGCGTGTTCGCCAACGCGGGCCCCCGCGGCCTCTCCGCGGGGCGCAACACCGGGATCGCCGCCGCGCGCGGCGAGGTGATCGCCTTCCTCGACGACGACGCCGTCGCCGAGCGCGACTGGCTGCGCCACTTCGCGGGGGCCTACACCGACCCGCGGGTCATGGCGGTCGGCGGCCGTACGGTGCCGATCTGGGCGTCGGGCCGGCGCCCTGCCTGGTTCCCGGAGGAGTTCGACTGGGTGGTCGGCTGCACCTACAGGGGCATCCCGTCCGGCCGGGTACGGGTGCGCAACGTCCTCGGCGGCAACGCCTCCTTCCGCCGCAGCGCCTTCGACGCGGCGGGCGGCTTCGCCACCGGCATCGGACGGGACGGCGACAAGCGGCCGCTGGGCTGCGAGGAGACGGAGCTGTGCATCCGGCTGAGCCGGGCCAGACCGGACGCGGTCCTGCTGATCGACGACCGTGCGGTGATCCACCACCGGGTGCCCGCGGCACGCGAACACTTCGGGTACTTCCGCACACGCGCGTACGCGGAGGGCCTGTCGAAGGCGCTGGTGGCCCGAAGTGTCGGCGCGGGCAAGGGACTTGAGTCGGAACGCCGGTACGCCACCCGGGTGCTGCCGTCCGGGGTGGTGCGCGGGCTGCGGGACGCCGCGCTGTCCCGGCCGGGGGGCGCGGGCCGGGCGGGCGCGATCGTCGCCGGGGTGCTGACCGCGGCCGGAGGGTATGTCGTCGGCAGCGTCCGGGCGCGGCGGGGAGGAGCCACGTTCTCGGTCGCGGAGATCGAGGGGGGAACGCATGCCTGAGCCGCCTGTACCGATCCTCATGTACCACGCGGTCGCGACCGACCCGAACGACGCCACCCGCGTGCTGTCGGTGTCCCCGGAGTCCTTCGCCGAGCAGATGGAACTGATCGGCGGGGCGGGACTCACGCCGGTCAAGGTCGCCGACCTCGCGGCCCGTTGGCGTGACGGCCGCCCGCTGCCCGAGCGGCCCGTCCTGATCACCTTCGACGACGGCTACGAAGGCGTGCACCGCCACGCCCTGCCCGTGCTCGCCAAGCACGGCTTCACGGCCACGGTGTTCGTCTCCACCGGCTGGATCCGGGGCGCGTACGACACCGGCGGCGGCCTGGACACCATGCTGGACTGGGACCAGGTCCGCGAACTCGCCGCGGCGGGCGTGGAGATCGGCGGCCACACCCACACGCACCCGGAGCTCGACCAGCTCGACGACGCCGCGCTGCGCCACGAGCTGATCCACTCCAAGGAGATCGTCACCGACGAACTCGGCACCGCACCGGCCTCGTTCGCCTATCCGTACGGCTACTCCAGCCGCCGGGTGCGCGAGGCGGTGCGGGAGACCGGGTACGGCCAGGCGCTCGCCGTGAACAACGGCCTGGCGCGCCGACGCCAGGGGCCGTACGCGCTCACCCGTCTCACCGTGCGCCGCGCCACCACCGCCGAGGAGTTCGAGCGGCTCGTCCAGGGCCGCGCGATCGCCCGGGACTTCGCCAGGGACCGTGCCCTCACCAAGGGGTACGCGTTGGTCCGAAGAGCACGACAGGTCCGGCGGAAGGTCTCCCGTTCCCGTGTCTGACACGACGACCACGACCGAGCCCGAGTCGACCGCGGCCAAGGCGCCCGAGCAGTCGGGGCGCCGTCTTCGGCTGCCCGGCCTGGGCAGGGGCGCCGGCGGCGGCAACCAGCTGTTCCGCAACGCCTACGCGCTGATGCTCAACACCGGGATCTCCGCGGTGCTCGGGCTCGGCTTCTGGCTGGCGGCAGCCCGCTACTACTCCGAGTCCGCGGTCGGCCAGGGCTCCGCCGCGATCGCCGCGATGAAGTTCCTCGCCGGCCTGACCGCGGTCACCCTGACCGGGGCGCTGGCCCGCTTCATCCCGGTGGCGGGCCGCGCCACGGGGCGGCTCATCTTCCGTACGTACGCGGGCAGTTCGCTGATCGTGGCGGTGGCCGCGGTCGTCTTCCTGCTGACGCTGGACGTGTGGGGGCCGTCGTACCGCTTCCTGCACGGGCCTCTCAACGGCCTCGGGTTCATCGCGGCCGTCGTCGCCTGGAACGTGCTCACACTCCAGGACGGCGTGCTGACCGGGCTGCGCAACGCGCCCTGGGTGCCGGTCGGCAACACGGTGTTCTCCGCGGTGAAGCTGGGGCTGCTGGTCGCCTTCGCCGTGGCGATCCCCACGGCCGGAGTCTTCGTGTCGTGGGTCGCGGCCATCGCGATGTCCGTACTGCCGCTGGGCTGGCTGGTGTTCCGCCGTCTGGTGCCCCGGCATGTGAAGGCCACCGAGGACCGCGCCGAGCCGCCGTCGCTCAGGGAGATCGGGCGCTTCCTCGCCGGCGACTACACCGGATCGCTGTTCTCGCTCGCCGTGGTCTACCTGATCCCGGTGATCATCGCCTCGCAGGTCAGCTCCGAGGACAACGCGTACTTCTACATCACCACGACGATAGGCGGCACCTGCAACCTGCTCGCCATCAACATGGGCGCCTCCCTGACCGTCGAGGGCTCGCACGACCCGGGACGGCTGTCCGCCAACACCCGTGCCGCGCTCAAGCGGATGGCCCGGATCATGCTGCCGGTGGCCTCCGTCCTGTTCTTCGGGGCCCCCTGGATCCTCGGGGTGTTCGGCGAGGGCTACGCGGACGCGGCCACCCCGCTGCTGCGCTGGTTCGCGGTCGGCGCGGTGCTCCGGGTCGTGATGGAGACGTACTTCGCGGTGCTGCGCGCGCAGAGCCGCACCGCCGGACTCGCCTGGATGCAGGGCCTGTTGTGCGTGCTGGTGCTCGGCCTGACCCTGCTGCTGCTGCCCCGCATGGGGCTGACCGGGGCGGGCGTCGCCGAGATCTCCGCGCTCGCGGTGATCGTCGCGCTCGCCGCGCCCAAGCTGTACCGGACGATCCGGCAGGCACCGGCTCCCGAGATCCCCGAGGGCGCCGCTCCCGACGGTGACCTCGCCGACCTCGGGGCGCGCGAGGTCACGGCCGGCGGGCGTACCCGCCGCCCCGGTTGGGCGCTCGACCAGGACACCCTGGCCCTGGGCATCCACGTCGACTTCGACCACCAGGAACGCCGTCCCGACGTACGCCCGGGCCCCGGCACCCCGCCCACCGGCACGCCCATGGAACGCCCGGCACGCGACCGGCCGACCTGGGCCCTGAGCAAGCTCCCCGACCTCGGACTGCCCGTGGAGAACCGGGAGCCCGGCTCCGAGTCCTCCCTCGGGCCGTCCGAGGCGGAGGTGGACGCACCGTTCGAGGTGGCCTTCGACGCGGGCAAGGACCCCGTACCGGGAGAGGGGCCCGAGGTACGGGAAGAGGTGGCCGTGCCCGTGGAGTCGGCGCAGCCGCCGGGTCCCCTTCCGCCGCTCTCGTGGCGGGAACGGCTGCGGCCCACCCGGAGCGGACTCGTCCTCGGCTGTCTGCTGGTCGCCGCGCTCCTGCTGTACTGGGTGCCCGCGGCCCGTCTCGGCGAGTCGGACCTGGACCGGATGGGCGGGTTCGGGCTGATCTCGATCCTGCCGCCCGCCACCCTGCTCGGAGCCGCCCTGCTGGTCGCGGTCTTCGCCTCGCTGCTGTGGCTGGGCCGCGAGCACAAGGCGCTGCTGCTGCTCACGCTGGTGGCGACGGTGGTCTCCCTGCACGCGCTGCCCGCGGTGATCGAGGCCGAGCCCCGGTTCGCGACGGCCTGGCAGCACCTCGGGTTCATCGACTACATCGACCGCACCGGATCCGCGGTCCCCGACCTGGACGCGCGCTGGAGCTGGCCGGGCTTCTTCGCGGTGGCCGCCTTCGTCGCGAAGGCCTGCGGGGTCACGGACTTCACCGAGGTCATCCGCTGGTGGCCGACGGCGATCCAACTCGCCTACTTGGTACCGATGTTCCTGCTCGTACGGCACATGCGGGCGAGCTGGCGGGCCAAGTGGACCGGCATCTGGATCTTCGTGCTGAGCGGCTGGGTCGGCCAGGACTACTTCTCCCCGCAGGGCTTCACCTATCTGCTGTACCTGATGTTCGTGGCGGTGCTGCTCGTCTGGTTCCGGGCACCCCGTGTGATCTGGACGAAGAGGCGCCCCGGCGAGGCGGAGGTCGAGCCGACGAACAGCCGCCAACGGGCCGTGCTACTAGCGGTGTTGATCGGTCTGTTCGCGGCGAGCGTGCCCGCCCACCAGCTCACCCCGTTCATGATGCTCGGTGTGCTGGCGGCACTCGTGGTGTTCCGCCGCAGCGAACTGCGGGGTCTGCCCGTGCTGTTCGCCGTGATGGTGACCGCCTGGATCTGCTACATGGCCGAGCCGTACTGGTCGGGCCACTTCGACGAGCTGTTCGGCGGGGTCGGCGGCGTCGGCGGCAATGTGTCCTCGTCGGTCTCCGGCCGTATCGAGGGCGGCAGTTCGACCCACAAGCTGGTCCTGTATGTACGCGTCCTGCTGGCCGGCGGTGTCATGGCGCTCGCCTGCTACGGCTGGTGGCGGCGGCGCGACCACAAGTACCGGGAAGCCGCGCTGCTCGTCCTCACCTTCGTCCCGTTCCTTGGCTTCGGCATGCAGTCGTACGGCGGCGAGATGGCGCTGCGCGTCTTCATGTTCGCCCTGCCGGGTGCCGGTCTGCTCGCGGCGCTGGCGCTGTTCCCGCGTACCGGTGTCACCGCGAAGGAGCGTGAGAAGGACCGGGTGAGCCTCGCTCCGGTGGCCGCGTTCATGGCCGGTCTGCTGCTCATCGGGGGCTTCCTGGTGGCTCGTTGGGGCAACGAGCCGTTCGAGCGGATCCAGCCCGGTGAGGTCGCCGCCATGGACTACGTCTACGCCCACGACGACCCGACGGTCCGAGTGCTGTGGCTGTCCAACGACACGGTGAACAATGTGACGCCGGCGATGCCGTGGGGCGCGAAGGACATGGAGAAGGTGTCGTACGTGCCGACGCTGGCGCCGCCCGACCCGGTGCTGGTGTCGAGCCTGGTCAAGGCGCTGAAGGACGCGGGCCCCAACTCGTATCTGATGGTCAACGTCAGCCAGGTCACCTATCTGCGGCTGGACGTGGGCTATTCGCGGACGTGGGAGCCGCGGCTGCTCGACAACCTCGACAGCCGCAAGGAGCTCAAGCGGGTCTTCACCAACGACGACGCGACCGTCTACGCGCTGCGGGACCAGCCCGCGGGGAAGGTTCCGAAGCCCGACCCCGGGCCGATCGGGCCGCAGGTGACGTGGACGTCCTGGTCGGTGGTGGGGGCGCTGGCCGCGCTGGCGCTGATCCTGCTGCTCTCGGCGCGTGAGGTGGTCCGGGTCGCGGTGCGGCCGAGTGTGCGGCAACTGCGGTGGCTCCAGAGCAGTTTCTGGTTCTCGCTGCCCCTGCTCGCGGTGTTCCTGGCGGCGCTGGTCCAGCGGTTCCTGACGATGAAGTAGGTGTGCGGTCGGAGAGAGGTCAAGTGGCTCAGCGGCTGAGCCACTTGACCTCGTACGCCTGCATGTCGAACCGCTTGCCGTCGACGTCCGCGCTGATCCTCCGGTTCAGGGTGTTGACGACCAGGACCGTCCTGTCGGTGGCGAGGACGCGGACGTTGGGCACGTCGTCGGCGGCGACGGGGACGGTCCGGTACTGCGTGCCCGGCGCGAACGCGGCGCTGAAGCGGCTCAGCAGGCCGAACATGGGCAGCTCCCGGCCGCCGTCCGCACCGCTGGTCGGCGTCCACAGGCAGCCCGCGCAGTCCGTGCCCTTCTCGTTCTCCGGGTTCCAGTAGAGGGCGGAGGTGGTGCCGCCCTTGGCCAGCGCGATCATCCCGGCGGCCTGGACCGCGACCCGGCGGTTCTCGGACCAGCCCTCGCGTTCGTCCCGGCTGTCGGCGGGCTCGACGTAGTACTCGGCCCACCACAGCGGCAGGTTGCCGGTCTGCTTCCGCACCCAGCGGCTCACCGCGGTGAACTTGTCGGTGGCCGCGAACTCGTTCGGCAGCAGTTCGTCGTCGTTGGTGTAGCTGGAGCCGTCGACGACCACGAAGTCGGCGCCGGCCTTGTGCTGGTTCCAGTAGTCGAAGGCGTCCAGGATCCGCTGGTCCATGGCGCCCCAGGCGCCCTTGAAGGTCGCGGAGGCGTCCTCGGAGCGTGGGTCGACGCTGTCCATCACGAGATACGGCCCGCCCACCATGATCTTGGGGTCGACCTTCTTCAGCGCCTTGTAGACCAGGTTGTACAGCTGGGTGTAGCCCTCGTAGTCCCAGCGGGCCTCGCCGTCGTTCCAGAAGCCCTTGAACTCGTTCCAGACGATGAAGTGCCGTACGTCGGGATAGCGCTTGGCGACGGTCGCGGCGAGCGCGGCATAGTCCTTGAAGTGCGCCGGTTCCGGGGCGGTCTCCAGGGCTGCCTTGCTCCAGTCGGTGCTGCCGACGCCCGCCTTGCCGCCCTTCATCCAGTCCGGCGCACAGCACAGGGTGATGACCGGGGTGGAGCCGGAGGCACGGA
Organism: Streptomyces sp. NPDC005374; assembly: GCF_042872225.1. Taxonomy (NCBI): domain Bacteria; kingdom Bacillati; phylum Actinomycetota; class Actinomycetes; order Kitasatosporales; family Streptomycetaceae; genus Streptomyces; species Streptomyces sp. NPDC005374. The sequence goes on along the minus strand of NZ_JBIAKA010000004.1, from coordinate 87,606 downwards.
TGAAGTCGACGCGCCGGTCCAGGTCCTCGAAGTCGTAACGCCCCTTGACCGGCTCGGGGTTGTCGGCGCCCCACCCCATGACGGCCTGGTTCTGCGGCAGCCCGCCCGCGTCGGCCAGCATCCCCTCGACGCGCTCGGTGGCCGCGGAGCTGCCCTCGTCGGCGCTGAACTGGGTGTGCGTGAACCCCCAGCCCACCTCCGGGGTGTCCGCGTCCGGCGTGGTCGTCGGAGCGCCGTGGATCTTGTCACCGTTGCGCGATGTGCCGTCGGTGCCCGCGCCGTTCCCAGGAAGCGTGTTGAGGAGGGTCACGAGCAGCGCCAGGGCCGCCGCGCCCACACCGAGCAGAGCGGTGAGCCGCCACCGCAGTGCCCCCGAATTCCACCCATGACGTCCCATTGAGGGCAACGGTAGCCGCGAACACACCTGTGCGGGCAGAGGTCGTGGATGCACAGCTCTGTAACAGCAGGCAGCGGACAGACCGGAAGCACGGGCCCGCGCGACACAACCGGCGCGGCACGGAAACCGGGTGCGTATGGGGGTCTTGTGCCGGATCATGGCCCGCATGTCTGCGAACCCACACGACGCGCTGCCGATCCGGCTCAACGTCGACGACAGCGACTCGCCGTCCGACGTCGTCGACGCGCTGTTCCTCGGCCGCTTCGCGACGGGCGAGCAGCCGTACTCGCACGCGGCCAACATCGACCGGGTCCGCTCCGGGGCCACCCTGCTGCCGCCGGGCGCGAAGGTGCTGCGCGTCGCGCGGGACGACGACCGCAGCGCGACGCTCGCCGAGGGCGACGGCTGGACCCTGCTCGTCTCCCGCTGGAACCGCGGCGCCGACGTCACGGTGACGGCGACGGAACCCGAGCTGGCGAAGAAGGTCCTCGACCAGGCCACCGACGGCGCGACGGACGAGCCGGAGCCCCAGCCGGAGAACGTGACGATGGGCTTCTGGTACGTCTCCCCCAGGCGTGGCCCGCACCGCACCACCCGGCAGATCTCCGCGGGCACCTGGGACGAGGTCCGGGAGAACTACACGGCACCGGTCGCGGACGCCATGGACCACCTGATGAAGACGGTTCCGGAGAACATCGCGGGCCGTCTGCTGCTGCTCCACGGCCCGCCGGGCACCGGCAAGACCTCGGCCCTGCGCACCCTCGCCCGCTCCTGGCGGGACTGGTGCCAGGTGGACTGCGTCCTGGACCCGGAGCGTCTGTTCAGTGACGTCGGCTATCTGATGGACATCGCGATCGGCGAGGAGGACGCGGCCGGCAAGGGCCGCTGGCGGCTCCTGCTCCTGGAGGACTGCGACGAACTGATCCGCGGCGAGGCGAAGCACACGGCGGGCCAGGCCCTGTCGCGGCTGCTGAACCTGACCGACGGACTGCTCGGCCAGGGTCGCAACGTCCTGGTGGGGGTGACGACCAACGAGGACCTGGAGCGGCTGCACCCCGCCGTGGTCCGCCCCGGCCGCTGTCTGGCCCGCATCGAGGTCGGCCCGCTGACCCGCGGGGAGGCGGTGGGGTGGCTCGGCACCGAGGAGGGCGTCGGCCGGGAGGGCGCGACGCTGGCGGAGCTGTACGCGCTGCGCCGGGGGACGTCACCGACGGCGCTGCCCGAGCCGCGGGGAGACGTCGACGCCGGGCTGTACCTCTGAGATCCGCGGCCGGTGCTTTCATGGAGGTATGACCCTGCACGTCGGCACGTCCGGGTGGCAGTACAAGGACTGGCGTGACGTCCTGTATCCCGCCGGCGTGCCGGTGCGGCTCTGGCTGGAGGAGTATGCGGCGCACTTCTCGACGGTCGAGATCAACAACGCGTTCTACCGGTTGCCGACCCGGGAGAACTTCGAGACGTGGCGGGACCGGCTGCCGCAGGGCTTCGTGGTGGCGGTGAAGGCCAGCCGGTACCTGACCCACATCAAGCGCCTGAAGGACCCCGAGGAGCCGGTGGAGCGCCTGATGAGCCACGCCGAGGGCCTGGGCTCCCGCCTGGGTCCGGTGTTGCTGCAGCTGCCTCCGACGCTGCGCGCGGACACCGCACTGCTCGACGGATGCCTGCGGTGCTTCCCGCCCCGCACACGCGTCGCGGTCGAGCCGCGCCACGACTCCTGGTGGACCCCCGAGGTACGCAAGGTCCTGGAAGCGCGGGGCGCGGCCCTGTGCTGGGCCGACGTACGGGCCCGCCCCGTGACCCCGCTGTGGCGCACCGCCGACTGGGGTTACGTCCGCTTCCACGAGGGCCGCGCACAGGCGTGGCCGCACTACGGCAGGCGGTCCCTGGAGACCTGGGCCGAGCGGATCGGGGAGACCTGGAGCGGGGACCAGGACGTGTACGCGTACTTCAACAACGACCCGAACGGCGCCGCCGTAAGGAACGCGACGATGTTCGGGTCCCTTGCTCAGCTCTCCCCGTAGGCCGCCCGCAGCGCGTCCCGCACCGCGGCGAGAGCCGCCGGCTCGTCCAGCCCGAGCCGCCGGGCCCGCTCCACGTAGGCCTGGGCGGCCGACGCCAGTTCCCGTTCCGCCGCCGAGCCCGCCTCGGCGACGAACGTGCCGTTGCGCCCCCGCGTCTCGATGACGCCGTCGCTCTCCAGCGCCCGGTACGCCTTGGCGACGGTGTTCGCGGCCAGCCCGAGCGACTCGGCGAGCCCCCGCACGGTCGGCAGCCGGTACCCCACGGGCAGCACCCCCGCCCGCGCCTGCTCGGAGATCTGCACTCGCACCTGTTCGTACGACGGCGCGCTGTCATCGATGTGGATCTTCAGGGTCACGGGCCGATTGTCCCGCACCCACCGGAAAATGAGAGGCCTCCGCGCACGCTCCCACGTAACGTGCGCCTTCATGACCGTGATCGTGCGCGACCTCCGCCCACAGGACCCGGCCGACGTCGAGGACTTCAGCCACGCCCGTCACCTGGCCCTCCCGTTCGTGCTGTGGACCCCGGCCGGGATCCTGCACCGCCTGGTGCACACCCACCCGGACGCCCGCTACCGCTCTCTCGTGGCCGAGGAGGACGGCGAGGTGATCGGCACGGCCCAGGTAGGCCTCTCCCATGACAGTCCGGAGCCGGGCCAGGGCTACCTCAACATCTACGTACGCCCGGACCGCACGCGGCGCGGCGCCGGCGCCCTGCTCGTCCGCACCGCCGAGGAGCATCTGGCGGCACACGGCGCGACCAGGCTGTTCTCCTGGGTCCTCGACGAGCCGCAGAACCGCGCCTTCGCCGAGCGGCACGGCTACCGGGCCAGTCGCTCCGCCCACTTCCTCCGCCTGGACCTGACGAGCGGCACACTGCCTCCGCTCCAGTCCCCTCCCCCGGGCGTCGAGCTGCGCACCGCCGCCGACTTCGCGGACGACCCGCGCCCCTTCTTCGAACTGGACGCGGAGACCACGATGGACGAACCGAGCGACGTGGGTGCCGAGTTCACGGACTACGACCTGTGGATCGAGGAGAACTGGAAGCACCCGCTCCTCGACCACGCCCTGACCTCGATCGTCCTCGTCGACGGCCGCCCCGCCGCCTTCAGCGCCGCCCATACGGACGGCGCCGGCCGCTACGCCACCGCCATGACCGGCACCGCCCGTGCCTTCCGTGGCCGCGGCCTCGCCAAGCTCGCCAAGAACCACTCCCTGCACCACGCCCGCGCCGCCGGATACACCGAGGCCCTCACGGGCAACGACGCCGGAAACGAACCCATGCTCGCGATCAACAAATGGTTCGGATACGCGATCCGCGCCACGGAGGTACGTCATGTCCGCGAACTCACCTGACCCGAAGCCCCTCCTGGACGTCGTCCTGGTCAAGGCGGGCCGCACGAAGATCCGTTACGAGGCCGAGCTGCTCACCGACGACGGCACCCGCATCACCGTCCGCGCCCCCTGGGCGGGCAAGGGCGTGCGCGATTTCGGCTTCGTCCGCTTCGAGCCCGGCGACGTCTTCACCGAGCACTACTGGCGAGACCGCTGGTACGCGGTGAAGGAGGTCCACGACGCTTCCGGCACCTTGAAGGGCTGGTACTGCGACATCACCCGCCCGGCGACCCTGGACGGCGCCGAACTGGTCGTGGAGGACCTGGACCTCGATCTGTGGGTCTCCGCGGACGGCAGGGAAGTACTGCGCCTGGACGAGGACGAGTTCGAGGAGAGCGGCCTGGCGGAGAGGGACCCCGAGGCGGCGTCGGCGGCGATGGCAGCCCTCGACGACCTGGCGAAGCTGGCCGACGCGGGCGGCGCGTCAAGCCACGGCGAACAAGCGGCCGACGCACCTCGCTGGCCCCCGATCCACTAAGGCCTGTCCGGCGGATCATGCCGGCGGCGCGGGCCTGGCACGCACATCTGCGCTGACAGGGCGCCGTTCCTTGGAGCCGGCCTGCTCCGCCGGACAGGCCCTAGTCGCTCCTCACCACCACCGCATACCGCTCGTCATCCACTTCCTTCCCCCACAACACGGAGTCCCCCGACAGCCGCTCCACGAGCACATGTCCCCCGAGTGGCTCCGCCAGTCCGGCCAGCACCTCGGCCGATATCCCGACCGAGCCCCACACGCCCTCCACCAGCACCAACCGCCCACCCGGCCGCAACAACCCCCACCACCGCCGCAACACCCGGCCGGGATCCGGCAGCGCCCACAGCACATGCCGTCCGAGCACCACGTCGAACCGCTGCTCCCCCACCGGCGGCATCGCCGCGTCACCGGTCAGGAACACCGCGTCACGCCCGGCGAGCTTCGCGCGAGCCAACTCGACCATCGCCGGGGAGAGATCCACCCCGGTGACACGGTGTCCCTGCTCGGCCGCGAGGAGCGACAGGCTCCCGGTCCCGCACCCCAGATCAAGGACATCGGAGGGCATCGCCGGCAGCCACTCCCGCAGCCGCTCGGCCCAGGCCCTGCGCACCTCGGGGTCCCGCAACCCGTGATCCGCCTCGTCGTCGAAGGAGGCCGCCTCGGCGTCCCAGTCCACGCCCCCGACACCACTGTTCTCCGTCATGTGCCCAAGAGTGACACCCGCCACTGACAATCGAATCGTGACAGCCGCCACTGACAGATCAGGGGCCGATGAGGAACTCTCCCCCAAAGGGTCTACCTCCGTGAGAACGCGGAACTCGGTAGGCACTGAAGGAGGCAGCCATGCGCCGCACTACCGTGCAGAAGCCCCTGAAGAGGACGGACACCCGCCGGATCCGCGAGGAGGCCGACGAACGCCCCGCGGGACGACCCGAGGTGCGGAAGGACATCGCCCGCACCTGGTGGCCGGACGGCTGACGGCGCCTGCCATGCCCCGTCTCAGACCAGTCGCTTGCGGTAGTGGACGCGGTCATAGGGCCCGTCCACTCGCCGTTCCACGACCTCATAACCGAACTTCGGGTAGATCTTCTGGTTCTCCCACATCAGCGCGTTGGTGTAGAGCCTGACCTCGGACAGGCCGCGCGCACGCGCGTGTGCCTCGACGAACCGCAGCAGCCGTCCTCCCACGCCCTGTCCCTGGGCGCCGGGGTGGACGGCGATGGTGTCGAGGTACAGATGGTCCGCGTGTTCCTCGACCACCACGAGCCCGACCACGGGATCCCCTGTGACGAACACCCGCCCCGCGGCCACGTTCGCCGCGTGGTCCCGTTCCATGGGCTGCGGCACCTGCCCGATGCGCTCGATGTAGTGCTCGAACGCCGCGTCGGCCACGGCCTTCACGGCCGACACGTCGGCCGCCTCGGCGGCCCGGATCTGCTCGTTCGTCATGCGCGCACGCTACCGACCTGATCTCCGGCTCAGCACCCCCTTAAGAGAGCCATAAAGATCGCCACCGACCGTCACAAGCTGGGGATTTCACGGTTTCTTTGATCCGGCACCCGTCAGTTCCGGTTCCGAGGAGATCCCCCATGCCCGCACGCCGCAAGGCCGCCGCAGTCGCCGCTGTCGGCCTGGCCCCGCTCGCTCTGGCCGCGCTGGCCGCCGCGCCCGCGTCCGCGCACGGTTCGATGGGCGACCCGGTCAGCCGGGTCTCGCAGTGCTACGCGGAGGGTCCCGAGAGTCCGAGGTCGGACGCGTGCCGGGCGGCGGTCGCGGCCGGCGGCACTCAGGCGCTCTACGACTGGAACGGCATCCGCATCGGCGACGCGAACGGACGGCACCAGGAGCTGATCCCGGACGGCAGGCTGTGCAGCGCGGGCAACGACGAGTTCAAGGGGCTCGACCTGGCCCGGGCCGACTGGCCGGCGACGAGCGTGCGCAGTGGGTCGTACACCTTCAGGTACCGCGTGACGGCCCCGCACAAGGGCACCTTCACGGTGTACCTCACCAAGCCGGGCTACGACCCCTCGCAGCCACTGGCCTGGGACGACCTGGACCTGTCGAATCCGGTGGCGAAGGCCACCGACCCGGTCGCCTCGGGCGGCTTCTACACGTTCTCCGGCACACTGCCGGAGCGCTCCGGCAGACAGCTCCTGTACGCGGTCTGGCAGCGCTCGGACAGTCCGGAGGCGTTCTACTCCTGTTCGGACGTGTCTTTCGGCGGCGGCTCCGGCGGTGCGGCGAGTGGTTCCGCCCCTGCTCCGAGTGCTTCCGCTCCCTCCGAGGAACAGATCGAGGACGGGGCCGAGGAGTCGACGGTCGAGCACCACGGGCACGGCGACAGCGACGCGAGCACGTCGGCGGAACCGGTGGCGGACATCGCGAGCACCCCGGTCAACGGCCCCAAGGCTGCGGGGACTTCGCAGCGCCTCGCCGAGACGGGCGGGGACGGCAGCACGTCGTATCTCGCGATGGGCGGGGCGGCCGTCCTCGCGGCGGGCGCGGCGATCCTGTTCGGCTCGGTGCGCCGGCGTGCGGTGAACGGCGGTGGACGGCAGGGCCGTTGACCCGATGAACTCCGGGGCCTGACCGGCGGCTCAGGCCGGACAGGCCCCGGCGCCACTCAACTCAGCGCCGACGCGCAGGTGGTGGTGGAGGCATGCGCCGGGTCCAGGGCGTTCGCCACCTCGTGGAAGGCGATCCGGTCGAACAGTCCGATGGCCACGTGTTCGGAGAGATCGAGCGGGCACAGGTCCTGGAGCAGCACGTTGTGGACGCCGGATCCGCTGAGGAACTGGCTCTGGTACGGCGTCACGACCTCGTCGTACCTGGTGGCGAGGACCGTGTACCTGACGCCGGGGACGGTGTCGCCGCCCTCGTTGAGCTTGGCGAGGAAGGCGGAGCCGGCGACCTGGTCGGCGAGGGCGGGGGTGTTGGTGGTGAGGAAGTCGCCGATGCCGGGGAAGTACGGCAGCAGGTTGGTGATGCCGGACAGGGTGGTGCCGTGGTTGTCGGGGGCGATGCCGACGAGGGCGTTCACCTTGGCGGCTCCGCCGAGGAACTTGAGGTAGTAGCGGGGCATCAGGCCGCCCTGCGAGTGGCCGACGAGGTCGGTCTCGGTAGCTCCGGTGGCGGCGAGCACCTTGTCGACGAAGGTCTTCAGCTGTTCCGCCGACTTGTCGATCGGGCCGAGACCGTGGATGAGGGGCACGCCGGGCAGTTGGCCGTAGTCGAAGGAGAAGAGGCAGTAGCCGCGGTCCTCCAGGTACGGGGCGAGTGCCAGCCAGTTGTCCGTGGCGTTGGCGAAGGTGCCGTGCACGAGGACGACGGGGCGGGGGTGGGCGGCGGAGGGTTTGCAGGACCAGTCGTTCCAGCCGTGGCTGGGGGCGTCGGCCGCCTGGGCGGCACCGGCGGCGGGGACGACGGCGACCGCGGCGGTCAGCAGCAGGGCGGCGAGGGGTCTGAGCAGTCGTTTCCAGGGCAGCATCGTGTGATCTCCTTGCGGCTCAAGGGAGGTGCGATGGCCTTACGCCCTGTGACCCGGATCACGAGGATGCTGTTCAATTCGAAAATTACGGACGAGTAGTGCACTTGTGAAGTTACGCGTCAGTAAAAACTTCCAGTGATAACCGCGTCGGATGCATCTGCTGATGAAACGTCACCAGGCGGGCCTGATGGGACCATAGGGAGCAATGCGCCCCAATCGCTCGTACAACGCGCGCACTTCACTCTCACCGAGTACATCGACCCACGTCCGTACGGCCTCGGCGGCAGCCTCCTCCGCCGCACGGGTGCAGGCCCATCCCCGCTCGGTCAGCACGACGAGCCGGGCCCGCGCGTCCGCGGGATGCGGCCGCCGCTCGGCATACCCCTTGCGCACGATCTCGTCGACCAGCTGACTCGCGGCCTGCTTGGTCACCCCGAGATGGGCCGCGATCTCGGTGACGGTCGCCCCGTCCGGCGCGAGCCGCGCGAACGCGAACCCATGGGCGGGCCGCACCCCCTCGAACCCGCGAGCGAGGACTCCGTCATTGATGCGCTGGGTCAGATCACTGGCGGCGGCGAGCAGGGCGGCGGTCAGGGCGAGGGCTTCGGAGTTCTGCACTCAGGCATTGAAACACCCTTGACGAATTGGTCAAGCAGCTTGACTATGAATCCATATAGTCAAGCTGCTTGACCATTTCTCGATCGGTCCCGGAGGCCACCCATGCCCGTAGTCCGCTCGTCCGATGCCGTCACCCATGAGATCCACGGCGCCCGCTTCGTCTCGTACGCCACTCCCCTGACCGGTGCCAAGGAGCTCTGCGCCTGGCGCGGCGAGATCCCCGCGGGGACGAAGGCGCCGGCGCACACCGTCAACCGCGAGGAGATCTTCCATCTGCTCATCGGCGAGCTCCTGATCACCCTCGACGGCACCACCCACCGGATCACCGCCGGCGACACGGTGATCATCAACCCCGGCGCGACCCTGGCCGTCGAGAACCCGACCGCCCACACCGCGATCTCCTGGGTCACGACCTCCATCGGCCTGGAGGCGGAACTGGCCGACGGCACCCGCATCACTCCCCCGTGGGCCAACTGACCGCTACGCCGCCAGCGTTCCGGGCAGCACCGCGAGCGGGCCGAACCTGGCCCGGGCGCGGTCCGCGGCCTCCTCGATGCGGCGGAGTTTGTCGTCGAGGGGGTCGAAGGTGAGCTGGTGGGAGGCCTGTTCGGCGGGGTCGAGGCCCTCGGCGCGGAGGGAGATCGAGCGGACCCGGGCCCGTTGGAGACCCAGCGCCTCGTACATTCCGTAGGCCGCCCGGGTCAGGGCCGCCGAGTGCGCGGTGGGTTCGCCGAGGGTGCGGGTGCGGGTGGTCGCGCTGCGGTCGGCGTAGCGGACGGTGAGGGTCAGGGTGCGGCAGACCTTGTCGAGGGCGCGCAGTCGGGCGCCCAGTTCCTCGGCGGCGGAGAGCAGGGCACGGCGGTGCCGACCGGGGTCCAACTCGTCGCGGATGAAAGGGCGTTCGGTGGCCAGAGAGCGTGAGACACCGTTCGGGACCACCCGGCCGCGGTCCACGCCGTTCGCCTTCTCGTGCAGTTCGCGGCCGGCCTTCGCGCCGACGAGTCGCTGGAGCGTGGACAGGGGTGCGGTGGCGACCCGGCCCAGCGTGTCGAGGCCGTACTCGCACAGGGTGCGAGCGGTCGCGGCGCCGACGCCGGGGAGCGCGGCGACGGGCCGGCCGGCGAGGAAGTCCACCGCCGCGTCCTCGGGAACCGCGCAGGTCGCCCCGGGCCGGGCGGCCTTCAGCGCCATGCGGGCCAGCATCGGCCCGGGCCCGGCGCCGATCACACAGTCGACGCCGTGCAGGGCGAGGGCGCGGACCCGGATCACCGAGGCCAGCTCGACGGCGTCCCGCTTGAAGTACCGTTCCGCACCCCGCAGATCGGCCAGTGCCCCGTCCGGTGGCAGCGCCTCGACGACCGGCGTGAACTCCTCGAGGAGACCGAGCAGTTCGGGCAGGGCCGCCTCCCGCGTCGGCGGCAGCTGGAAACGTACGCAGAGGATGGTCATCCCGCACTCCCCGGACTCTGGTGCCACAACTTCCGTACCTGTGAGGCCTCTTGACCCGCCGGTCGCAGATCGGCCCACGGATGCAGTTCGTATCCCGTCGGCATTTGGATTCGCCGGCCGCCGGTCGGATCACCGGTCACGTCACCGGACCGCTCCGGCACCGGCACCGCCAGCCGCGCCGCCACCGCGTCGAGACCTTCCCCGTCCCGCAGTTCGACCAGTTCGGCGAGGTTCCAGGCGGCCGAGCCCACCACGCTGAGGCTGCGCGGGCCCCGCCGTTGCACCACTCCGCGCACCAGCAGCAGCCAGGAGTGGAAGACGGTGTGCGCGCAGGCGTCGTGGGAGTCGTCGAAGAAGGCGAGGTCGACCAGGCCGGTGCCGTCGTCCAGGGTGGTGAAGATGACCCGTTTGCCGGACCGGATCGGCGGGGTCTGGGTGGCCGCCTTGGCGCCCGCGACCAGCACCGCCTCCCCGTGCCTCGCTTCCCGCAGCCGCTTCGCACTGGCCACACCCAACTCCCGCAGGAACTCCTGGTGGTCGTCCATCAGGTTGCGCGAGACGTCCATCGACAGCACCCCCAGTTCGGCGCTGAGCCGCTCCACGGAGGAGAGATCCGGCAGCCCGGCCGGGGCGGTCTTCCGTCCGCCGGCCAGGGGGAACTGCCTGCCACCCGCGCCCCGTCCGCCCCGGTGCAGCTCGGTCAGGTGCAGTTGCAGATCGCGCCTGTTGGCGCCGAACGCGTCCAACGCCCCTACCTGGGCCAGCCTTTGGGCCACCGGACGGCTCGGCCGCCCCCGTTCCCAGAAGTCCAGCAGTGAGGCGTACGGCTGTCCCTGGGCGATCCGCGCCGCCTCGGTCTCGCTGATGCCGTGCACGTCGGAGAGGGCCAGCCGCAGTCCCCACACCATCGGTGATTCAGACACCAGTTCGATACGGTGAGCGACCGCCGACCGGTTCACGTCCAGCGGCAGGATCGGCACCCCGCGCCGCCGCGCGTCCGCCAGCAGCAGCCGCTTGGGATACATCCCGGGGTCGTGTGTGAGGAGCCCCGCATAGAAGGCGGCCGGGTGGTGCGCCTTCAGCCACGCCGACTGGTACGTCGGTACGGCGAAGGCGACCGCGTGCGCCTTGCAGAAGCCGTACGACCCGAAGGCCTCGACGATCTCCCAGGTCCGCTGAATCGTTTCCGCGCCGTATCCGTTCGCCGCCGCGTGCTGCGCGAACCAGAACCGGATCCGCCCCTGCGACTCCGGGTCGGACAGCCCGCGCCGCACCCGGTCCGCCTCGCCGCGCCCGCAGCCGGTCATGATGTCGACGATGTCGATGATCTGCTCGTGGAAGACGACGACCCCGTACGTCTCCTTCAACGGCCGCTCCAGGTCCCGGTGCGGATATCTGACGGGCGCCCGCCCGTGCCGTGCCTCGATGAACGGCCGCACCATGTCGGCGGCGACCGGACCGGGCCGGAAGAGCGAGATGTCGACGACGAGGTCGTGGAAGGTCGCCGGCTGCAACCGCCCCACCAGGTCCCGCTGCCCCGGCGACTCGATCTGGAAGCAGCCCAACGTCTCGGCGGACCGGATGAGTTGATACGTCGCCGGGTCGCCCGGCGGTACCGCGTCCAGGTCGACCCGCTCCCCCGTGCCCCGCTCCACCTCGGCGACCGCGTGCGCCATCGCCGACTGCATCCGCACGCCGAGCACGTCGAGCTTGAGCAGCCCGAGGTCCTCGACGTCCTCCTTGTCGAACTGCGACATGGGCAGTCCCTCGCCGCTGGTCGGCACGACCGGCGTACGGCTCAGCAGGGACGCGTCGGAGAGCAGCACCCCGCACGGATGCATGGCGACACCGCGCGGCAGGGCGTCGAGGGACTCGACCAGCTCCCACAACCTGCCGTGGCGCTGCTTCTCCCCTGCCAGCGCCTTGAGTTCGGGCAGCTCCTCCAGCGCCGCGCGGGCGTCGCGGGCCCGGATGTGCGGGAAGGACTTGGCGATGCGGTCGATGTCGGCGGGGTCCATCGACAGGGCCGCCCCCACGTCCCGGATCGCGTGCCGCACCCGGTACGTCTCCGGCATCGCGACGGTGGCGACCCGCTCGGTGCCGAACCGTCCGATGATCGCCCGGTAGACCTCGAGCCGGCGCGCGGACTCCACGTCGATGTCGATGTCGGGCAGGACGAGCCGCCGCGTGGACAGGAACCGCTCCATCAGCAGCCCGTGCTCGACGGGATCGGCGTGGGCGATACCGAGGAGGTGGTTGACCAGGGAGCCCGCGCCGGAGCCGCGGGCGGCCACCCGGATCCCCATGTCCCTTACGTCGTCGACGACCTGAGCGACCGTCAGGAAGTAGGAGGCGAAGCCGTGGTGGGCGATGATGTCCAGTTCCTCGTGCATCCGTTCCCAGTACGCGCTCTTGCCCGTGTACCCCTTGCGCACCATCCCCGCTGCCGCCCGCGAGGCCAGCGTCCGCTGGGCGGTGCGCCGGCCCGCGCCGACGAGACGCGCTTCGGGGAAGTGGACGGTGCCGATACCGAGGTCGTCCTCGGGGTCCACGACACACTCGGACGCGGCCGTCTGCGTCTGCTCCAGCAGCCGGTACCCGGTCTCGCGCCGGAAGCCCGCGGCCTCGACGATCCGCTCGGCGGCCTCCAGCATGGCACCGGCGTCCTTGAGCCAGGCCTCGCCGGAGTCCAGCTCCCCGGCCGCGCCTACGGGGACCAGTCGGCGGGCGGAGTCCAGGACGTCGGCGACCGGGCCCAGGCCGGCGTCGGCATACCGGACGGCGTTGCTGAGCACGGGCCGGATCCGCTGTTCGGCGGCGAAGCCGACGGTGCGGGCGGCCAGCCGCAGGGAGCCGGGCCCGGTGCCCTTGCGCCCGTGCCAGACGGCTTCGAGCCGCAGGGCGTCGCCGTAGGTATCCCGCCAGGGGGCGAGGAGCCTGGCGGCCCGGTCGGGACGGCCGGCGGCGAGAGCGCGGCCGACGTCGGAGGCGGGCCCGAGCAGCACGGTCAGCCCGTCCCCCCGGTTCTCGGCCCAGGGCAGTACAGGCATGCCCTCCGCACCCTTGCCGGAGTGCGCCACCGTGACCAGCCGGCACAGGTCGGCCCAGCCGCGGGCGCCGTCCCTGGCGAGAAAGGTGACACGGGGAGTCGACTCATCGACGAAGGCACCTCCGCGTACGGGAGCGCGGCGCCGCTCCTGCCGTACGGGCCCGGTCTCCTCCACCGCCAGCTCCACCCCGAACACCGGCCGCACCCCGGCCTTCGCGCAGGCCTTGGCGAAGCGGACCGTGCCGGCGAGGGTGTCGCGGTCGGTGAGGGCGAGGGCGTCCATGCCCCGCTCGGAGGCGCGCTCGGCCAGGCGCTCCGGGTGCGAGGCGCCGTAGCGCAGGGAGAACCCGGAGGTGGTGTGCAGATGGGTGAAGCCGGGCATCCGCACCTCCCACCATCGAATATCGAACACCAGTTCCTTACCGCCTCACCTCCACCATAGACCAACTTTCGAACTCTTGTACGAGTCCCACTCGACCACCTCCCACCTGCGAAAACGTCCACCGGTGACCGTTCAGGCTTGGGTCGGTTGCCGGAGTCGGCGAGTTCAGGACGGCGGCAGTTCCGTGTCGAGCCTGTCGGCAGGCACTCGCTCGATGCGGGTCCAGCCTCTCCAGCCACGCTCCTTCAGGATCGCCAGCAGCCGCACGGCGTGCGGTGAGGACTCGACCATGGTCGAGTCCAGCAGGTCGGCGAACTGATCGTCGATGCCGTCATCGGCGCCCACCTCGCCGGCCTCCACAGCGCGAACCATCAAGCGCTCCATGATGTCGGCGACCTCGACGATCCGCGGATCGTCTGCCGGCCAGTCGAGTGCCCCGCTGAGAAGGCTGTAGAGCTTCACCATGTCGGGGTCGTCCAGCTCCTCGTGCTTCTTGGCGATCACGGAGTCGATCGAATGCGGCACCTGAGCTGCGATCATGATCCAGGCGTCCCGTTCCATCTCGATGTACCGCTCCTCGACGCCGAGCCCGCGCAGCCGGTCGAGGTAGTCCACGACGCTCCGCGGAAGCGCGAGGTGCTCTCCGACCGCGAGTCGGGCGAGCCGGCTGCGGGTGTCCTGCAGCCGCCGGATCTCGGCGCGCAGATCCTTGTCGATCTCCTGGACGCCGTCGGCGAACTCCTCCGGGCCGGCGTCGAGAAGTTCCTGCACCCGGGCGAGCGGCACGCCGGCGTCTGCGAGAGTGCGGATCCGGATCAGTCGTACGACCGCGACAGCGTTGTAGGTCCGGTATCCGGACCGGTCGCGCTCGGGCTCCGGCAGCAGTCCGATCTTGTGGTAGTGACGGACCGCCCGTACCGTCACCCCGGCGTACGCCGCCAGTCGGCTGATGGTGAGCATGGGTCTCAGCCTGCCTCAGGCGATCTTCCGGCGATAGGCGGCCATCGCGAAGACGTACGCCACGACGAGGATGCCGACGCACCACGCGAGGGCGGTCCAGATGTCGTCGCCGACCGGCTGCTGGGCGAACAGGTTGCGGATCGTGTTGACGATCGACGTCACCGGCTGGTGCTCGGCGAACCAGCGCACCGGGCCGGGCATCGTCGTTGTGGGCACGAACGCCGAGCTGACGAACGGCAGGAAGATGAGCGGGTAGGCGAACGCGCCCGCTCCCTCGACCGACGACGCGGAGAGCCCGGGAATCACGGCGAGCCAGGTCAGCGCAAGAGTGAACAGGAGCAGGATGCCGGCGACCGCGAGCCATGCCGACACCCCCGCCCCTGAGCGGAAGCCCATGAGCACGGCGACGCCCACGACCAGCACGAGCGCGATCAGGTTGGCGACCAGAGAGGTGACGACGTGGGCCCACAGCACACCCGACCGCGCGATCGGCATGGACTGGAACCGCTCGAAGATCCCGCTCTTCACATCGGTGAACAACCGGTACGCGGTGTAGGAGACGCCCGACGCGACGGTCATGAGCAGGATGCCGGGCAGCATGTAGTCCACGTACGGGACCGACCCCGTATCGATGGCACCGCCGAACACGTAGACGAACATCAGCATCATGGCGACCGGCGTGATGGCGGTCGTGATGATGGTGTCCATGCTGCGTGTGACATGGCGCAGGGTCCGCCCCGTGAGCGCGGCGGTGTCGCTGAAGAAGTACGCGGTCATCCTTGTCCCCCGGTTGTCGTGCCAGTGGTGTCGCTCTTGTCGCCGCCGCCGACGACCGCGAGGAAGATCTCCTCCAGAGTCGGCTGCTTCTCGACGTACTCGACCTTGGCGGGCGGGAAGAGCTGCTTGAGCTCGGCGAGGGTGCCGTTCACGATGATCCGGCCCTGGTGGAGGATCGCGATCCGGTCGGCCAGCTGCTCTGCCTCCTCCAGATACTGCGTGGTGAGCAGCACCGTCGTTCCATGACCGGCGAGCTCCTTGACCGCGTCCCACACCTCGATGCGTGCCTCGGGGTCGAGTCCGGCCGTCGGCTCGTCCAGGAAGATCACCGGCGAGTTCCCGATGAGGCTCATCGCGATGTCCAGCCGACGGCGCATCCCACCCGAGTACGTGGACACCCGCCGCGCTCCCGCCGCGCTCAGCGAGAATCGCCTCAGCAGGTCGTCCGCGGTCGCGCCCGGGTCCTTGAGGTGGCGCAGCCTGGCGACCAGGGCGAGGTTCTCCCGACCGCTGAGGATCTCGTCGACGGCCGCGAACTGCCCGGTGAGACTGATGGACTCCCGCACGTTCGCCGGTTGCGTGGCGACGTCGAAGCCGTTGACGCTCGCCGTCCCCGCGTCGGCCTTCAGGAGCGTGGCGAGGATTCTCACGGTCGTGGTCTTGCCTGCCCCGTTGGAGCCGAGCAGGGCGAAGATGCTGCCCTGCGCCACGTCGAAGTCCACACCGCGCAGTACTTCGAGTTTTCCGTACGACTTCTCCAGACCCTGCACGCGCATCGCCGGACCGGCGATCGTTTGGGCCGCCATGGTCATCTGCCTCCTTTGCGGAGCTGCTCCACGCGACTGCGGGGACGCCCCTGCCGGAAGGATGGAGGGTTGCCCCTGCGTCAAGGTCAAGCGGTCTCGGACCACGGCATCCGGATCGCCGACGCCGATGCGGACCGTCCCGTGTCGCGTTCCCATCGGGCGAGGGGCGACGGCATCGGACCACAAAGCCGGTCACCTGCCGGCTCAGGGCAATCGCGCACGCCGAACTCGCCCTTGGTCCAGCGTCTTTCAGAGGCGGGGTCCGTCATGAACCGGACCGTAAGAGCGGCTGGAACGGACGGTGGCGTGGCCGGCGGAGTGCCGCCGCCCGCACCGTCGCTCCGAACGCGAGGCCGACCGCCTTCTGGCCCTCGCCGGTCTCACCGCTGCTCTGCTCTGCTGTCGCAGGCCGGCGAACCGGCCCACGACGAACGGCGGTCTGGCATGATCCGTGAAGTGATCCGGACGATCCCGCACTGCCGCTGACCTGCCGCTCAGCGTCGATCCATCCCGACGAGGTGCCCCATGACCGACTACCTGGCTGCCACCATGGCCATGCTCGGACCGGCTCAGAACCGCTATGCAGAGCCGTCGGCATGGGACCGCCTCCACGCTGAACTCGGCATACAGCTGCCGCCCGACTACCGGGTCATTGTCGATGCCTACGCCCCGGTCCAGCTCAACGGCCACCTGCACCTCGCCCACCCGGCGACCGAGCGCTGGAACCTGGGCCAGAAGATCCGGGACACCGCCCGGGCCTGGTCCCAGGTGCCCTGGGACGAGCTCGACCTCGACGCGGATGAGGACCCTCGTCAACTGTTCGGACTTGAGGAGTTGAGCTTCGGCACCCGCAACGGCCTGTGGCCGATCGCGAGCACGGACCGGGGAGAAACGATCTTCCTCGACGCGGCCGCCGATGTCACGAGGTTCCTGGTCAGCTATGACGAAACCTGGGTGGAGCACCGCGTGAGCTTCGCGGAGTGGCTCTATCGCTACCTGGTCGGTGAAGACATGACCGGCCCCAACAGCGCAGCCTTTTACCCCGGCCCTGTGAAACTGCAGCACCTCCCGATGTCCGCCGACGAACGCCCCGAGCCCTGGTACGGCCCGGACCGCGGCATGTGAGACGCCGACACGGCAGGGGACGGCCCCGTCCTCCGAACCCCTTCTACGGAAGGCGCGCGCGGGGAAGCCACCCAGCCTCAAGCGCCCACAACCGTGAACGGTGCCATGCCCCCGAGCACACACAGAAGTCCCGCCCCTCGCGCGAGGGGCGGGACTTCACAGCGCCGGGCCCGTCAGCCGATCGACGTCCCGGTTGCCGACAGTGCCTGCGTCACCGGCTGGAAGAACGTCTCCCCGCCGGAGGTGCAGTCGCCGCTGCCGCCGGACGTCAGGCCGATCGCGCTGCTGCCGGAGAACAGTGAGCCGCCGCTGTCCCCGGGCTCCGCGCACACATCGGTCTGGATCAGCCCGTTCACGATGTCGCCGTTGCCGTAGTTCACGGTCGCGTCCAGGCCGGTGACCTTCCCCGAGTGCACCTGGGTCGTGGACCCGCTGCGTGTCACGGACTGACCGACGGTCGCCGTCGCCGCCCCCGTGATCGCCTGCGCGGACCCGTTGTAGAGGTCCACCTCGCTGGGGTGGTCGACCTCGGCCGTGTACTTCACCAGCCCGAAGTCGTTGTCCGGGAAGCTCGACACCTCGTTGGTGCCGATCTGCTTCCCGCTGGAGTCCGACCAGGTCGAGATCGCCTCGGTGCAGTGTCCCGCGGTGAGGAAGTACGGCTCGCCGCCCTTGACCACGTTGAACCCCAGCGAGCACCGTCCTCCGGACCCGGAGATCGCGTCACCGCCGGCGATGAAGGGCTTGAACTCCGCCTTCGTGCGCTGGAGTTCGGCCACCGGCCCCAGTCCGTCGACCACCTTCGTGAGCTTGGTCCACTCGGCGTCGGACACCGTGCGGTCGGCGGTGACGACGACCTTGTTGGTCGTCGGGTCGGTCACCCAGGACGTCCCCGGGATGGTCGCGTCGCTCTTGAGCGTCGTGTGCGCGCTCTTCAGCTCGGCGAGGGAGTTCGCGACGATTCTCGCCGAGGCCCCGGCCGCCGACACGGTTCGCGCCGCGTCCTCGTCGAGCACGTTCACCACGAGACTCTTGGTCTTCGCGTCGTAGAACGTCCCGGCCGCGTCCGCGCCGAGATCGGCCCCGAGTGTCGAGGCGAGCTTTCCGGCCGCGAGGGCCGAGAGGGTCTTGACCTCGGGTGAGGCCGGCGTCTCGCTGGCGTTCGCAGTCTGCAAGGTGACTCCCGCCGCGACCAGTGCGGCAACGCCCGCACCTGCCACGACGATCCGTCGCCCGGGTATCCGTCGGTGCTTCAACTCGCGTCCTCCTGTGGGGGGTCGGCCCAGGAGAGTGTGGGGTTCTCAGGGGCCGGAAGGCTGGTTGACAGGCGTCCACTCTTCCGAACCCGGCAGGGGGCGCACAAGGTTGACTTCAGGACGCGCGTAGAACGCGGTTGCACGCCCCTCGCGACTTGACCGTGCACAGTCACACCAGGCGCATTCGCGCTGCAAACACTACGCGCGAGTAACCCATCAGCGGTGCGTGAGGTCTAGTCCTGTCTTGAATCCGACCCTTCGGGGACGGAATCCGGACGGGGCGCGGGAGACGGGAGTTGCTCCTGCACCGGTTGCTGGACAGCCGACGGCGCCACTGCCTGCGCGGGCGCCACAGGCTGCGCGGGCGCCACCGTAGGCTGCGCCCGCTCCAGGAACCGCAGCAACTCCACCGGGAACGGCAGCACCAGCGTCGAGTTCTTCTCCGCCGCCACCGCCACCACCGTCTGCAGCAACCGCAGTTGCAGCGCGGCGGGCTGCTCGGACATCTCCTTGGCCGCCTCGGCCAGCTTCTTCGACGCCTGGAGCTCCGCGTCCGCGTTGATGACCCGCGCCCGCCGCTCCCGGTCCGCCTCGGCCTGCCGGGCCATGGACCGCTTCATGGTCTCGGGCAGCGAGACGTCCTTGATCTCGACCCGGTCGATGGTGACGCCCCACTCCACGGCCGGGCTGTCGATCATCAACTCCAGCCCCTGGTTGAGTTTTTCGCGGTTGGAGAGCAGATCGTCCAGCTCGCTCTTGCCGATGATGGACCGCAGCGAGGTCTGCGCCATCTGCGCGACCGCGAACCGGTAGTCCTCCACCCGGACGATCGCCTCGGCAGGCGAGGTCACCTTGAAGTAGACGACGGCGTCGACCCGCACCGTGACGTTGTCCCGGGTGATGCCCTCCTGCCCGGGCACCGGCATGGTCACGATCTGCATGTTGACCTTCCGGAGCTTGTCGATGCCCGGAACGATCATCGTGAACCCCGGCCCGCGCACGTCGGACCGCAGCTTGCCGAGACGGAAGACCAAGCCCCGTTCGTACTGTTTGACGACGCGCGCAGCCGCCATCGCGTACACCGCTCCGGCAGTCACGAGCGTCGCTCCCGCCGCCACCAGCTCCTCGACCATTGCGGCCCCCCAGGGTCCGAACCAGGCGCTCAAGGTGTGTACTTCGACGGTAACGCCGGGATGTTCGCGTTGGGGAGACGGAGGACACAGGTGGTCCACGGCATCAGGACACAGGACGGCCGCCGGCTGGCGGTCGAGGAGTACGGCGATCCGGACGGCACACCGGTGGTGCTGCTGCACGACACCCCGGGCTGCCGCTCCGGCGTCGTACCCCGGGAAGTCGTCACCGCGCACCCGCACATCCGGTTCATCGCCTACGACCGCCCCGGCTACGGCGGTTCGGACCGCCTGCCGGGACGCCGGGTGGCCGACGCCGCCCGGGACGTGGCGGAGCTGGCCGGTGCCCTCGGGCTCGGCCGCTTCTCGGTGCTCGGCCACGCCGGCGGCGCCCCGCACGCCCTGGCCTGCGCCGCCCTGCTGCCCTCCCGGGTACGGCGGGCGGCGGTGCTGGCCTCACCCGCACCGCCGGACGCGCGGGACCTGAGCTGGTTCGACGGCATGGCCGAGTCCCACGTCGAGGAGTTCACCCGGGCGCTCACCGACCCGCTCGCCTTCGCCGGACGCCTCGCGGCCCGCGCCGCCGACATCCGCCGCGACCCCGCGCAGCTGCTCGTCTCCGTCCGCGACGGGCTCACCGACTCCGACCGGCGGATCGTGTCCACCCCGGCCGTCGGCGAGATGCTGCTGCGCGGCTACCGCGAGGCGCTGCGCGATTCGGCGTACGGCTGGCTCGACGACGACCTCGCCCTGCTCAGCAACTGGGGCTTCGACCCGGCGGACGTCACCCGGCCCGTCCTGCTGTGGCACGGCGCCCGGGACACGTTCTTCCCGGCCGGCCATTTCAAGTGGCTCATGAACCGGATCCCCCGCGTGCGCCCCGTCCTGGAGCCGGACGCCGGCCGCTTCGGGGCGCTGGAGGCCCTGCCGGCCGTACTGGACTGGCTCTGCGCGCCACCGAAGCAAACACCGAAGCACATACCGAAACCGACCATGCCGTGATCACGGCGAACCCCCGTACGCCAGACGCGTACGGGGGCTCACCAGGTGTCGGCTGCGCTTCAGGTGGTTCGGCGGTCCTAGAAGACGCTCACGCCGTACGCGCTCAGCGCCTCGGTGACCGGCTGGAAGAAGGTCGTACCGCCGGAGGAGCAGTTGCCGCTGCCGCCGGAGGTCAGACCGTAGGCGACACCGTTGCTCCCGTACAGCGGGCCGCCGGAGTCGCCGGGTTCGGCGCAGACCGTGGTCTGGATCATGCCGTAGACGACGTCTCCGCCACCGTAGTTGACGGTCGCGTTGAGCGCGGTGACCCGGCCGCTGTGGATGCCGGTGGTGGAGCCGCGGCGGTTGACCGTGGTGCCCACGCTCGGGGTGGCGGCGCTGGTGATGTCGACGCTGCCGACGGTGCCGGAGATCGACGACACGGGGTAGCTCGTCGAGTACTTGACGAGGCCGTAGTCGTTGGTCGGGAAGCTGGACCCGGCCGTCGAACCGAGGGTGGTCGTGTGCCCGGAGTTCGACCACCAGGTGCCCGCGCCGTCGGTGCAGTGACCGGCGGTCAGGAAGTAGTAGGTGCTGCCGCTGCGGACGTTGAAGCCGAGGGAGCAGCGCCAGCTACTCGCATAGATGGCGTCGCCGCCTGAGATCAGCTTGTTGAACTTGCCCGGGGTCCGCTTGATCGTGAGCGCGTCGGCGTTGCCGCCGGCCTGCTCCTTGATCTTGGCGATCTCGGCCTGCGAGACCGTGCTGTCGGCGGTGACGACCACACGGTTGGTCTTGCTGTCGACGGCCCAGGCGGTGCCGGGGATGTCGGCCTTGAGCACCGAGCTGCTGGCGCTCTTGAGTTGGGCCGTGCTGAACGGGGTCGCAGCGGTCGCGTTCGCGCTGGGGACCGCGATCGCGGCCGCGGCCACGAGGCCGGTGGTACCGGCGATCAGCCGGGTCCGTCTCGCAATGCCACTGCGGGGGGTGGTGCGCTTGATCCTCACGTGTCGTTCCCTCCCAGGGGAATTCGGGGGCCCGCGTGGGGTCGGGGCCCGTGAGGCGCAGTCGGGGGCGAACGCGTCCGGATTTCGAACACGTTGTGCCCCTGACAAGCGCTGAGGGGGAGTATTCGGCCGACCGGCCGGTAGGCGCAAGGGCGCCTTTCGGCCGTCAACCTTTGAAGCATCTTTACGATCCCCGTGAACCGGCGGCTCACCGGACCAGATTGCGCTCCCCCGCCGCGACGGCGACGCCCAGGGTGTTCCCCGGCGGCGGGAACGGACAGATGAAGTGGTCGGCGAAGGCGCACGGCGGCAGCACCGCGCGGTTGAAGTCGACCGTCGTACGCCCTTCGGCGTCCGGCGCGGCCGGGTACAGGAAGCGGAACCGGTAGCTGCTGTCCCCGCTTGTCGTATCGCCGAAAACCGCCCACAGCGAACCGTCGCCGAGGACCGCGACCTTGAGCACCGACTCCTGCCCGTCGATCTCGAACGTCACCTCGCCGCCGAGCACGAACCCCCGCTCGACGCCGTCCGCGTTCGGGACGCGGACGGTCCGCCGCGTGTCGTACGGCGTGAAGCGCCCCGGCACCGACCAGCGCGGGTCGTACGACGTGGCCTCGATCCCGCGGAACGCCCGCCGGGCGGCGGAGCCGGGGTCGAAGTCCCGTACGCCCCAGACCCCTTCGCGCACCAGCACGACCAGTCGGCGCTCGCCGAGGGACGCCCGGGAGGCTCCCACCGGTCCGAGGTCGGCGGACAGCCTTGCCTCACCCGCGAAGGGCCGCCCGTCGACGCTCGGTCCGTCCGCCTCGGTGGCGGTCAGCACCACCGCGTCGTCCGTCAGGGTCCAGGTCCCCGGGAGATCCGGGAGCCGCCCGTCCGGGTGGTCCGCCAGCCAGTAGGTGCCGACGAGCGCGAGCGGCCCGTAGGGCTCGGACACCTCCTGGACGCGGTGCTCGTGCCAGTGCTTCCACGCGTCGGACGCGTCCGTGGTCATGTGATCAGTCCTTCTGTGCGGTCTGTGCGGGGTCGGGAACCCCGAGGTGCGAGTGCAGGGTGGTGCCCCGGTACTCCGTGCGGAACGCGCCGCGCTCCTGGAGCAGTGGGACCACCCGGTCCACGAACTCCTCGAGGCTGCCCGGGGTGGGATGCGGGACGAGGACGAAGCCGTCGGCGGCCTCGCGCCGGACGAATTCCTCGAGTTCGGTGGCGACCGCCTCCGGGGTGCCGGCCAGGAACCGCGGGCGCTCCGCCTCGATCGCGCTCCGCCGGATCGGCAGGCTCTTCTCCTGGGCCTCGGTGGCGGTGTCGCCGAGGACGACGCTCACCACGGGCATGATCCTCAGATCGTCGGGGGCGCGGCCGTACTTGGCGAGGCGGCGCTTCACGTCGGCGTAGCGGGCCTGGCCCTCCGCGAGCGGGCTGTGCCGGCCGCCGTGTCGTCCCGGGGAGCCGATTGCGGGCCCCGGGCCGGAGAGGAGGACGTCGGCTGTCGCGGCGGCCAGCTCCCGTTCCTCCTCGCAGTCACCGGCCTGGATCACGACCGGATGCCCCTGCGGCGAGCGCGGCACGGTGAACTCGCCCGCGATGTCGAAGTGCCGCCCGCGGTGCGCGAACGGCCGCGCCACCCCGTCCGGTGTCCAGGAGTCCCACAACTCCCTCGCCGCGTCCAGGAACTCGGCGGTACGGCGGTACCGGTCGGCCCGGTCCAGGAAGCCGCCGCGCCGGAAGTTCTCCCCGGTGGCGGCGTCCGCGGAGGTCAGCACGTTCCAGGCGGCCCGGCCCCCGCTGAGGTGGTCCAACGTCGCGAACCTGCGGGCGAGTCCGTAGGGCTCGTGACAGGTCGCGTCGACCGTGGCCGCGAGGCCGAGGTGTTCGGTGACACCGGCGAGGGCGCCCAGGACGGTGACCGGGTCGGGGTGGCAGGCCGCCTCCAGGTCCTGGTGGTGGCCCCGCCGTTCGTACGGCCCCTCGGCGAGGAGGAGGAAGTCGAACAGTCCCCGCTCCGCGGTGCGGGCCAGGCGTTCGAAGGACGAGAACTCGATCCGGGACGTCGAGCGCCGATCCGTTCGGCCGGTGGTGTCGCCGGCGCCCGGGAAGCGCACGGCGAGATGGATCTGCCGACGGCTCATGCCACTCCCCCGGCCACGGCGTACTGGTTGGCCGGCCTGGCCAGACCCAGGTGCTCCCTGAGCGTGCCGCCCGGATAGAAGGTGCGGAACAGTCCGCGGTGCTGGAGCAGCGCCGCCGTGCCGTTGACGAGCCGTTCCAGATCACGGAACGGTTCGGCGGGCGTGAGGTGGAAGCCGTCGACGGCTCCCTCGGCGTGCCAGGTGGCGATCAGTTCCGCGAGGTCGACCGGGCCGCCCCGGTAGAGCGGCCCCCGCGCGCTCTGCCGGGGACCGCCTCCGCCGTGCCCCGGCTCGGCCGCGTGCTCGCCGTCGCCGAGGTCGACGAGCAGGCCCGCGAAGACCCGCAGTTCGTCGGGGTCGCGGCCGAACCCGGCTGCCTGCGCCCGGAGTTGGTCCCGAACGGCGGCTGTCTGCGCGGTGCTCACGGCGTGCACCAGAGCCACGTCGGCGTACCGGGCGGCGGTCCGCCGGGCGGCCGCGTCGGTGGCGTCGACGACACGGACCGGATGGCCCTGCGGGGGTCTCGGCACGGGGGAGGGGCCCTTGACTGAGAAGGTCGTGCCCCGGAAGTCGACGGGATGCAGCGTGTCCCGGTCGGCCGGCACCTTCTTCTTCCCGGGATTGTCCTCCCGGCTGTCCCACAACTTGGCGGCCACGTCGGCGACTTCCCCGGCCTCCTGCCACAACGCGTCGGCCGGGTACGGGGGTTCCCCCGCGTCGGCGAGGCCGAGCGCGGCGGGGTGCGGGCGGCCGAAGAGACGGGCCTCGCTCGCGGTTCCCGACACATCGAGCCGCCAGCCGGCCCGCCCCTGGCTGAGCCAGTCGAGGGTCGCGACGGCTGCCTGGACGTGGAAGGGCTCGGTGTGCGTGGTGGTCACGGTGGGCACCAGGCCGATCCGCCGGGTGGCGGGCACGACCCTCGACAGCACGGCGAGGGCGTCGAGGCCGGGCCGGGCGAAGGTGTCGTGCAGCGTCACGAAGTCGAACCCGCCGCTCTCGGCGAGCCGTGCGAGGCCGACGTAGGAGGCGGCGTCGTAGGCGGACGGCTGGTCGACGGCGGCGGCGAGATGCAGCATCACAGCACCTCCGGGAGAGAGGCCCGTGCGGGTTCGGGCCGCGGGTTGTCCAGCACCTCGGCGGGCGCCCCCTGCTCGACGATCATCGTGGTGCGCTGATCGGCCAACACCTTGATGACGTCGAGGACTTCACCGGCGAGCCCGGGGCCGAGCGCGGAGACCGGTTCGTCGGAGAGCCCCGTCGGCCCTCCGGAACCGGGCGGACCGAGGCTCCTGTGGAGGGAGCTGATGTCGACCATGACACTCATCGCTGGACTTCCCTGTCGTGCACGTGACGTGCGCTTCCGGATGACGTGGACCTTCCAGGTGGCTCAGGCGGCCGCACGGCCGGCGAGCGCGCCGAGCAACAGCAGCGCGGACCGCGCGGTCGCGTCGTTCTGCCGGAACGCGGGCCCGCCCGTGCGCGGCCGGGTGAAGGCACCGGGTGTACGTCCGTCGGTGTGCGGCCCGAGCGCGAAGCGCCGTGGGTGCGGCCGGCCGGACCGGTCCAGGACCCGCCCGTCGGCACGGTCCACGCGCAGCAGGCCGTCCGGGCTCTCGGCGACCCCCTCGGCGTGCAGCCGGCGCAGCAGCGGATCGAGGGCCCGCCGGACCGTCGGCTCGGGCAGCCGTGCCTCGACCAGTGCCCGTGCCTGGACCGAGAAGCCCGGCACGGTGGGGCTCGACGCCCGGAACACCCCGTCCTCGGCACGGACTTCCATGTCCGCGCCGACGAACCTCAGCACTCCGGCCCGGGACAGCGCGAGCAACTGCCGCAGCCGGGGCCCGGGGGGCCCGGAGGCGAGGTAGCTGAAGAAGCCGTGCCACCACCCGCCGATGTCCCCGAGCCGGACCAACTGCCCGTAGACGGAGAGCAGTCCGAGGAAGACGGCCAGGTCCGGGCTGTACGCGGGATCATGACCGCGGCTCAGGTCGGCCTCGACGTACTCCCGCAGCCCTTCCTGGAGTTCCTCGTGTGTGGCGTACCGCGCTCCCTCCAACGGCCGGTCGAGCGCGGCGAGGTCGAGCCGGTCATGGGGGTCGGGCACGGCGGAGACCACCAGGGTCTCCCGTTCGGCGGTGTCGTCGATCACCGCGTACTTCTCCTCGAAGTCGGCCCAGGACATCGCGGTCCGCTCCGGGTGCACGGTGAACAGCCGGTGGTAGTGGGCGAATCCGAGCTCCTTCTCCACCAGCGGCCACACGTCCCGCGAGAAGTCGAAGCCCGCGGGCCGGGCAAGGAGCGCGTCGGTCTCGGCCGGCCCCAGGAAGCGGGGCAGCGGCGGCCGCTCACCGGTCCAGTCGTAGCCGATCTTCGAGTGGTACGGCACTCCGCGCCGCGATCCGACGTACAGCACCGGCTCCCGTCCCGACGGGAGGTAGGTGTCCCCGTCGTACCGTCCGCCCCGGCCCTCGGTGAGCAGCACCATCAGGTCCACGAAGGCGAGCCCGAAGCCGCGGACCAGGACGGGTTCGCCGGGCGCGAGCGTGGACAGGTCGCTGTCGGCGGTGAAGTCGGGCGGCAGGTGGACGAGGTCGTGGGTGCGGGCGTAGGCCGCCAGGTCGCGCTGTTCGTCGTCGAGTTCGGCGTCGAGGTGACCCAGGGCAAGGACGACCAGGTCGGCGGCGAGCGGCTGCGGGCGGTCCTCCAGCCAGACCTGCTGCGTTCCCTCGCGCGGCCCGCTGACCCGCAGGGCGCGGTGCGGATGGTGGTGGACGGTGACGCTGTCCGGGAGGGCCGCCACCGCCTGCTCGTGCACCCAGCGCAGATACCCGCCCTGGAGCTGCCGGTCCGCGAAGGTGCGGCCGTCGATGCCGGCCCACTCGTGCAGTGTGGGGCCCTGGCGCACGGGTCCGGCCATGTCCACCGTCTCGTCGGTGAACATGGTGACGTCCTCGGCGTGCGAGTTCATCCACAGCAGCGGTGACTGCGCCGCGCGCCAGATGCGTCCGGCGCCGGGCGGATGCGGGTCCACCAGATGGATGTCGAGTCCTTCATGGCCCGAACCGTCGTACAGCTCGGGCGCGTTGGCGGCGATCCGCTCGATCAGGCCGGTCCCCCGCGGTCCGGCCCCGACGATGACCAGCGAGCGCCTCATCGGGTGCGCTCCGAGCCGCGGGCGCGGGGCACGAACGCGAACGGGACGAGGTGCGGGGATTCCGCGTGCTCCGGTGCGTCCGGTGCGGCGGGGGCTTCGGCGAGGGTGTCGCAGGACATGCGAGGACTCCGTGGCATCGAGTCGTTCGAACTCGGACGGGTGCCTTCACACGGGTGCGGCCGAGCCCCTCAGCAGGACCGCCCCTTGAGACTACGGGTGCGTTTCCCGGCCCTGTCAAGGCTGTCCATACTGTGAGCGGTACGTCTCAAGTCAGTTGACGCCTCACCGAATGCCTGTTCCACTTACCCCATGCATCCACAGCAGTGGCTGGTCAAGCGCTCCCACATCGACCTCGGTCGAGTGTGGTCCTCTTCCTGTTGAGCTGACCCACTGCGCGCCCCGATTCCGTAGGGCGCCTTTTCGCGTTCGCCCCTTTCTCCGCCTTCACACGCGCCTCCCCTCACCCAGCGCTGTTCTCCCGCAAGCGACCGACCCGCCACGCGCACCCCGCGTAGGTGCGGTCATCGCCGCGGGAGTCCGCTCCTCGCCGTCCGCGCCCTCTCAGCAGTCGCACCCGCAATCGCAGCAATCACACCCGTCCCCACAACAGCTGCAGCACTCGCAGCAGTCCCCGCAGTCGGCGCCGCGGCACGCCCCGTCCCGCCGCCGGCCGCTCCACGGATCCTCGAACGTCCCGCAGCACATCTGACACGTACAGGCGAGCCCCGCCCACACCGCGCACCCCGCCACCAGCCCCCGCCGCTCCCGCCGGGACGGCGGCTCCGGTGGCGCGCTGAACGCCCGCTCCACGGAGTTGTGCAGCTCGTGCACCAGCAGCACATGCGCCAGCTTCGCGTCGGCGAACTCGACCTCCCGCAACGCGAGCCGCACCCCGTGGACGGCGTCGTCGGCGAGCCTGCGCGCTTCCTCCAAGGACGTCCCCGTGGCGGTGAGCGGATTCCACGCCCCCGACGCGGCGTCGGCCGCCCTGTCCTCCACGGCGTCCAGCAGATGCGCCAGCCGCCCGAAGAGCCGCCCGGCCTCGGCGAGCGCGGCGGCGTTCCGGGGCCGCCCCGCCAGCACGGCCGTGTGCGCGAAGGCGGCCGCCGTCGCGGTCTCGGTGGGTTCGGTGACCGTCAGGATCGGCGTCCCGGGTCCGGCCAGCGCCTCGACACCGAACTGCCGCTCCACCGCGTCGACCAGCACACCGGTGTCGAACCCGACATCGAGCCCGGTCCGTTCCCCGGCCCGCCCCCACCCCTCGGCGACCCTGCGCGCGGCGACCGCCACCGGCCGCCGCGCCAGCATCCCGTCCCCGTCGGCGACATGGTCGCGCACCTTGGCCGAGGCCAGTACCAGCGAGACGGCGGCCGCGAGCCGCGCTCCCTCGCCCTGTGCCACGGACGCGGTCCGCATTCCGCGCAACGGACACGGTCCCGCCGTGCGCCTTCCGCCGGATTCGGCCCCGGTCTGAGCCTCCGTCAGAACCGATATCAGCAAGCCGTCGCAGTTCGTGACGACCCTGGCGAACTGGCCGTGGTCCTTACGGAGAGCGAGACACAGCCCGCACAAATGGGCCATCCACTGGTTCCCGAGGTTTTCTCCGAGCCGATGACGGCAGGGCCTGACGATTCCGAACATGACGATCCCCCGTGGTCAGTGCGGTGTTGGGCGGCGGCATCGTACCGGCCGCCCGTTCACCCGTACGCTCCGTTCATCACCCATACGCCGTGAAGAATCATATTTCACTCACAGTCAGCAGCCGTATGGGATGCGACCCTTGGGGCACCCGGGCTCTCGACGGATTCGCTGTGCACCAGTACCGTCACAAACCCCCCGCGCGGCGGCTATTCACTTGGCGCGCGATCCGCATCATGGATGACCATAGGGAAACAGAAGCAAGAGAAGACCGCTGTGAGAGGAGGCGTCCATGGGATCGGTGCGCAAAGCGAGTGCCTGGCTGGGCCTCGTTGACGACAACGATGACGAGCGTTACTACGACGACGACGGATACTCCGAAGGGACCGAACAGCCCGGGGATGCCTGGGTCACCGACCCGCGGGTCAAGGTGGCCACGGACGTCGCCGAGGAGAAGGGCCGCCGGATCGGCACCGTGACCCCGGACAGCTTCCGGGACGCGCGGGCCATCGGCGAACTGTTCCGTGACGGTGTCCCCGTCATCGTGAACCTCACCGCGATGGAGGCGGGCGACGCCAAGCGCGTCGTCGACTTCGCGGCCGGGCTGATCTTCGGGCTGCGCGGTTCCATCGAGCGTGTGTCCACCCGGGTGTTCCTGCTGACCCCCGCCAACACCGAGATCGTGAACGGCGATCCCGCGCAGCACCGCACGGACGGCTTCTTCAACCAGAGCTGAGGCAGGGCCGCTCGCCGGCCCTGCCCCAGGCAGTGTTCACCGGAAGGCGTCCAACCCGGTGAGTGCCTTGCCCAGTACCAACTGATGCATCTCGACGGTGCCCTCGTACGTCAGCACCGACTCGAGGTTCGTCGCGTGCCGCATCACGGGGTATTCGAGGGAGATCCCGTTGGCACCGAGGATCGTCCGTGACGTACGGCAGATCTCGATGGCCTCGCGGACGTTGTTGAGCTTGCCGAAGCTGACCTGCTCGGGACGCAGGCGGCCGGCGTCCATGCGCCGCCCCAGATGGTGGGCGAGCAGAATTCCCTTGTGCAGTTCGACCGCCATGTCGGCGAGTTTGGCCTGGGTGAGCTGGAAGCCACCGATCGGCCGCCCGAACTGCTCCCGCGTCTTCGCGTAGTCGACAGCGGTCTCGAAGCACGAGCGCGCCGCGCCCATCGCACCCCAGACGATGCCGTACCGGGCGTGCGACAGACAGCTCAGCGGACCCTTGAGTCCGACGACCTCCGGCAGCACGGCGTCGGCGGGCAGGCGTACGTCGTCGAGGACGAGCTCACTGGTGACACTGGCCCGCAGGGACCACTTGTGCTTGATCTCCGGCGCCGAGAAGCCCGGCGTGTCGGTCGGCACGACGAATCCGCGGATCCCGTCGTCGGTCTGCGCCCACACCACGGCGACCCCGGCGACCGACCCGTTGGTGATCCACATCTTGCGCCCGTTCAGGACCCAGTCCGTGCCGTCCTTCTTGGCGTACGTCCGCATGCCGGCGGGGTCGGAGCCGTGGTCGGGTTCGGTGAGCCCGAAGCAGCCGATGACCTCACCGGCGGCCATGCGCGGCAGCCAGGTCTGCTTCTGCTCCTCGCTGCCGAACCGGTGGATCGCGTACATGGCGAGAGAGCCCTGCACGGAGACGAGGGACCGGATCCCGGAGTCGGCGGCCTCCAGCTCCAGACAGGCGAGCCCGTACTGCACGGCGGAGGCGCCGGCGCACCCGTATCCCTCCAGGGACATGCCGAGGGCGCCGATCCCGCCGAGTTCCCTGGCCAGTTCCCTGATCCCGGGCAACTCGCCCTTCTCGTACCAGTCGGCGACGTACGGCAGGACGCGGTCGGTGGCCCAGGTCCGCACGGTCTCGCGGATCGCCAGGTCCTCAGGGTCCAGCAGGTCGTCGATGCCGAGGGGGTCGGCGGGGTCGAACGGGGGCATGGCACATCCTCCGGCAGACGGGCTCCAGCGGGCGGCGCCTCGAAACTAGCACCGCTAATTAAACTTCCGTGGCCGACGGTACAGCGCGGTGTCCCGCGCAGCCAGAGCGCCGCTCACGCCGAGACGCGGGACGGAGCGACCTCGCCGACCTCTCGGGGCGCCGGAAGCTCCACCGCCGCCGTGGACTCGCCGCACTGCATCGCGCGCGGCAGCCGCAGTGCCATCGCCGCGCCCAGCAGCAACAACCCCGCACTCACCAGCAAGGTCACGTGCAGCCCGTGCACGAAGGAGTCCCGGGCGGCCCGGCGCAGGGCGACGCCCGCGGATCCGCCGAGGTGCCCGGCGACGTCGTAGGCCTCGCCCAGGGAGTGCCCCGCCGACTTCGACGCCGACTCCGGGACCCCAGGCACGCCCACGAGCCCGGGCGCGTAGGCCGCGTTCATGACGCTGCCGAGCAGGGCGATGCCGATGCCCGCGCCCAGCTGGTAGGAGGTCTCGCCGATCGCCGCGGCCCCGCCCGCCTGGTCCGGCGGTGCCTCGCTGAGCATCGACTCGTACGCCCCGAAGAGCGTCGTCTCCAGCCCGAACCCGAGCAGGACGAACCCGGCCAGCAGCAGCCCCGTGTTGTCCGTCTCGTCCATCCCGGTGAGCAGCAGCACGGCCACCGCGGTGAGGCAGAACCCGACGCTGACCATCCGCCGTGGCCCGAACCTCCGCAGCAGGCGCGCCCCGGCCAGCCCGGCGGCCATCGCGGCGATCGTCAGCGGCAGCAGCCGCAGTCCGGTCTCCAGCGGGGAGAGGTCCAGGACCAGTTGGAGATACTGCGCCGCGATCAGTTCGAGGCCGACCAGGGCGAGCATCGCCAGCACGATGCAGCAGACCGAGGTGCTGAAGGCCGGGCGCGCGAACATCCGCAGATCCACCAGGGGATGCGTGAGCCGCCGCTGCCGCCGTACGAAGAGGACGAGCAGCACCGCCCCGGCGATCAGCGGGACCGCGGTGAACGCGTCGAACTCGCCGCCGCCGAGCCGCTTCACGCCGAGGACGAGGCCGAAGAGTCCGGCGGCGGCCATCAGTGCGCCGACGACGTCCCAGGGGCCGTTCGCGCTGCCCTTCGACTCGGGCAGCAGCAGGCGGCCCACCGGCAGGCTGACCAGCATCAACGGGATGTTGACGAGGAAGACCGAGCCCCACCAGAAGTGTTCCAGGAGGAAACCGCCGAGCAGCGGTCCGACCGCCGCTCCGACCGCGGCGACCGCGCTCCAGATGCCGATCGCGAGCGCCCGCTCCCGGCGGTCCGGGAAGACCTGCCGCAGGATCGAGAGGGTCGCGGGCATGATCATCGCGCCGCCGACGCCGAGCAGCGCCCGCGCGAGGATCAGCATCACGGCGCTGTCCGCGAAGGCGGCGAGACCGGAGGCGACGCCGAACAGGCCGTACCCGAGGAGAAGGACCCGTCTGCGGCCGACGCGGTCGCCGAGCGTGCCGAACAGGATCAGCAGCGAGGCGCAGACCAGGGGGTAGATGTCGACGATCCAGAGCAGGTCCATCGCGCCGGGCTTGAGGTCCTCGGTGACGGCCGGGACCGCCACGTGCAGCACGGTCGCGTCGAGGGCGACCAGGAGCAGGCTGACACACAGGACGACGAGGACGACCCAGCGGTTGGCACCGGCCCCGGCCGCCCGACGGCGCAGCGCTGAGGCGGCCGTGGTCGTCCCGGACATGTACGTACCTCCCAGATGTTCCCTCGCGTTCGGCGGGCACACGGGGTGGGGGCTCCCCATGATCTCGGCCGGAGAGGAGCGGGGTCTCCGGCCCGCGCAGCGAACGGCGGGTGACACGTCAGCGTACGCGAGTTCGGACGTCGGCCCAGTGGCGGACCTCTCAGACTCCGAACAGAACACGTGTGGCGTACACCACTTTCCGCACCCCTCCGCGTGCCCCGGCGGACATGCCTGTCCGGCGCGCGGTCGATAATCGGGCCCGTGACCGATCTTGCGACGCGCACCGAACCGGCCCTGCGCCGAGCCGCCCCGGCGCTGCTCGGCTACGCGGCCGTGCGCGCCCTGGGCCTGATCGCCCTGGCCGTGTGGAGCGCTGCCCGCGGCAAGAGCGCGTACACGCTGCTGACGGCCCGCTGGGACGCGCTCTGGTA
Source organism: Streptomyces sp. NPDC005374 (assembly GCF_042872225.1). NCBI lineage: Bacteria > Bacillati > Actinomycetota > Actinomycetes > Kitasatosporales > Streptomycetaceae > Streptomyces > Streptomyces sp. NPDC005374. The sequence continues at coordinate 55,270 of NZ_JBIAKA010000004.1, read as the reverse complement.
CACGCGGGTCGCCGAACTCGGGTACGGCTACGAGGTACGGCTGCCGGGCGGGGACGTGCACTCGAACCTGGCGTTCTTCCCGCTGCTGCCGTGGCTGGAACGGCTGTTGGCCGCGCTGACCCCGCTGTCGTACGCCGACGCCGGCTTCGCCGTCTCGTTGCTCGCCTCGCTCGCCGCGGCCTGGGGGGTCTTCGCGGTGACGGACCACGTGTACGGCCGCCGGGCCGGCGTCTGCGCGGTGCTGCTGTGGGCCGTCCTGCCCGTCGGGATCGTCCAGTCGATGGCGTACAGCGAGTCGCTGTTCACGGCGCTGGCGGCCTGGTCGCTGTACGCGGTCCTGACCGGCCGCTGGGTGACGGCGGGCGCCCTGGCGTCCCTGGCGGGTCTGACCAGGCCGGTGGGGATCGCGGTGGTCGCGGCGGTGTGGGCGGCGGGGATCGCCGCGTTCGTACGGAACCGGGCGGACGCCGCCGGGGAGACCTCCGTCCTCTCCCTGCGCCGTGCTCTCGGCCTGGCGCTGGCCCCGGTCGGCACCGCCGTCTACGTCCTGTGGGTCGGGCACCGCACCGGAAAGGGGCCGTTCGGCTACCTCGACGTCCAGGCGGGCTGGCGCAACGGATTCGACGGCGGGTACGCCTTCGCCCGTTTCGTCGCCGACAAGTTCACGTCGTTCCCGTCGGCCCTGGCCGGAGCGGGGCTGATCGTCGGGGTCGGGCTGGTCGTGTGGCTGTACGTCAGTTGTGTGCGGCAGGGTCAGCCGCTGCCGCTCCTGGTGTACGCGGGGGTCGTCACGGCGCTCGCCCTGTGCGCGTCGAGCTACTTCGGCTCGAAACCGCGCCTGCTGATGCCCGGCTTCCCCCTGTTGCTCCCCCTCGCCCTGGCCCTCGCCCGGCTGCGTACCCGCAGGTCAGCCGTGATCGTGGCGTCGATCGCCGGCGCGTCCGCCCTGTACGGCGCGTTCTGGCTGAACGGCTCCGGTCCGCCCTGACCGACCGCGGAGCGTCGATGAGCGCCGGGAGAATTCCGCCCCATGATTCGGTGAACGAATTCATAAGGGCCATAAAACCGGAACCCGGAATGATCAAAGGAATTGAAGGACGCAGCGCCCGCCTTTGCGGAATCCCCGGAAATAAACCACCGGTTGAGAGGAATCCCACATCACATCGTCATCACAAAGCCGTTGATTCGACAGGGAACTGAGCTCACTCGCTGTAACGTCGATTGAGTGCGTACCGAACGAAACCCCACCCGTCTGGACCGGGTGTTCGCCAGGCTGGACCGCGAGCGGCAGCGGCCGGCTCATCTCAGCGTGCCGAGGCCGAGCCGCCACCGGACCGTCCTGGTGCTCGCCGGACTGGCCTTCTACCTGGCCATCGTGTGGCTGGTGGTGACCACCTCGTGGCTGGTCCGCCTCGACTGGCAGGTCATGTTCTTCCGGCCCTACCAGCAGTGGGCCTCGATCCACTGGTTCGTCGACTACTACGTGGTGCTGGGCCAGCGCGGCCCCACCGCGGTGATGGTCGCGGCCTGGCTGGGCTGGCGTTCCTGGCGGCAGCACACCCTGCGCCCCCTGCTGACCCTGGGCGCATCCCTGCTGCTGCTGAACATCACGGTCGGCGCCGCCAAGTACGGCATGGGAAGGCTCGGACCGCACTACGCGACCGTCATCGGCTCGAACGAGATGGGCCTGGGCGGCGATATATTTCCCAGCGGCCACACCGCCAACGCCGTGGTGACCTGGGGGATCCTGGCATATCTGGCCTCCACCCCGGCAGCCCGCCGCTGGCTGTCCGCGATCTCCGCGGTGACCTCGCTGGGCGTGGGCATGGCCACCGTCTACCTCGGTACGCACTGGCTGAGCGACGTCGTGCTGGGCTGGGTGGCGGGTCTGCTGATCCTGCTCGCACTGCCCTGGTTCGAGCCGTTGATCGCCCGCACCGAGGCCCACGTCTTCGACCTGCGCGACCGCTGGCGGGCCCGCGGCGACCTGCGGGCACCGGCCCCGGTCACCCCCGTACCGGCGCACGCGCCCGCCCGGCTCAAGCCCCTCACGGCCCCGCAGAACGAGACGGCGGCCCGCGAGGCCACCACCCCGGCACACGGCACCAGGCCGCCCGCCTACCTGGCCCAGGGCCCGCACACGAGCCGCTCGGAGCGCACCCCGGTCACCCCCGTCGGCAGCCGCCGCCCGCCACAGTCGGACCGTGTCGTGCGCGGTACGCCGTCCCCGGCCACCCGGCCGGTGGCAGGCGGCTGAGCCCTCTTGCGACCAGCGGGGCCGGTACGCACCACCACCCCGCACGAAGGCCCCGGTTCGCCATGACAGGCGACCGGGGCCTTCGTCGTCGTACAGAGGTGCTCCGTTTGTCAGCCCTTCCAGGCCCGTGCGACGCGGCCGTCCTTCACCTCGAAGTTCAGCCGGCCCGCGCGGTACTCCATCGTGATGATCGCCCCCGGCGGCAGCGACCGGACCGTCGACCAGCCCCGCTCACGCGCGGTCCGTTCGGCGGATGCGGAGTCGAGGCCGACGTATGTGTCCGGACTGTCGTCGGGTTCGGCGGACGGTGTGGGAATGGGTGCCATGGCGCCACGCTAGGCCCTGCCCGGCGGCCGGGGAAGTCCGGGTCCCGCACCCCTCCTGTCACGCTTCTGTCACAGGATCACGACACCCGTTTCCCTAGCGCTGCGTCACACGGACGGGCGTTTCCCTAGCCCTTCCGCGGGTATTCGAACGAAATTCCCGCGTGTCGGGCGACTTCCCCGAATGGCCCGTGAGAGGGCTTGTCCGAGAACCGGCCCGGGCCCCTTTGCCCACCGATTCCGGACAGTGCCACGGAAGCTGACACCGCATAAGAAATACACGGTTCCAGCACAGAACCCCCTTACGCCCCCTGTCGCCGCGCACGACGGCGCGAGCATCATGGCGTGAGCCGAGCGAAGGGGCGAGCGATGGGGACGCAGACCGTGCAGGCGACGGCGCGACCGGTGCGGACCAGGCGAGGCGGGCGGCTGGTGGTGGACTGGCTGACCACCACCGACCACAAGAAGATCGGTCACCTCTACCTGATCACGTCGTTCGCGTTCTTCCTGGTCGGCGGGGTCATGGCCCTGCTGATGCGTGCCGAACTCGCCCGTCCCGGGCTGCAGATCGTGGACAACCAGCAGTACAACCAGCTGTTCACGATGCACGGCACGATCATGCTGCTGCTGTTCGCGACCCCGAGCTTCGCGGGCTTCGCCAACGAGCTGATGCCGCTGCAGATCGGCGCCCCCGACGTGGCGTTCCCACGGCTCAACATGCTGTCGTACTGGTTCTTCCTGTTCGGCGGTCTGATCGTGCTCGGTTCGCTGCTCGTGCCGACCGGGCCCGCCGCCTTCGGCTGGTTCGCCTACGCGCCCCTCAACAGCTCCGCGCACTCCCCCGGCGTGGGCCCCGACCTGTGGATCATGGGCCTCGCCCTGGCCGGCTTCGGCACGATCCTCGGCGCGGTCAACTTCATCACCACGATCATCGGGATGCGCGCACCCGGTATGACGATGTTCCGGATGCCGATCTTCACCTGGAACACGCTGTTCACGTCGATCCTGATCCTGCTGGCGTTCCCGGTGCTGGCGGCGGCCCTGCTGGTCCTGGAGGCGGACCGGCGCCTCGGCTCACAGGTGTTCGAGGCGGGCAACGGCGGGGCGCTTCTGTGGCAGCACCTGTTCTGGTTCTTCGGGCATCCCGAGGTGTACATCATCGCGCTGCCGTTCTTCGGGATCATCACGGAGATCATCCCGGTCTTCAGCCGCAAACCGATCTTCGGTTATCTGACGCTGGTCGGCGCGACCATGTCGATCACCGGTCTGTCGATCGTGGTGTGGGCGCACCACATGTTCGTCACCGGCGCGGTGCTGCTGCCGTTCTTCTCGTTCATGAGCTTCCTGATCGCCGTGCCCACGGGGGTGAAGTTCTTCAACTGGACCGGCACGATGATCAAGGGCTCGCTGTCCTTCGAGACACCGATGCTGTGGGCGACCGGCTTCCTGGTGACGTTCCTGTTCGGCGGCCTGACCGGGGTGATCCTGGCGTCGCCGCCCCTGGACTTCCACGTCTCGGACACCTACTTCGTGGTGGCGCACTTCCACTACGTCGTCTTCGGCACGGTCGTCTTCGCGATCTTCGCCGGCTTCTACTTCTGGTGGCCCAAGTTCACGGGCAAGATGCTCGACGAACGGCTCGGCAAGATCCACTTCTGGACACTGTTCGTCGGCTTCCACACCACGTTCCTGGTGCAGCACTGGCTGGGCGCGGAAGGCATGCCACGCCGGTACGCCGACTACCTCGCCGCCGACGGATTCACCGCCCTGAACACCGTCTCGACGATCGGCGCGTTCCTGCTCGGCGCCTCGACGCTGCCGTTCCTCTACAACATCTGGAAGACCGCGAAGTACGGCGTCCCGGTGGAGACCGACGACCCCTGGGGCTTCGGCCGCTCCCTGGAGTGGGCGACCTCCTGCCCGCCGCCGCGGCACAACTTCACGACGCTGCCGCGGATCCGCTCGGAGTCCCCGGCGTTCGACCTGCACCATCCGGAGTACGCGGCCCTGGCTCCGCAGCCCGAGCCGAAGAGCGAGCAAGCGAGCGAGCGAGGCGGTCCCGAGCCGTCCTGATCGCCTCGGTCAGCCCGTCCGGCTCCAGCACCTCGAACTCGAAGCCGGTCAGCATCACGTGGATCACCATCACGTCGAGACTCGCGGCGCCGCTGTGCAGGATGCAGCTGTCGGAGCTCTCCTCCTCCAGCACCCCGGCACTCGGCGAGATCCGCTCGGCGGCCCGCTCCTTGGGCACCAGCAGCCGCACGACCGCGTGTGAGGCGTACGCGCGCGTGGAGACGCCTCGCGAGACGTACGCGGCGAGATCGTCGGCGGGTGGGGTGCGGGGCGCGAAACGGGGGCCGTGCGGCGGTCTGGGCGTGATCCGGTCGACGCGGAAGGTCCGCCAGTCCTCGCGGTCCAGGTCCCAGGCGACCAGGTACCAGCGCCGCTCGCTGCACACCAGCCGGTGCGGCTCGACGGTACGGCGGCTGGAGGCGCCCCCGTGGTCGCTGTACTCGAAGCGCAGCCGCTCGGCGTCCCGGCAGAGGGTGGCGAGCTCGGTGAGCACGGCCGGGTCCACGGCACTGGGCTGCGGGCCGCGCAGCATCGGCACGGTGAAGGCGTTCAGGGCGCCCACCCGGCGGCGCAGCCGGCTCGGCAGGACCTGCTCCAGCTTGGCGAGGGCCCGTACGGAGGTCTCGCCGATGCCCTCGATGCCCTGTCCCGCGGCCGTGCGCAGGCCGACGGCGACCGCGACGGCCTCGTCGTCGTCCAGGAGCAGCGGGGGCAGCTCGGCGCCCACGCCCAGCTGGTAGCCGCCGCCGGTGCCGGGGCTGGCGTTGACGGGGTAGCCCAGCTCGCGCAGCCGGTCCACGTCCCGGCGGACGGTGCGCGGGGTGACGCCGAGGCGCTCGGCGAGGTCGGCGCCGGACCAGTCGCGGTGGGCCTGCAGCAGTGACAGCAGGCGCAGGAGTCGTGCCGAGGTCTCCAACATGATTCCGAGTCTGCCAGTCATCGCGGACAGTGGCTGTCCGCAAGCCTTCCTACCTTGGGCTCATGGCAGACAACGGCGCGACCACAGAGACCCGTGAGACCCGTGAGATCCCCGAGATCCGTCCCTTCCGGATCGACATCCCCCAGGCGCAGCTCGACGATCTGCACACCCGTCTGGACCTCACCCGCTGGCCGGACGAACTCCCGGGCGCCGGCTGGGAGTACGGCACCTCGCTGCCGTATCTCCGCGATCTCGCCGCCTACTGGCGGGGCGCCTACGACTGGCGCAAGCACGAGGCCGCCCTCAACGAACTCCCGCAGTACGTCACCGGGATCGACGGCGCCCAGGTGCACTTCCTGCACATCCGCTCCTCCCGCCCGGACGCGCTCCCGCTGATCCTCACGCACGGCTGGCCGGGTTCGATCGTCGAGTTCCTCGGTGTGATCGGCTCGCTGAGCGAGGACTTCCACCTCGTGATCCCCTCCATCCCCGGCTTCGGCTTCTCCGGCCCGACGCGCGACAAGGGATGGAACGTCAACCGGGTCGCCCGCGCGTGGGCGGAGCTGATGCGCAGGCTCGGCTACGAGCGCTACGGCGCCCAGGGCGGCGACCTCGGCGCGCTGATCTCCCCCGCGCTCGCCCGGATCGCCCCCGAGTCCGTCGTCGGCGTCCATGTGAACGCCGCCTCGGTCGGCTTCATCCCGCTCGGCCCGGTGTCCGAGGAGCAGCAGCAGGGGCTCAGCGAACGGGAGTCGAGGAGCCTGGCCGCCATCGCCGCGTTCACCACGGACGGCTTCGGCTACAACGTCCTTCAGTCCACCCGTCCGCAGACCCTGTCCTACGGCCTCACCGACTCGCCCGTCGGCCAACTCGCCTGGATCATGGAGAAGTTCCAGGCGTGGACGCACTCCTCGGCCGCGCTCCCGGAGGACGCGATCGACCGGGACACCCTGCTCACCAACGTGATGCTGTACTGGCTGACCGGCACGGCCGGTTCCGCGGCCCGCATGTACTACGAGAACAGTCATGTGCCGGACTGGTTCCCGACGGCGGCCTCGGGGGTGCCGACCGCGGTGGCCAACTTCGGTGAGGACGTGGCGATCCGCCGCTGGGCCGAGCAGGCCAACACCGTCGTCCGCTGGACGGAGTTCGACCGCGGCGGACACTTCGCCGCCCTGGAGGTCCCCGAGCTGCTGGCCGGTGACGTCAGGGAGTTCTTCGGCTCACTGCCCGTCCACGCGCGCGTGTGAGTCACTGCCGGTACGGCAACTGCGGAACGTCGAAACAGGTGCTGTCCATGTCGCCCTGGGAGACCCAGCCCCTGCCGTCCTCCCAACGGGCCACCGACAGACAGGTCCTGCGGGACTTCGGCGGCTCGGCGAGGCGTTCGAAGGTGACGGGCAGGAGAAGGCCGTCCGCGGTGTAGCCCCGGCTGCGGTTCACGAAGGTGTCGACGCACGCGCGCGTGACGCCCTGTGCCGCACACGACTTCGCCGCGTCCGTGAACCACATCGCGGCGGCCCAGCCCTCCAACTGCCACTGAGAGTGCGTCTTCAGGCCCTTCGTGGCGTCCCTGAACTCCCGTACGGCCTCGTTGCCGGTGTCCTCGTAGTTGCGGCTGGATCCGGTCGCCCACAGGGCGTTGCGGCAGCGCGCGGCGTCCTTGTAGTCGTCCGGGACGGTCGACGTCCAGTTCTGCACGTTGGTGACCTTGGCGGTGACCTGGACGCCGGCCCGGTCCATCGCCTCGCACAACTTCGCGTTGCCGTGGCTGTCGACGGCGTCGAAGACCAGATCGGCGCCCCGCTCCTTGAGGTCGGCCGCCACGGCACGGAAGTTGGGCAGCGCGAAGTCGACCTGCTCGGTGACGACCTCGTAGCCCTCGGCCTTGAGGCCCTGCTCGACGAGCCGGGCGTAGGCGGCGGACGCGGCCTGGTTGTAGGACACGACGGCCGCCGTACGGGCCCCGTGTTCGCGCTTGAAGTAGCGGTAGACCTCGGTGCCGCCGTACTGCCTGCCGCCCCAGCCGGTGGTGCCGTCACGGGGCGCGAGGCTCCCGTAGACGCCGTAGAGGTGCGGCCAGGTGTCGTAGGCGGACCCGATGGGCTGGCCCCCGATGTCGGGCACGCGCGCGTGGGAGACGCGGGAGGCGCCCGCGTAGTCGAGGGCGGTGGTCGCGACCAGGGCGACCACCTTGTCCTCGTCGATCAGCCGGTGCACACAGGTGTTGTTGCCGACCCCGCTGCCGCCGTCGTCGCACTCGCGCACCTCGACCCTGCGGCCGGCGACGCCCCCGCGCGCGTTGAGCCGCTCGAAGTACGCCTTGGCGCCGTCACGCGGGCCGGTGAAGGCGCTGCCGCCGACCGGGCTGGTGACGCTGGTGATGACGCCGACCCGGATCGGGACGCCGTCCTGGTCGGTCGCCGCCCGCTCCCGGTGCTCGAAGTCGCTCTCCGGCAGCCGGCTGCCGCACGCCGTGCCCACCACGAGCAGCAGCACCGCGACGGCGGCCTCAGCAGCCCGGAAGAGCCGAGGCCGTGGCATTGCCGCTCAACTGCACCAGCGCGCACAGGGTATTGACCGACACCTTCCAGGCGCCGCCCTGTTCGACCGACGTTCCGGATGCGTCCGGCAGGGCGGTGGCCCCGTTCAGGAGCAGTGTGTACGTCACGGTCGCCTCGGTCGGCTTCGTGAACTCGATCCTGGTGACCTTCGCCGCCACCTGACCGCCGCGCTGGTCACCGCTGAACGCCTTCAGCACCGGCCCCATCCGGTCGCCGTTCTCCAGGACGGCCTGCTTCTCCTTCGTCGAGGTCTTCGGGTCGAAGAACTTCTGCCAGTTCTCCTTGATCTCCTTCTCGGCCGCCGCACGGTCGGCGGGCCCGCTCGGGGAGGGACTGGTCGACGGTGTCGTCCGTTCCACCGTGGGCGTCGGGGGCGGGCTGTCGCTGCCGCCGCCGCTGTCGTCGCTGCACGCCGTGAGGGCCACGGCGAGGACGAACCCCACCGCCATCAGCCCCCTGCTGCCGTTGCCCCACTTGCGGTCGCTCCCGAGAACCATCTGGCTCACCACCGGGTGTCGGTCCGGACCAAGCGCGCCCGGAGCTTTCAGGGTCAGCTTCCAGAAGGCATAGTGCAAAAGATTGGCCGGCATGGACAGGCACACGACATGTGGGAGCCAGAGATGCGGACAACCCGACTGCGGACCGTGCGCCCCGTCCTGTGGGCCGCCTGGGCCGCGCTCGCCGCGGGCGCGGTGCTGTGCGTCCTCGGCTGGTACGGCGTCTCGGGCGAGCGCTACGCCGAACGGCAGCTCCCCTACCTGGCCTCCTGCACGGTGCCCGGTGCCGCGCTGATCGTCGCCGGGGCGGTGCTCCTCGCCCACGGCAGGAGCGCGCTCGCCACCGCGCGCGTGGAGGAGCTGTACGGCCTCCTGGTCGCCGCGGATCCCGAGGACGCCGAGGAGTCCGGTACGGCGGTCTCCGCGCCCCTGGCGGTCAGCGGGGACCTGCTGATGGTGCCCGGCGGCACCCTCTGGCACCGCGCGGACTGTCCGCTGGTCGCCGGGAAGGTGGAGTCGGTCCCGGTGGACGCCAAGCTCCTGGCGAGCGGCGAACTGGGCCCGTGCCCGATCTGCGAGCCCGTCGAAGAGACCGACTGATGTCCTCGCTGACCTACGACCTCACCCTCGCCGGGCTGTCGGTCGGTAGCGCGGCCGCGCTCACCGGAACCGGCCTGATCGTGACGTACCGCGCGACCGGGGTGCTGAACTTCGCGCACGGGGCGATCGCCATGGTGTGCGCGTACGTGCTGCGCCAGTGCGTGGTCGGGTGGGGCTGGCCGCTGTGGGCCGGGGCGGCGATGACCCTCCTGCTCCTTGCGCCGGCGCTCGGCGTGGTGCTGGAGCGTTTCGTCTTCCGGCCCCTGTCCGTCCTGGGCGGCGATCCGGCACAGACCCTGGTGGCCTCCATCGGCGTCTTCGTGCTGCTCGTGGGCGGGGCGGCACTGGTGTGGGGCCAGGGTGCCCGGGACGACGCTCCGGAGCTGGTGTCGGCCGATCCGTGGGGACAACTGGCGGTCGCCCTGGTCCTGGCCGCCGGTGTGGGTGCGGTGATCCGCTGGACGCGCTTCGGACGGGAGCTGCGGGCCGTCGTGGACGACCGGCAACTGGCCGCCCTCGGCGGGATCGACGCGGACCGGGTGGCCGCGGCCGGCTGGGCCTTCGGGGCGTTCACGGCGGGCCTGACCGGCGTCCTGCTGGCCCCGTACGTCCGCCTGGACCCGTACGGGCTGCCCCTGCTCGTCATGGAGGTGGTCGCGGTCGCGGTGGCCGCGCGGATGCGGAGCCTGCCGGTGGCCGTGGTGGTCGCGCTGGGCGTCGGGGTGGCCCAGAGCCAGCTGACGCGACTGCACCCGTCCGGCTGGGCCGAACCGCTCCTCCAGGCGGTGGGCGCCAACCTCTTCGTGGTCGCCCTGCTGATCGCGGCCCTGGCGCTCCCCCGCATCGGCACCCGGGACGCGCTCCCCCGCACGGCCACCGCGCGCGTGCCGACGCCTCAGGGCGCGTGGATCGTGGCGGTGATCCTGTTCCTGCTCCCCCTGGGCTTCGCGGGCTCGGACCTGCACACGTCGGTCCAGGTCCCGGCACTGGGCGTCGTACTGCTCTCCCTGGTCGTCGTGACGGGCAGGGGCGGCCAGATCTCCCTGGGCCAGGCGGCGTACGCGGGTCTGGGCGCCCTCTTCACCGCCCTCCTCGCCTCGGGCCGGTTCCCGGGCCTGCCCCGCCTTCCGGAACTGGCCGCCCTGGCGCTGGCGGTGGCCCTGGTCGCCCCCCTCGGCCTCCTGACCGGCTGGCCGGCGATCACCCGCCAGGGCCTGGCACTCGCCCTCGCGACCTTCGCGGTCGGCGTCGGCGTGAGCCGCTTCGTCTTCGCCCAGCCGTACGCCACGTCGGGTCTGTCCCTGGACCGCCCGGCCGGCTTCGAGGGGGACCGCGCGTACTACGTCCTGGAGTTGGCCCTCCTCTCGCTCGCCCTTGTGTCGGCCCGCGCTCTGCGCCGGGGCCGCACGGGCAGGGCCCTGGCCGCCCTGCGCGACCACGAGTCCGGAGCCTCGGCGGCAGGCGTCCAGGTCCCCTCGCTGAAACTCCTGGCCTTCGTCGCGGGCGCCGCCCTGGCCGCCCTGGGCGGCGGAATGCTCGGCATGGGCCTGCGCGCCTTCGACCCCACCTCCTACGACCCCGTCCGCGGCCTCCTCTGGTTCGCGGCGGTGGTCGTCCTCGGCGCCGACAGCACCCTGGGCGCCCTGGCCGCGGCGGCCCTGCTGGTCGGCCTGGACGCGGGTGCGCGGGGCGGCATGGCGGCGGCACTGATCGGCGTGCTGGCGGCGCTGGTGGGGCGGTTCCCCGGCGGGCCGTACGAGGCGGTGCGAAGGCTGCGGCGTCGATGCAGGACGACGTTGACAGCGACGGGACTCCGAGCCCGGAGGCGCCTGCGACCGACGTCCCGGAGCACGGCTTTCCAGCCCATGCCGAGGAACCCCGCCGACACCGCCGCAAACAGGCCCCACCGATGGGATACCGGCGAACCCGGTCCCCCCACAGCCCACCCGACGAACATCAGCGAGCGCGATCCCTCCACAACTCACCGCACAGACACCGGCGCCGCCAATTCCAGCTCGCCCCACCGGACGGACACTCGCGGACTCGATCCCACCACGGCCCACCAGGCAGGTAGCCGCGCAACCAGTCCCGCCACCACCCGCCGATCCGCCCCCGACGGCACCGAACCCGCCCCGCCCCGCCGCACGCGGCGCCACTCACCGCGACCCGCCGACGGCGCCTCACCCCCGCCGGGGCCACCCGCACGCGACCACGAGACCCGCACGGATGGTGCGGGTGGGAACACGAACCCGGCCGAAGGCCGGGCAGTCCTCACCACCCACAACCTCCAGGCCCGCTACGACGGCTTCACCGCCCTCGACGGAGTCGACCTCACCGTCCCACCCGGCAGGATCACCGCGATCATCGGCCCCAACGGAGCCGGCAAATCCACCCTCTTCCACTGCCTCGCAGGAACCCTCCGCCCCGCCCGGGGCCAGGTCCGCTACGGCGACCGGAACATCACCCACCTGTCCCCCCACACCCGCACCCGCCTCGGCATCGCCCGCACCTTCCAGCAACTCGCCGTCTTCCCCACCCTGACCGTGGCCGAGAACGTCCAAGTAGGCGCGGAACAGGGCCACATCACCGACCCGGCCGCAACGGACCGCGCCCTGCGGCTGCTCGCCCTCGACGGCCCCCTGCGGAACGCCCCCGCCGCGGGCCTGCCCACCGGCACCCTCCGCCGGGTCGAACTCGCGAGAGCCCTCGCCGGCACCCCGGCCGTCCTGCTCCTCGACGAACCGGCCGCCGGCCTCGACACCGCGGAGGTGACCGCGCTGACCCGTGTCCTGAGGGCCCTGGCCGCCGACGGCACCGCCCTCCTCGTCGTCGAGCACGACCTGGACCTGGTGGCCGACCTCGCGGACGTCGTCCACGTCATGACCGCGGGCCGCATCATCGCCTCCGGCCCCCCGGACCACGTACTGGACACGCTCGACGCCCGGGAGAGCGCCGTATGACCGCAACCACGGCCATCTCCCTGCGCCACGCGCGCGTGCGCTACGGCCCCCTGGAGGCCCTGCACGGCGTCACCCTCACCGCTGCGGGCCCCGGCCTCACCGTCCTGTTGGGCCGCAACGGTTCCGGCCGTACGACGACATTGCGCGCCCTGGCCGGAACGGTGCCGCTCACCGGCGGCAGCGTGGTGTGGGACGGCACCGACGTGACCCGCACACCGGCATATGAACGGGCCCGTCAGGGCCTGTGCCTGGTTCCCGAACGCCAAGCGGTGTTCGGTTCCCTCACCGTCCGCGAGAACCTCGAACTCACCGCACCCGTCCCCGACCCGGCCCTGGCTGCCTACCCGCAACTGGCCCCGCTGCTCTCCCGCAGGGCGGGCACCCTGTCCGGCGGCGAGCAGCGCATGCTCGCGATCTCCCGCGCCCTGCTGTCCCACGCGCGCGTGGTCCTCGTCGACGAACCCGCACAGGGCATGTCCCCCACGGTCGCGGCGCGCACCTACGAACTCCTCGCGCGACTGGACGCGTGTGTGGTCGTGGCCGAACAGCGGCTGCCGCCCGCGCTGCACGGCCGGCCGGCGATCGTGTACGAACTGCGGCGCGGCACGGTCGTGTTCAGCGGCGAGGCGGCCGAACTGCGCTCGGCCCGAACATGACCACCTGCGAGCCACCCAGGGGTCCCGTCCGATCGGGAGACCGGACGGGACCCCGTGCCCATGGCAGGGGGGAGCTCTCAGATCTCGAGGCTCTGCCCGGGCACGATCAGGTCGGGATCAGCGCCGATGGCCGCCTTGTTGGCGGCGTAGACCTGCTGCCATGTGGTCCCGTGCCGGGCGGCGATCCGGCTCAGCGTGTCGCCCGAGCGGACGGTGTAGTCGCCTCGGGACGCGTTGCGTTCGGTGTGGTTCTCCGAACGGGTGGGCGTCTTCGACGGCTTGGCGGGGGCGGCCCGGGTGGAGGACGAACTCTCCGCCGAGCCGGCGGATGCGGCGGGCGCGCTGCCAGAGGCCCCGGCGCGTGCCGAGCAGGTCGGCCAGGCGCCCCACCCCTGGGCGCGCTGGACCTTGGTGGCCACCGCGATCTGCTGGGACCTGTCGGCCCGGTCGGCGGTCGGGGCGTAGGCCGAACCGCCGTACGCGCGCCAGGTGCCCGCGGAGAACTGGAGTCCCCCGTAGTAGCCGTTTCCGGTGTTGATGTGCCAGTTCCCGCCGCTCTCGCACTGGGCGATGCGGTCCCACACTCCGCCGTCCGCCGCCACCGAGTTGCCGGCCGCGGCCAGCAGCCCGAGCGGGGCGAGCAGGGCGGCCCCGGCGAGGGCCGCGGTGGTTCGGGTCTTACGAGCGTTGTCGCGCGTGGTATCGCCACATTCGGACATGCGGTTCCCTCTCCAAGGACCCGGGGTCCCCCAAGGCGGGGCGCGTTCCCGGCACATGGGCCGGGCGGTCGCGCCGCGCCCCGTCCGTCGGCGGGGATGGTGCGGTGGAGCTTGCTGGTGCGGTCGGCGGACGTTCCCGAGCGGTGCTCGTTGCACACGGCGGAGGAATGTAGAGAGGCCGACCGGTCGACATCAACCAACTCCCCGTTCCGCCAGGCCAGTTCATCGTTACCGAGGGTAGCGGCGTTTTTCCGCCACCCACTTCATTCGCTGATTTCATGATTTGTCGACCAGTCGCCTTGACGATCTGTGACTCACTTCACGCAACCAACTTCCGTGTGTTTCCCAGGGATTGACCGTGAGTGCCGGATTCCGCCTGAGCTGTGACCCTGCGCTGTCGATGGTTCGATTCCGTTCGCCCTGGAGCGTGACCCCCGCCACAGATCGCCCGTTGTCTTCTTCATGAGCCCGGGACCCGCCCGGTTCACGGACCGGGAGCCACCCGGCCCCGCCACGCACCACATCCCGAGGGAGTCACCCGTGCCGCGCATGCTCGACGTCAGCGACGAGGTACGCGCCGAGATCGGCGACGAAGAAGCCGACCGGCTGCTCGCCGGAGAGAACGCCCCCGGCAGTTACGACTGCACGTCCTGCCGCACCCAGGGCGACTCCGAACAGGAGCACACCAGCACCGTCCTGTTCATCGGCGACGAGACCGCCGTCCTGGCCTTCGCCCACGCCACCTGCCTGCCCTCCCAGGTCGTCCAGGTCACCGAGGAGCAGCTCCAGGGGGCGGTGAAGTCCATCACCGGCGACACCGTGGACCTGGATCCGGGGAAGGTCGTACCCGAGCAGGCGGTGCTCGGGGTGACCAGCGGACTCGTCCTGATCGCCGGGGAGCTGCACCCGGCGCTGGTCGTGGAGCCGACCGGGCCGATCGCGCGGCCGGGGGCGACAGGGCTCGGCGACGACTTCCTGCCGCTGCTGATCGAGCAGGGGTTCATGCCGCTGACGGCGATCGACGCGGCGCCGTCGGTGCTGCAAGGGTGGTCGGTGCTGCTCGCGGTGGGCCAGCTGCACGCGGTGCTCCAGCCGTCGGCGAACGGCGGTCAGCCGGTGGCCTGGTGGCAGGCGCACCAGCCGCTCCAGGTCACCGAGAGCTGGCGGGCCGCCGCCAACAAGCACCAGCAGGTACTGATGTTCGCGGCGCCGGTGGGCTCGATCGGACGGCAGCCCCGCGAGGACCTGCTGCGGGACGCCCTCGACAAGGCCGCGGCGAACGGCAAGCTGGTCGCCGCGGCGATGCCCCTCGCGGGCACCTGAGCGCCTGAGTCCCCGAGGTGAGTCGCGAAAGCCCCATGTCGGCCGCATCCGTTGGAACCCGCTGTCGTTTGGACATACGTGCACCCATACGACGCTCCGCGCCGGTTTCCCGGCGGACCATCGGCCACGCCGATCTACGACGCGCTCTACTCCGAGTACGTCAAGACCTTCCGTTCGCTGCCGGGTGACCGCAGCGGCGAGGAGGAGCTGGGCTTCACCGCGTTCGGGAACATTCCGCACGCCTCGGGCTCGTTCAGCAGCTCGTACAGCGCCTACAGCGCGGGGGCCTTCAGCGCCCGCCAGCAGTCGCAGTGGCAGCGGGTGGGGCACATCGGGCAGCAGCACACCGGGATGCACCACGTCCCGGCCGCGCTGCCGCCCGGCCCCCGCAGAGGGCTCTGAGACGTGAGGAAGGGCGGCCCCGGTCGGGGCCGCCCTTCCTCATGTCTGCGTCACTTCTTCTTGGCGTTGGCACCACGCTTCTCGCGCACCCGCACCGAGATGTGGATCGGGGTGCCCTCGAAGCTGAACTCCTCACGCAGCCGGCGCTCGATGAAGCGCCGGTAGCCCGCCTCGATGAAGCCGGAGGCGAAGAGCACGAACCGCGGCGGCTTGGTCCCGGCCTGGGTGCCGAACAGGATGCGCGGCTGCTTGCCGCCCCGGACCGGGTGCGGGTGGGCGGCGACCAGCTCGCCGAGGAAGGCGTTGAGGCGGCCCGTCGGGACGCGGGTCTCCCAGCCGGCGAGCGCCGCCTCGATCGCGGGAACCAGCTTCTCCATGTGGCGCCCGGTGCGCGCCGAGACGTTGACGCGGGGCGCCCACGCCACCTGGGCGAGCTCGGTCTCGATCTCCCGCTCCAGGTAGTAGCGGCGCTCCTCGTCGAGGGTGTCCCACTTGTTGTAGGCGATGACGATCGCACGGCCCGCGTCGACGGCCATGGTGACGATCCGCTGGTCCTGGACCGAGATGGACTCGGAGCCGTCGATCAGGATGACCGCCACCTCGGCCTTCTCGACGGCGGCGGCGGTGCGCAGCGAGGCGTAGTAGTCGGCGCCCTGCTGGAGGTGGACCCGCTTGCGGATACCGGCGGTGTCGACGAACTTCCAGGTGATGCCGCCGAGTTCGATCAGCTCGTCGACCGGGTCACGGGTGGTGCCCGCGACCTCGTTGACGACGACCCGCTCCTCGCCGGCCACCTTGTTCAGCAGCGAGGACTTGCCGACGTTCGGGCGGCCGATCAGAGCGATGCGGCGCGGGCCGCCGACCGCGGTGCCGAAGGTCTGCTCGGGCGCCTCCGGCAGGGCTTCCAGGACGGCGTCCAGCATGTCGCCGGTGCCGCGGCCGTGCAGCGCGGAGATGGGGTGCGGCTCGCCGAGGCCGAGGGACCACAGATACGACGCGTCGGACTCGCCGCTCTGGCCGTCGACCTTGTTCGCGGCCAGGACCACCGGCTTCCCGGACTTGCGCAGCAGCCGTACGACGGCCTCGTCGGTGTCGGTGGCACCGACCTTGGCGTCGACGACGAACACGACGGCGTCGGCGGCCTCGATCGCGTACTCGGCCTGCGCGGCCACGGAGGCGTCGATACCGAGGACGTCCTGCTCCCAGCCGCCGGTGTCGACGACCTTGAAGCGCCGGCCCGACCACTCGGCCTCGTAGGTGACGCGGTCGCGGGTGACGCCGGGCTTGTCCTCCACGACGGCCTCGCGGCGCCCGATGATGCGGTTGACGAGGGTCGACTTGCCGACATTCGGGCGTCCGACGACGGCGAGCACGGGCAGCGGCCCGTGACCGGCGGCCTCGATGGCCCCCTCGACGTCCTCGATGTCGAAGCCCTCGACCGCGGCGAGCTCCATGAACTCCGCGTACTCGGCGTCGCCAAGCGCTCCGTGGTCGTGCTCTTCGGAAGAGCCCTCGGAGTGGATGTGGTCGTTCATGAAGTCCGTACCTCGTTCATCGTGGTCATCGGTGGACCGGCCGGCCCTTTCGCCGGTTCGGTCCACTACTCAGTGTCGCCTAGCGCCCGGTGAGGCGCCTGGCGTTGTGCAGATGGGTGCTGAGCTGCTTCTGGATGCGCTCGGTCGCCTCGTCGAGCGCCTTGCGTGTGCGTCGCCCGCTGCCGTCGCCCGCCTCGAAGGGATCGCCGAAGACGACATCGACGCGGCTGCGCAGCGGGGGCAGCCCCTTCATCAACCGCCCCGGCTTCTCGGAGCTTCCCAGCACGGCGACCGGGACGACCGGCGCGCCGCTGCGGACGGCGAAGTAGGCGAGCCCGGCGCGCAGGGAGGCGAAGTCGCCCTCGCCCCGGCTGCCCTCCGGGAAGATGCCGAGCACACCGCCGACCGTCAGGACGTCGAGTGCCCGCGTGATCGCCCCTCGATCGGCCACCGAGCGGTCCACCTTGAGCTGCCCGATGGCCGTCAGGAAAGGATCCAGCGGGCCGACGAACGCTTCCTTCTTGATCAGGAAGTGCGTCGGCCTGGGCGCCACGCCCATGACCATCGGGCCGTCGATGTTGTGCGAGTGGTTGACCGCGAAGATCACCGGGCCGGTCGCGGGGACCTTCCAGGCGCCCAGGACACGCGGCTTCCACAGCCCGTACATCAGGCCGACGCCGATGCGCCGTCCTACCTCGGCGCCCTTTTCGGAGGGAGCAGTCACTTCCCGGCCCGCTTCTCCTCGACCAGGGTCACGACGCACTCGATGACCTGCGCGAGGGTGAGCTCGGTGGTGTCCACCTCGACCGCGTCGTCCGCCTTGGCGAGCGGCGAGGTCTTCCGGCCGGCGTCGGCCGCGTCCCGCTTGACCAGGGCCTCACGGGTGGCGTTGACGTCGGCCCCCTTGAGCTCCCCGCTGCGGCGGGCGGCTCGGGCCTCAGGCGAGGCGGTGAGGAAGATCTTGAGGTCGGCGCCGGGCAGCACGGTCGTACCGATGTCCCGTCCCTCGACGACGATGCCCTGTTCGGCACAGGCCGCGAGCGACCGCTGGAGCTCGGTGATCCGGGTCCGCACCTCGGGCACGGCGCTCACGGCGCTGACCTTGGAGGTGACCTCCTGGGTCCGGATCGGTCCGGCCACGTCCGTACCGTCGACCGTGATCGTCGGGTTCTCCGGGTCGGTGCCGGAGACGATCTCCGGCTTCCCGGCCACGGCGGCGATCGCGGTGGGGTCCTCGATGTCGATCCCGTTGGTCACCATCCACCAGGTGATCGCCCGGTACTGGGCGCCGGTGTCCAGGTAGCTGAGGCCGAGCTGCGCGGCGACAGCCTTCGAGGTGCTCGACTTGCCGGTGCCGGAGGGACCGTCGATGGCGACGATCACGGGCTGGGCGGCGCCGTTTTCCACGGGGGGACACCTTTCGGGTGCGGTGTGGCGGGTGGTGTGGGGGCGCGACTGTGCCCCGCACAAGGTTACTGGCTCCCCGGGCCCCGTCTTACAGACGGATGATCCCCCGGATCGTCCGCCGGATCACTGCCTGATCGCCCAGCCCCGCTCCCGCAGCGCGGCCGACAGCACCGGTGCGGCCTGCGGCTCCACCATGAGCTGCACGAGACCGGCCTGCTGCCCGGTCGCGTGTTCGATCCGTACGTCCTCGATATTGACCCCGGCCCGGCCCGCGTCCGCGAAGATCCGGGCCAGCTGTCCCGGCTGGTCGTCGATCAGCACGGCCACGACCTCGTACGTCCGGGGAGCGGAGCCGTGCTTGCCGGGCACCCGCACCTGCCCGGCGTTCCCCCGCCGCAGCATGTCCTCGACCCCGGAGGCCCCCTCGCCCCGCTTGGCCTCGTCCGCGGACTGCAGCGCCCGCAGCGCCTGCACTGTCTCCTCCAGGTCACCGGCGACATCGGTGAGCAGATCGGCCACCGGGCCCGGGTTCGCGGAGAGGATGTCGATCCACATCCCGGGATCGGACGCGGCGATCCGGGTCACGTCCCGGATCCCCTGACCGCACAGCCGTACGGCGGCCTCCTCGGCGTGCTCGAGCCGTGCGGCGACCATGCTGGACACGAGGTGGGGCATGTGGGAGACGAGCGCCACGGCCCGGTCGTGGGCGTCGGCGTCCATCACCACCGGAACGGCACGGCAGTGCGAGACCAGCTCCAGGGCGAGGTTCAGCACCTCGGTGTCGGTGTCCCGGGTCGGCGTCAGCACCCAGGGACGGCCCTCGAAGAGATCCGCGCTGGCGGCAAGCGGTCCGGACTTCTCCCGCCCGGACATCGGATGCGTGCCGATGTACGAGGACAGGTCGAGCCCGAGGGCCTCCAGCTCCCGCCGCGGCCCGCCCTTGACGCTGGCCACGTCGATGTACCCGCGGGCGACACCGCGCCGCATGGCGTCGGCGAGCACTGCGGCCACGTGCGCGGGGGGCGCCGCGACGATCGCGAGGTCGACGGGCCCCTCGGGCGTCTCGTCGGTGCCTGCGCCGAGCGCGGCCGCCGTTCGGGCCTGCTCGGGGTCGTGGTCGGCGAGGTGCACGGTGACACCCCGGGCCGCCAGCGCCAGCGCGGCGGAGGTGCCGATGAGCCCGGTGCCGATGACGAGCGCGGTCCTCACTGCGCGATGTCCTTGCGCAGGGCGCCCGCGGCGCCGAGGTAGACGTGCGCGATGTCGGCGCGGGGCCGGTCGGACTCTATGTGCGCGAGGACACGGACGACCCGGGGCATGGCGCCCTGGATGTCGAGTTCCTGGGCGCAGATCAGCGGGACGTCCACGATGCCGAGCTTGCGGGCGGCGGCGGCCGGGAAGTCGCTGTGCAGGTCGGGCGTGGCCGTGAACCAGATGCTGATCAGGTCGTCGGTGGTCAGCTCGTTCCGCTCCATGATGGCGGTGAGCAGCGCCCCGACCTGCTCGTCCATGTGGCCGGCCTCGTCCTGTTCGAGTTGGACGGCGCCCCGGACCGCTCGTACCGCCACGGCGTTGCTCCCTGCTGGTGTTCGGCTCTGGTCCATCCAGCCTAGTCAGCCCGTGCGGGACAAGCGTGCGGCGCCCGTCCCGTGAGACGCGACCGCCGCGGCACGCCCGCCCGCCGCTTTCCGGCGTCGGACCGTGCCAATGTCACCTGAATGTCGCAGTTCCGCTACTTGGGGTGAAAACACACCCGTGCGCCTCTGGACTAGGAGCCGCACGTCCGCTCTGATGGCAGGAAACTCGCCTCGGGGGAGGCCCCATACATGAAGCGTTCCGGACCCTTGCTCACACTGCTCGCGGGGTTGCTGGTCGGTTTGTTCATGCTCTCGCTCAACGCGACGACGGGAGAGAAGCCCACAGCCGCGACCGTGAAACCGTCGGCCGGCACCAAGGCGTCACCGAACACCGCACCGCCGAAGACGTCCGCCCCGCCCAGCCCGTCCCCGTCCCGCACACCCGTGCCGGAGGGCGTCTACGCGGGCCGTACCGACGACGACTCCTCCGCCGTCGCGATCACGGTGCGCGACGACAAGGCGATCGCGTACGTCTGCGACGGCCACAACATCGAGTCGTGGCTCCAGGGCGACGTGAAGGACGACGGCAGCCTGCACCTCACCGGCAAGGGCGGCGCACGCCTGGACGGCACGGTGAAGGGCACCAAGGAGATCCGCGGCACGGCGGCCGTCGGCAGCGGACGCTATGCCTTCACCGTCGACAAGGCGAAGAAGCCGTCCGGCCTGTACCGGGCGAACAGCACGGTGGCCGGAGCGAAGATCGAGGGCGGCTGGATCGTCCTGCCCAAGGGCGAGCAGGTCGGCATCCTCACGCGCGACGGCAAGCGCTCCGCGGCACCCGAGATCGACCCGGAGACCGGTGCGGTGACGGTCGACGGACAGCAGCTCACGGCCCGCCCGGTGACCCCCTGACCTCCGCCCGAGGGAGCCGATCATGACCGTCGACCCGAACGCGGCCACCCAGAGCTGGCCCTCACCCGAACCCGAGCGCCGCCCCGGCCCGGCCCGCTATCTGATCCCCGCCCTCGTGGCCGCCGCGGTGGCGGTCGCCCTGGGCGCCTACGGCAAGGTCCACGACCCGACGGGGACGGCCTTCAACCTCGCCGGCTTCAGCAGCACGGGCGCGGTCAAGTCGTGGCTGGCGACGGTCGCGTTCTTCTTCGCGATCGTGCAGCTCGTCTCGGCCCTGATGGTGTACGGCAAGCTGCCGGGCCCGAGTTGGTCGTCCACCCTGCACCGCTGGTCCGGCCGCGTGGCGTTCCTCGTCGCGGTGCCGGTCGCGGTGCACTGTCTGTACGCGCTGGGCTTCCAGTCGTACGAATCACGCGTTCTGTGGCACTCCCTCTTCGGTTGCTTCTTCTTCGGTGTCTTCAGTGCCAAGATGCTGCTGCTCCGCTCGGAGCGACTTCCCGGCTGGCTGCTGCCGATCATCGGTGGGCTCGTCTTCAGCGCGCTCACGATCCTCTGGCTGACCTCGGCCCTCTGGTTCTTCCGCACCTTCGGAGTGACGACATGACGCACAGCCCGACGCGACGCACGGCCCTTCTCGCGACGGGCGCCACCGCGCTGACCGTCGGCTGCGGCGAGTACGGCGGCAGCAGTGACTCCGGGTCCAGTTCGGTGGAGGCGTCGGCCGGCACCGAACTGGCGAAGACGAGTGAGATCCCGGTCGGCGGCGGGAAGATCTTCAAGGACGAGAAGGTCGTGGTCACGCAGCCGAAGAAGGGCGAGTTCAAGGCTTTCTCGAACATCTGCACCCACCAGGGCTGCGCGGTGACGAGCGTGTCCGGCGGCACCATCAACTGCCCGTGCCACGGCAGCAAGTTCAACATCACGGACGGCTCGGTGGCCAACCCTCCGGCGCCGAAGCCCCTGCCCGAGAAGCAGATCACCGTCAGCGGCGACTCGATCCAGCTCGCCTAGTAATGCTTCGTCAGGTCTAGGCGTCCCAGAGCGCTCCGAGCGTCACCAGTTCGCTGCCGTACTCGATCCGGTCGGCCCACTCCACCGGCCATGCCTCCGCTCCCAGGTGGGCGCCCGCGAAGGCGCCCGTCAGGCAGGCGATCGAGTCGGAGTCGCCGGAGGTGCAGGCGGCCCGGCGCAGGGCGGTCAGCGGCTCGTCCGGGAACTGCAGGAAGCACAACAGCCCGGTCACCAGGGCCTCTTCGGCGATCCAGCCGGCCCCGGTGGCCAGGCACGGGTCCTCCTCGGGCGAGGCGGTGCGCACGGCGTCGTCGAGCCGGTCGAGGACCGCCAGGCACTCGTCCCAGCCGCGCGCGATGAACTGCCCGGGCGTCCGGTCCTGACTGCGGGTCCACAGATCGCCGAGCCAACGCTCGTGGTACCGGCCCCGGTTCGTCACGGCGTACGCCCGCAGCATCCCGACCAGTTCGCCCGGCTCGGCCCCCTGCGTGAGCAGCCGTACGGCACGCGCGGTGAGGTCGGACGCGGCGAGCGCGGTCGGGTGCCCGTGGGTGAGCGCGGACTGCAACTGGGCGGCACCGGCTCGCTGTTCGTCGCTGAGCCCGGGGACGAGTCCGACGGGCGCGACGCGCATGTTGGCCCCGCAGCCCTTGGAGTTGATCTGGCTGGCGTCCTGCCAGGGCAGATCCGCGCGCTCCAGCAGGTTGCACGCCGTGAGGCAGGTGTTGCCGGGGGCGCGGTTGTTCTCCGGGGAGCGGTTCCACGCGATGAACTCCTGGCGGACCGGCCCCGCCATGTCGGATCCGAGCACCCCTCGGTCCATCGCCGTCCGCAGCCCCCTCGCCACCGCCAGCGTCATCTGGGTGTCGTCGCTGACGATCGCCGGTGTCGACAGCGCCATCTCCCGCCACGGCCCGAACTTGGCGAGGATCGACGGCACGCTGTTGAACTCGGTCGGGAAGCCGAGGGCGTCCCCGAGGGCGAGCCCGACGAGGGTTCCGGTGGCGGCGCGTTTGGTGAGGATCGTGGTCATGCGGGGCGTCCTTTCGGGGACGGTCGAAGGAGAGGGGGATGCAGGGCGGTGGCCGGTCCCGCGCGGTAGAGCGCGGCCGGTTTTCCGCGGCCGCCGGTCAGGCGTGCGGCGCCGGGGACGGCTTCGACGAAGCCGGGCGTGGCGAGCACCTTGCGGCGGAAGTTGGGCCGGTCCAGGACGGTGCCCCATACGGTCTCGTACACCTGCTGGAGCTCGCCGAGGGTGAACTCGGGCGGGCAGAAGGAGGTGGCGAGGCAGGTGTACTCGAGCTTGGCGCCGACGCGTTCGTGGGCGTCGGCCAGGATCCGGTCGTGGTCGAAGGCCAGCGGCCCGGTCGCGTCGTACGGCACCCAGCGGGCTTCGGCCGCGTCGCTGCCGCCGTGCGGCTCGGGCGGGTCGGGCAGCAGGGCGGCGTACGCGACGGAGACGACCCGCATGCGTGGGTCACGGTCGGGCTCGCTGTAGGTCCGCAGCTGTTCCAGGTGCAGCCCGGAGAGGTCCGACAGGCCGGTCTCCTCGGCGAGTTCGCGTCGCGCGGCGGTCTCCGCGGACTCGTCCGGGTGCACGAACCCGCCGGGGAGCGCCCACTGTCCGGCGTACGGTTCCTGTCCCCGCTCCACGAGCAGCGCGTGCAGGGCACCTTCGGCGACGGTCAGGACGGCGAGGTCGACGGTGACGGCGAAGGGCTCGTGGGCGTACTTGTCGTAGTCCACTCGCATCCGCCTCCTTTATGGTCAGCACGACTAATAGTCGCTACGACTATAAAGGGGTGGAGCGGGATTCGACAAGCCCTAGGAAGAGCGCCCCAGGAAGCCGAGAAGCCGCACTCCGGGCTGTGCGCGGGAGGGCACGTGGACCGGTTCGGCGAAGCGCACGCCCCGGTCCTCCTCCCCCACCACGCACTGGGCGACAGACAGCAGTTCGGCCGCGAGGCCGTCCGGGATGGGCCGCCGCTGCCCGCAGGCCCGGGCCACGTCCCACCCGTGCACGGTGATCTCGACGGCACCGACGGCGGCCATCACCCGTACGTCCAGCGGCCGTTCGCCCACCAGCACGTCCTCGGGCGGCCCGGCCGCCCACGCGCCGAGCACGGCACGCGCGCGTGCACGGAAGCCGCAGACCCGGTCGGCGTGCGGGAACAGCCCGATCCGCGCACCGGCCAGTCCCTCGTACAGCGCGTCCAGGGAGTCGTCGAGATGGCCCAGCAGCTCCCTCAGATCCCATGGGGCGCACGGCGTTTCCCTGCCGAGGCCCACGCTCCCCACGTCCGCCACGCTGCCCAGCGTGTAGGCGAGCGAGCGCTCCAACAGTTCCCCCGCGCTCATGACAGCACCTCCGCCGGACCGCTGGAACGACCCCTCAACGGTCCCGCAGCGGCCTCCTGGGCCCGGGGAGCCCGAAGGGCCACGAAGGCCGCACACGGCCCTCCAACGACGTCGGACACACCTCGTCACGGAAACCGGTCCTCGCGTCCATCTCCACTCCCTCCGTCACGGATACAGACGGGCGGGAGACCCGAAACGCATCGGCCGGTCCCGGAGAAATCCGGAACCGGCCGCACACGCGCGTGCGAGGGAACTCGCGGGGGGACTACAGATCGACTTCCTGCATCAGCATGCCGACCTCGGTGTTGGACAGCCGCCGCAGCCAGCCCGACTTCTGGTCGCCCAGGGTGATGGGGCCGAACGCGACCCGCACCAGCTTGTCGACCGGGAAGCCGGCCTCGGCGAGCATGCGGCGCACGATGTGCTTGCGCCCCTCGTGCAGCGTGACCTCGACGAGGTAGTTCTTGCCGGTCTGCTCGACGACACGGAAGTGGTCCGCCTTCGCGTACCCGTCCTCCAACTGGATGCCGTCCTTGAGCTGCTTGCCCAGGTCGCGCGGGATCGGGCCCACGATGTGCGCGAGGTAGACCTTCTTCACGCCGTACTTGGGGTGGGTCAGCCGGTGGGCCAGCTCGCCGTGGTTGGTGAGCAGGATGACGCCCTCGGTCTCGGTGTCGAGCCGGCCCACGTGGAACAGCCGCGTCTCACGGTTGGTCACGTAGTCGCCGAGGCACTGCCGGCCCTCGTTGTCCTCCATCGTGGAGACGACACCGGCGGGCTTGTTCAGCGAGAAGAACTGGTACGACTGCGTCGCGACCGTCAGGCCGTCGACCTTGACCTCGTCCTTCTCCGGGTCGACCCGCTTGCCCTGCTCCAGGACGATCTCGCCGTTGACCTCGACCCGCGCCTGCTCGATGAGCTCCTCACAGGCCCGCCGCGAGCCGTAGCCCGCGCGCGCGAGGATCTTCTGCAGCCGCTCGCCCTCCTGCTCGGCACCCGGGAAGGTCTTCGGCGGCTTCACGTCCTTCTTGCCCGCGTACCGCTCGCGGTTGCGCTCCTCGGCCCGCGCCTCGTACTCGCGGGAGGTCGCCGGGACCGAACGGCCACGCCCGGTGCCCTGGCTCTGCTTGGGGCCGCCCTTGGCCCCGCCGCGCGCGGAGGCACCGCGCCCGGACTTCGGCCCGTCGTGGGTGGCGCCGGGGCCCACGTCGTAGCGGCGCTCCTCGGGACGGGGATTGCCCGCGCGCTTCGGCCTGTCGTCGCGCCCCGCCCCGCCCTTCGGCTGGGAGCCGCCGGCGCCCGTCCCGCGGGGCTTGCCGCCCCCACTGCTTCCCCGGGGGTTGCCGCGCCCGTTGTTCCTGCCACTGCCGCTGCCACTGCTTCGCATCAAAGTTCCGTCGTCGTCGAGTCGTCTGCATCTGCATCCGGTGCGTCCGGATCGAACGACGGGACCCCTTCCAGCGTCTCGGCCTCGATCGCCTCCGCCTCCGGGAGGAAGGGCGCCAGCTCCGGGAGCTCGTCCAGGCCGCGCAGGCCCATCCGCTCCAGGAAGTAGTTCGTCGTCACGTACAGGATCGCACCTGTTTCGGGTTCCGTGCCCGCCTCCGCCACCAGACCCCGCTGCAGAAGGGTGCGCATCACACCGTCACAGTTCACTCCGCGCACCGCGGAGACCCTGCTGCGGCTGACCGGCTGGCGGTACGCGACCACCGCCAGCGTCTCCAGAGCTGCCTGGGTGAGCCGGGCCTGCTGCCCGTCCAGGACGAAGCGTTCCACGGCCGCGGCGTACTCGGCCCGGGTGTAGAAACGCCAGCCGCCCGCGACGTACCGCAGCTCGAAGCCGCGCCCCTGCACGGTGTAGTCGTCGGCGAGTTCCCTGAGCGCCTTGCCGATCTGCCGCCGGGGCCGCTCCAGGATCTTCGACAGCTGCTCCTCGGTCGCGGGCTCGTCCACGACCATGAGGACGGCCTCCAGCGCCGGCTTCAGGTCGAGGTCGGCGACACCGGGCGACCCCGCCACGACCTCGGTGGTCTCCTCGCTCACGCCTTGTCCTCCTTGGGCGGCTCGGGCGGTCGGTCGAACTCGTCGGTCACCGTCGGCTCGGCCTCCCCCTCGCCGCCGGTCCACCGCACGATCAGCTCCCCGAGAGCGGTCTCCTGGTCCAGCGCCACGGCCTTCTCCCGGTACAGCTCGAGCAGCGCGAGAAACCTCGCCACGACGGTCAGGGTGCCGTCGGCGTCCTCCACCAGCAGGCGGAAGCTGGCCTCGCCGAGCTCCCTGAGCCGCGCGACCACGATCCCCGCCTGCTCCTGGACACTGACCAGGGGCGCGTGGATGTGGTCGACGTACACCTGCGGCTTGGGCTTGGGCTGCATCGCCTTCACGGCGAGCTTCGCGAACCCCTCGGCGCCGATGCTGATGACCACCTCGGGCAACAGCTCGGCGTGGTGCGGCTCAAGGCCGACGGTACGGGGATAGCGCCGGCCCTCCTCGTCGAGACGCCGGTTGAAGATATCGGCGATCTGCTTGTACGCGCGGTACTGCAGCAGCCGCGCGAAGAGCAGGTCCCGCGCTTCGAGGAGCGCCAGGTCGGCCTCGTCCTCGACCTCGGCGGCGGGCAGCAGCCGGGCGGCCTTGAGGTCGAGGAGAGTGGCGGCGACGACGAGGAACTCGGTCGTCTCGTCCAGGTCCCAGTCCGGACCCATCGCACGGATGTACGCCATGAACTCGTCGGTGACCTTGGAGAGCGCCACTTCGGTGACGTCCAGCTTGTGCTTCGAGATCAGCTGGAGGAGGAGGTCGAAGGGCCCCTCGAAGTTGGCGAGCCGAACCTTGAAGACACCGTCGGAGGCTTCTTCCGGGGATGCGACGGCCTGCGCCTGCTCCTGACCGGCGCCGCCGCCATGCCCGTCCGCCTCAGCGGGAGCCCCGGTCTCCGCGACCGGCTCGTCGTCCACCTCGACCGGTACGACGACGGCGGGTGCCGCTTCCGGCCCCCGCCCCAGCACACGCCGACGACCGGCAGAGCCGCCGGCGCCGGGCACGGGAACGTCGTTCGAGGTCATAGCCCTCGCAGGCTACCGCTACCGCCCGCGCAGCCGACGGACGAGAATGCTCGCGTCCCCGCGTGATTCCAGATCCGCCAGCACCACGGCGACCGCCTCGCGCACGATCCGCCCACGGTCCACCGCGAGCCCGTGCTCACCCCGGAGCACCAGACGGGCGTGCTCCAGATCCATGAGCTCCTCGGCCGACACGTACACGGTGATCTTCTCGTCGTGCCGCTCGCGCCCGCTGGGCCGCCGGGAGGGAGACCGGCCGCGCTTGCCGCGCTGCTGGGCACCGCCGGAGGCCTGGGCTGAACCTTCCTGCGCCTCCTGACGTCGGGCGGTGCGCTCCGCGGCAGCCGCCCGGATACGGGACTCGCCCGCCTCCGCCGACTCGGCGTCGACCGCCACGTGCTCGGCCCCGTCGCCGTCCCCGTCCCGGGCGGGGACGGACTGCGGCGCGTCCTCGGCCGCCGCCGCGTCGGACTCCCCCGCGGGAGCCGGTACCCGGGCCTCGCCGTTGGCCCCCCGCCGGGGAGAGGACGCCTGGAGCGCCATCCCCCCTGTCGTACGGAACAGTTCGTCGGCCCCCGGCAGACTCACTCGGCGTGACACCGGGCGAGCACCTCCCTGGCGAGCTGACGGTAGGCGGCGGCGCCGACGGAGTTGGAGGCGTACGTGGTGATCGGCTCACCGGCGACCGTGGTCTCCGGGAAGCGGACCGTGCGCCCGATGACCGTGTGGTAGACGTGGTCGTCGAACGCCTCGACGACACGCGCGAGCACCTCACGGCTGTGCACGGTGCGCGAGTCGTACATGGTGGCGAGGATGCCGTCGAGCTCCAGATCCGGGTTGAGCCGTTCCTGGACCTTCTCGATGGTCTCCGTCAGCAGTGCGACCCCTCGCAGGGCGAAGAACTCGCACTCCAGAGGCACTATCACCTTGTGCGCGGCCGTCAGAGCATTGACCGTGAGCAGACCGAGTGAAGGCTGACAGTCGATCACGATGTAGTCGTAGTCGGCCATGAGCGGCTTCAGGGCACGCTGCAATGTCGACTCACGGGCGACCTCGGAGACCAGCTGGACCTCCGCCGCCGACAAGTCGATATTGCTCGGCAGCAGGTCCATGTTGGGGACCGCGGTCTTCAGCAGGACCTCGTCGGCCGCCATGCCCCGCTCCATGAGCAGGTTGTAGACGGTGAGGTCGAGCTCCATCGGGTTGACACCCAGCCCCACCGACAGCGCGCCCTGCGGGTCGAAGTCCACCAGCAGCACGCGTCGGCCGTACTCCGCGAGTGCCGCACCCAGGTTGATGGTCGACGTCGTCTTGCCCACGCCGCCCTTCTGGTTGCACATCGCGATGATCGTCGCGGGTCCGTGACTGGTCAGCGGGCCCGGGATCGGGAAGTACGGCAGCGGGCGTCCGGTCGGACCCACGCGCTCACGCCGCTGACGGGCCGCGTCCGGCGCGAGCGTCGCCGCGTACTCCGGATCGGGCTCGTACTCGGCGTCGGGGTCGTAGAAGTGCCCCTCGGGCAGTTCGTCGTAGTCGGCGAAGTGGTTGTGGGGCGCGCCACTTCCGTCGCCGGCCATGGCGTTCACGTGATGGCCATCCATGCTCTGGTGTGCTGTCCGCACGGTGCGCGGACTCTGATGGGCTGCGAAGGTGCGCACCGCGACGGAGCCGACAGCCTCGAAGCCCGCGGGGCCCTGGGCCTCGGCGGGCATTCCTGGTTGACCACCCCCGGGAAGAAATGTCGACTCATTCACAAGTCGTCTTACCTCCTTGGTGACCAGGAAACTTCTAGACAAGGTCAGCGTGGCACCATGCCGACGGTTGGCGACTCTATGGCGTGTCGGGTGTTCACAGCAACACAATCCGCCGGACCCGGCAGGATGTGTCGGCAATGAAACATCCCGCTGTCAAGGGCGTACGGCAGTCGCACGGCAGGTTTCGCCGGTGTACGAATCGGTTCAAGGGTTACGTTCGACGCGAGTTGACCGAGAGTCGCAAAGTGACCATACACACATCCGGCCGGACCTTCTCGGGCAAGGTCCGGCCGTGCGTACGTCGTTGACGCGCCTTGTTGACGTATCGCCTTTACGAAAAGGTGACTTAGCCATCCGGCGAGGTCACAGGCTCAGCCGAGCAGCGTCTCCAGCTCCACGTGCTCCAGGCCGTGCGCCTCCGCGACCTCCCGGTAAACGACCTTGCCGTCATGGGTGTTGAGACCCTTGGCCAGCGCGGGATCCCGGCGCAGCGCCTCCACCCAGCCGCGGTCGGCGAGTTCGACGATGTACGGCAGCGTCGCGTTGGTGAGCGCGTAGGTGGACGTGTTGGGCACCGCGCCGGGCATGTTGGCGACGCAGTAGAAGACCGAGTCGTGGACCCGGAAGGTCGGCTCGGCGTGGGTGGTCGGACGGGAGTCCTCGAAGCAGCCGCCCTGGTCGATGGCGATGTCGACAAGGACACTTCCGGGCTTCATCCGCGCCACGAGCTCGTTGGTGACCAGCTTCGGCGCCTTGGCGCCCGGGATGAGGACGGCACCGATGACGAGGTCGGCGTCCAGGACGGCCTTCTCCAGCTCGAAGGCGTTGGACATGATCGCCCGGACCTTGGTGCCGAAGACCTTGTCCGCCTCGCGGAGCTTGTTGATGTCGCGGTCCAGCAGCGTGACATGGAAGCCCATGCCCACGGCGATCTGCGTGGCGTTCCAGCCGGAGACGCCGCCGCCGATGACGACGGCCCGCGCGGGCTGGGTGCCGGGGACACCGCCCGGGAGGACACCGCGGCCACCGACCGAGCGCATCAGGTGGTAGGCGCCGACCTGCGGGGCGAGCCGGCCCGCGACCTCGGACATCGGGGCGAGCAACGGGAGCGCACGGGAGGGCAGTTCGACGGTCTCGTAGGCGATCGCGGTGGTACCGGACTCGATGAGCGCGTCGGTGCACTCCTTGGAGGCGGCCAGGTGCAGGTAGGTGAAGAGCGTCTGGTCCTTGCGCAGGCGGTGGTACTCCTCGGCGACGGGCTCCTTGACCTTGAGCAGCAGGTCGGCCGTGGCCCACACCTCGTCGGCGGTCTCCAGGATCAGGGCGCCCTCGGCGACGTACTCCTCGTCCGGGATGGAGGAGCCGAGGCCGGCGCCCCGCTCGATGACGACCTGGTGGCCGTGGCGCACCAGTTCGTGCACACCGGCGGGGGTGATGGCCACCCGGAACTCGTTGTTCTTGACCTCGCGGGGGATGCCGACCTTCACGTGGATCACGGTCCTTGGCTCAGTGGATGTGGGGCAATACAACACATACCCAGGCATGCACGAGCACACCAGGAGACACCGCAGGAGAAGGTGCGGCAGAGCCAGTCTAATGAAGGTGTTCCCGCTGTCTAGCCTTTCATTGCATCAATCTTCAGCGGATGTACTACGGATTTCGCAGGCATCAGCGTCTTGTTTCGGCTCGACGGCCTGCTGGGCCCCGGGTTCGCCCTGGGAAAGCTCCTCACCCAGCAGCCGCTCGGCGGCGCCGCGGTGCAGCCGGGCGGCCGCGGGATCGCCGAGGTGGTCCAGCGTGTCCGCGAGCCGCAACTCGAGCGCGGCCTGCAGCCGGACGTCCTCGGCGCGCCCGGCCCACTCGACGGCCTCCTGGCAGGTGCGCAGCGACTCCTCGGGGTGTCCGGCGTACTCCTGGACGCGGGCCAGTTCGCTCAACGCCCGCGCGTGGGCTGCGACATCGCCGTTCTTGCGGTGCCCGGCGAGCGCGGCCCGCCAGTTCCTGACCGCCTCGCCGTAACGGCCCGCACAGGTGTGCGCGGCGGCGATACGGCCGTACAGCCGGGCGGCCTCCGCGCGCTCGTCCCGCGCCAGCCGCTGAGCGAGGGCCCGGCCGAACCAGTCGGCGGCCCGGTCGTAGTCCCCGAGCTCCAGATGCGCGCCGCCTACGGATTCCATCGCGCGGCCGGTCGCATACGGGTCGTTCGCCTCCCGTCCGGCGTCCAGTGCCTCCCGGTAGCGGGCCAGCGCCTCCCGGGTCCGGCCCGTCCGGGCGTCCAGGTCGGCGAGGTTCAGCAGGGCGGCGGCCTTCTCACGGGGCAGGGCACGCCGCTCGGCCACGTCCAGGACCAGGCCGTGGATGCCGTAGAGGTCGGGGGCGGCGGCCTTCATCCCGAAGTGAGCGACCATCGTGCGCACGAGCTGCGACATCAGGCGCCGGGCGAGGGTGTCCAGCTCACCGTCGGCGACCGCCAGGCGGGCCGCGGCGAGCAGGGCGGGCTTCCGGACCCGCAGCCAGTCCTCGGCGGCCCTGGGGCTCGGGAAGCGCAGGGAGCGCGGCATGTCCTGGAGCTTCTCGCGGGCGTCGGGGTTGTCGGTCTCGGTGATCGCGCGGGAGGACTGGAGCAGCCGTACGGTCCGCTCCAGCATGCGGGCGCGGGCCAGTTGGAGCTCGGCCGGGCGCTCCCGGGCGTCGGCGAGGGCCTTGAGCAGCGGGTGCAGACAGCCGGGGACCATGTACTGCGGCAAGGGCGAGTCCACGGCGTGCAGCAGGCCGAGGGCGACGAAGTCGTCGAGGGTGGAGCGGGCGCCGTCCAGCGAGCAGCCGGCGAGCGCGGAGGCGGTGTGCGGGTCGACGAGGCCGGCCGGGGCGAGGGAGAGCAGTCGCAGCATCCGGGCGGCGGGGGTGGACAGGGACGTGTGGACCAGCTTGAAGACCCGGCTGAGCGGGCTCCCTTCGTCACTCTCCGCATGCAGGTGCTTGGCCAGATCGGCGACGGCGGCCTTGGGGCGGGCTGCGAGCCAGCCCCCGGCCAGCATCAGCGCGGCGGGGTGACCCTGGCACTCCTCGACGAGGCCCTCGGCGGTACGCGGATCGACGGTGATGCGGACCGACCCGGTGTGCCGGGACAGCAGATCCAGCGCGGCCTTGGTGTCGAGCCCGCCGAGGGTGCACGGACGGACGTCCGCGATCCCGGTCAGCGGGCCCCCGGAAACGGCCACGACCAGGCACTCCGGCGTATCCGGAAGCAGGGCGTCCACCTGCTCGGCGGCCACCGCGTCGTCGAGCAGGAGCAGTGTCCGCCGGTCGGCGAGGGCCTCGCGCAGCACCGCCGTGAGATCCTCCTCGGCGGCTCCGGCGGGCGCCGACACGTCGAGCGCGGCGAGCAGTTCACGGGCGGTGTTCCCGACCGGGACGGGGGTGCCGTCGGAGTCGCTCAGCCGGGCGCGCAGCACCCCGTCGTAACGCTCCGCAACCTGCCGTACGAGTTCCTCGGCGAGCTCGGTCCGGCCGGAGCCGGGGCGGCCCGCGATGAGCAGCACACGCGCGCGTGGCGCCTTCCGGCCCGCGATGGTGTCCAGACCGGCCCGCTCGATGTCGGCGAGCAGTTCCTTCAACTCCCGCGTCCGTCCCAGGAACCGACCCTCGCCCGACAGCCTCAAGCCGCCTGCGTCCACCGCCTGATCCGTCACGGGCCACACTCCCGTCCACCGCACGCGCAAAGCCCGCCGGTGACCCCGGTTCGGGCATAAAGAGCCTAGTTCACGCTCTGCAACGTTCCTGGTGGAGCACGACGATGGAGTCCCCCGATCGGATCAACGGATCATAGGAACTACGGCACTACGGCACTACGGCACCGGAGTACCGACAGGGGCGCGGGGCTGTACCGATATGCGGCTCCGCCGCGTGGGCGCGACCAGCCGCATCGGACCCGCATCCCGCGACGGTCAGACACCACTACGGCGCCACCCGCATCGGCTCAGCTCTCGAACGGCCGCGCCGGCCACTCCGCCTCAGCCGACCTCAACCCGTCCAACCCTCCGGAGGAGCGCGCGGCCACCAGCGAGAGCACGCCCACGACCAGGCAGTTGTTGTGCAACTCCCCCGCCAGCACCCCCCGCACCAGCTCGGAAACCGGCACACGCGCGTGCTCCATGTCCGCCTCCTCGTCCTCGACCTCGAACCGCTCCTCCTCGGCCTCGGACAGCCCCCTGGCGAGGAAGATCCGGATCGCCTCGTCGCAACCCCCCGGCGTCGTGTAGACGTCGGTCAGCACCCGCCAGTCCTCCGCCTTGACGTGTGCCTCCTCGTACAGCTCCCGCTGGGCCGCGTGCAGCGGATTCTCACCGGGCACGTCGAGCAGTCCGGCGGGGATCTCCCACAGCTTCTGCCGTACGGGGTGCCGGTACTGCCGGATGAGCAGGACCCGGTCCTCGTCGTCGAGGGCGAGGACGCCCACGGAACCCGGGTGGACCTGGTAGTCACGGCCGACCACCGACCCGTCGGGCATGACGACCTCGTCCGTGCGGACGGAGGTCTTGTTGCCCACGAAGGGGGTCTCCGTGGCCCGGATCTCCCACTCCTCCGGGGTGTCCTTGATCGTCATGCCCTGTCCTTCCCCACGTGCACAAAAGAAGCCGGGGCACTCGCCGTTGAATGCGCGCGCCCCGGCCACCGTACAACTGTCGTGCTACTTCGAAGTCTTCCGCTCGACCGAGGCCTTCACCAGGCCCGCGAACAGCGGATGCGGACGCGTCGGACGCGAGCGCAGCTCCGGGTGGGCCTGCGTGGCGACCAGATAGGGGTGGACGTCACGCGGGTATTCGACGTACTCGACGAGCTTGCCGTCCGGGGATGTGCCGGAAAACAGGATGCCCGCCTTCTTTTCGAGCTCGGCCCGGTAGGTGTTGTTCACCTCGTAGCGGTGCCGGTGCCGCTCCTCGACGTACTCCTTGCCGTCGTACACCTCGCGGACGATGGAGCCCTCGGCGAGCTTGGCCGGGTACATGCCGAGCCGCATGGTGCCGCCCATGTCGCCCTCGCCGGCGACGATGTCGAGCTGCTCGGCCATGGTGGAGATGACCGGGTGGCCGGTGGCCGCGTCGAACTCGGTGGAGTTGGCGTCCGGGATGTCGGCGAGGTTCCGCGCGGCCTCGATCACGATGCACTGCAGGCCCAGGCAGAGGCCGAGCAGCGGGATCCTGTTCTCGCGGGCGTACTTGATCGCGCCGACCTTGCCGAGCACACCGCGGTCGCCGAAGCCGCCCGGGATGCAGATGCCGTCCACGTCACCGAGCTGCGCCGCGGCGCCGGCCGGGGTCTTGCAGTCGTCGGAGGTGACCCACTTGATCTTGACGCGCGCCTTGTTGGCGAAACCGCCCGCGCGCAGCGCCTCGGTGACCGAGAGGTAGGCGTCGGGCAGGTCGATGTACTTGCCGACCAGCGCGAGTGTGATCTCGTGGTCGGGGTTGTGGACGCGGTCGAGCAGGTCGTCCCAGGTCGTCCAGTCCACGTCCCGGAACGGCAGGTCCAGCTTGCGGACGACGTAGGCGTCCAGGCCCTCGCCGTGCACGGTCTTCGGGATGTCGTAGATCGACTTGGCGTCGGGGCAGGCGACCACGGCGGACTCGTCGACGTCGCACATCAGCGAGATCTTGCGCTTGATCGCGGTCGGCACCTCGCGGTCGCAGCGCAGCACGATCGCGTCCGGCTGGATACCGATGTTGCGCAGTGCCGCAACCGAGTGCTGGGTCGGCTTCGTCTTCAGCTCACCCGAGGGTCCGATGTACGGGAGGAGGGAGATGTGGACGACGAAGACGTTGTCCCGGCCGACCTCGTGCCGGACCTGGCGGACCGTCTCGAGGAACGGCAGGGACTCGATGTCGCCGACCGTGCCGCCGACCTCCGTGATGACGACGTCGACCTCGTCGGTCGCCATCCGGCGGATGCGGTGCTTGATCTCGTTGGTGATGTGCGGGATGACCTGCACGGTGTCGCCCAGGTACTCACCGCGCCGCTCCTTGGCGATCACCGTGTTGTACACCTGGCCGGTGGTGACGTTGGCGGAGCCGTCGAGGTCACGGTCGAGGAAGCGCTCGTAGTGGCCGATGTCCAGGTCGGTCTCGGCGCCGTCGTTGGTGACGAACACCTCACCGTGCTGGAAGGGGTTCATCGTGCCCGGGTCGACGTTGAGGTACGGGTCGAGCTTCTGCATCACGACGCGCAGGCCCCGCGCCTTGAGCAGCATGCCGAGGCTGGAGGCCGTCAGCCCCTTGCCGAGCGAGGAGGCGACACCCCCAGTGACGAAGATGTGCTTGGTCGTCGTGGCTGTGCTGTTTCGAAAAGCAGCGGTCATGGCCAAGAGGAGGCTCCCGTGGTCGCGATCTGGAGGTGCGGTTCGGGGGTCAGGCGCCCACCGGTCCACGGGCTACCAGGGTATCAGCGCCGCGAGGAGATGGCTTCCGGCCACGCTCCGCACACGTGCCGACACGGACCCGCACGAACACACCCGTTTCTCACCCGTTGCTCACCCGTTCGGCCCACCCGCGTTGCCCGGAGCGGCACACAGATCATCTACGTGCGTCGTATCCTGCTCGGACACTCGCTGCCGAGCCCGGCCGGAAACACGGGACCACCCCCACCCGTAGGCGCCGGAACAACGAGAGCTCGTCAGTTCGTTGAGCAACAGTTGTCGTTTTGCCTCACGGCGGCAGGACTGTTTTGCTTCACCGCTCAACGACGCATTACAACGACCCCCTTGACCGCACCAAGCGACAGCCCCCTTTTTCCCTGAGGGGGTGACGTGGCCGTTCGACTGGAGTTGCACGTGGCCGGGCGCATCGAAGACTACGCACTCATCGGAGACATGCAGACCGCTGCCCTGGTCTGCCGGGACGGCACGGTGGACTGGCTGTGCCTGCCCCGCTTCGACTCGCATGCCATCTTCGCCGGCCTGCTGGGCACCGAGGAACACGGCTTCTGGCGGCTCGGTCCCGCGCACGCGGCCGACGCCGAGCCCCCCACCGCGGCCCGGCGCACCTACCGCGGCGACTCCCTGATCCTGGAGTCGGAGTGGGACACCCCACGCGGCACGGTCCGGGTGACCGATTTCATGCCCCCGCGTGACGGCGCCCCGCAGCTGATCCGGATCGTGGAAGGCGTCTCGGGCCGCGTCCCGATGCGCTCGGCCCTGCGCATGCGCTTCTCCTACGGCCGTGTCGTCCCGTGGGTCCACAAGCACGAAGGCCGCACGGTCGCCGTGGCGGGCCCGGACTCGGTGTGGTTCGACACCGACTGCGAGACCTACGGCAAGTCCCTGACGACGTACTCGGACTTCACCGTCGCCCCGGGCGACCGGATCGCGTTCACCATCTCGTGGGAGCCCTCGCACAAGCAGCCGCCCCCGCTGCCGGAGCCCGAGCAGTCGCTGGAGGCGACGGAGGACTTCTGGCGCGAGTGGGTCGAGCACTGTACGTACCACGGCCCCTACCGTGAGGCGGTGATCCGCTCGCTGATCACCCTCAAGGCGCTGACGTACGCCCCCACCGGCGGCATCGTGGCGGCCCCCACCACCTCCCTGCCCGAGGACATCGGCGGCGTCCGCAACTGGGACTACCGCTACACCTGGCTGCGCGACGCGGCCATCACCCTGTCCTCGCTGCTGCGCACCGGCTACCGGGAGGAGGCCCGCGCCTGGCGCGAGTGGCTGCTCAGAGCGGTCGCCGGCGACCCCGAGAACCTGCAGATCATGTACGGCATCGCGGGCGAACGGGAGTTGGGCGAGGCCGAGCTGGACTGGCTGCCGGGTTACGAGAACTCCGCCCCGGTCCGGGTCGGCAACGGCGCCGCGCACCAGCTCCAGCTCGACGTGTACGGCGAGGTCACCGAGGCGCTGCACCTCGGCCACATGACCGGCCTGGCCCGCAACGACTACGCCTCCCTGCTCCAGCTCAAGCTGATCCGCTACCTGGAGCAGCACTGGGACGAGCCGGACGAGGGCATCTGGGAGGTGCGCGGCCCGCGCCGGCACTTCGTGCACTCCAAGGTGATGGCCTGGGTCGCCGTCGACCGCACCATCAAGCTCATCGAGTCCGGCGACGCGGACGGCCCGCTGGAGAAGTGGCGCGACCTCCGCGACGACATCCACCGGGACGTGTGCGAGAAGGGTTACGACAAGGAGCGCAACACCTTCACGCAGTCGTACGGCTCGAAGGAGCTGGACGCCTCCCTGCTGCTGATCCCGCAGATGGGCTTCCTGCCGCCGGACGACAAGCGAGTGATCGGCACCATCGAGGCGATCCAGCGCGAGCTGTCCACCGAGGACGGCTTCATCCTGCGTTACCCGACCACCTCGGGCGACGACGAGAACCTCGACGGTCTGCCGGGTGACGAGGGCGCGTTCCTGGCCTGCTCGTTCTGGATGGCGGACGACCTCGCGATGATCGGCCGCGTGGACGAGGCCCGCAAGCTCTTCGAGAAGCTCCTGGCCCTGCGCAACGACCTCGGCCTGCTCGCCGAGGAGTGGGACCCGCGACTGAAGCGTCAGGTCGGCAACTTCCCGCAGGCCTTCAGCCACGTCCCCCTCATCGACACGGCACTGCGGCTGACGGCCTCGGGGGCGTACGGCGGTTGACCCTTACCGATCGGTGACGTCCGACGGTTGAACAGGACCGTTGGCCAAAGCCCGCCTAGGCTGGTGCCATCACCCCCGCAAGGAAGGGGGCGCCCCCATGGCATCCCCGTCAAAGGCGGGCGCGGCCATCACCGCGCTGCGCGAGGATCTGGTCGGCGACGTGTTCGCCCCGGGTGATCCGGGCTTCGACGAGGCCCGGACCGTCTTCAACTCGATGATCGACCGACGGCCCGCGGTCATCGCGCAGTGCATGAGCGAGGACGACGTCGTACGGGCCGTGCGCTTCGGACGAGACCTGGACCTGCCGATCGCGGTGCGCGGCGGCGGGCACAGCGTGGCCGGCATGGCACTCAACGACGGCGGACTCGTCATCGACCTCCGCCACCTGCGTACGGTCACCGTCGACCCCGCGGCCGGGGCGGTACGGGTCGCGGGCGGCGCCACCATGAGCGACCTGGACCGGGCCTGCCAGCCGCACGGCCTGGTCACCACCGGCGGCCGGGTGTCCACGACCGGCGTCGGCGGCTTCGTCCTGGGCGGCGGCTCCGGCTGGCTGGACCGCTGGTGCGGGCTCGCCGTCGACAACCTGCTCGGCGCCGACCTCGTCACCGCGGACGGTGAGCGGGTCCACGCGAGCGCCGACGAGAACCCGGAGCTGTTCTGGGGTCTGCACGGCGGCGGCGGCAACTTCGGCGTCGCCACCGCCCTCACCCTCGAGCTGCACGCCCTGCCCGAGTTCTCCATGGCACTGCTGCTGTACCTCCCGGAGTTCGGCCCCGAGGTGGTCCGCACCTACCGCGAGCTGATCTCCGTCGGCCCGGACGAGGCGAGCGGCGGTGTGCTGTACATCACCGGCCCGCCCGAGGAGTTCGTACCGCCGCACCTGGTCGGCACGCTCCTGTGCGGTGCGCTGCTGACGTACGCCGGGCCCGAGGAGGAGATGCTGAAGCTGGCCGAGCCGCTGCTCGCCCTGCCGCACGAGGCGGAGGTCATGGGGGCGATGCCGTACGCCGATGTCCAGTGCATGCTCGACGATCCGCCGGGGATGCGGAACTACTGGTCGGCGGAGTACCTGACGGGTGCGCCGGACGACTTCCTGGACGTCTACTGCTCCCGGGCGCAGTCCCTGCCCGTGCCGACCGGCACCATGCATGTGCTGTTCCCGCTGGGCGGCGCGATCGCCGCGGGTCCGCGCGACTACCCCGTGCCCTACCGGGACGCGCCGTGGGCCGTGCACCCCTTCGCGATGTGGGAGGACCCGGCGCAGGACGAGCGGTGCATCCAGTGGGTCCGGGACGCCTGCGCGGACGCCCGGCCGTGGAGCACCGGTGCGGTCTACCTGAACTTCATCGGCGACGAGGGCACCGAGCGGGTCACGGCCGGCGTCGGAGCGGAGAACGCCGGCCGGCTCTCCGCGCTGAAACGCCGCTACGACCCGGACAACGTGTTCCGCTTCAACCACAACATCAGGCCGGCATAAGGGCCGTCAGGGAGCGCTCGCCGCCCGGATCCCCCGCCGTCGCCGGAACGAGGGCGATCTCGTCCAGGCCCGCCTCGGCATACGTGTCGATCCTGGCCCGTACGGCGTCCACGTCGCCCACCAGACCGAGCGTGGCGGCCGCCTTCGGCGGGAGGGCGCGCAGCAGGGTCTCCGGGTCGGCCCCGGTCGCCGCGAGCATCACCGCCTCGCCGAAACCGGCCTCGACGAACACCTCGCTGTAGCCCGGCACGGTCAGGTATCCGGCGATACTGCCCAGTACCTGCGCGAGCGACTCCGGCGCCGGATCGACGGCCACCGGCAGCCACGCCGCGAGCGTCGGCGGCGTGCGGCCGACCTTCTCTGCCGCCGCGTCCAACTGCGCCCGCAACGCCCGCACCTGCTCCGGCGAGACCACGTCCAGCAGCATGCGGTCGGCGTGCGCGGCGGCCGTGGCGATCGCGCGGGGCCCGAAGGCGGCGACGGTGAGCGCGCCACCGGGCGCCGGGAGCCGTCGGCGGAACGTGCTGCCCGGCACGACCGGCTGCCCCGGAACGCCGTGCATCAGCCGCCGTACGGCTGCCGCGCTCTCCTCCAGTACGGCCGCGGGGCGCGTCCTGGGCCGGTCGTGCACGCCCTCCACCACCCGCTTGCTCGAGGTGCCCAGCGCCACTCCGACCGGCCTGCCGACCAGGGCCGCGACCGACGCGGCACCGCGGGCCACGGTGTACGGGTCGCGCACGGACACCGGCACCGGACCGGCGGTCAGCGTCACCCGCTCGGTAGCCCGCCCGATCGCGGCGGCGAGGACGAAGGAGTCCCACGTCGGCCCTTCCCCCGCCCACACCTCCCGGTAGCCGAGCCGGTCTGCGGCCACCGCCACCCGTATCGGCTCCTCGATGGGACTGTCGTCCTCACGGCCCACGGCAACCACGCTGAAGTACATGTCCCGGCCGCTACCCCGGCACGCCGGCGGGCACACCTCGGGTAGCGTCCGGCTCATGGACAGCGCCACGAGCAGCGGATTCGACACGCAGGGAGCCGGGATCACCGTGCAGCGGGCGCTGGAGCTGCCCGGTCTGCGCAGCGGGCTCCCGGAGATCCTCGCGGGCGCGGACCGGCTGCAGCGGACCGTGCGCTGGGTGCACGCGGGCGAGGTGCCCAACATCGCTTCGCTGCTGAAGGGCGGCGAGCTGCTGCTGACCACCGGCTACGGGCTCGGCACGCGTCCGGCCGAACAACGCGCGTTCGTCCGCACCCTGGCCGAGCGCGGTATCGCGGCCCTGGTCGTCGAGCTCGGCCCGCGTTTCACCCGGCTTCCCGCGTCCCTCGTCGACACGGCCCGCGCGACCGGCCTGCCGCTCGTCCAACTGCACCGCGAGGTGCCGTTCGTGGCGGTCACCGAGGAGATCCACACCGAGATCGTCAACGGCCACTACGCGCTGCTCCAGCGCGCGGAGGAGGTGCACCGCCGCTGTACCGGGGCCCTGCTGGGCGGCGGGGGCATCCCGCAGGTGCTCGGCATCCTGGCCGACTTCGGCGGCAACCCGGTCTTCCTGGAGACACCGGACGGCCGGCTCCTGTACGCCGCCGGGGCGGGCCCCGAGGGCGCCGACCCGCTCCAGGTGTGGGAGGGGCTGCGGGGCCAGCACAAGGACCTCCCGCCGTCCGGCTCGGTTCTCGTGGACGTGCCCGGCGGCGGCGCCGGCACGGGTTCGGTACGGGCGCGGCTGGTCCTGCTTCCGGTGCGGGCCCCGCTCGGGCCGGTGCACCGCATGGCGGCCGAACGCGCCGCGGGCATCCTGGCCGTCGTCCTGATGCAGGCCCGCCAGGAGGAGGAGCTGGCGGCGCGCGGCCGCGGTGACTTCCTCACCGACCTCGCCGAGGGCCGGATCACCGCCGAGGACGCGCCCGCGCAGGCGCGCGTGCTGGGATTCAAGCCGGGCACCGGACCACTGCTGCCCGTGGTGATGCGGCTGGGCGACGCGCTCTCCCCGGGCGGCGGCTGGGCGGTCCTGGCCCGGGCGGTCTCCGAAGAGCTGGCCGCGGTCGGTGTGCCGGTCCTGCTCGGCGTACGACCGGTCGAGGGCCGCGTGCTCGTGCTGCTCGGCCTGCGCTCGGAGTCGGAGCGGTCGGCGGTGGCGGACCGGGTCGCGGCGGCGCTGCGGGCGGGCGTGGAGCGGGCCGGGATGCAACGGCCCGGCGCCCAGCCGCCCGTGGTCGTGGTCGGCG
Organism: Streptomyces sp. NPDC005374; assembly: GCF_042872225.1. Lineage (NCBI taxonomy): Bacteria > Bacillati > Actinomycetota > Actinomycetes > Kitasatosporales > Streptomycetaceae > Streptomyces > Streptomyces sp. NPDC005374. The sequence goes on along the minus strand of NZ_JBIAKA010000004.1, from coordinate 14,020 downwards.
TGGCGGGCAGCTGGGCGGCGGCCTCGGCAGGCCTGCGGCACGCGGCCGAGACGGCGACGGCAGCACAGGGCCTGTCCGACCGCCCCTGGTACGACGCCCGCCGCCTCGACATCGACCTCCTGCTGTGGCGGCTGCGTGACCACCCGGACCTCGCGGCCTTCGTGGACCGCGCGATCGGCCCGCTGCGCGCCCACGACAACCGCTCCAAGCCGCCTCTGCTGCCCACCCTGGAGACCTATCTGGCACACGCGGGCCGCAAGGCGGAGACGGCCCGCGAACTCCACCTCAACCGGCAGACCCTCTACAACCGCCTTGCCCGCATCGGCGAGTTGCTCGGCACGGACCTCGACGACCCGCAGACGGTACTGGCGTTGAGCCTGGCCCTGCGGGCGCGCAGGCACGTGCCCTAGAGCAGCGGCCGGGGCTGGGTCAACTCGTCGTAGACACTCAGCACTTGAGCGACGGTCTCGTCCTCGGTGGGCCAGGTGGCCGCCTGCCGCACACCCCGTTCCCTCAGCAGTTCCTGCCGCTCGGGATCCCCGAGCAGCCGTACGACGGCGTCGGCGAGGGCCTCCGGGTTGCCGTACGGGACCAGTTCGGCGGCGTCGCCCACGAGTTCGGGGATGCCGCCGACCGCGGTCGCGACGAGCGGCACGCGCGCGTGGAAGGCCTCCTGGGCGAGCACCGAGCGGGCCTCCCAACGGCTCGGCAGGAGTGCGAGATCGGCGGCCGCGAGCAGTTCGGCGATGTCGTCGCGTCGGCCGATGAGGCGAACCGGCAGCCCTTCTTCCTCGATGCGGCTCTGCAGAACGGGCCGCAGCGGACCCTCCCCCGCGACGACGACCAGCGGCAGGGGGTCGAGAAGGCGCCACGCGCGTGCCGCGTCCAGCAGCGTCTCGTAGCCCTTGTGCCGCTCCAGGGCGCCGACCGCCATCAGCAACGGCCTGCCGGTGGCCCCCAGTTCGGCCCGCATCTTCGGCCGCAGCCGATCGGGGTCCTCCTGCTCGACGGCCCCGCGCGGTCCAGGCAGGGCCACTGCGGCGAGCCGCGCGTCCCGGGCACCCGTCCTGCGCGCCCGGTCCACGAGCGCCGAGGTGGATCCGAGGACCACGGAGGCGGCCTTCACGACCCGGCGCTCGAGGAGGCGTACGAAATGAGCCCGCGCCCCCTCGGCGTACGCCCGGTCGTGCCAGGTGACGATGAGCGGAGTCCGCCGCCCTGCGAGCGCCAGCACCGCGCGGAACGAGGCGTGCAGCCCGTGCGCGTGCACCAGGTCCGCATCCGCGCACGCCGACCGCAGCACGGCCACGGAGGTCGGATCGCTGCTGCGCGGCACGTGCACGTGTTCGGCGCCGGCCCCGGAGAAGTCGTAGGTGCGATCCGCCTCGGCGGGGGCGCACACCGTGACCCGCACGCCCCGCGCGACGAGCCCCGAGGTCAGGGAGCGCACATGCGCGCTGCTGCCGGCATTGCCGCCGCCCAGTACCTGCACGGTACGCAGCGGCGACTGGCCGTGCGGTGAGTGGCTGCTCACGGGGGTCACGTGGCCGGGGCTCCTGGTTCGGGTCGGACGGTCACGAGGAAACGTACAGAAGGTATCGAGCGGAGGGGGTGTACCGCGCGCTTCCTACGCGTGACGGGTTCTCCCCCAAGGATGCCAGGACGTACGGGTGTTCCGCGCATACGAAGAGCGGGTGAAGAGCATGCACGGCGAGTCGGCATCACTCACAAGAGTGAGAACAAGCCGTCCGAACCCATCCCAGTGTCACGAACCTCTCCACGCCCAGCCCGTCCCCCCAGGGGCGCGGGGAACTGCGCGACCAGCCCCCACCGGCCCGCAGCCGACAATCCCGACCGCACCCACCCCCGTCGTTCCCACACGCCGACGCGAGTCAAAGGTGGCCGCGCCTACAAGGAACACCCCGTCACGCGTCAGCCCGAGCCGTGGCCAGCAACTCCTCCGCATGCGCCCGGGCCGTCTCGGAGTCCTCCTGCCCGGCGAGCATCCGGGAGAGCTCCCGCACCCGTTCCTCGCCTTCCAGCACCTTCACACCGGACCGGGTGACGGACCCGTCGTTGGTCTTCTCGACCAGCAACTGCCGGTCGGCGAACGCAGCGACCTGAGGCAAGTGCGTCACGACGACAACCTGCGCGGTCTTCGCGAGCCGCGCAAGGCGCCGCCCGATCTCCACCGCCGCCTTGCCGCCGACACCCGCGTCGACCTCGTCGAAGAGATACGTCGGCACGGGGTCCGTCCCCGCGAATACGACCTCGACGGCCAGCATCACCCGCGACAGCTCACCACCGGACGCGCCCTTGGCGATGGGCCGCGGCGGCGCCCCCGGGTGCGGGGCGAGCAGCAGCTCGACCTCGTCGACACCGGACGTCCCGTACGCGACCGCGCGCCCGCCGACCTCCACGCCCTCCGGGTCCTCGGTCTGCCGGATGTCGAAGGACACACGCGCGTGGGGCATCGCCAGCGACGCCAGCTCTGCCGTCACCGCCGCCGCAAACCTCTCCGCGGCGTCCGTTCGCGCATCCGACAACGCCTGCGCCAGCCCGCCCAGTTCGGCCCTGAGCGCGTCCCGTTCCGCGGTCAGTTCGTCGATGCGCTCGTCGTCGCCGTCGAGTTCGGTGAGCCGCGCGGCGCTCTGCTCGGCCCAGGTGAGCACCGCGCCGACGTCCTCGCCGTACTTCCGCGTCAACGCGGTGAGTGCGGCCCGCCGCTCCTCGACGGCCGACAGCCGCAGCGGATCGGCGTCCAGGTCGTCGGCGTATCCCGCCAACTCGCCGGACACGTCCGCGAGCAGGATGCCGATCTCCCCGATCCGGTCAGCGAGCGCGGCCAGGGCGGGGTCGTGCGACCGTACGGCCTCCAGAGCCCGCTGAGCGCCCGCCACGAGCGTCGCGGCGTCGATGCCCTCCGGGTCCTCGGGATTCCCGGCGAGGGCGGCGTGAGCGGCCGTGGCGGCCGACGACAGCGCCTCGGCGTGCCCGAGCCGCTCGGCCTCCTCGGCCAGCTCGACATCCTCACCCGCACGCGGCTCGACACCGGCGATCTCGTCGAGCCCGTACCGCAGCATGCCGGCTTCCTGGGCCCGCTCACGCGCGCGGGTGACGATCTCGTCCAGTTCGACGGAGACGGCCCGCAGCCGCCGGTAGGCCTCGGTGTACTTGGCCAGCGGCACGGTGACCGCGTCGCCCGCGTACCGGTCGAGAGCCTGCCGCTGCCGGTTCTGCTTGAGCAGCCCCTGCTGATCGGTCTGCCCGTGCACGGCGACCAGCTCGTCGGCGAGCTCGGCGAGCACCCCGACCGGCACGGACCGCCCGCCCAGGTGCGCCCGGGACCGCCCTTCGGCGGAAACGGTACGGCTGATCAGCAGCGCCCCGTCGTCGATCTCCGCCCCGGCCTCCTCGGCCCGTACGACGACGGAGTCACCGGCGGACACACTGATCCGCCCCTCCACCACCGCCTTCTCGGCACCGATCCGCACGAGCGCCGCGTCAGCCCGCCCACCGAGCAGCAGCCCCAGGCTGGTGACCACCATGGTCTTGCCCGCACCCGTCTCACCGGTGACAGCGGTGAACCCGGGCGACAACTCGACGACGGCGTCATCGATGACTCCGAGCGACCGTATCCGCATCTCTTCCAGCACGGTGACGACCTTACGAGGTCGGGACGGGCGAGTGCGAGGTGCCCTTGTCACTCGGGCGAGTGTCAGGCTTTTAAGGGGCGCGGGGAACTGCGCGAAAAGCCCCACCGGCCCGCAGCCGCCCACACTCCGCAACCACCCCCCACGGTTGGCTAGTGAGGCGCCCCCCGCCACCCGGAAACCGGCAACGCGAACTTCGCCACCAGCCGATCCGTGAACGAAGCATGATGCAGTCGAGCAAGCCGCACCGGCACAGCCCCCCGCCGAACCTCAACCCGCGCCCCCGGCGGCAACTCGAACGTCCGCCGCCCGTCACACCACAACACCCCCGGCGGGATGTGCGGCAACAACTCCACGGCCAGCACAGAGTTCGGCGAGGTCACCAACGGCTTCGCGAACAGCGCATGCGCTGAGATCGGCACCATCAGCAGCGCCTCCACCTCGGGCCACACGACAGGCCCACCGGCCGAGAACGCATACGCCGTGGACCCGGTGGGCGTGGACAGCACGATCCCGTCACACCCGAACCCCGTCACCGGCCGGCCGTCGATCTCCAGCACGACCTCGAGCAGCTTCTCCGCGCCTGCCTTCTGCACGGCCGCCTCGTTCAGCGCCCAGTCGGTGTGGACGATGTCCCCGTTCCGGTGAACGACGACATCGACGGTCATCCGCTCCTCGACCTCGTACGACTTGGTCACCACCCGATCGACGACCTTGTCGAGATCGTCCCGCTCGGCCTCCGCGAGGAACCCGACACTGCCGAGGTTGACGCCCAGCATCGGCACCCCGGAGGCCCGGGCGAACTCGGCGCCACGCAGCAGCGTCCCGTCACCCCCGAGCACGATGAGCAGCTCGCACCCTTCAAGGCACTGGGGAGTGGCCTCCTTGACGAGTTCCACCTCGGGCGGCAGCGGCAGGTCGGCGGCCTCGTACGCCAGCACGCGCACGCCGATCCCGGACTGCATCAGCCCCTTCACGACCAGCTCGGCACTGCGGATGGCCGCGGGCCGCCCGGTGTGGGCGAGCAGGAAAACAGTACGAGCTCGGTTCGGTGTCAACGCGGCCCCTCCGCCACTGCACGGTCAACGTCGGCCGGGTCCAGAGCAGGTGCCCCGGCACGCAGCCACAAAAAGTATTCGACATTGCCCGAGGGCCCGGGCAACGGACTGGCCGTGACGCCGCTCACCCCGAGCCCGAGTTCGGCCGCCTTCCCGGCGACCCCCCGCACTGCCTCGGCCCGCAGCTGCGTGCTGCGGACGACTCCCCCACTGCCCAGCCGTTCCTTCCCCACCTCGAACTGCGGCTTGACCATCATCACCAGGTCGGCGTCCGGCTTCACGCACCGCACCAGGGCGGGCAGTACCAGTCCGAGCGGGATGAAGGACAGATCCCCCACGACAAGATCCACTGGTTCCCCATCGATCGCTTCGAGCGTCAACTCGCGTACGTTCGTACGGTCCTTGACGGTGACGCGTTCATCGCTCTGGAGAGACCACGCGAGTTGGCCGTAGCCGACGTCGACGGCGACCACGTGCGCGACGCCCGCCCGCAGCAGCACATCGGTGAAACCGCCGGTGGACGCGCCGGCGTCCAGCGCCCGCCGCCCCTCGACGACCAGCCCCCGGGGTACGAACGCCTGAAGGGCACCCGCAAGCTTGTGCCCGCCCCGGGACACGTAGTCGGGATCGCTGTCGTCGTTCTGGACCAGGATCGCGGCCGCGGTCTCCACCTGGGTGGCGGACTTGGTCGCGACGGTCTTTCCGACAGTGACCCGTCCGGCCGCGATCAGCTGCCCGGCGTGCTCGCGCGAGCGCGCGAGCTTCCGCCGGACCAACTCCGCGTCCAGACGACGGCGTGCGACTCCTGCCACGTTCGGTTCAGCTCCTAGTGCCATACGAGGGTGAGGGCGCCCTCTGGTCATACGACGGTGAGGGCGCCAAAGGTTCCGGGCGCGCGTCGAGCGCGGTGAGCGCGTCGCGCAGCCCCCGGTGTACATCCTCGTACACCTCGAGGTGGCCGTCCGTGGCGAGGTGGTCGGCATCGTCCAGCCGCTCCAGCCGGGCGTCGACCTCCGCGTTGCCGGTGGGGGTGCGGAGGACGCCCAGCGGGGCGGGAGCAGCCGGGTCGTACTCGGGTTCGACCTCGACCTCTTGTGAAGGCTCTGGAACTGCGTCGCTCATGCCCAGACGCTACCTCGAACCCCTGGGGTACCGTCGATCGCGATGGCCACGATCGAGGAGTGCCGCGCCGCACTCGAGAAGCTCTCCGACACCATGCGGAGCACCGAGGGGGACGTCGCCGCGGCGGCGTCCATGGACCGCTCGGTGAGCTGCCGCATCACCGATCTCGACGTCACCTTCGTCGGCCGGATGACGGGCGGCCGGATCGTGGTGCACGACACCCTGCAAGGCCCTCCGAAGGAGAAGGCCCAGATCAGGCTGACCATGTCCGGGGACGACCTGGTGTCCCTGGTGGACGGCGAGCTGAACTTCGCCAGGGCCTGGGGCTCGGGCCGGGTGAAGCTGGAGGCGGGGCTCAGGGACCTGTTGCAGCTCAGGAAGCTTCTGTAACGCCCACCGTCCCGCTGCCCGTCCTCCCGCTGCCCGCCGCCACACGCGCGCGTGCCTTCCGCGAGGCCGGCACCACCAGCGGCGTCCCCGTCTCCGGGTCGTCGATGACCTGGCAGCGCAGCCCGAAGACCTCCTCGACCAGCTCGGCCGTGACGATGTCGTTCGGGGCGCCCTCGGCGATGATCCTGCCGTCCTTGAGCGCGATCAGATGCGTGGCGTACCGGGCCGCGTGGTTCAGATCGTGCAGGACGGCGACCAGCGTCCGCCCCTGCCCCTCGTGCAGCTCGGCACAGAGGTCGAGGACGTCGATCTGGTGCTGGATGTCGAGGTAGGTCGTCGGCTCGTCGAGCAGCAGCAGCGGGGTCTGCTGGGCGAGTGCCATCGCGATCCACACCCGCTGCCGCTGACCGCCGGACAGCTCGTCGACGTACCTCTCGGCGAGTTCCTCGACCCCGGTCTGCCGCATGGACTCCTGGACGACCCGCTCGTCCTCGGTGGACCACTGGCGCAGGATGCCCTGGTGCGGATAGCGGCCGCGGCCCACCAGGTCGGCGACGGTGATCCCGTCGGGCGCGATCGAGGACTGCGGGAGCAGACCCAGGGTGCGGGCGACCTTCTTCGCCGGCATCGACTGGATGACCTGCCCGTCGAGCAGCACCTTGCCCTGGGCGGGCTTGAGCATCCGCGAGAGGGCCCGCAGGAGCGTGGACTTGCCGCACGCGTTGGGACCGACGATCACCGTGAAGGAGTTGTCGGGTATCTCCACCGACAGCTGCTCGGCGATGACGCACTGGTCGTAGGCGAGGGTGACGGTGTCGGCGGACAGGCGGTTCACGGTGCTCCTTGTGTTGTTCAGTCCGCTGTCGAAGATGCTCGCGGCACTCATATCCGGCCCGCCTTGCGCTCGGTGACCAGGAGCCACAGCAGGTAGACGCCGCCGAGGACTCCGGTGACCACGCCCACGGGCAGCTGGTCGGCCCCGAAGACCTTCTGCGAGACCCAGTCGGCGGTGACCAGGAGGGTGGCGCCCATGCACAGGGACGGGAGCAGGTTGGGGCCGGGCGAGCGGGTCAGACGGCGGGCCAGCTGGGGTGCGGTGAGCGCGACGAAGCTGACCGGACCGGCGGCCGCGGTGGCGGCGGCGGTGAGCAGTACGGCCGCGACCAGCAACAGCAGCCGTACGCGCTCGACACGCACTCCGAGGGCGTTCGAGACGTCGTCGCCCATCTCCATCATCCTGAGGCCCCGCGCATTGACGAGGACCAGCGGTACCAGGACGGCGCACAGCCACAGCAGCGGCCAGACCTGCGCCCAGTCCCGGCCACTGAGTGAACCGGTCATCCAGACGACGGCCTGGGCCGCCTCGGTGAGCGTGGACCTGGTCAGCAGATAGCCGTTGACCGCGGTGACGATCGCGGAGACCCCGATACCGACCAGGACCAACCGGTATCCGTGCACACCCTGTTTCCAGGCGAGCAGATAGATCGCGAACCCTGTGACCAGTCCGCCCACGAGCGCGCCCGTGGTGATCTGGGCAGCGCTCCCGGAGAACAGCACGATCATGGTGAGCGCCCCGGCCGTCGCCCCCTGGGAGAGCCCGAGCACATCCGGACTGCCCAGCGGATTACGGGAGATGGCCTGGAACAGCGCGCCCCCGAGCCCGAGCGAGGCGCCCACGAGAAGCCCGACGAGGACCCTGGGCAGCCGCAGATCGTTGACGATGAACTCCTGCCCGGCGTTGCCGTTCCCGAGCAGTGTCCTGAGGACGTCCTTGGCGGGGATCGGGAAGTCGCCGGTGCCGATCAGTACGACGCTCGCGGTGAGCGCGGCGAGCAGGATCAGGCCTACGACGACAGCGGCCCGGACGTCCACCCGGACCGAGAGTCCGCCGGGGGTCCTGAGGGCACGGTTGGTCTTCACAGCTGCGCCGTCCTCCGCCGTCGTACGAGAAAGATGAAGACCGGCCCGCCGATGAGCGCGGTGACGATACCGACCTGGAGCTCCGCGGGCCGGGCGACGATCCGCCCGATGACGTCCGAGCCCAGCAGCAGCACGGGCGACAGGACGGTCGCGTACGGCAGGATCCAGCGCAGGTCGGGGCCGGTGAAGGAGCGCACGATGTGCGGCACCATCAGGCCGACGAACACGATCGGTCCGCAGGCGGCGGTGGCGGCCCCGCACAGCACGGTCGCGGAGAGCATGGCCAGCGCCCGGGTGCGGTTGAGGTGGGCGCCGAGGGCCTTCGCGGTGTCGTCGCCCATCTCCATCGCGTTGAGCGGCCGGGCCAGTGCGAGCGCGAGGAGCGAGCCGGCCGCGAGGAACGGCAGAACCTGGAGGATGGTCGAGTTGTTCGCCGAGGACAGCGAACCGACCGTCCAGAAGCGCATCTTGTTGAGCGCCTGGTCGTCGGTGATCATCACGGCCTGGAGATAGCCGTAGAGCGCCGCGCTGATCGCCGTACCGGCCAGCGCGAGCCGCACCGGCGTGGCCCCCCTGCTGCCGCCGAGGAACCAGACCAGCGCGCCGACCGCGGCCGCGCCGAGAAAGGCGAACCACACATAGCCGTTGAGCGAGGTGACGCCGAAGAAGGTGATCGCGGTGACGACCGCGGCGGACGCGCCCGCGTTGATGCCGAGCAGTCCGGGGTCGGCCAGCGGATTGCGGGTGAGCGCCTGAAGCACCGCCCCGGACAGGCCGAGGGCGGCGCCGGCCAGCAGCCCGAGGACGGTCCGCGAGAGCCGGTCCGCCACCACGACATCGCCGTAGGTCCCCGTGTCGTGGAAGAGGCCGTGCCAGACCTGCCCGGCCGACAGACCCTTCGCACCGATCGCGATGCTCGCGCCCGCGACAGCCAGCAGGATGGCCACGGAGACGAGCAGCCCAAGAACTCGTATCGCCCGGCGGGTTGGGGGCGCGGGGGCGGTCTCCGCGCGCTGTTCGGGAGGACTGTCGACCAACACGCAGTTAGGTTAGCCTACCCTGCCAATCAGCCACGATCCCGAGGCCCGAACACACCCGGACTCACTGGAACGCCCGCCCCCACGGCTGCCCACCCCTACGGCTCACAACCCCAGCTTGGCCAGCGCCTTGCCCCCGTCCAGCTCGCACGCCGCTTCTCCCCCCGCCGTCCAGGCCGCCGCGCACAGCGCTCGCAGCCCGTCCAGCGCCTCGCCGTCACCGTCGAGTTCCAGCCGCTCCGTCCCGGCCGTAGCCGTCCAGCCACCGCACCGGAAGCCCTCTCCCGCCTCGGTGACCTCGGGCTGCCCGGTGAGCATCCCCCGCAGATCGGCGTCCACATAGGTCGGCCGGTGCTGCGGCGGCGCGGCCAGCAACTGGGCGCCGTCGGTGACGCCGGTGAGCACGAGCAGCGAATCGACCTCCCCGTTGAACGCGCCCTCGATGTCGGTGTCCAGCCGGTCGCCGACCACCAGCGGCTTCTTCGCACCGGTCCGCAGAATCGTCTCCCGGTGCATGGGCGGCAACGGCTTGCCTGCGACCTGCGGCTCGGCGCCGGTCGCGATCCGCACGACCTCCACCGCCGCGCCGTTGCCCGGCGCGATGCCACGCCCGCTCGGAATGGTCAGGTCGGTGTTGGACGCGTACCAGGGCACCCCGCGCGCGACGGCGTAACTGGCCTCGGCGAAGCGCCCCCAGGGCAGGTCCGGTCCGCCGAAGCCCTGCACGACCGCCGCCGGATCGTCGTCCGCCGACTCGACGGGCTCAAGACCCCGCTCCCGCAGCGCGACCCGCAGCCCCTCGCCCCCGATCACCAGCACCCGCGAACCGCCCGGCACCTGCTCACTGATCAGCCGCGCCACCGCCTGGGCGGAGGTGATCACGTCGTCCGCCTCCGTCGGTATCCCCAGCTCGCCGAGATGCTCGGCCACGGCGTCGGGCGTACGCAGCGCATTGTTCGTGACATAGGCGAGGTGCATGCCGCCGTCACGCGCGACGGCGAGCGACTCGACCGCGTGCGCGATCGCGTTCCCGCCCGCGTACACCACCCCGTCGAGGTCGAGCAGCGCCGTGTCGTACGCCTCGTTCAGAGCCTGCCCACTGCCCTCGGGCCTCGTCCTCACGCCCTGGCTCATTCCGCATCGCTCCTAGTTCGACGGCTTTCCCCCGATCATCCCCCATGCCACTGACACCCGTACGATGCCGGGATGAACACAGCAGGTCACCCGGAAGCAACAGCGCGCCGAGGCCTGGAACTCACCCCGTTCCGAGGCCTGCGCTACGACCCCGACCGGGTCGGCAGCCTGGCCGCCGTGACATCCCCTCCGTACGACGTCGTGGTCCGCCCCGACGGCCTGCACCAGCTCCAGTCCAACGACCCGTACAACATCGTCCGGTTGATCCTCCCGCAGGCCACCACCCCGGCCGAACGCAACGAACAGGCAGCCCGCACCCTGCGCGGCTGGCTGTCCGAGGGAATCCTGGCCGCCGACCCCGAGCCCGGCCTGTACGTCTACGAACAGCACGACGGCGCCGGCCTGCTCCAGCGCGGGATCATCGGCACCCTGCGCCTGTCGGACCCGTCCGAGGGCGTGGTCCTGCCCCACGAGGACGTCATGCCGCACGTGGTCGCCGACCGCGCGGCCCTCATGCGCGCCACCTCGGCGAACCTGGAGCCCCTGCTCCTCACCTACCGCGGCAACGGATCGACCGCCGACTTCGTGGAACGCACCGCCGAGCGGCCACCGCTGCTCTCCACCACCACGGAGGACGGCTACAGCCATCGCCTGTGGTCGGTCACCGACCCCACCGACCTGGCCCGCGTCCAGACCGACCTGGCCCACCACCAGGCCCTCATCGCCGACGGCCACCACCGCTGGGCGACCTACCGCCGGCTACGCGCGGAGCACCCCTCGCCGAGCCCCTGGGACCACGGCCTGGTCCTCCTCGTCGACACGGCCCGCTACCCCCTCCGCGTCCGTGCCATCCACCGCCTCCTGCACGGCGTCCCGGTAGCCGAGTCCCTCACCCTTCTCGACGGCCACTTCCGCGTACGACACCTCGACGTGCCCCTCGCGGAAGCCCTGGAGACCCTCGCCGACGCGGCCTGCGCGGGCAACGCCTTCCTCCTCGCCGGCGACGGCGCCTTCCACCTCGTGGACCGCCCCGACCCGGACCTCCTGTCCCGCACGATCCCCGGGGACCGCCCCACCGCCTGGCGCACCCTGGACGCCACGGTCCTGCACGTCACGCTCCTCGCCCACATCTGGCACATCCCCGAGGACGACCCCGCCCGCATCGCCTACATCCACGACACCGCCGCCACCGTCGAGAAGGCGGAACGCGACGGCGGCACCGCCATCCTGATGCACCCGGTCCGCGAGGAGGTCGTCCGCGACCTCGCCCGACAAGGCGTCACGATGCCCCGCAAGTCGACGTCGTTCGGGCCGAAGCCGGCATCGGGACTGGTCCTCCGCGCGCTGGATGTCTGACGCGAACGCAAAAAGGGGCGGGATCCCAGGATCCCGCCCCTTCACTCACTACCGCGCTCAGTCCTTGAGACCGCTCTCGTCGCCGTCTTCGCCTTCGGCCTCTACGACCGTCTCAGCGACCTCAGCATCGCCCTCACCATCGGCCTCGTCCTCGTCGAAGGCGTCGACGAACTCCACGCCGTCCATCTCGGCGAGCCGGTCGGAGGCATCCGTGCTGCCGTCCTTGTCGGACTCCACGGCCTTGGCGAACCACTCCCGCGCCTCGCCCTCACGGCCTGCCGCGAGCAGCGCGTCGGCATACGCGTACCGCAGCCGCGCGGTCCACGGCTGCACGGAGTTGGAGGCGAGCTCCGGGCTCTGCAGCGTCACGATGGCCGCGTCCAGCTGATCCATGTCACGCCGGGCACCTGCGGCGACGAGCCGCATCTCGACCTGCCCGGCCTTGTCGAGCTTGTGCACCTCGGGCGCACCGGCCATCTCCAGCGCCTTCTCCGGCCGCCCGAGCCCACGCTCGCAGTCGGCCATGACCGGCCACAGTTCCACGTTCCCGGTCATCCGCCGCGCGGCCCGGAACTCGGCGAGCGCCTCGCTGTACTTCTGGTTCGCATACGCCGCGAACCCGGCCGCCTCGCGTACCGCGGCGACACGCGACGCCAGCCGCAGGGCGATCTTGGAGTACGCGTAAGCGCCCTCGGGGTCCTCGTCGATGAGCCGGGCAACCATCACCAGGTTCTTGGCGACATCCTCCGCGAGCCCCTTCGGCAGGCTCTGCAGCTCCTGCCGTACGTCCTTGTCGATCTCGTCGCCCGTGACGTCCTCGGCAATCGGCAGCCGCTTGATCGGCTCGCGATCCCGGTCACGCTCCTCACGGAAGCGCCCGCCACCACGCCGGTCGTCACCACCGCGCCGGTCGTCCCGCCCACGGAACCCACCGGGCCGCCCACCACGGTCGTCCCTACGGGGCCCACCGCTACCGCCACGGTTGTCGCCGCCACGGTCGTCACGACGGAAGCCGCCTCGATCCCCACCGCGGTCTCCGCCGCTGCGGTTGTCGTCACGGCGGAAGCCGCCCCGGTCACCACCGCTGCGGTTGTCGTCGCGGCGGAAGCCACCGCGGTCATCGCTGCGACGGTCGTCACGGCGGTCATCGCGACGGTCGTTGTCACGACGGAAGCCACCACGGTCGCCGCGGTCGTCACGGCGCGGCGGATAGCTGCTGCCGCGGTTGTCGTCCCGACGGAAGCCACCACGATCATCGTCACGGCGCTCTACACGCTCGCCACGGTCCCCGCGGTCGTCACGACGGAAGGCAGGCCGGTCACCATCACGCCGGAACCCACGGTCACGATCGTCCCGGCGAGGCCCAGCCGGCCGGTCATCACGACGAAACGCAGGACGAGCCCCACGATCCCCACCACGGCTGTCGCCACCACGATCGTCACGACGGAAGCCGCCTCGATCCCCACCGCGGTCTCCGCCACTGCGGTTGTCGTCACGGCGGAAGCCGCCCCGGTCACCACCGCTGCGGTTGTCATCGCGGCGGAAGCCACCGCGGTCACCACCGCTGCGGTTGTCGTCGCGGCGGAAGCCACCGCGGTCATCGCGACGGTCGTTGTCACGACGGAAGCCACCACGGTCGCCACCGCGGTCGCCGCGGTCGTCACGGCGCGGCGGATAGCTGCTGCCGCGGTTGTCGTCCCGGCGGAAGCCACCACGATCATCGTCACGGCGCTCTACACGCTCGCCACGGTCCCCGCGGTCGTCACGACGGAAGGCAGGCCGGTCACCATCACGCCGGAACCCACGGTCACGATCGTCCCGGCGAGGCCCGGCCGGCCGGTCATCACGACGGAACGCAGGACGAGCCCCACCACGGCTGTCACCACCACGATCGTCACGACGGAAGCCGCCTCGATCCCCACCACGATCATCGCTCCGACGGTCGTTGCCGCCACCGCGGTTGTCATCGCGACGATCGTCACGGCGTGCGTAGCCACCACCGCGATTGCCACCACGGTCGTTGCCGCCGCGGTCGTTGCCACCACGGTTGTCGTCGCGGCGGAAGCCGCCGCGGTCCCCCCGGTAGCCTCGATCGCCACGGTCACCACTGTCCCGTCGTTGCTGATCGCGCTCCGGTCGGTCCTCGGGAGAGTTGGTGGACATGGTGGTGACTCCTGTCTTCGGTACTGCAAGCATTCTAAAAACAAAAGGACCCCTGGTCCCAGCTGAACGCTGGGACCAGGGGTCCTCCAAAGATTGTTCGGCGGTGTCCTACTCTCCCACAGGGTCCCCCCTGCAGTACCATCGGCGCTGTAAGGCTTAGCTTCCGGGTTCGGAATGTAACCGGGCG